>JAZQLI010000014.1:0-25645 GCA_045542595.1 Candidatus Scatosoma sp. | reverse complement strand
GGATTCTCTATATTCTTTAGTAGTCATTTTATTTTTGCGTTTAAAAGTCATTAAAAAGTACGTATATTCGTTAAAGCCGGACATATAGGCAATTTGGTTTGCCGTAAGCGAAGTGTTCTTCAACAGATTTTCGGCGTACTTGATGCGTTGATTTGTGATATACGCAATCATAGTTGTTCCCGTTTGTTCTTTGAATTTTCTGCAAAGGTGAGAGTGGGAAATATGCAATGCGTCGGCAATGGTTTTTACGCTTAAATCGGGCTCGAAAAATTTCAAACGAATAAGATTTTTCGCTTCTTCTATTAAATTCTTGGGAGAACGGAAATCGCCTTCGATTTGCGAAAGCAGAGTATAGAAAAGGGAAAAAAGCAGTGCGGACACTTCGAAATATGAGACGGGAAAGCCGTTCTTGTTCTTTTCGAAGAAATCGGAAAACGTAGGCAAAATTTTGCTTGCGGCACTACAATTTATCGTAGGGTTATCATTTGTAAACCCCAGCAACTGTATGTATTCGGCAGCTTTATCACCGTAAAAATCGAAGAAAATGTATTCCCAGGGTTCGTTCTCGTCGGCGTAATAACAAAACAGCTCGTTCGGGGGCAATACAAAAACGTCAAATTTTTGTAGAGTATACGTTTTTTGGTGGAATTTCAAATAGCCTTTTCCCGATAAAACGAGATGCACGGTATACATTTTTTGCGTGCGGTAAAAGTGGAACGATTTTACAGTATGAAAATCGTGATACCCGATATCGTGTATACATAAATCCCGTTCCGTACGGTCATAAAAGCTCTTTACGCACTGGGGCGTATCTAAAAAAGAATTTCTCATACCTACATTATAACATACGCTTTTTATAAAGTCAATAAAATATAGTTTTTTTTTAGAAATAAAGATAAATAAAAGGAAAAAATCATATAAGAGTATTTGTTTTTGCGTTGGTTAAAAAATGGAAAATTTAATAAAAATACCCGATAAATATTAAAAAATAAGAAAACAACGCCTTTTATTGTTGCACGTGGAAAATATTGAAAAGATAAAAAAGTTTAGTTTTTTCAAAAAAAATTCTATTTCATATTTCCCGTGTATATGTTAAGCTTAATATACTCAAATAATTTTTAATTACAGTATTTATTTTTTAAATAATAAATGATAAATTTTATCAAAGGAGATAGAATAATGAAAAGAGAGAAAGTTAAAGTTGCGGTTATGGGCTGCGGAAACAGAGGTCGTTTAGGTCTTTTGCGCACCTTGTTAACTTGTCCAGAAGCGGAAATTGTAGCGCTTTGCGATTTGCGTGAAGACAGATTGCAACTCGCCAAAGAAGACGTTGCAAAAGCAGGTAGAACGGTTGTGCCTGAGCTCTATACCGATTATAACGAACTCTTGAAAAACGATAACGTAGAAGCCGTTGTTATCGCTTCTTCGTGGGACGAGCATACTCGTATGGCGGTTGCGTCTATGAAAGCAGGTAAATTTACCGCTTGCGAAGTAGGCGGGGCATACGACGTGGAAGACTGTTGGCAACTCGTCCGTACCTATGAAGAAACGAAAACACCCATTATGCTTTTGGAAAATTGCTGCTACGGTAAATTTGAATTGCTTTGCAATTCGCTTGCGCGTGCAGGTAAATTCGGTAAAGTATTATATTGCCATGGTGCGTACGCACACGAACTCCGCGACGAAATTCTCGGCGGCAACGTAAGGGGGCATTACCGTTTACGTAACTATATGCTTCGTAACTGTGAAAATTATCCCACGCACGAGCTTGGTCCTATCGCGAAGCTTCTCGATATCAATCGCGGCAACAAAATGCTTTCGCTTACTTCCGTTGCAACCAAAAGCGGCGTTGGTTTGGAAGAATTTACCACGGACAAACGTTGTCCAGACTCTTCTTTGGCTGGTAAAAAATTTGCGCAAGGGGATATTATACTGACAACCATCACTTGCGCGGGCGGCGAAGTAATTACCTTACGTTTGGATACTACGCTTCCCCGTACGTACTCTCGCGAATTCACCGTTCGCGGCACAAACGGCTTTGCTTTACAAGATTCGAATTTGGTTCTTTTAGAATCGGACGATAATATGCACGGTCATTTCGACGCCAGCGAAAATACGAAGGAATATATGAACAGTGCAAACAATTACGATAAATATTTGCCCGGAATTTGGAATAAGGTAAACAAGGATCAAGAAAATCTCGGCCACGGCGGTATGGATTATTTGGTAATAAAATCGTTCTTAAACGCAGTGTTAAACGACGAAGAAATGCCTATCGACGTATACGATATGGCGGCGTGGATGGTTATTACGCCCCTTTCCGAACAGTCTATCGCGCACGGCGGTATGCCGCAACCCATTCCCGATTTCACGCGCGGTAAATGGATGCTCCGTCAGCCTAAAGACGTAGTAACGTTACCGAAAGTGGAAGAAGAAAACGAAGAAGTGAAAAACGCGTTCGGACATTCAAGAGTGTAACGGAGTAAACTATGTATTTATTTTTAAAAGACGGTGCGCTTTGTTGTGCGTATAAAAACTACGTTATTTCCAACCTTGGCGTAAAGCTAGAATACCGCGGTCAACATTATAATATGTTAGACGAACAAAACGGCGCGTGGGATCTTTACGAAAATGGTCGCGTAGCGAAAAGCTGCGTAGAAAACGTGGGTACGTTTGAACTATACGTTTCAAAGACGGACGGCGGTTTGAATTTACAAGCCGCGCTTCGCACGTCGAAAACGTTTACGTCAAGAAAATGCTATCGTTTATATATCACGGGTTTTTTACCCGTTCGCAGTGAAACGTTTATTTTTAACAATCCCGTTTTTGGCAGAGTGAGAGATTTTGAAATGGGCTCAAAACCGCGCGGAACGGCTGTATTTGCCAACCAAAGCGAAGAAGCCGTGCAATATCTGGCGTTCAAGGGCTCGGTAAACGGGCGTAGGGGATATTACGGATTTTTAGGCTTTACCACGTTTAATCAATACTTCGGGGAAATTTCACTCAATGAAAACGGCGAGTTTTCCGCGTTCGTCAGTTTGGAAGAAAGCTGGGTGTATCCAAGCTCCGTTATAAAAACGGACAAATGCTTTATATACTTCAAACACGGCGACGCCGACGTTTTAACGGCATACGGAAAACGGATAGCGAAAGAAAATCCGCTGAAAAGACGTTGTGAACTGCCTACGGGTTGGTGCAGTTGGTATTATTACGGACCGAAAATTTCCCAAGAGAAAATTTTGGAAAATACCGCGTTGGCGAAGAAGTATAATTTGCCTATCCGTTATATTCAAATTGACGACGGCTGGCAAAAATGCTATGGCGACTGGGTAGAAAACGAACATTTCTCTATGGGAATGAAAGCGCTTGCCGACGAAATTAAAAACGCAGGGTTTGTCCCTGGTATTTGGGTAACGCCTTTCGTATTCGCGCCCGAATCGCAAACGTTTAAGGATAATCCCGATTGGTTCGTTCGCAATGAAAGCGGCGTACATCATCCCAACCGCTTGATAGATTACAGCGTAAAGGGCGCAAGAGAGTGGCTGTATAACCTTGCGAAAAAACTTTCGGTAGACTGGGGTTACCGTTATATCAAAATCGACCTTGTTTCCTACCGTTTGGCTATTTCAGGTTATAAGAAGAAAGGTTTTAACGCCTTGAAAAATTTCAAGGAAATGCTCCGCATAATGCGTAGTGCCGTTACGGACGATACCGTATTTTTAACGTGTACCAGCCCCGTCGGCGCGTCGGCTGGCCTTGCCGAGTGCGTTCGTATCAGCGACGATATCTTCGAACGTTGGGATTCGTTAAAGCTCGTGGCTAAAGAAGTGTTCCGTCGGTATTACGTTACCGAATATATCAATACCGACCCCGATTGCTTAATGGTGCGCACCAAAGCGCAGCACGACGAAGATGCGTTCCGTATTTGTACGCGCGACGAACGCGAAATCCGTTCGTTTATAACCTTTATGAGTGCTTCGGGCGGCGCGGTAATGCTTTCGGATAAGCTGTCCTTGTTAAACGAAAGCGATATTGAAAAAATCCGTACGCTGTTCCCTATTAACCTTACGCCTGCAAAACCGATTGATTTATTCGAAAGGGATATCCCGTCGATACTCTATTATGGTAAGCGCAACGGATTGGATATGTACGCGTTATTTAACTGGGAAAATTGCGACGATACGCTCACGATAGACTTCGGCTCGGGGAAATACGTAAAAGGCTATTATTCGGGCAAGGAATACGCTAAAACGGATAAATTTACGTTGAACCTTGCTCCGCACGACAGCGAAATTATCTACGTTGCCGACGATAAGGCGGCGTTTGAAAAACTCGGCAAATCGATTATGCCTTTTGAAAACTAAAATAATCACGATAAAACACTCTAAAGGAAAAAATCCTTTGGGGTGTTTTATTTTCTTTCCCAAAAATTGTTTGTTGGACAACATACAACCGCACTTTTTCGAATACAATAAACTATCACGTTGAAAGGAGAAAGCAGTATGCGTTTGACGAAGCTTGCGGAAGGGATAGGGGAGCTTATATACGACGGCGAAGAAAAGGAACGGGATATCGTAACTCTTTGCACGGACAGTCGCTCAGCGGAAAAGGGCGGTTTGTTTTTTTGTTTAACGGGCGGTGAACAAGACGGACACGCTTTTGCCGCCGAAACGATAAAAAAAGGAGTAGTAGCACTCGTGGTAGAACGAGTATTACCTATAAACGCAGTACAGTTGCTTGTAAAAAATACGCGTGTTGCGCTTGCAAAAATAGCGGCGCGCTTTTACGGTAACCCTGAAGAACGGTTAAAAATTATCGGTATTACAGGTACGAACGGGAAAACTACCACTTCGTATATGTTACAATCTATTTTTGAACAGGCAAATAAAAAAGTGGGGGTTATCGGTACGCTGGGTGTTTCGTGTTTAGGAACGGTTACGCCGTCGCCCCTTACCACGCCCGACCCCATAGATTTATATAAAACACTTGCCGAAATGTTTTTACGCGGCGTCGAATACGTAGTTATGGAAGTATCCGCGCACGCGTTATATTATCAAAAGGTATACGGAATTTCGTTTGCGGCTTGTATCTTTACTAACTGCACGCAAGACCATTTAGATTTCTTTACCGATATGCAAAGCTATCAAACGGCAAAAACGACGCTCTTTGCGGCGGATATTTGCCCTATTGCCATTATCAACGGAGATGATGAAACGGGTAGAAATATCGGCGCACTCCGCAAGGAAAACGGAGTGGAAACTCTGTATTACGGTTTGCAAACGCCAACGGATGCCTTTGCGGTAATCACGCACGAATCGCTTACCAAAACGGAATGTTTATTAAACGTCAACGATAAACTTTGCCGTGTAAGCTTGGCTTTGGCAGGGAAACATAATATATACAACGCTTTGGCCGCGGCTACGTGCGCTATGGCATTAAAAATTAATTTATCGGCAATTACAAAAGGCTTATGCAATTTGCAAGGGGTGCGCGGCAGACTCCAACGCGTAAACGGGTATTCGGGCGCGGAAATTTTCGTCGATTTTGCGCATACGCCCGACGGTTTAACACAATCGTTAAAGGCGTTAAAAACGCATTGTAAAGGTCGGCTGATATGTCTTTTCGGTTGTGGGGGTAACCGCGATAAAAGTAAACGCGCTTTAATGGGAGAGTGCGTGGCAAGGCTTTGCGATTTTTGCGTGATTACGTCGGATAATCCGCGCTATGAAGACCCGTTAGATATTATTGGGGAAATTGAAAAGGGCTATCGCCGTTTTTCTATGCATTACGTTATCGTGCCCGAAAGAAGAAGTTCTATACGCTATGCTATAGAGTTTTTAAAAGAAGGCGATATCCTGCTTGTGGCAGGAAAAGGCGGAGAAAGCTATCAAGAGATTATGGGTATAAAATATCCTTTTGACGACAATGATATAATCGAAAAAATAATACGGGAAAAACAGGAAAAAAGCGAAGCTTAATTCCGATAAAAAGGTTATGGAAAAATATTTTTACGTGGCGTTATGCGCTTTTGCGCTATCCTTTCTTTTTTGTAAAATACTCATTCCGCTTTTAAAACGGTTACGGGCAGGGCAAAATATACTCTCTTACGTAAAGGAGCATAAAAACAAAGGCGGTACGCCTACTATGGGCGGTATAGCGTTTATTTTGGCAACAGTTTTTAGCGCGGCGGTGTTCTTGCAAGAACGTTCGCAAACGGTAGTGCTGACGCTTGCTGTCGGGCTTGCGTATATGTGTGTGGGGCTATTAGACGATTTTTTAAAATGCCGCCGAAAAGATAATTTGGGGTTACGCGCTTGGCAAAAACTTGTCTTTCAAATTAGTATAGCCCTTCTAACGGCGTTTTTTAGCGTAAAAAACGGTTTGACGAGCTTGTCTATACCATTCACACAAATCGTCGTAAATATCGGCTTTTGGACGTTTCCTTTAACGGCGTTTGTGTTTGTGGCTACGGTGAATGCGGTCAATCTTACCGACGGGTTAGACGGACTCGCTTCTGCTGTTAGTATTCCCTTTTTTGCTACGTTTGGCATTTTAATTGTCTTGCAGGGTGGAAACGGGGAAATGACGGTGGTGTGTTTTGCGCTTGTAGGGGCGCTTCTTGCGTATTTATTGTTTAACAGTGCGCCTGCCAGCGTATTTATGGGGGATACGGGTTCGTTGTCGCTCGGCGGTTTTGCGGCGTGTATAGCTTCGTTTACGGGTAACGCGCTTTATATCGTTGTCGTTGGAATATGTTTCGTCGTTTCCGTCATATCCGTTCTTATACAAGTAATATATTATAAGGCAACGGGTGGCAAACGAGTGTTTTTAATGGCGCCGCTGCATCATCATTTTCAGGAAAAGGGGTATTCGGAAACGAAAATATCCTATGCGTATTTTGCGATAACGGCGGCGTTAGGCGCGCTTTGTATCGCTGTATTGTTATAAATCGGAGGGCGTATGTATCCACAACGACAAACATTTCTTATACTCGGTTTATCCCGTTCGGGAAAAGCGGCTGCGGAATTTTTACTCCGTCAAGGTGCGCGCGTATATATCTATGACGACGTCATTAGCGCGCGTTTAGAATCGACGGCACGCGCGTTGGTAGAACAAGGCGGAATACGCGCAACGAAAGAAACGCTTCCAAAAATGGCGGAAGTGTGCGACGCTTTGGTTTTAAGCCCCGGGATTCCCATAGACCACCCGTTGGCGGTAGCCTTTAAACGGCAACAAAAGGCGGTGTTGGGAGAAACGGAATTGGCGGCAAGGTATCTTAAGTGTCCCGTTGTTGCCGTTACGGGTACAAACGGAAAGACAACTACCGTCAGCTTACTTACGGAAATTTTAAAAAAGGGCGGTATCGACGCATACGCTTGCGGTAATATCGGCACGCCGACTGTAGAATTTTGTGATAAGGACGAACGTTCGGTTGCCGTAGCGGAAATTTCCAGTTTTCAAATGGAAACGCTCAATTCGCTTTGTCCGCATATAGCAGTTATTTTGAACGTAACCGAAGACCATCTCAACCGTCATTATACAATGGAAAATTACATATTTTTAAAAGCTAAGCTGCTGAAAAACTGTTCGGGTGCGGAATACGCCGTGCTCAATTACGACGATACTATCGTACGCGGATTTGCGGAAAAGACGAAAGCACGCGTCGTTTGGTTTTCGTTGCGCGAAAAAATAAACGGCGCGTACGTGGAAGACGGTAACCTGTGTTTTAAAGGAGAAAAAATACTTTCAATAAGCGAATTGTCTATCGGCGGAGCGCATAACGTATTAAATGCGTTAGCGGCTATTGCAGCCGCAAAGATAATGGGTGTCGATAACGAAAAAATAGCGCAGGCACTCTCCCTGTTTAAGGGTATCAAACACCGTATTCAGGAAATAGCAACGGTAAACGGCGTAACGTACGTGGACGATTCTAAGGGGACGAACGTAGACGCTACGGTGAAAGCGGCGGCTTGTATGCGCGCTGAAACGGTTATCCTGTTAGGCGGAAAACATAAGGGATACGATTATAAAAAACTTTTTGCTGCCCTTAAAAAGACGAAAATAGTGCACGCCGTATTATACGGGGAAAACCGTTATCAGTTGCTCACTTGCGCAAGAGAACTTGCGTTTGACAGTGTTACCGTATGCGAAACGTTCGCGTTTGCAGTCCGCGTGGCGGCAATGAAAGCAAAAGAAGGACAAATCGTTTTATTGAGTCCTGCAAGCGCAAGCTTTGACGAGTTTGCAAGTTATGAAGAGAGAGGTGATGCTTTTGCAAAAATCGTTAAATCCCTTGCGGAAAAAACGGAAAGAAACGATAATTTCGAAAACGCCGAAAACGTCGAAAACGACGGGGAAACCAACGAAGAACATATCGACGGTATCGACGGTGTCAACAGTGTCAACAGCGGCAACGACGTCGATGGTATCGGCAATATCGCCGCTACGGTTACGGAGCGGGAAACGGAATAAAAAATACATACAGGGCGATTCGCTTATTTTAATACTCACCATTCTATTGTCTGGGTTCGGAGTGGTGGCAATATATTCCGCAAGTTCGTACGTAGCGGAAACGCAATACGGCGACGCATGGTATTTTACAACGAAACAACTTATCGGGTTTGTAATCGGCTTGGCGGCAATGCTTGCTTGCGGAAAATTCGATTATACGAAATTAAAAGGCAAAAAGGTACGTTACGTGGCTTTGATACTTCCTATGGCCTTGCTGCTACTTGTGTTTGTGCCGGGGATAGGCAAAACGAATTACGGTGCAACCCGTTGGATAGCAATCGGCGGCGTTACGCTGCAACCTTCCGAACTTGCCAAGTACGGATTCGTTATCTTCGCGTCCGCGTATATGAGTGAAAACATGGAAAAGATACGCACTTTCAAGGGCACAATTCCCGTATTTTTAGCGGGCGGCGCAATATGCGTACTCATTATTATCGAGCCGAATATGTCCGTAACTATGTGCGTGGGTATGCTGATGCTCGTTATGCTTTTTTTGGGCGGAATGAAAATTAAGCATTTCTTGCTTATCTTTATCCCCGTATTGCTTTTAATTCCCGTTTTAATTATCGCCGAACCCTACCGCTTGTCCCGTTTGAGTGCGTTTTTAGACCCTTGGGAAAATCCCAAAGGGGAAGGGTATCAACTCATTCAATCGTTATATGCACTCGGTAACGGCGGTTGGTTTGGTACGGGACTTTTCCGTTCGCGGCAAAAATACCGTTTTCTTCCTTTTGCGGAGAGTGATTTTATTTTATCGATTATCGGGGAAGAGTTGGGTTTTGTTGGAATAGTAGTATTATTTGCGGCAAGTGCATTGCTCATTTTTCGCGGTATGAAAACGGCGGCAAACGCAAACGATTTCTTTTCCTTTTTAATGGCGTCGGGTATTACGCTCGTTTACGGTATACAAACGGTAGTAAATGCGCTGGTCGTAAGCGGCAGTATTCCGCCTACGGGGCTGCCGTTGCCGCTTATTAGTTCGGGGAATACGTCGCTGATTGTAACGATGGCTTCTATGGGGATTTTATATGCTATTTCCGTGCGAAATGAAAAGGACGGTAAAAAACAATACGGCACAAAATAAGCCGTCTTTTTCATACAATAAAGCAAAGGAGCTTTATCGTATGGATACATATATTATAAACGGCGGTGAAAAATTGTACGGCAAATTACAAATACAAAGCGCAAAAAACGCCGTTTTGCCTTTGCTTGCTGCTTCCATTTTAACCGACGAGTTGGTAAAAATAAGGGGCGTACCGCCTATTTCAGACGTGGAAAATATGTTGCGTATTTTAGCGGAAGTGGGTTGTGCCGTCAAACGGCGCGGCGAATGTACCGTTATCGACAGTTCCAACGCAATTTCTCACGAGATACCGGCGCGGCTTACCAAAGAGCTGCGTTCTTCCGTTTTTATGCTCGGTAGCGTATTAACCCGTTTTAGAAAAGCAAAAATTTCCTATCCCGGCGGTTGTGATATCGGGCTTCGTCCTATTGATTTACATTTGTCGGGTTTGAAACGGCTGGGCGTAGAGATTATAGAAGAAGGCGGTTTTATCGAATGTAGAGCGGATAAACTTACGGGCGCGGAAATTTTACTCGATTTCCCAAGCGTAGGTGCAACGGAAAATATTATTTTAGCGGCGGTAAAAGCGGAAGGCGTTACCGTTATTCGTAATGCGGCGAAAGAACCGGAAATTGTCGATTTGCAAAATTTCTTAAATGCAATGGGTGCAAAAGTGCGCGGCGGCGGTGGCGGTACGGTGGTCGTTGAAGGCGTTAAGAAATTATACGGAGTGGAATATTCTCCGATAAAAGACCGTATCGAAGCCGGTACGCACTTAATAGCGGCGGCTATGTGCGGCGGTGAAATGGAAGTAGAAGGCGTTCCACCTGAAAATATTGCGGCACTTTTGCATAAATTGCGTGAAAACGGTTGCAAAATACATACAAAAAATGATAAAATAGTATTACGGAGCGACGGACGCTTACGTGCGGTAGATTTAGTAGAGACAATGCCCTTTCCCGGTTTTCCTACCGATTTGCAGGCGCAATATTCTACGCTTTGTACCACTGTTACGGGTACGACGCTGGTCGTGGAGAACCTGTTTGAAACGCGATATAAGTTTGCGGCGGAATTAAAGCGTATGGGCGCGGATATTACGGTGCGCAACCGTACCGCCGTCATTCGCGGCGTGCCGAAATTGCACGGGGCGAAAGTAACCGCAGGCGATTTGCGCGGCGGCGCGGCGCTTGTGTTGGCGGCACTCGTTGCCGAAGGCGAAACGACGGTACTCGATTTGTCGCATATAGATAGGGGTTATGCCGATTTTGAATATAAGTTGAAAAAACTCGGTGCAAAAATCCGTCGTGTGCGCGTATAGAGTAGGGGCGGATTATCAAAACTACCAAAGAGGAAACAGATGAAAGCAAAAAAAATTGTAACCATAATATTAACGGTGCTTATCTTCCTGTCGGCGGTTGTGCTCGGTGTTTCCACCGTGTACCGCGTAGACGATGTTAGGGTGGATATCGTGGCGTTGTCCGATGAAGGGGATATAGAAGCGGAAAATTTACAAGCGCGCTTAAAGCAGGCGTATTATAAACAAAGTATTTTCTTCACCCAAAAAACGGAAGCGGAAAACGCCTTAAAAGATTTTCCGTATTTGCGTTTGGTTTCCTTTACACGCAGTTATCCAAACTTGTTGGTGGTTACCGTTTCGGAAGACGCTGAAGTGTACGCCACGCCTAAAGACGTCTCTCGTTCGTCCTATTATATTTTAAACGCCGAAGGTATCGTTCTTGGCGAACGCAATCATTATATTAACCGAGTGGACGCTCATTTACAAGTAAAAAACATATTGCTTACGGGGCGGAACGGCACTACGGCGCTTAGCGGAGAAGAATGTATTGAAAAATTCTTTCCTTTTTGCCAAACGCTTTCTTCCCTTTTAGGCGGTAAAATCCGCGCGAACGTGTTGTCTATAGAATACTTTGCGCCCACGTCGCAGCAAGAACAGTCGTTTTTCCGTTTGAGTATGTCGGAAGGGGTAAAAATTTATTTGTTTAATCCTGCGGAAAACGTTTTGGAAAAAGCAACTAAGGCAATCGAAGAATATTTTGCTTTGACCGACGCGCAAAAAATGACGGGGCGTATTGCCGTTACGGAAGACGTGCAAGGCTTACGGGTAGATTATTCTGAAAAGGACGGCTTTGCCGATAGTTAAGATAATAAAAAACACGTTTTTTTGTAACGTGTTTTTTTCTTTGAACCATTGACATTTGTCTATATTTAGTGTATAATAGAAAAAAGATTTATTTTTTGACACTAAATCTTGTTACGGAGAGAAGAAACGTTATGAAAAACGAAAGCGTTGCGGTATTAGACGTACGTTCTTACGAAATTGCCTTTTTTCTCGGTTCGAAAGGGGTAAACGATACGTTCGTTCTCGGCGGCAGTCATACACAGCCGTACGAGGGCTTTTGCACGGAAGGATTTTTCGATGAAGAATCGTTTCGCCGCGCCGTGGTTGCCGCTATTACTTGTGTTCGTCAAAATTATGAAGGAGTAATAGGGGAAATTTTCGTAGGCGTACCCACTGCGTTTATATCCTTGCAAACCAAAGGACATACACTCTCTTTTCCCCGTAAACGCAAAATATCTTCTCCCGATATAGATATGTTATACGAAAGCGGATTAAACGAATTATTGCCGCAAAAGCAGTGTATTCGCCGTTCTAATATGTATTTCACGTTAGGGGACAACCGTAAATATTTTGCCGCGGAAGACTTATTCGGCGTGCCCACATCCCTGTTAAAAGGTGCACTTTCCTATTATTTTATCGACGACGGTTTTTATAATCTTGCTAATTCCGTATTAAAGGATTTAGGTTTTGAAAAGGTACGTTTTTTACCCACTTCCTTAGCGCAAGCATTATATTTATTACCCGAAAAGCGTAGGGACGGGTATGCGTTTCTTTTAGACATTGGCTTTTTAACGACTTCCGTTTCCGTTGTGTACGGCAACGGTATCGTGCACGAAGAAACGTTCGATTGCGGCTTGGCTACCGCGCTGGTAGGCTTGATGCAAGAGCTGGAAGTAGACGATATTCTCGCACGGGAGATTTTATCCGCCACCGACGTTTCAGGTGGGAACGTGCCGAAAGATATGCTTTGGACAAGCGAAAAAGGCGACGTATCTTTCCCCGTGCAAAAGATAAACGATATCGTAAAATGCGCGTTAGACGTGCTTTGCGAAAACGTGGAAAACTTTTTTGAAAAACATTATCGGGAAAGGACTTCGGTTGCGCTTGCCGTTAATCCCGTTTCGCTCACAGGCGAAGGAATTTTGGGTATTACGGGCGCGTCTGAACATATTTCCAAACGTTTAAATCGGCTAACGGAAATTATCGCTCCCGATTTGCCTTATTATGATAAACCGACGTTTTCGTCGAAGATAGCTCTTTTACATATGGCGCTGGGCGATAGAGAAAAACGCGGTTGGCTTTACAGAATTTTTAACAACTTCGGAGGAAAAAAGAAATGATGGACAATTACGAACAAAACGAAAATTACGGCTTTGAAGACGCAACGTTGAATGTGCCTATGCAGGAAGAAATCAATAACCTTTCGGGCGTGGCGAAAATCAAGGTAATCGGCGTTGGCGGCGCAGGTAATAACGCCGTTGATAGATTGATTGAGTCGGGTTTGAGAAGCGCGGAATATATCGTCGTAAATACGGATAATCAAGCTTTGGCACGCTCTAAAGCGAGTAATCGCATTCAAATCGGCGTAAAACTTACCAAGGGACTTGGCGCAGGCGCTGACCCTGCAGTGGGCAAAGCCGCAGCGGAAGAAAACAAAGAAAAAATTCAAGAACAACTGAAAAATACCGATTTGCTTTTCATTACGGCAGGTATGGGCGGTGGAACGGGTACGGGCGCTGCTCCCGTCATTGCGAAAATCGCAAAAGAAATGAAAATTCTCACGGTTGCCGTAGTTACGTTGCCGTTCAGCTTTGAAGCAAAACGCCGTATGGATAATGCGCTTGCAGGCGTGGAAGAATTGCGTAAATCGGTAGATTCGCTCATCACTATTCCCAACGATAAAATTCGTCAAGTCGTGCCGCGCGGAACGTCGTTCTCCGATTCTTTAAAAGTGGCGGACGAAGTGTTGCGTCAAGGTATTCGCGGTATTGCGGAACTCATTGTAAAATCTTCGCTTATCAATCTCGATTTTGCGGACGTAAAAGCCACGTTAAAAGGCCGCGGACTCGCCCATATGGGTATCGGCGTTGCCAAGGGCGAAAAGAGAATTTCCGACGCCGTTCGTTGTGCGGTTTGCAGTCCTTTGCTCAATACCACTATTGAAGGCGCAAGCTCGGTTATTTTGAATATTATCGGCGGTAAAGACTTGTCTTTGGACGAAGTGGAAATGGCGGCAGATTTGGTTCGCGGCGTTATCGACTATTCGGCAAACGTTATTTTCGGTGCTTGTATCGACGAAAATATGTCCGACGAAGTAGAAGTGGTTATTATTGCTACGGGCTTTAATAATCAACAAAACGGACTTACGCCCGACGCGCAGGAAAATGCACTCCGTCAAGCGGCGTTGCTTTCCAAAAAAATCGATATGGCATACAACGAACCGCCGCGAGATAATACGGCGTACGGATATCCTGTGCAACAACCGTTCACCGACGGAGTAGCGTATGCACAACCTATGCAACCTACGCAGCCTACGCAATCTATGCAGCCGCAATACGGCGCGCCTATGTATGCGCAACCGATGCAGCAACCTACTTACGGCGCAACGGCATACGCACAACCGATGCAACCGATACAACCACAACAACAAGCAATGCAACAACCTGCGCCGTTTGAACCGGACGACCCCATCCCCGACGAAACGCCGCAAAAGGATAAACAAGCGGATAAAAAACACCGTCCGAGATTTGTAGACTATTTCTTAAAACGGAACAATAAGAACGATTGACAATAACGAATAATAAACCAAGCGGCGCAAATTGCGCCGCTTTTTCATATATAATTCTTTCAAAGACATATAAATAAAAATTATAACACTCATATTCGTTTGTTTATACGCATACAATACTTTATGCTCTTATCAAAGTTAGAAAACACGGAAAAATTTTATTTTATCGGTATCGGCGGTATCAGTATGAGCGCGCTTGCCAAGCTGCTCCGCGTAAACGGGTATTGCGTTTCGGGAAGTGATGCAACGAAAGGGGAAGAAACGGAAAATTTAGCGCGCTACGGCGTAAACGTATACATCGGCGTTGATAAGGAACGAAAGGAACTTGCTAACGCCGACGTTGTGGTGTATACCGACGCTATCGCAAGCGATAATGCCGAACTCGTTCAAGCCAAGCTATTACGAAAACGCATACTTTCCCGTGCGGAATTATTACAAATCGTCTGCCTTTCCTATCCTAACGTCGTGGCGGTGGCAGGTAGCCACGGGAAGACGACGTGCACGTCTATTTGTGCGCATATCCTAAAAGTTACGGGCGTGCCGTTTACTGCACATATCGGCGGCGAAGACGGTACGTTTGGTAATTTCTATGCCTCGGGGAACGAATTTTTCATTACCGAAGCGTGTGAATATAAACGGAATATTTTAAAAATACAACCCACCGCCGCCGTTTTATTGAATATCGACCGCGACCATATGGAATGCTATAACGGGGAAGAAGATTTAAAAGATTGTTTCCGTTCCTTTTGCTCAAGTGCGAAAACGGCGTTTGTTTGCGCGGACGACGCTTCGTGCGAATCGTTGGGGGAATTTTCCACGTTTAGTATACGCAATCCGTTAGCCGATTACCGAGCGGTGGATTTGCGTGCAAACGGCGAAAAATACGCCTTTACGGTGGAAGAATACGGAAAACCGTTGTGCAGAGTACGGTTAAACGCGATAGGTAGGTGTAACGTATATAATGCGTTGGCGGCGTTTGCGGTGATGCGCTCTTTCGGGTTTAATGAAAAGCAAATTGCGGAAGGTATAGCGTCCTTTACAGCGGTGAAACGTCGTTTTGAAAAAATAGGTACGTATCGCGGCGCTACGGTAATTTGCGATTATGCGCATCATCCACGCGAAATTGCGGCTACGGTAGCTACGGCTCAAGGAGTATGTAAAGGGAATTTATACGTAGTTTTTCAACCGCACACCTATTCCCGTACGCGGCTTTTAATGGGGGAATTCGTGCAGGCGTTACGCCCTGTCAAAAATTTAATGATATATAAAACGTATCCTGCGCGTGAAAAGTTCGACGAAGAAGGTTGCGCACAAAGACTCTGCCAACAGGTAGGCGATTGTTTGTATTCGGAAAACACACACGTATTGAAAACTTGGCTGAAAAAAACGGTGCGAGAAGGGGATACCGTGTTGTTTTTAGGTGCGGGAGATATTTATTTTGTAGCGCAATATCTTGTAAAAGAATTTCATTGATAGTAAAAAAGCTCGAAAATGGACGAAAGGACGGAGAAAAGAAAAAAACTTCGTTTTTCGTTCGTTTTTTTTACTTCAAACTATTGATAAATGTAAAAAAAAATGTTATAATAAAATGGTATTATAATGAAGTAATCCTATTAAGGGGGTTTCCTTTGAAAAAGAAAGAAGAACGTCAAGAAAAAGTAAAAACAAATAAAAAAGAATCGGAACTCGTTACCAAAGAAACGTTATGCGCGGTGTTTGCGCTTTTTTCGTTGCTTGCATTGCTCGTGCTGTGCACAGGGGATTTGATTTTTGGTCAAATAGGGTATTCCATTTGTATTTTTTTAACGGGACTGTTCGGTTACGCGGCATATCCCGTACTTTTGGGTGCGTTTTATCTTTGCACCACTGCGCTTATCGGTAAACGCTTGGTTAAAAATAGAAAGGCGTTTACCTGTATCGCACTTACCGTTCTTTCGGCACTCTTAATTATTCATACGGCAACGACGTTTTCTTGGGAATTGTCCGAATACACGCAAAAATGCTTTGCCGCAGGCGAATCGTTTCCGGCTGCAACCGTTTGCGGCTGGGTAGGGGCTTTGCTCGTCTTCGTAGTTGCTGCGGCTACTACGAAAATCGGTGCGCTCGTATTCTTTTCAGTGCTCACGTTATTTTTTGGATATCTTTCTTACGTATTCATTAAAAAATCGTCGAATGCGCAACCGCAAACGGCAACCCAAGCCGTACAACAATCGACAATAACGCCTGTGGAAATACCGCTTACAGGCACGCCGGCGGCTACGGCTGCGCCTGTTCAAAACGTTATCAAGGACGAAGCGGCGGCGACAAATGCTTTTGATAGAGAAACTACGTTTAACGAGCCCGTGGCGCAACGCCCTGCGTTTACGTTATCGGACGAACCGCAATCGCAAGGACAAGCTCCTGCGCAAACGGTAAAGCAAAGCGGAGCGTTTTCTCCGTTTGCAACGCCGAATGCGAACGCCAACGCGCAAAACCGCCCGTTTTCGTATGAAGAAAGCCGTGCGTTCTTGTTTGGAAGTACGCCGGCGGAAAACTATCAACGCAATTTGATTTTTGACCCCAACGCACGCGTTAATAAACGTCCGCCTGTAGACCCTAACGAAAATTCGTCGGTGCAAAGCGGATATACGCCGTCGTATACGGATGCCTATCAATCTTCAGTCAACGAAGAACAAGCCGTGCGGCCGCAAAAGATTTTTTCAGACCGTACGGAAAGCGCGTATAGCACGTACACGCCCGTACAACCCTTGCAAGAAGCACCTATTACACCTTTGCAACCTATCCGGCCTTCCCCTTCGCTTTTAGACGTGGAAACTCCGAAAGAAGAGCCTACGCCTGCCGTAGCTACGCCTACGTATACAAGGGCGTACGAAGAAACGCGCGAAGAAACGTTTGACGAACCTAAAACCGATACCTATCAACGGCACGATTATATGGGATTGTTTTCTCCTGCAAACCCCAACGTATTTGGGGATAGCGAAGAAGATAGGCGCTTTGCGGAAGAAACGTTCGATAGGGACTCCGTCCGTTCCACGGAAGAACTTTTTGATAGAGATAGAGAAACCATTTCTTTTGAAAAAGAGCGTAACGTTGACGACGAATTAAGCAGTCGCGATAGGGACGGATTGCATATTTTTGACGAAGAAGAACCGTACTCGCTTCGTACCGATTTTGAAAACGATAGAAACGTTTTAGCCGATAGATCGGAAAGCGTTCGTGCTGATTCGCTCGATTTGTTATCCGATAGAGAAGAGACTTCTAACCGTTTTAGTGAAACGCGTTTGGAAACGAGTAATAGCCGTTTTGACGAACCTATACAAAAAGCAGCGGAAGTTGCGCCGATAAAGAAAGAACCCGCACCTGCACCTGAGCCGACGCCTGCGCCGCCTAAACCGCGTGTTATTCGTCCTTACGTACGCGTACCTTTGGACGATTTCGATTGCCGCGACGTAGAGCCTATGCAAAACCCCGAAGAAGTGGAAGAAACCAAGGCTACTATTTTGGCGACGCTCGAAGACTATAAAGTTACGGGTGCGTCTATTGCTTCGGTAACGTTTGGGCCTACGGTTACCCGTTATAACGTAACCATTCCCCGTAATATTCCACCGAAAAAGGTAGTGGCGTTAGACCAGCCTATGGCAATCAGTTTATATTCTAGTGGAGTAAATATCTATCCCAACTATGAAGACGGGGTAGTGAGTATCGAAGTCCCTAATAAAGAACGTCAGTTTGTACAGCTTGGCTGTATGTTGACGGGGGATACGTACGTCAATGCAAAATCTTCTTCCATTATGTTTACAATGGGTAAAGACGCAGGCAACCGTAAGGTGTACGGGGATATTTCGAAAATGATTCATATGCTCGTTGCCGGTTCGTCTGGTTCGGGAAAAAGTGTATTCTTGGGCTCGCTCATTATCAGCTTGATTTATAAATATTCCCCTGAAGAATTGCGTTTAATTTTAATCGACCCTAAGAAAACGGAATTCGTTTTGTATAATAATTTGCCGCATTTAATGATAAATGAAATTATTACGGACGCCAACAAGGCGATACAAAGCTTAAACTGGGCAATCGGGGAAATGAATCGACGTTACGGTTTGTTTGAACAAATGAGCCGTGCCGGTACGTACGTAGTCAATCTCGACCAGTATAACGAGCATTTAGAAAAAGCGGAACGCTTACCGAAAATCGTTATCATCATTGACGAGCTTGCCGATTTGATGCTGGCAGCGAAAAAAGATATCGAAGACAGAATTCAAAATCTTACCCAAAAAGCGCGTGCGGCAGGTATTCATTTGGTGGTTGCAACGCAACGTCCTTCTACCGACGTTATCACGGGCGTTATCAAAAGTAATTTGCCTACCCGTATTGCATTTGCGGTGGCAACCGACGTCGACTCCCGTGTTATACTCGACCAAACGGGTGCGCAAAAATTGCTTGGTAAAGGGGACTTTTTGTATACAATGCAAGGTATCAATACGCCTGTGCGTGTTCAAAGTGCGTTTATATCTGCTGAAGATTCGCAACGGGTTGTCAACTTTATCAAATCTAACAACGAAGCGTATTACGACGAAAGCGCAACGGCGTTTATCAATAATGCGCGCAGCGGCGGAGAAAGCAGCGGCGGTGGTTTTAACGGAGATGAAATCGAGCCTGTGTATATCGACGCTCTTCGCTACGTTATTTTGAGCAATAGCGCGTCGATTTCCCTTATTCAACGCAAATGTTCTATCGGCTATAATAAAGCAGGAAAAATTGTGGAATGGATGGAAGATATGGGCTACATTTCCAGCTTTGAAGGCGCAAAAGCGAGAAAGGTACTTATTACGAAAGAAGAATTCGAAAGTAAATACGGCTCGTTATAAAAAATAAAAAAAATTTAAAATAGGCGTACGGTTGTCAAGTTTATTGTGATATACTGTACGCAAAGGAAGAAGATGGCGTTACAAGACAAGTTGTTTGGAGTCATTTCGCTCGGTTGTGATAAAAACCGTGTGGACAGTGAAAAGCTTATCGGGTTGCTACGGAAAAACAACTGTCGTTTGACGGACGATTTATCCAAAGCGCAAATACTTATTATCAATACGTGTGCGTTTTTAAAATCCGCAAGGGAAGAAGCGATTGATACGATACTAGAATGTGCGGAATATAAACACGGTTGTTTGGAAAAAATTGTAGTTACCGGTTGTTTGCCACAAAAATTCATTGACGAACTGTTTGAGCCGTTACAAGAAGCGGACGTATTTTTGGGGATAGCCGATTACGAAAAGATATTTGATGCGCTGGAAAAATCGTATGCAAGCGATACGCGGCAAAATTATGTTTCTTGTGGGGAAGACGGATATATTTACGCTCGTTCCATTACCACGCCCGAACATTATGCATATTTAAAAATAGCCGACGGGTGTTATAATCACTGTACGTATTGTTTAATACCTAAAATTCGCGGTAAATACCGTTCGTATCCTATGGAAAATCTCCTTAAGGAAGCGGAAGATTTGGGCGACGTTGCCGAATTGATTTTGGTCGCGCAGGATACGACGCGATACGGGGAAGATTTATACGGAAAAAACAAGTTTGTAGAGCTTTTGCAAAAGCTTTCCGCCCTGGAAAACGTGGAAAAAATTCGGCTTTTATATTGTTATCCCGACGTTATCGGGGATAAACTTATCGAAGAAATTGCAAACAATCCGAAAATTGTCAAATATTTGGATATTCCCTTGCAGCACAGCGAAAATAGAGTGTTAAAGCTTATGAACCGTAAAGGTACGCGAGAAGGATATTTGGCGTTGTTTGAAAAATTACGCAAACGTATTCCCGATATAGCCATTCGTTCTACGTTTATCAGCGGCTTTCCGTCGGAAACGGAAGAAGAATTTAACGCTATGCAAGCATTTTTACGGGAAGCGAACCTGTTGAATTGCGGCTTCTTTGCGTATTCGAAAGAGCCGGATACAGCGGCGTATAGAATGAAAGGGCATATACACCACTCGACGAAAAATCGACGGGTAAAAGCGTTGTATCAAACACAGGAAGTAATATCTGCACGTTTGCTTAAAACGTTTGTCGGAAAGAAAATAGAAGTGCTTTGCGACGGTATCGATTACGATAAAAACTGTTTCGTTGGCAGGGCGTATTTCAATGCTCCTGATATCGACGGTAAAGTGTATTTTAACGCTGCTTACGCCGAACAAGGACAACGCTATACGGTTACAATAACAAAATCAGACAGTTACGATTTATACGGAAAAACGGAGGATTATTATGAACTTACCTAACAAAATTACCTTATCGAGAATTTTTATGATTCCCATTTTTGTGGCGATATTCTTTTTGACGGTGATACCTAGAAACTATATCATTGCTGCAATTATCTTCGCCTTGGCGTCTTGTACCGATTTTATAGACGGACATATCGCCCGTTCGCGCGGCTTGGTTACAAACCTTGGGAAATTTCTCGACCCTATTGCCGATAAAGTACTTGTATCTACGGCAATGTTATTACTCCTTACTATGAAAGGAACGCTTTTTGCAACGCTTGGCGGTTTGGTGGACGTTGTATACGTTACGGCAACCGTATGCATTTGCATTATAATGGCGAGAGAACTTATCATCAGCGCTTTCCGCCAAATTGCGGCGGCAAACGGAATCGTTATGGCAGCGGAAAAACTCGGTAAATACAAAACGGCTTGTCAAGACGTGGCAATTTGTATTTTAATTTTTGCCGCAGGTATTACAGGGACGTTCGGGCTTGTACTCACTTGGGTAGGCTTTGGCTTGTTTGCCGTAGCGACAGTACTCACCGTTTGGTCGGGTATTTCTTACGTTGTAAAAAATAAGCAAGTGTTACAAGATAAAAAGGATTGAGTAAATGAACACGGGAAAAACGGTGATTCGTTGCGTGGGCGCGGCGGAAGCGCACGTACAAAACTTGTTGGCGCGTGCAGCACAAATCGACGGGGGACAATGTAAATACAGTCGTTTGCGGAAATACGACGAAGACGTATTGCAAATCGAATACGACGAAAATATATCAAAACGGGTTATCGACGACGTAATGCGCGTGTTTGCGGACGGCTTGGCAGATTGTTTATACGCTTTAGACGATACGCCGATAGATAGACAGCTTGTAGAACTTTTGAAATTACGAAATAAAAAGCTGAGCGTAGCCGAATCGTTTACGGGCGGTGGCGTTGGAAGAAGAATCGTCGGTGTTCCGGGTGCAAGTCAAGTATTTTTCGAAGGCTTGAATACGTATAACGAGCTTTCGAAAATAAAACGGCTTGGCGTATCGGAATACACGTTAAAAACGTTTGGTGCGGTTTCCGACCAAACGGCGTATGAAATGGCGGCAGGGCTTATAGCCACGGGCGATTGTGATATTTGTATCGCTACCACGGGGCTTGCAGGGCCTACTACGGATAACATAGCGTTGCCCGTTGGGCTTTGCTATATTGCTATCGGCACGAAAGAACGGGTTTTTGTTTATCGCTATAAATTTAACGGTTCAAGGGAAGAAATCACTGAAACGGCAATCAACTATGCGTTGTTTTTGGCGTATAAACAATTAAAAAAGATGTAAAATAAATAGCAGGAGAAATAGATATGGCAGAAAAGAACACGGAAAAAATGAAGGCGTTAGACGCAGTATTGTTACAAATCGAAAAACAATACGGTAAAGGCTCTATTATGCGCCTTGGCGACGAGGCGGGGAAAACGGAAATAGAAGTTATTCCTTCTGGCTGTTTAACGTTAGACCTTGCTCTTGGTATCGGCGGTTTTCCGCGCGGTAGAATTATTGAAATTTACGGACCTGAATCTTCAGGTAAAACGACGGTTGCCCTGCACGCCATAGCGGAAGCGCAAAAAATGGGCGGCGTTGCGGCGTTTATCGACGCGGAACACGCGCTCGACCCCGTTTACGCAAAAAAATTAGGCGTTAATTTGGACGATTTATACGTATCCCAGCCCGACACAGGCGAACAAGCGTTGGATATTGCCGACGCCCTTGTTAGAAGCTCGGCGGTGGATATTATTGTAATCGACTCGGTTGCGGCGCTCACGCCGAAAGCGGAAATCGAAGGGGATATGGGAGATACGCACGTTGGCTTGCAAGCGCGTTTGATGTCGCAAGCACTCCGTAAATTGACGGCTATCGTCAATAAATCGAAAACCTGCGTAATCTTTATTAACCAACTCCGTGAAAAAGTAGGTGTTATGTTCGGTAACCCCGAAACCACACCCGGCGGTAAAGCACTGAAATTCTATGCAAGTATGCGTTTAGACGTTCGGAAAATGGACACGTTAAAAGACGCAGACGGCGCAATGGGGAACAGAACGAAAGCAAAGGTAGTAAAAAACAAGCTTGCGCCCCCGTTCCGTCAAGCGGAATTCGATATCGTTTTTGGCGAAGGAATTTCGCAAGAAGGCTGCATTATGGATATGGGTGTGCAATTTGATATTATCGGCAAAAGCGGCTCGTTCTTTAGCTATAACGGCAATAAAGTGGCGCAAGGCAAAGAAAAGATGCGCCTGTTCTTGAAGGAAAATCCTGAAATCCGTGCGGAAATCGAACAAAAAATCCGTGATGCCGCAAAGGGGAATACAAGCGAAGAAGAAGCAACCGACGAAGAATAAAATAATAAAAAAGTCAAAACGCGTGGGGCAGGTATGCGTCCGCGCGTTTTTTATGTAATTATTTTGCAAATGCATAAACTATTTTCTTTCAAATCATTGACTTTTTTGAAAATATATTGTACAATAGAACTGATAGAAAAGATTATCAGTCGGATAGACGAAAAATCCGTTGAAATAATAAGTTTTATCAATCATTAATTTTAATACAGGAGGCACAAAAATGCACAACGTTAATTTGAGCGTCCTGTTTCTCAACGTTACAGTGCCTGTGGCAATAGCTATTGCCGTAGCCGCACTCGCAGTCGGTGGTGTAATCGGTTGGCTGGTATATAAAGCAATAAGCGACAAAAAAGTCGGTTCTACGAAAGCACAAGTCAATAAAATCATCAACGATGCGGAAGCGGAAGCGGAACGCATTAAAGCCCAAGGCAAAGAAGAAAGCAAAAGAGCGTTAAAAGAAGCGCTTCTCGAAGCCAAGGAACAGGATTTAAAATTAAGAAACGAATTCGAACGCGAAACTAAAGAAAAGAAGGCCGAAATCCAACGTATGGAACAACGCATCACGCAAAAAGAAGATGCGCTTGAGAAAAAATCGGAACTTCTCGAACAACAAAAAGCGCACCTTTTTAAGGAAGAGGAAGAAGTTCGCTTATTGCAAGATAAGCTCAGTTCTCAACACGAATTGATGATTCAAGAACTTGAGAAGGTTGCTCAACTTACCCGTGAAGAAGCTAAGCGCTTACTCTCTGAAGAAATTCTCGATAGCGTACGCCACGACGTAGCGTTGCAAGTGAGAAATCTTGAACAACAAGCAAAAGAAGAGGCGGATATCAACGCAAAGAAAATTATCTCGCTCGCTATCCAAAAATGCGCAGCGGATCAAGCTTCGGAAATCACCGTTTCCGTTGTACCCCTTCCCAGCGACGATATGAAAGCACGTATTATCGGTCGTGAAGGTAGAAATATCCGTGCGCTCGAAAATGCAACGGGTATTGAACTCATTATTGACGACACACCCGAAGTGGTTATTTTGTCGGGTTTTGACCCTGTTCGTCGCGAAATTGCACGGTTGTCGCTTGAAAAACTTATCAACGACGGTAGAATTCACCCTGCACGTATTGAAGAAACGGTGGAAAAAGTTACCCGTGAAATGGAGCAACAAATTAAAGAAGCAGGCGAAGCGGCAGTGTTTGAAGCAGGTATCTTTGGCTTGCATCCCGAACTTATCAAGCTTATCGGGCGTTTGAAATTTAGAACGAGCTACGGTCAAAACGTATATAAACACTCGATGGAAGTGGCAATTCTCGCTGGACAAATGGCAGCGGAGCTTGGTTTGGACGTAAACTTTGCAAAACGCGCAGGCTTGTTGCACGATATCGGTAAAGCGGTAGACCAAGAACAAGAAGGTACGCATATCCAAATCGGTGCGGACTTGGCGAAGAAATATAAGGAAAATGCCAACATTGTCAACGCTATTATGGCGCACCACGGCGACGTAGAACCTAAAACCATTGAAGCGGTGCTTATCCAAGCAGCCGACGCTATTTCGGGCGCTCGTCCTGGTGCAAGACGCGAAATGGGTACGAACTACGTGAAGCGTTTGGAGAAGTTGGAAGAAATTGCTTCGAGCTTTAACGGCGTAGATAAGAGTTACGCTATCCAAGCAGGTAGAGAAGTACGCGTTATCGTAAAACCTGAACAAGTGGACGACGCGCAAGCACTTTTCCTTGCGAAAGATATCGCGAAGAAAATTGAAACGGAACTTGAATATCCCGGACAAATCAAAGTCAACGTTATTCGTGAATTCCGCGGCGTAGAATACGCAAAATAATTGAAAAATTAAATAAGTATCCCCGCGTGAAAACGCGGGGTATTTCATATGCGGGCGAAGCCCTATGCTACCAGCCACCCTCTACAAGGGTATTGAGGTCTGCCATTTGCATATTACTCCTTGAACGGGCTATTTGGATAATCTATCCGTAGCTGTTCCCCGAGTTTA
This sequence comes from Candidatus Scatosoma sp., assembly GCA_045542595.1. Lineage (GTDB taxonomy): Bacteria > Bacillota > Clostridia > Christensenellales > Borkfalkiaceae > Scatosoma. The sequence goes on along the minus strand of JAZQLI010000014.1, from coordinate 507 downwards.
TCTTCCTTCAACTGATTTTCTATATACTCTTTTATCTTTTGAGTATTTTTTCCTACTGTATCGACATAGTATCCTTTGCACCAAAATTCTCTATTTCGATACTTGAATTTGAGATTCCCCCATTGTTCATATATCATTAGACTACTCTTACCTTTGAGATACCCTACGAATCCTGAAACACTCATCTTCGGGGGAATCTCAACCAACATATGAACGTGGTCAGGGCATATCTCTGCCTCGATTATATTTACTCCTTTCCATTTGCACAATTCTCGTAGAATTGCTCCTATTTCTCTTCCTTTTGCCCCAAACATTGTTTTTCTACGATATTTCGGCGCAAATACAATATGATACTTGTAATTCCACTTCGAATGTGCTAAACTATGTATGTCATTCACCTTGAATGTCCTCCTTTTGGTTTTTATTTTGGGTTTGCAGACCTCAATTTATTATACCAAAAGGAGTTTTTATTTTCAAGAATTATATGTTTAACAGTTCCTGAACCCC
>JAZQLI010000013.1:0-20423 GCA_045542595.1 Candidatus Scatosoma sp. | reverse complement strand
ATGCATAAGGCACTTCTTTGTGCGCTTTTACAACCGTATGCGGAAATGAAGAAGTTGCAAGACGAAGCGAACTTCACCAAGATTTTGTATATGCACGAAAGAGTAAAATTCCTGCCGATTGCTGATGTTTGGGATGAGTACCTGCATAGACAAGGGCTTTCGGAAGATTGGTGGGATGAAGTTGAGAGTTTTAAAAAAGAAGTAATTGAGAAAAGAAAATGAGCAAAAAAAACGCAATGGATTGTTTCTTCGCAATGTGGCAAACAAGATTGAGTATTGACGGCTACTTTCGAGAATTTCACAGGAATACATATTGTAGCTGTATTGATAATATAGGGAGAAAAACATGAAAAAAATATTTGCATTCATGATAAGTTTAGTTATGATAGTTTCCGCCGTGGGTTGTATGAATAACAATGCCAATTCATTACCAATAAATCCTGATAGTTCCAATTTGGAAATTAATACAGACGAGTCTTCAAATAAGCCGTCGTCAGACAGCAACACAGAATCCGAAAACGGTGAAGTTTCGGAGAATGATGGAACTTCAGGAGAAAATGATGAGTCATCGTCAGACAGCAACACAGAATCCGAAAACGGTGAAATTTCGGGGAATGATGGAACTTCAGGAGAAAATGATGAGTCATCGTCAAACGGAAACGAGAATAAACCGTCAAACGAAACAAATGGATGGACAGGCTTTTATTAAAATGCAAGAGAAACACAATAGATAAAGGAGTACTAAAGGAAAAAATGCGTTGGGGGAATAACCTGCGCTACGCTGCTTGTGAAAAGCGGCGATTACACATTTAATATAATAGCGTAAGGGGAAAAACAAAAGAATTTTATAAGCTTTATATAGCATCTATTGAACAGTTAAAACTGTTCGGCCGGTGGGTGGATGGCAAACGGATTTTATGGGAAGTTTTGGGAAGTAAGTAGTTTTTTACAAGAATTTTAAGCGAAAAGAAAAACCTCGATATATTCTGAAAATGAATAGTTTTTAATGGTTTTTCTTTCAAAAACGGCTAATTTTGATGACTTTTAGATGTTAGGATTTCAATTCAAAAAATTCGTTTGGACACCCTGTTAATCCGTGTGTCGTCAGTTCGAGCCTGACAGGGGCAGCCAAAATCCCTTGAAAACGTCAGTTTTCAGGGGATTTTTTATGCTTTTTTATCCCAAACGACACTTTTTGCGGTTTTTCTCCGCAAATTGGGCGTGAAATTGGGCGTGTTTAATAGTTTCTTACGTTTTTATATAAATGGAAACAAAACGGCTGTTTAAAGGTTTTATTTTGGAGGAAATACGGGGCAAGGATAAAAAATATAAACCAATACAAGCATTGCCGTTACGCATAGAGTAAAATGCGAAATCTTCTTGACGGAAAAGCAGAAGTGTGGTACAATATAAACGATAATGCATATTGCCTTGCGCGTAGTTGGCGCGTAAGCGCAAAGGATAATTATGATGAAATTTTTACACGTATCCGATTTACATTTGGGAAAAAGATTACACGAAACGTCGTTGATAGAAGACCAAGCGGCAATTTTGCAACAAATTCTTGCGATTATAGACGAGCAAAAGCCTACGGGTATTTTTATCGCAGGGGACGTTTACGATAAAAGCGTACCCAGCGCGGAAGCCGTGCAATTATTCGATTTCTTTTTAGCGGAGTTGGCAAAACGCCGATTGCGCGTTTTCGTTATTAGCGGCAACCACGATTCCCCCGAACGGATTGCGTTCGGCTCTACTATTATGGGCGCAAGCGGAATTCATTTATCGCCCGTATACGACGGCAACGTAAAACCTATCGTTTTGCAGGATAATGACGGCGAACTCAACGTGTATATGTTGCCTTTTGTAAAGCCTATGCACGTACGTAGATTTTACGAAGACGAAGAAATTACTTCGTATACCGACGCCGTGCGTGTAGCGATTGCAAAAATGAACGTGGACACGTCAAAACGAAATGTTTTATTGACGCATCAATTTGTTACGGGCGCAACCCGTTCAGAATCGGAAGAAACGGTAGGCGGTACGGATAACGTCGATGCGTCGGTATTCGAGCCGTTCGATTACGTGGCGCTTGGGCACTTGCACGGCGCGCAATATTGCGGAAAAAATATTCGGTATTCAGGTACGCCGCTCAAATATTCCTTTGCTGAAGCGAACGACGAGAAGTCGGTTTCGCTGGTGGAAATCGGTGAGAAAGGGGGGCAGGTACGCGTTGAAACCGTGTTGCTCACGCCTATACGGGATATGAAAAGGGTACGCGGCACGTTTGAAGAATTGATGAATCCTGTCTATATTTCCAAGGGCATAAAAGCAGATGATTACGTGCAAATTACGTTGACGGACGAAGATGACGTGCCTAACGCAATGTCGCGTTTACAAAGCGTGTATAAAAACGCGTTGGAACTGCGCTACGACAACGCGCGGACAAGGGCGAACGCGTCCGCTTTAAACGCGTCCGTTGAAAAACAAAAAAGCGCCTTTGCTTTGTTTAAAGAATTTTTTGAGTTGCAAAACAACGCGGAAATGACGGATGAACAAAGCGCCTATATGAAGACTTTGATAGAACAAATTGAGGAGGAAAACGTATGAGACCGACGAAACTTATTATATCGGCGTTCGGTCCGTACGCCAAGCAAGAAATTCTTGAGTTAGACAAACTTGGAAAAAACGGATTATATTTAATTACGGGTACGACGGGCGCAGGGAAAACGTCTATTTTCGACGCTATTACGTACGCGTTGTATGATAGACCGAGCGGCGACGTGCGCGACGATTCGATGCTCCGTTCGAAATACGCCGACGAGAGTACGGACACGTTTGTAGAGCTTACGTTCGAGTGTAAAGGAAAGCTTTATACGGTAAAGAGAAATCCCGAATATACCCGTCCGAAAGCACGTGGAGAAGGCTTGACAAAGCAAACGGCGAAAGCGGAACTCCGTTTGCCCGACGGAAGGATTATAGATAAAAGCAAAAGAGAAGTTACCAAGGCAATAGAAGAAATTATCGGCATTGACCGCGACCAGTTTTTACAGATTGCTATGATTGCGCAAGGGGATTTTCGAAAGGTACTTTTTGCTGATACCGACGAGAGAAAAAAGATTTTTCGTCGCATTTTTAAAACGCATAAATTTGAGCATATCCAAAACCGTTTAAAGGAAGAAGCAAACGCTTTGTATCTTCAATTTAAAACGGCGCGAAATAGCTTACTCTCGTACATGGGTGGCATCTCTTGTGAAATCGGCAGCGAGTTTTCCACCGCTATCGAACAGGCAAAAAACGGGGAAATTACCACGCAGGAAACGGTGGGCTTGTTGAAAAAACTCTTGGAAACGGACGGGCTTGAAAACGCGCGGTTGGCAAACGAAATGTCGAAAGTGGACGAGGTTTTGGGACAGGTCAACGCCGCTATCGGTAAGGCGGAAGAATACGAAAAAAACGTAGCGGAATACGATAAAAAAACGGCAGCCGTGCCCGTATACGTAACGGCGTACGACGAAGCGAAAGCCGCTTTGGAAGTACAAACGGCACGCGCGCCTAAGCGGGAACGGGTAGAGAAACAAATTACGTTACTTGAAAAGGAATTGCCCGATTATGAAACGTTAGAAGCTTTACAAAAAAGCATTGCTGCGTTGCAAAATGAAATAGCCGAAAGCGAACGGGAAAAGGTGCGTAAAATGGAAACGTTTACGCAAAAGGAAAATTATATAAAGTCGTTAAAAGAACGGCAAAAAACGTTGGAAAACGCCGCGCTGCAAAAGGAAAAACTGGAAGCGGAAAAGCTGCGTTTAGAAGAATATAAAGAAAAAATACAAGCACTCGGCAAAGATATGCGCGCCGTAGAAGAAAGCAAGCAAACGCTTCTTAAAAAACAGAGTGAATACGCCGTGCTTAGCGATACAGCTAAACGACTCGTGGACGAATATAACGCACAAAATAAGCGTTTTCTTGACGGACAAGCAGGTATTTTAGCCGCGCGTTTGGAAGAGGGCAAGCCCTGCCCTGTTTGCGGCTCGCTTACGCACCCCGTTTTGGCAAAATGGACGGAAAAAGCGCCTACCGAGGCGGAACTTGAACAGGCGAAGCAAAAAGCGGAAAACGCGCAAGATTTGGCTAGGGAAAAGAGTGCCGAGTGTGCTGAACTCAACGGGAAAACGACGGCGTTGGAAACTTCCGTTTCCCAACAAATGCAAGCACTTATCGACGGGGTTACGGAAATTACGCTACAAACCGTACGGGAAAAATTTGCGGAAACGCAAGGTAAAATTGCGGACGTTGCACAAGCCCTGCAAGCGGAGAAGGAAAAAGTGCAAGAAAAAATGCGGATAGATAAACAGCTGCCTATGGAAGAAGAAGGGCTGGAAAAAATTCGCAGTGCCGTGGTTTTTTACGAAAAGGCAATCGCTACGGATAGTGCGATAAAAGCGCAAAAACAGTCGCAAATGGAAAGTTTGCAAAAGGGATTACGCTATGCTACCAAAAGGGAAGCGGATAACGCAATTAAGGCGTTGCAAACGGACAAGGAAGAGTTGAAAAAAGCGTTCGAAACCGCGGAGAAAACGTTCAACGAAAAGAAGGATGCGCTTGTGAAATTACAAGGCGAAGTTTCCACTTTAGAGCGCGTCGTCAAAAATGTTTGTAAAATCGATTTATCGATTGAACGTCAAAAAAGAGACTCGTTGGTTTTACAAAAACAGGAATTTCAAACGCAAAAAGAACGGGTGGTTTCCCGTTTGGAAAATAATAAAATTTGTCTTAAAAACATAGAAAAAACTTCGGAAGCATCTAAGGAAATAGAAGAACAGTATAAATGGCTGAATACGCTTTCGGAAACGGCAAACGGCGCTTTGCGTGAAAGGGACAAACTTTCGTTTGAAACGTATATTCAAACCAGTTATTTCGATAGGATTTTGCGTAGGGCAAGTATTCGTTTGCAAAAGATGACAAACGGTCAATACGACTTAATCCGTCGAATAGATACGCTAAATAAACGGGCACAGGTGGGCTTGGATATTGACATACTCGACCACCACAATTCTACCACCCGTCCCGTCAATACGCTTTCGGGCGGACAGCAGTTTTTGGCGTCTTTAGCACTCGCTTTGGGGCTTTCGGATGAAATTCAATCGTCGGTGGGCGGCGTGCGGCTAGACGCTATGTTCGTAGACGAGGGGTTTGGCTCGCTGGATAACGAAACCTTGCGTTTGGCGATTTCTACCTTGCAGGATTTGACGGAAGGCAACCGCTTGGTGGGGATTATTTCACACGTGGAAGAGCTTAAAAATAAGATAGATAAACAAATCGTCGTAGAGAAAGCCAAAGAAGCGGGAAAGGGCAGCCATTGCCGTATCGTTGTCGAGTAAATAAATGCGCGTTACTTTGGCGGTAAGGCAGGTTTTTGGCGCGTAAGGAACGGTTGACTTTAAGCTGTTTATCTGATATAATAAACAAAAGTGGCACAAAGGAGAAAGTTATGGCTTTGTTGACAGATGAGTTGGTGGCAAGGGCGAAAGCAGTGAAAAGCGCGGCGGAGTTATTGGCGCTTGCCAAGGAAAACGATTTTTTAATGAGTGAAGAAGAAGCGGAAACATATTTTGCTATGCTACAAGCGAGTGCGAACGAGTAATGAAAAAGGACGTCAAAATAACCGTAATGAAAATGGCGCGTTATGACGATTTAATCGCGCAATATGAAAATCCCATCGCGCACGCTTGCGATATGCGTTTGGGACAGGTTTTTATTGCGAAAAAAGGGCGTAAACCGAACGGGCTCTGCGATAGCGCTTGGGAGAGTATGTCGGCGTTTGTAAAAATGCTGGCAAACGGCGGCGGCAATTTTTACGACGGGTGGATGAAGAACGAAAAATCGGCTATGATTTCCTGTAACGACGGCTTTCGTCCCGTTAGCTTTTTGTTGGAAACATTGGAAGGATAGAAAAAATAATAGGTGGAGTATTATGGAATATAAAATTATAGACTTTCACACGCATCCCTTTTTGGAAAGTAAAGACAATATTTGCAATCATAAAGAATGCTTTACGATGACGGCGGATACTACGAAAAAAACGTTTGAAAACTTGGGCGTTTCGCATATTTGCGGCTCGGTAATTAGCACGTCTTTGTTACAAGAAAACGAAAGCGTTTGGGATAGAGTACAACAAAACAACCAAACGGCACTTGATTTGCAAAAGTATTATCAAGGGTTTTATATTCCTGGTTTTCACGTTCATCCCGACTATAAAACGGAATCGTTAAAAGAGATTGAAAAAATGCACGCGGCAGGGGTGAAAATTGTAGGGGAGCTTGTGCCGTATATTCATCATTACGACGGCTACGGGCATAAAAATTTAGACGAACTGTTAGACTGTGCAACACAGTATAATATGATAGTCAGTATACATTCTATGGGCAACGACGAAATGGACGAGATGGTAAAACGTCATCCCGATACTTTGTTTGTGGCAGCGCATCCCGGAGAATACGGTGATTTGATGCGCCATATTGCGCGCGCAAAATTGAGCGAAAATTACTATATTGATTTGTCGGGATACGGTATGTTCCGTCACGGAATGTTGCGCCGTCTAATCGACGAAATTGGCGCGGAGAAAGTGTTGTTCGGTTCAGATTATCCCACTTGTAATCCCGGTATGTATATCGGCGGTGTGTTGTTGGATGATTTAATTACTCCCGAAGAAAAACAAAAAATCTTTTACGATAACGCAAAACGTTTATTGGGATTGTAATGTAGATAAAATAACTCCCCGAGAATGGATGTATCCATTCTCGGGGTTTTGGTTGTATGACGAGATTTGAACCTACGATCTTAGCGTCCCGAACGCATCTGTATAAGTTTTTTGGGTGATTTTTAGGGATTTTAAGGGCTTTTGTGTCCGAAAACGGTGCTTTCGTGTGCTCCCCAAAACACTGTTTCCACGTAGTCCGAGTCTATAGATGGTCAAAGGTGTGGTCAATTGCACGTTTTGTAAGCAGTTATCACACCTTAATTTTTTAAAACGATATACCCATGTATGAGTTTATTCTTTCAAAGGTGGTTTAGCATAGTTGCTCAAATAAGTCAAATTCTTTCGCTCACTACGCAAAATTTGCTACGCAGTAAACAAAGAAAAGAGAAATCGCCGGAAAGGTGAAGATAGAACTTCTTTTTAAGTAAAAATCATATTATAAAATATATCAACTTAAGTGAAGAGGTTTTTATGAATAGACAAAATTGTTGCGATAATTGTTGTAATGGTTGCTGTAATAACAATCTGTGCTGTTGCTCCGAAAATCAACCTTTCTGTGGGAAACCCTGTATAGTTTGCCCAGAGGGAAGACAAGGCCCTCCTGGCGTTCGCGGTCCAGCAGGTCCAGTTGGCCCGGCAGGTCCGCAAGGTATCCAAGGTGAAACAGGTCCAGTTGGCCCGGCAGGTCCGCAAGGTATCCAAGGTGAAAAAGGTCCAGTTGGCCCGGCAGGTCCGCAAGGTATCCAAGGTGAAACAGGTCCAGTCGGCCCAGCAGGTCCACAAGGCATTCAAGGCGAGACAGGTCCAGTCGGCCCAGCAGGTCCACAAGGCATTCAAGGCGAGACAGGTCCAGTCGGTCCGGCAGGTCCACAAGGTATCCAAGGTGAAACAGGTCCAGTCGGCCCAGCAGGTCCACAAGGCATTCAAGGCGAGACAGGTCCAGTCGGTCCGGCAGGTCCCCAAGGTATTCAAGGCGAACAAGGTCCAGCAGGCGGAGTTTTAAGTTTTGCTGATTTTTATGCTTTGATGCCGCCCGATAATGCTGCTACCGTTGCGGCTGGAACGGACGTTAGCTTTCCCCAAGATGGACCGAACAACGGTACGGATATTACTAGACTCGGTGCAGATTCGTTTCAGTTAGGTCCTATCGGCACGTACCAGGTTTTCTTTGAAGTAAGCGTTACGGAAGCAGGTCAGCTGATTTTGACTTTGAACGGCGCAGATTTACCGTATACGGTTGTAGGACGCGCGACAGGCACGTCTCAAATCATCGGCATGGCGTTGGTAGAAACCACTACTGAAAATTCCGTGCTGACCGTTCGCAATCCCGAAGGGACGGCTGAAGCTTTAACGATTACGCCGTTAGCAGGCGGTGTCCGTCCTGTTTCCGCGCATTTAGTAATTGTACAAATTCAATAATTTTTTATGATACCCTTGTTGCAAAACAGGGGTATTTTTTGCGCTGAAAAATACGAACTATTTATTGCTTTTATCACGCAAAACTTTATACGCAGTAAACAAAGAAAATTCAAATTTAAAAATCGCTCCAAATAAGCAAAGAAAAATCCGTGAAAATCGTTTGATTTTCACGGATTTTTGGTCGAGGCGACGGGATTTGAACCCACGACCTCATGGTCCCGAACCATGCGCGCTACCAGCTGCGCTACGCCTCGATTTTTCTTTGTTTGTTCTTGAAAACGCATATATTATAGCAAAACGGAAAGCAAAAGTCAATTCTTTTTCGCCGTTAAATACAAGTATTTTCTATTATTTCATTTTTGTAAAAAACAGCCGCCGCGCAACAATACCGCGGCGGCTATACCCTTACATAAATACTGCTTCGGTTAAAGAATACGTCAACGTACCCAAATTTAACGAAAGGGGAACTTCATAACGCAATACAACGTTTCTATACGTGTTAGCGCCCGACGTTACTTTTGCAGCAACGTGCAATGTTTGCGTCATACCCGAATTTTTTGCGTCAATAGACAAGCTTACGGGATAATAGGAAATTTCCTTTTCCACCTTTGTGCCGTTCACTGTAAGATTTGCTATCTTTTGGGATACTTTCGAACTGAATTGTGCCTTAATAATTTGCGCGGCGTCCGTATAAGGCGTATATACGGAAAAAGCAGGCGCGCCGTTGTTTTCAGGATTGATACCGCGAATGGCTACCAGCAACTGCTCGTTGTCAAGACAAGTGTATTTATCCTGCTTTTTTACCGTCAAATTACGCGTAGTCGTTTTATTCTCCTGTGCGTCGGGGCGTACGGTAACGTCGGTAGCAGTACCGTTTGTATAGTCGATATCCGTCGTTGTTTCGTAATAGACGTAGCTGTCGGTTAGCGTGGTTGCCGTGGTGCTCACAGGGGAATGACTTTTTACTTCCTTATGCATTTTAAGGGGATTTAAGCCCTTTTCCGCGCTTTCAAATTCCACCCAAGAAGTTACGCTATCGGTAAACGGTTCGGACGATTGACCGTTACAAGTGTAAACGACGGTAATGGTAAGCTGCGTTTCGTATCTATAGAGTAAAGAACCGTCCTCGTCGGCGTACGAAGTGAGCGTAGTGGTATAAGCCCCGTTTTGATAGTCTACCGAATAGTTAAATCCCAAACCCGAGCCCTGTTCAAAGGAAACGGCGTAGGTAAGTTTTTCCGTTTTACCGTGTTGTGCGGTGGCGGCATATTCGTGCCAAAGGGGAGAAAACGTTACGCTGTTGTCTTGATTACAAGAAGCGAACGCCGTGCCGCAAAGGACTACGGCAAGGATAGCGGATATAAATTTACCGATTTTTCGTTGCATAATACTATTACCTTTATAATAAAAAATAACTCTTTCCGTATTATTATAGCACATTCTTTTACATTTGTAAAAACAAATTTGAGATTTAATGAAAAATATTGTGAAAAAAAACTGAAATTTTCCACTAAAGTATGTTATAATAGTATCGTAAGAAACAAATCTAGTAAAAGGAGCGAGAAAATGTACACCGTTATCACTGCGTATACGCTTTCCGAATGTATGGAAGAATTGATAAAACAAGTAACGGAGAACGAACGCAAGGGCGAACGTAACCTTATCTTTTGCGAAGATAGATTGACTTTGATAGCCGAACGCGCGTTAGTCAACGCTTTAGGCGGTACGTTTTTAAGCTCTGTATCCACGTTTGCGCGTTTTTTAAACGCACCGAAAAAAACGATAAGCAAACAAGGTTCGGTAATGGCGGTTGCAAGCGTTATGTCGGAACTTTGGCGCGACGGGAAGCTGCAATGCTTTAAAGCAAACACAGGCGCTGCAAACAACGCAAAATGTATTTATGAAACGTTGGCGCAGTTTGCCGCATCCGAAGTAGACGGCGAAGTGCTTCGCGAGAGTGCGACTCTTTTGCCCGACGACGTGTTAAAGCGCAAAATTAACGATTTGGCGGAGATTTCCGACGGCTACGATACGTTTTTAAACGAACGCGGATTTATGGACGAAAGCCGCTATCTTTCGTTGTTACCTGCGGCAATTCGCCGCGATACGACGCTGTCGGGCGTCAACGTATTTTTCCTTGGCTATACGTCTTTTACCGTGCAAGCGGCGCAGACGATACGCGCCGCCGTTGAATCGGCAAAACGGGTATACGGTATCTTTTGCGGCGGCAAGGAAGATATTTATACCAACCGTGCTACGCAGACGTTTTTGCGCGTTTGCAAAGAGTACGGCAACGGGGATATTTTACAACGCGGTATACCGCTTGACGGCGAAGCGGAAGCTTTGCGAAAGGGCTTGTTTAATCCCCAACGCAATAAAAACGCGCGCGTCCGCACAAACGCTATCCGTATATTTGAAGCGGAAGACAAAACGGGCGAAGCGGAATACGTAGCGGTACAAATTCGCCGTGCAATGGCAAACGACGCTTCGTTGCATTATCGCGATTTCGCAGTGCTTACCGCCAACGTCGCCGCATATTCGTTGGCGCTCAAACGAGCGTTTGGGGAATATAACATTCCCTATTTTGTAGACGAAAAAAAATCGTTGAAACGACATCCGTTGGCGGTGTTTTTACTCGATTGTTTCCGCGTGGTTGCCGAAAAATATTCGCCTGTTTCCGTGCAAGCGCTTACGCATAATACATTTTTTGGGGAGAGCGACGAATACCGTAATTACCTTTTGAAATTTGCAAACTACCGTGGGGGCGCGAAACGGGAAATTAAGCAGAGCGAAGCGGTTACACAAACGTTCGACGTTGCCGCGTTGGAAGAAGCGCGTGGGCGTTTGCTTTTGGCAACGAAAAATATAAAGACGCGTGGGTATGGTAGAGAATACTGTGCCGCGGTACGGGAAATTTTGCGCGATTTTGACGTACAAAACCGCTTGGAAGACTTGGAAGAGCGTATTATCGACGTATCGCAAAAGGGGTATCTTGCACAAATTTACGGCGCGCTTGAGCACGTGCTCGACGAGGCGGAATTACTAACTGCCGCCCGTGAAATGACGGTAAAAGAATTTGCCACTATGTTAGAAGACGGATTGAAAGCTACGGAAATTTCGTTGATTCCGTTAAAAGCGGACGCTGTTTTTATAGGGGATATTACCGAAAGCCGTATTGAAAAGGTGGGCGTATTGTTCGCTGTGGGTATGACGGAAGACGTACCTGCTTCGGCTAGCGATACCGCTATTATTTCGGATAAAGAAATTGCCAAGCTTGCACAGGTAAAGACATTGATAGAACCCACCGTTGCGGAAGTCAATCTCCGCTCGCGTGAATGCGTAAGCTTAAATTTATGTACGTTTATATCCGAACTGCACCTGTCCTATCCATTGTTGGCGGACGGCAGCGAACCGTCGGTCAGCGACGTGTTCCGTTATATTGACGGAGTATTCGAATCGCCGACGGGCGGCGTGTTGCCGCGTAGAAAAACGTTGCAAAATGAAGAATTTATTTATCGCTGCGCCGCGCCTGCGCCGGCAATCAGGCAACTGTTGGAAAAGAAAAACGAATACGAACGCCGCCAGGAAGATACGCGTAGAGAATATTCTTCTCTATATACCGCTTTGGATAAATTGAGCGTACGGGAAAAGGACGATTATTTACAAGAAGACAGGGGGCAGGTATGCGTTGAACGCGGAGAAGAACTCTTTTTCCGCGACGGGAAAATATCCCCTACGGCGCTGGAAGGGTATTTTGCTTGTCCTTTCCGCAATTTTGCCGAGCGTGGGTTAAAACTCAAGGAACGGGAAGAAACGGCGGTTTTAGCTGTGGATACGGGTAATTTTATTCACGAACTGTTGGAAATTACCACCCAACAAAGCGCGCAAATACAAACGGAAGAAGAGATGCGCACATTCGCAATAGAACAAGGCAAGCTAATTTTGCAAAAACCGGTATATGCGTCGCAATCGGATACCGCTTCGGGCGAAGTATTTTCCGAAAAACTGTTAAAGGAAGGCGCGGACGTGGCGGTGGCGGCGTTCCGTCAAATTAAACGTTCTAATTTTATTGTAGAACATACCGAAAAATCCGTTTCCGCCGAGTTTTTCCACGGGAAAGTGGACCGCGTAGACGGTACGGAAAAATACGTGCGCGTAATCGATTATAAAACGGGCGCTATTGACGATTCGGCCACGTCGTATTACACGGGCAGGAAGTTACAAATGCAGCTGTATATGTCTGCCTTACAAGGCGAGCGCGTACCGGCAGGGGTATTCTATTTCCCCGCGTCCGTGCATTACACCGAAGATAGCGAAAACAAATTTCAGATGAAAGGATTTTTAAACGGGGACAAGGAAGCCGTGCTTTGCGGTGATACCACCCTTACCGAAGGGGAAACGAGTACGTTTTTCCCTGCTTCGCTCAGCGATAAATCGCGAAGTAAACGAGTAATGGATGAAAGCGTTTTTCGAGATTTTATCGACTATTCGCTGCACGTAGCGCGGCAGGGCGTTAAGGAATTAAAGCAAGGGTACGTCGCACCTACGCCGTATGGAAACAGTTGCGATTATTGTAAATACGGCGGTATGTGCGGCTTTAAAAAAGAAGTGGTTTTACCGCGCAGCGAAAACGCTATCGACCCACCGACGATTGCGGAAATTGCAAGAAAAAAACGGGAAGGGGAGAAATGAAATTATGACGAAAGAAAATAATACAAACGTTCGCTCCGATACGTTTACAGCCGAGCAGCGCGCGGCAATACAAGCGCAGGGAAAAACGATTGTTTCCGCGTCCGCAGGCAGCGGTAAAACGACGGTAATGATAGAAAAAATTATCCGTTTTATAGCGGGCGGCGGCGACGTTGGCGAAGTTTTGGCTGTAACCTTTACCAAAAAAGCCTCTTCGCAAATGAAAGAAAAATTACGTAAAGCACTCATTAAAGAAATCAATATGGAAGAAACGGACGAAACCCGTCGCGCGGCGCTTAAAAAACAACTGGATAGCGTGCAATCGGCGGATATTTCCACCATTCATTCCTTTTGTGCAAAACTTTTGCGTACGCATTTTTACGCGGCGGGCGTGGATAACGCCTTTCGAGTAATCAACGACGAAGACGCCGAAGGCACGGCATTGAAAAACGCGGCTTTGGACGAGTTGTTTGAAGAAGGTTACGAAGAAAAGGATGAAAAGTTTTTACATCTACTCTCCATTTATTGGCGGAAAAAGAGTGATAATACGTTGCGCGAAATTTTACTTTCGGCGTATAAAGCACTCCGTAACCGCGCGGACTATCGAGCGTATTTGATGCAATCGGGCAAATACGACGAGAACACGTTTGAAAGCGTGTGTCAAGACTTATTTAACGCGTTAAAACGCAAGTGTGCGTATTATGCGGAGTTTGTGGACGAAGAACGTTATTATTTCGAAAAGGAAGGGCACGCGGCGGCGTTGTCCGTTTGCGAGCAGCTTTTGCAAATGTTACAAAACGTATTGTCTTCGCCTGATTATTTTTCCGCGTGCGCTTTAAGAAAGGAAAAATTTGCCATTGTGCGCGGCAGTAAAAAGGACGGGGAAGAAAAGCGCGCACATTTGCAACGGCTTTCCGCGTTAAAATCGAAAATTGTGGAAATATACGACGACGAGCTTTTCCCCACCCAAGCGAGAGAAGAAGAAAAACAAAACTTTTTATTGTCGGCGCAAACGGCGACGGCGCTTGCCGATAGTCTGTTAAAATTCGACGAGAAATTTTCCGCGATAAAAGCCGAACGCGGCGCGCTGGATTATAACGATTTGGAACACAAAACGCTTGCGCTTTTACAGGACGAAGAAACGGCGAAAGAAGTACGGGAAAAATACCGTTACGTATTCGTGGACGAATATCAAGACGTAAACCCCGTGCAAGAAGCCATTATATCGCGTATCGGCGGCGAAAATTTGTTTTTGGTAGGGGACGTGAAGCAGTCTATTTACGGGTTCCGTGGCAGTAAATCGAAATTCTTTGTGGAAAAGCAAAAAGAATTTGAAAACAGTGGCAATAACAATTTGGTAATGAAACGCAATTTCCGTAGTTCCGATGCGGTACTCGACGCAGTAAACGCACAGTTTTCTTTGGCGATGACGCCGCAAACTTGCAACGTGCATTACGCAGTGGATTCGTATATGGAACGTGGGGGCAGGTATGCGTTGAATAGCGGAAAGGTGCAAATTCATTTCTTGCCCGAAGAAGAGAAAAAAGCGACGGCTTTGCGCGGCGTGTATTCGGTAATGGCAAACGCCGATAAATACGAACGGGAAGAACGCGCTTCGGCAAAGGTAATTAAGCATATTATCGAAAAGGAACGCGCAGGAAAATGGTTTAACGCGGATACGGGTGAAGAACAACCCGTACGCTATTGCGATATCGCTATTTTATCCAGAAAAAAGCAAGGTCAAATAGCCAAAACGGTGGCGGCACTCGCCGCGGAAGGGATACCCGTAAGCTCCGTTTCGTCCGTCAACGTATGCGATTATTCGGAAATAAAAACACTCATAGACATTTTATCGCTTATCGATAACGCCGCGCAAGACGTACCGCTTTGCAGTGCCTTGCTATCGACTATGGGAAATTGTACGTTGGACGATTTGGCGGATATCCGCTTGGCGTACAGGGAAGAGAAATTTTTCCGTAATGCCTGCAAGCGTTATGCGGCTGAAATGGGCGACGTTACGGCGCATAAATTACGGAAATTTTATACCGCTTTGGAAGAAGCGCGTACCCTTTCGGGCGTACTTTCCGCAGGGGAGTTATTGACAAAAATTATTACGGAAACGCGTATGGAAGCGCGGCTGTTATCCAAGGATAACGGCGCGGCGTGTTTAAAGCGTATACACCGTTTTATCGAAGAAACGTCGGTGGAAGAACCGCTTTCCGTTCACGCGTTTTTACAAAGACTACGCAATTTAGATTATAAAATTCCCTTTAACGAAAACGCGGGGGAAGATTCGGTTAAAGTGCTTACTATGCACTCGTCGAAAGGGTTAGAATATCCTATTGTTATCTTGGACGATTTAAACGCGGCGTTTAAAGGCGCGGATAAAGACGAAGCTATGATAGAAGAAACGTACGGTTTAGCGCCGCGCGCGTTCAACAGTGAAAATATGACGCGCCGTGAAACGCTTTTACGACGTCTGCACGAACAAAAACAAGTGGAAAATTCGGTTGCGGATGAACTCAATTTGTATTACGTTGCGCTTACTCGCGCAAAAGATACGTTGCATTTACTCTTCAAAAAACCGAGTGCGTTTCCCGACGTGAAGTACGCGAAATCGTTTGCCGATTTTACCGATTTTTCGGTGTGGCAATCGTACGTGGTATACGACGATATTTTCGACGTACCCAAACAGGAACGCACGGCGCTTGTATTCCGTCCCGACGAAACGTTGGCAAGGCAAATTATGGATGCGTTTTTATGGCAATATTCGCATAAGGGATATGAAAATTTACCCGTCAAAAGCTCGGCAACGCAGTTGATGGATACCGATTTTACACCTACGTATCAGCCGCAAATTGCGTTGGAGCTTACCCCCGACGACGAAACGGAAGAAAAAGAGTATGAAAGTACGGGCGCGACGGGGAAAGAACGGGGCGTTGCCTATCACGCGTTTTTAGAGTATACCGATTTTTCATTACTCGTGGAAAACGGGGTGCGTATAGACGAAAATCGTCTTGAAAAAATGGTAGAAAATACGCTAGAACGGTTGCAACGGGAAAACGTAACGGACGTTTCGTTGCTTTCTAAAGAAAAATGTATGGAAATTTTACGAAACGACGTGTTTTATCGCTTGAAAGATAAAACGTTGTATAAAGAACAGCGTTTTTTGGTTTCGTTGCCTGTAAAAGATACGTATGCGAAATATAACTCGCAATACGCCGCGCTTACGGACGGTAAGGAAACTATGCTTTTTCAGGGCGCTATCGACTTGTTGGCGGTTGGTCAGGACGAAGCCTTAGTAGTCGATTATAAATATTCGGTAAAAGACGGGGAGAAGTTAAAAGAAACGTATCTACCGCAGCTTGCGCTGTACCGTCAAACGGCGGCGAAAATATTAGGGTTGCCGCTTGAAAAGGTGCGCTGTTGTATCGTCAATATTTATCACGGATTTCAAGTGGACGTCTTTTAAAGACGAAATCGACAAAATAAGTAAAAATTTTTAAAAAAGGTAACAATAAAAATCTCTTTTGCGGCAATAACCACAAAGGAGATTTTTTATTATGGATATTTATCAAAACGTAAAAACGGTTTTAGATGGCATACAAAGTTGGTTTTTTGCTCAAAATTGGGGCTTGTGGGCGGCAATCGCTATGGGCGCACATTTACTTTTTCATTTGTATAAAAAAAGAAAAGCGCAAAAGGAGAAGAAACGCCTACAAAAGGAAGCAGCAAACCGTCGCGCGCAATTTGTTTTGCCCGATAGGGATAACACGTTCGTGCGTGCAAGATTGCATACCGCCTTGCAAGAACCGACGGATATTAAGGTGCAAGAGTGCGATGGGGAAAAACGGGAAGAATTCCGTTTCGCTTACGCGAGAAAACTGTTGACCAAGTTAAAAAACGCTCCGCTTTCCGCAACGGAGCGTTTGCAAGCGGAAGATATGGAAAAGACGTTGGGGCTTTGTTTGCAAAAGGAACGCTTGCGCCCTGAAGAAATCCGTTTGATGAGCGATACGTTTGCGGCGGTTTTGAAGTTGGCTGCAAAGTACGCGGTTTAAGGTAAGGTGTGGTTAAACGGCGGTAGGGAAAGGGTGAGTTTTATCAACTCGCTTTTTTCTATCGCGCGGCGTAATACCGTTTTGGAAACCACCGTTTGGTTTTTTCCGCCGTAATGGGAAACGATGGGGGCAGGTATGCGTTGACCAAGCGGATACGGTCGGTCTTTTTTCAAGATAACGGCATCGGAGAAAGCGTATACACCGCTTGCGGCAAACGTTTCGCCGGTGTCGGTATAAAGGGTAGCGGCAGTAAAACTGCCGTCGTTAGTTAGGGAGAAACGGAAATCGCGCAGTCGGCCAAAATATACTCCGTCAAAAGAGAAAACGGGTTTTTGTAAAAATACGTATGCGCACGTTTTCGGAAAAACGGCACGCGCTTTACTTACGTGCACGCATACTTCGTCCACGCTCGTTACACAGGAAAAGGGGAGTGCAAAATCCACGCGTTGTTTGGCGTTTTCCACGTCGTTGCAACAAAGTAAATATTTTACGGTAAGCGTTTTTAAGGAAATGCCCACGCCCGTACATACGCCGCGCGGCGTTGTATCCGAAAGTATACGCTTGCCGATAATAGAAGAAAGTAGCATAAAAAACTCCTTTTTGTTATATAATAAAATGTTTGCAAGCGAAAAAAAAGAAGGGATAGCACTTTTTTTGACGAAAAAGAAAAAAAATTGATAATGTCCGTGTAAAATGCTTGCCAAAAACGTGAAAGTTTGATAAAATAACGCCGTAAAAGATATTTTTTGGGGATTCGCCAAGCGGTAAGGCAACGGACTCTGACTCCGTCATTCGGGTGTTCGAATCACTTATCCCCAGCCAATTTGAGAGATTTTAACAAAAATGTGTTAAAATCTCTCATTTTTTTATTACAAAATTGGCGTTTTTAACATTATTTTTTGTGATAAATCATTCAAAAAATAACATTTGGGGAGTAATTTCCAAAAATTTTGGGGAGTAAATGGCCTTTATTTATAAGGATTTTCGCTATATGTTTGGGGACTAAAACGTGTAATTTACTTTCTCGGCTTCGGCTAAAACGTATTCTTCCGAATAATCGGTATACCCTCTATCTACTACACTTGTTTTAACGTCCTTATCAAACGAATGTCCGTCCCAAAGCATAACGAGTTCGGGGTTGACTCCCGCTTCTTTGCAACGAGTGATAAAAGTATACCGTAATTCGTGTGGGTGATGATTTGGAAACAGTCTTTTGATTGTGGACGAAATAGAGTGAGGGTTCGTCGTTCGCGCTTTCTCAAAGTCGATATAAGGCAAGACGCGTTTCGCGACGGGTGTAAAAGGGATACGACGCAAAACAACGTTTCTTCCCATTTTCTTCTTGCTTGTTTCACATTCAAGATATTTTCCGTCGATTACCCGTAAAGATGGCAATTCACTTTGCCGTAACCCAAAATAAAGCAAAGTGAGCAAAGCGCTCGAAGTGGCGGTATCGTTCTTTTTAATACAATACTCAACAAGTTTTCGTTCTTCTGCTTTTGTGAATGCTGAGCTTTTTTTGCTTTCGTGATAGGGGAGAACGATTTTTTTAACGGGGGAAGGTAAACCAAAGTCTTCGCTCGCCATATCAAAAATACAACTTAATTGTAATTTTAATTTTTTTGCCGTTCTGTGTTTTCCCTCGTTGATGAAAGAAAATAAGTAGTCTTGTAGCATTGCGCGAGTAATTTCGGCGAGCCGAAACGAACCGAATTTTGGACATAAATCGTGTTCGAATAAACGGGAGTATTCCTTGAAAGTGGAAGACTTGGTCGTTTGCTCTTTAATTTTTAACCACTCGTCGCCGTATTCCGCAAAGGTTGTCGTATGAGCGGAACGACGTTTTAAGCGCGTGCTTTTTGAACGCGTTTTTAATCCGTTGGAATAGTCGTGTAAAGATTGAATAAATTTACTTTTCATCGTTTCGATTTGCTTGGCTGATACTTCGATATTAAATCCGTCTCGGCGGTATCTTGCTTCGTATACGCCGTTATGAAAACGGTAAGTAATAATTTTATCTTCGCAAGCAAATATGTTTTTGTAGGTTGATGGCATTTGTTGAATCTCCTTTTTGGTGAATTTCAAAATGCCACCTTCTCGAATTTTTACTTCCTTATGTTTTTTGGTGGATTTCTTTGTCTTGCTCGAAATAAGCGATTCCAACATTTCAATGTTAACGGATTTGTCCGCTAAATCTAAAACAAATTGAATGTTCTCATCCGAGTTAGGGTTTGCTTTAAAAGTTTCAATAATTTCGTTTAGTTTTTGTAATTGCTTATAATTCAAATCTCCTTAATTTTATATTTGTGCGGATACAATGTTCTCTTTCCTGATGGATACAATGTTCTCTCTCCATAAACCACAAAATCTCTCCTTGTAGTATTTTCGTCTACACGGTTTTCCCCGTGATAGCGAATGGATTCAGTTGTATTGTATTGACTAGGGCGAAAGTTTTACTATGGACAGTCGTCAAAATACGAGTGCTTATCGTCGTTATCATGGTCAATATCGTCGCCTTCGTGTCTACGATAACGCGTTGCTTGTTCATCACAGGTATTATAAAAGTACGAAGAACTTTCGCCGCGTTTAGCACCATACTTTTTAGAAACCTTTTGCCAAAACGATTCTTGTAACCAAGAGAACGAAACAAGTCCGCCGTGCTGCGCCCAAAATTCCGAACGCGAAAGTAGGGGAGAATACTCGTTTTCTTTTATGCCGTACTTAGGCTCGCCGAATTCGTCGCGAAGCAACGCTTTCTTTCCTGGCTGAGACGGGTCTTCCACATAATAGCGGATACGCCATTTGTTGGTGAGTGGAACAAACCAAACCCAAAGATTACGACGATTACCCTCATAGATAACGTACGCACATACGATATTTCTATCCGTTTGTCTATAACCTACTAAATCAAGCGCGAATTGATAGCATTCTTGAAAATAGGCGTCAATCGCTTTTTCATTTGGAAAGCCTTCAAAGAATTCTAAATTACCGCCGAACTGCAAACAGCACATAATCTTGTTTTTACCGCGATTATTATAAATGGAGAAGTTGTTATTTACTATGTATTGCCACGTATCCATAAAAGACATTGTTTTCGGTACGAACGTTTGTGCAACGTTGTCCTTATTTCGCTCGAGATATTCTTCGTGCTTTGCAATTTCTTGTGTATTCAGTCCAAACTCGGATATCGTCGCGTGCTTGTCTCTTGCTCTATCCACTTTCATTTGATAGGCGTGATAATCCCAACGGTCTAATTCATAACTCATATGTTTTTCCTCCTTATAATTATTTCCGTTTCACGGGTGCGGATGCCCGAAAAGGAGTAAAGTAAAATCGGCTTCCTGTGCGGAAACCGATTTTTTTGATATAAAGAAAAACCACGCGATAGTCGCGTGGTTCGATAGAGGTTTACCGATGAGTATTGAAATAAAAACTCCGATTGTGTATAATGAAAGTATGACCCGCCAGTCAAAAATCAAATACACAATCGGAGGATA
>JAZQLI010000012.1:0-3887 GCA_045542595.1 Candidatus Scatosoma sp. | reverse complement strand
TACTATTTCCCCTAACCCATTGAAACCGTGAATCAAATAACTACCGTCTTCTTGTTTCTTACGATAAAATTTCAAGTTTTCACCTTCTTTGCATTGTTTTACGTAAGAAATAGAAAACTGTTTCAATTTACTTGTGGCAAGTTCTGCAATAGAAAAACAATTAAAGCAATAATCGGCATAGCGAGTATTATTCACGTGCATATTATGGTCGTATTCCGAATTTGCAACCGTCATCGTAAACTTCAAAACTCCCTCGCACGGGTTAAAGGTAGGAATTTTCCAACTTTCCACGTCTACAACCTTATCCGTATTATACGTAGAATAATCTTGATTGTCAATATATTTCGACTGCAAAACTTTCCCCGTTCGCATATCGATTAAACACCAACGCGACGACGCGTTTAAAAGAATTTCATCCCTTTCGTCGCACATTTGATATTCCCTACCGAAAATGACGAACGTAGGCGGTGTAGGCCAAGTTTTTACCCGAATAATATCCCCTAAACGGATAGGTTTTTTAAACTCGCAATAAATACCCGAAACCATAAAGGCGTATCCTTTCGGTTTTACGTAAGCGTAACCGAAACCCAGCTCGTCCGCGCTGGAACAAGCCACTTCTTCCATATATGAAAGTGCTGTAGAAACCTTTAATTCGTCCTTAAAATCCGCTTCACAGTACTTTACTTGAAATTGTTTGATATGTTGATATTTATTCATAGCAATATATATTATATCGTTTTCTTTTTTAAAAGTCAATTAAAACACCGTCCACGGCAGCGCAAGCGATAAAAAAAGGAGAAAATAGATAGAAATCAGCAACGATTTGCCGTTATTTTACTATAAAGACATTGACAATTTATATTATTTATGATATAATACTTTACGTAAAGTAAAACTACCCCTAAGTATGTTTGACATAGTAATACTTTGCCAGACATAACACCTTTTAAAATAAAGGAGAAACGTATGGATACAACGGAAAACACGTTAGAATATGAAAACGCTATTACAGGTGGCGAAGAACAAAGCGTTGGTATCAGCGCCGATTTAATCCGCGGACATATCAATACTATTATTTTACGCAGCTTATACGACGGCGACAAATACGGTTACGATATTATCAATGAAATAGAGAAAAAAAGCGGCGGACTGTACACGTTAAAACAGCCCACCCTTTACAGTGCGCTGAAACGTTTAGAATCGCTTAAATACGTCGAATCGTATTTCGGAGAATTTTCTAACGGCGGTAGAAGAAAATACTTCTCCCTTACCGAAGAAGGCAAACGGGTAACGGAAAAGAATTTATCCGAATGGGAATATTCCCGAACGATTATCGACAGCCTTATTTCCGACGGAGAAGCGCATTACGATTTTTCGTTTATCACAGAGAAACAAAAGGAATTGACCGAGTTGAAATCTTCCTTAGCCGCAAGAGAAACGGCACTGGAAGACGAACGGAAAGCGTTAAACGCATTAAAGAACGAATTACAACGGGAACGCGCGCTTTTGCAAACGCAAAGTTCTTCGCTTTCCACGCAAAAATCGGACGTAAAAGAATGGAAAGATAAAATAGAAGCCCAAGCGGCAGAGCTCGCCCAAAAGGAAGAAGCACTTGCCCTGCAACAAGGCGTTATCGACGCTAAAGAATTAGAGCTTTCCAAAAAGGAACGGGAAATTCAAGAAGCAAAAACCGAACTTGAAAACCAAAACGCGGAAATTAAAGAATTGCAATCCCTTTTAACGGCTCAAAAAGCGGCGTTTGACGAACAGGAAGAACAACTTCTTGCCCTGAAAAAACAAAACGAAGCATTAGAAGAACAATCGAAAACACTTGCTTTACAAGCAAATAACAGCGAAGAATTGCAATCGGCTAAGCATGAAATCGTTACCTTACAAAATGAATTAAACGATAAAAAATCGGTAATTACGGCACTCAACGCCGCCATTGCCACGCAAGAAAACACTATTTCGTTTTTAAAGACGGATAATGAAAATAAATCTGCCGAATTTTATAAGCGTGATTTGGAAATTCGTTCGCAACAAACGCAATTAGACGCACAAAAAGACAAGCTGATGTCTTTAGCGCAAGAATTAAGCGAAAAAGAAGCCGCTTTACAATCCCTTTCTAATGTAGAAGCGGAAAAATCCACTCTTGATTTACAGCGTGCTGCATTAGAACAAGAACGGCAAGAACTTCAAAACCAACTGCAAACCTTAGAAGTAGAACGCGATACGCTTCGCGCGGACAACGAAGCGTTGGAATCCACCAAAGCGGAGTTGCAAAAGACAAAAGCAGAACTTGATGAACTGCGCGATACGTTACAAGTACAACGTGCGGAAATTGATAAAAAGACATATGAAGTTACCCAACGCGAATATTCGTTGGAAGAACAGCGTAAATACGTGAACGACAAACAATCGCAAACGAATGCTTCCACCGAAGAAATTGAACGGAAATTAGCGGATATTCAAAACCGTGAAGACGAACTTATACACGCCAACCAAAAGTTGCAAGAAGATTTGCTCGTTTTACAAAATCAACAAAAAGAGCTTTCTCAACGACAGTCGTTATATAATCAACAACAGCTCGATTTAATCACTCGCAAAAATGCGTTGGCGGCACAACAATTTGAATATGCGGATAAATTAAGTTCGTACAACGCACAGGTAAAAGCGTTTAATGAAAATCTTGAAAAAATGGAGAACGAACGCGCCGCGCTTAAAAACGAACAGCTCCTTTACGAAGAACAGCGCCGCGCATTTGAAGCGGAAAAGGAAGAATTCCTGACGCAAAAAGCGGCGTTTGAACGCGAGAAAGCGGATTTAGAGAAATACCGTGCCGATACTCAAAAAGCGGAAGCGGATAACCGTGAAGAATTACAAAGAAAATATGGCGAACTGCAAGAAAAGGAGCTGGAATTAAACAACCGTGAAAACGCTTTAAATAGCGCGTATCGCGAATTTCAATCCCGTCAATACGCCGCCGCAACGTATGCCAACGCACCGCGATACGATTATGGGTATACTCCCCCTATGCAAAATGCATACGCTTCGCAACCGCAACCGCAATCGCTTGCTTATGGCGTTGATTACGCCGATTTACAACAACGAGCGCAATCGGAAGGTATTAAATTGCAAACTGCCGGTAATATGCGTTATTCTTCCCCTATCAAGTCCGAACGGAGCAATGAAACGGCAATCGCCGCGGCAACGCGTGGAACGTATAATATGGGGTTAACGCTCTTTAAATCGGCATTTATCGTATTTTGCATTATTGCTTTTGAAAGTCTTTTAGTATTTTTCTTAAAGGATTATCTCGGCGTTTCGTACGTATACCCCGTTATCGGGTTTGCCGTTGGCTTTATAGCGTTTATCATTTGCGCGATTTTGTACGCTATGGGCTATAAACCGCGCGTTAGAAGAAAAAAACACGCTTCGTATATTTTGACTACTTCAGTGGTGTTTGTTATCGGCGTAATAATTGTAACAATGATAGCGGTATTTTTTAAAGCGGAAATTTCTAATCCTGCTCAGCTTCTTTCTTATGTACTCATTCCCGTTATCTATTTAGCCAATATGTTGATTTTCAGTGCGTTTTACCGTGTATTTTCCGTAAAAGAAAGCGCGGCAAATAGATAAATCAAAAAAATATTTTCATTGTAAAAAAGCTCCATTTTGGGGCTTTTTTGCTTGACGGTATATATATTATTTGTTATAATAGCAACATAAAGAAACGGAGGCGTAGCTCAGTTGGTTAGAGCGCTACCTTGACATGGTAGAGGTCGGAGGTTCGAGCCCTCTCGCGTCCACCAAAAGTATATTCCCGAATAATTCCTTTGTTTCTTGGATTTATTCGGGAATATTTTTATAACAAAAAAGGCATACGG
>JAZQLI010000011.1:0-10292 GCA_045542595.1 Candidatus Scatosoma sp. | reverse complement strand
TGTTTTCTGTAAAAGAGCAATAAAAAAGAAGCACGCCCACACGGCGAGCCGCTTTTTATGTCAAAATTATTGAATTCTGTCTTTGCCAAAACACATTTGTTCCCACATCGCAGGAGATTCTACTCTTTCAACAAGCTCGTCGCCAACGAAATGCTCCACCAAAGCAACGCCGCCCATACGGTGGTACGAACCGCGGAAACCCAAAAGATAAAAGATAGCCGCAAGTGGTTTACCGATGATATCGCGCATAATTTTTCGTTCTACTTCTTCCGTTCCTTTTTGATAGGTAATGCGATAGCGTTCGCCGCTGGTATCGTCTTTATAATCGTAAACGATAGTTTTCGCTACGTGGCGTTTGGTGTAAGAATCTTTTACAAAATCTTTTTCTTCGTAAGAAAGGCAGCGGTACGCGTCGTCCGCGATAATTTTTCCGTTTTTCGCAAGCATAAACACGGGAGTGGGCGCGTGTTTGCATTTTTTGTTGGCGTAAATGTACGCCGAAACCACTACGTAATCGCCTATTTTCGCTCTGCCCCAGTACCAGTCGTTCATAAGGAAAATCATCAGCTTGTTTCCCCAGTTATGGTCGTGATAACCCGTACCTTCCAAGGTAAACGATTCGTTTGCGGTTTTAAATTCGGCTTTTACAACGCCTTCGGGAATGGCTGGTAACCACGCAAAATATTCCTTTTCGTTAAAGTATAAATGTCCAGAATAGGGTCGCCAAGACGGAACGCTGCCGTCCAGCGTTACTTTCGCTTCTACAACGTCGTTTTTGAAATAAATATCGTAGTGCTTTAAATCGCCTTTAATGTAACAATCCCCGATGCGAACGTCGCAACGTTCTTTGGAAAGGGAATAATCGTCGCACTTAAATTCGGTATGAATATGTTCGTGTGTGGGGGAGAGAAAATCGAAAGAAACATACGGCTGGAATGTATTTGCCATCGACGTTACGGGTTTAGAAAAAAAGATGATAACAAGACTGCTGCCATCGGGGAATTTACAATCGGTATACCACCATTCGTAGTTGCCCGATTGCGGTCCTGTGCGTAAGCCGTCTTCAAATACGGCAACTTCGTTGGATAAGCCCATTTCTTGAGCGGTTTTAATTTTTACGTTCGGTTTCATATTTGTTTCCACCTGTCATAGTATTATATGACTATTTTAACACCGTTTATATAAAATGTCAATAAAAAATAAACTTCTCGGGATATCTTTCCGAGAAGTTTGGTGGTGGAGACAGTAGGACTTGAACCTACGACCTCTCGCATGTGAAGCGAGCGCTCTAACCAACTGAGACTATGCCTCCAAAACGACTATGCTTATTATAGCACCGTGTATGATAAAAGTCAATCGGTTTTTTAGGGGTGTTAGCCTTTTCAAACGAAATTTTTATAAAAACTATGTAAAAATTGTTGACGGCGAAACGAATTTTACGATATAATAAAAAAGCACTTGGGGTTATAGCGCAGTTGGTAGCGCGTTTGAATGGCATTCAAAAGGTCAGGGGTTCGACTCCCCTTAGCTCCACCACCAAAAAAAGAAAGGGCAAGTAGCCCTTTCTTTTTTTGGTATATCCGTATTTTGTAAAATTTGCATGGAGAGAGTTTAATAGTAAACTTAATTTTTAATTTATTTCAATGCCTTCCGTTAATTCTTCAAAAGTAAGCCTAAATACTGTTAAAATTTTTATTATATTATATAAAGAAGGCTCAACCTTATCGCATTCCCATTCACTTACCCGTTGTTGCGTGGTGTTTATCCTATTAGCGAAATCTGCTTGACTAATCTTATTTAATTTTCTAAAATATTTTAAATTTTCACCAAATGTTTTCATATTTCTATTTTACACTAAGTTGCGTGTTTTTACTTGACATACACTAAAATTAGTGTTATAATTTATTCGATAAGTACTCAGGAGAAAAAAATGGAAAGGAAAAATAAGGCGTGTTGGAATTGCGGAAATTATAAAGCATATTATACAAAAGAACTGTGTCAATTTGACAAGTTGGATTATGGTTTATGCCGCAAGTGTAACGAAACGGTTAATAAGCACCAACAATGTGAATTTTGGAGAAGTAATTACGCTAAGCGCATTTTGCGTGAAAAAGTAGCGAAAAATAAATTGAACGATATACTTAACGAGATTGTAATTCTTCGACAAATTATGTTTGAAGAAAAGGAAGAAAGTGAAGTAAATGCGAAAAAGTAGGAAACGTTTCTTAGCCTTTAACAAATGCCCGTTTTTGCATACGACAAAATTTTCTTATCGAAAAATGGGGGATTTTCACGCTTGCGGCAACGGGCAAATGCGGAGTGCCGCATATTCCCAAAATCGACAAAAAACAAAACGCGCCGACAAAATTCGACTGCGAAAATAAGGCGTATCGGTAGGGGACAAGGCTGTCTTATGGCATAAAAAATATGCGGATAACCGCACTTGCGGTAAATGGGCAAACAAAAAAACACTTGCGGTGAAACGCAAGTGTTTTCCCCTATCTGTTTCCTATTATTTCAAGGCGGGTAAGCCTGCAAGACCTTTAGCGATTTCTTCGTCCGTAGGGATATAATCGGTCATTTTTCCGTCGTGGAATTTTTCATAACTCATCATATCGAAATATCCCGTACCCGTCAAGCCGAACACGATATTCTTTTGCTCGCCCGTTTGCTTGCATTTTTTCGCTTCGTCAATGGCTACGCGGATAGCGTGCGCCGATTCGGGCGCGGGCAAAATGCCTTCCACGCGCGCGAAATATTCCGCCGCTTCAAATACTTCCGTTTGTTTTACGCTACGCGCTTCCATAAATCCGTCGTCGTAGAGTTGGGAAAGAGTACTTGTCATACCGTGATAGCGCAGTCCGCCTGCGTGCGACGGAGCAGGAATAAATCCGCAACCGAGCGTATACATTTTGGACAGGGGGCATACTTTGCCCGTATCGCAATAATCGTACGCATATTTACCGCGCGTGAGCGACGGGCAGGAAGCAGGTTCGACGGCGATAAACTGATAATCGGCTTTGCCCTGCAATTTTTCCGCCATAAACGGAGTAATTAAACCGCCAAGGTTTGAACCGCCGCCCGCGCAGCCGATAACGATATCCGCTTGCACACCGTATTTATCGAGTGCGGCTTTCGTTTCCAAACCGATAACCGATTGATGCAACAATACTTGGTTTAAAACGCTGCCCAGTGCATAACGGTATCCGTCTAATTTCGACGCCGTTTCTACCGCTTCGGAAATGGCGCAACCAAGCGAACCGTTCGTGCCGGGGAATTCTTGTAAAATTTTTCTACCCACTTCGGTGGTTGTAGAAGGGGACGGAGTAACCTTTGCGCCGTAGGTACGCATTACTTCTCTGCGGAAGGGTTTTTGTTCGTACGAGCATTTTACCATATACACCTGACAATCGAGCCCGAAATACGAACACGCCATAGAAAGCGCCGTACCCCATTGCCCTGCGCCCGTTTCGGTGGTTACGCCCTTTAAGCCTTGTTCTTTGGCGTAATACGCTTGTGCCACTGCCGAGTTGAGCTTATGCGAACCGCTTGTATTATTCCCTTCAAATTTATAATAAATATGTGCCGGAGTATCTAACGCTTTTTCCAAGCAGTACGCACGCACAAGGGGTGCGGGGCGGTACATTTTATAAAAGCCTATTACTTCTTCGGGAATATCAAAATAGGGAGTAGTATCGTCTATTTCCTGCTGAGCAAGTTTTTCGCAAAAGATTTGCGAAAGTTCCGCTTGCGTCATAGGTTGTTGCGTTTGGGGATTTAACAGCGGCGCGGGTTTGTTTTTCATAAACGCGCGTAAATTCATCCATTGTTTGGGGAGTTCACTCTCTTCCAAATAAATTTTATAAGGGATTTCTTTTTGCATACGTCGTCTCCTTTGTTAAACGTTTTTGATAAAAAACCCGAAGAGCGTTCGTTTTGCTCTTCGGGACGATGATATCGTTATGCCACCCAAATACGGCGAAATAGCCGTTATAAACGCGTACAAACATACGCTTCGCTCTTTTACGGGCGCGATACCCGTCGATTGCTACTGACGCGTTTTTGTGCGTATAACGCGCGTTCGTTCGCCCTCATAAGTCCATTCGTCGTATCTACCGTATTGCAATTCCACCGCCTGCAACTCTCTGCGCCGTTTCGGCTACGATTACTACTCTTATTCATCGGTTTGTATTCGGTTTTGTATTATACTAACACATTTTTCGATTTCCGTCAAGCATTTGAACGAAAAAACCGATAATTTTTTAAATTATTTCCGTTTAGTACGTCGCTTCGTCAAACGCTTTTCCGCTTGCCAAGTCTTTCCAAACGAACTTTTCGCCGTCGAACAGCACGTACGAATGGGGAGTGCCGTCTTTAGGCAAAGCAACCGAGCCGCAATTTACGTACAACGCGCCGTTTGCAAGGTTGCGGTGGCAAGGAGTATGAAAATGCCCGTTGAAAAGCACGTCGCCTGCCTGCAACAGCGGCGGCGTTTCTTCGTTGAATAAATGTCCGTGCGTGGCAAACAACGCGCCTTTTTCACTGTCGAGCAAGGCATAGTCTGCCATAATGGGAAATTCTAACACCATTTGGTCTACTTCACTGTCGCAATTTCCGCGTACGCAAAGTATTTTATCCTTGATAGCGTTCAATGCGGCGAATACTTTTTTAGGGGCGTATTCGTCGGGGAAATCGTTGCGCGGACCGTGATATAACAAATCGCCTAACAGTACTAATTTATCCGCTTGTTCTTTATGGAATGCGGCAAGCAGTTTATCGCACCAAAATGCCGAACCGTGAATATCCGAAGCAATAACGTATTTTTTCATATTAAAAAAGTCCTTTTACGTTTTTTAAAACGCCGTTTGCGTAGTACGCAAATCCGTCGTCGTTGGGATGTAAACCGTCAGTGTATAAACTTTCGTCGTGGGGGATTTCGTCCCAAAGGTCTACAATATGCGTATTAGGATAACCGCTTGCGATATTGTAAATACGTTTCCGCACGTCTAAAAGAGTGCCCGAAGGCAATTCGTTTGCGTAATGCGTTCGCCAAATGGGCAAGATAACGAATATCGGTTGCGTAGGGTATTGCGTGCATAATTTGTCGAAAAACGCGCGGCAGTTAACGTCGATTTTTTCCATCGTCCAACCTTTTGCCCAGTCGTTCGTGCCGTAGGCGACGAAGATAACGTCGGGTTGATAATCTACGTTCTCGTCGATAAGACAGGGGGCGAATGCCGCGCCGCCGATGCCTAAATTCGTCGTGTTATAGTCGTTAAAAAACGTGATACGCTGTGTGTAATTAAGCGAAGGCGCTTTGGACGCATAGCCCTGCGTGATAGAATCCCCAAAAAAGACGATACGTTTGCCTTTTTCTACTTGTTCTATCGTAGCGCCGTCGGTTAGTTGAACGGACGAAAGCCGCGCGCGGAACATCGTGGGGAAAATTAAAGTAACGCGGTTTTTGCCTTGCGGCAGGCAAATGGAAAATTCGCCTTGGAGCGTCGCGGCGGTTTCTTCGCCGATAAGCGCGGTGGAAACGCCGTTGATAAGCAGTTCGAAATAATAGCCTTTTTGCGAAGACGATTGTAGTGCTTTATCGTAAGAAAACGCGAAAAAGTCGCTATCCGTGTAAAAATCGAGCAGTATGCCCGAAGTGGCGTTAGCGCGTACTTTCCAGTCTTCACTGAAAGACCGTATAACGTC
This sequence comes from Candidatus Scatosoma sp., assembly GCA_045542595.1. GTDB lineage: Bacteria > Bacillota > Clostridia > Christensenellales > Borkfalkiaceae > Scatosoma. The sequence goes on along the minus strand of JAZQLI010000011.1, from coordinate 4,586 downwards.
CATTCTATCGCGGGTATAGCGGTAGCATTGCAAGCCGCCCTCTTCTTCGTGGCACTCTGCCGCGCCAAAGAGTATACTTTTTATCTGTTGCGTTGTCAGTTGCATAAAACTCCTTAAAAGCGCCGCTTTTTGGCGGCGCTTGTGTGGTTAAAAAATAAATTTCAAAATATTCATTTCTTCAGGTAAGTTCGTGCCGCCCGAAAGGAATTCCGCGTATTTTTCCATTAGTTTTGGAAGTTCTTCTTCCTTGAAACTGTTGTAGGGGAATTCGGAATAATTCACCGCTTTGTTCGCAAGTAAATTGATAGCGGTGGAAACGAATTCGCGGCTTTCGGTAATACCTTTGATAGTTACGTTGTTTTTCAAAGCGTATTCTAAATTAACGTGCAAACTTTTGCCGGTGGGAGCGCAAAACGCCACGAACGCGTCGCGTTTGACAAGGGGGAATAATACCGAAGGTTCGCTGCGGTTGCCGTACGCTAAATATACCGCTCCGTCGGCGAACTTGCCGCCCGTAATATTGATAACGTTGTTTTTCAACGTTTCGTCGTTGGGGAAAGTATAGTAAATACCACTCTTTTTCGCCCGAGCCAGCCGTTCGGCGTTGTTGTCTGCCAAAATGGGCACGGCGCGGTGGTAGATAAGAATTTGACAAAATACATTGGCGTATAAACCGCCGCCCAAAACAAGAATGTGTTGCCCTACCGAAATTTGCATTTCGTCCACAACCCGTTCCGCAAGCGCAATGGCGTCAATCAAAAACGCCGCTTCGTCGGAAACGGAAGAAGGCAAGGGGTATACGTCGTCTACGCCCGCAAGTACGAAATCGCGATAGAACCCGTCGGCGTCTTCGCCGGCAACGCGCAAACCCGTAGGGGAACACTCGTCTTCCGTAACGCCGGCAAGGTATACGCGCTCGCCTTTTTTGACAAACGAATCTTCGCCGGCTTCGGTTACTTGTCCGATGGCAAATTTACCGGGGATAAAGGGGGCTTTTACCTTGATTGCGCCCGAATACACCGCTACGTCCGATTCGGTAAGCAGTGCTTTGGTGATTTTTACTTTCACTTTATCAGGTGTGAGTTTTAAATCGGGCGCGCTCACGTGTTGTAAATTGTGAGGGTAAGCCAGTTGCCAAATTTTCATAAAGAGTCAACCTTTTTCGTCCGTTTTGAATTTTGCGGAAAAAGCTTTTGCATAACGAACAAGATAAGTATAACGCATTTTCATTAAATTTGCAACTATTTTTTACAAATTCAATCAAAAACAGTTGACGGAGATAAAAAAAAGCGTTATAATTGATTAGCAATTAGAAAATACGAATAGCGAGGTGAACATAAATGAAAGCGGACATTCATCCCAAATATCACGAAGTAACGGTGACTTGCGCGTGTGGCGCTACTTTCAAAACGGGTACTACGAAAGACTGTGAAGTATTGAAAGTGGATATTTGCAGCAACTGTCATCCCTTCTTTACGGGCAAGCAAAAGTTGGTTGATACCGGTGGACGTGTCGATAAGTTCAAGAAGAGATACGGTATGTAATCGAAGAACCGGCAGGGCTTTAAGATATCGCAAGGTGTCTTAAAGCCTTATTTTTCATTTTTTAGGACAGGAGAAATATGAAACAAAAAAGAAAAAATTGCACTTCAATCGGCGGACAAGCAGTGATGGAAGGCGTTATGATGCGCGGAAATCTTGCTATGGCAACTGCCGTTCGCGATAATGAAGGACAAATTCAAATAGAATCCGAAAGGCTTATTCCGATAGAAAAGCGCAGTAAGTTTTCTCGTTTGCCGTTTATACGCGGCGTGGTAAATTTCGTGCGTTCGCTTGTGGACGGTAACCGTATTTTAATGCGCAGTGCCGACGTATTGATGACGGACGACGAACAACCTTCTAAAGCGGAAAAATGGTTGCAGGAAAAACACAAAATCGACGTTACGGGTATCGTAAACGGATTTTCGGTGTTTTTAGGAATCGTATTAGCGCTGGGTATTTTTCTTGCTTTGCCGCAATTTATTACAGGATTTTTACCTTTCGATAAAACGTCGACGGGGCTTGACGGATTATGGTTCAACCTTATCGAAGGCGGCATTCGTTTGGCTATTTTTATCCTGTATATTTTGCTCATCTCCTTAATTCCGTCTTTAAGGCGTGTATTTATGTATCACGGCGCGGAACATAAAACAATTTCCTGCTACGAAAAGGGAGAAGAACTTACGGTGGAAAATATCCGTAAATGCTCGCGCGTGCACGATAGATGCGGTACTACCTTTTTATTCTTGGTAATGGTCGTAAGTATTTTGGTGTTCTCGCTTGCCAACGTGGCGGTGGGCGCGTGGCTGTACGGAGTGTTACCCGAAAGTTTGCACGGCGTAGCACGGTTCGTGTTTAAAATGCTTTTATTGCCCGTTGTAGCAGGGGTTTCTTATGAAATACTCCGTTTGCTTTCCAAAACGGACAGTAAATTTTTCTATATTTTCAAAATTCCCGGGTTATTGTTGCAACGCCTTACCACTCGTGAACCGGACGATAGTATGATTGAATGCGCCGTAGCGGCGTTTCAAACGGTAATGGATATGGAAGCCGATGCTACCATTCCCGAAAAGGTATTTGTAACGCCGGGCAAGATGAGCGCACTGCTTAAAAACACCAAAAAACGCTTCGCGGCGTGCGGTATCGACGGGGAAGAAGCGGAATGGATTTTCGCCTTGACGTTAAATATTCCTAAGAGTGCGGTAAATAGCGAAGAACGCATTTTAAAGGTGGCGCAAGCCAAAGAAATTATCCGTATCGCAAACGAGCGTTTGAAGGGCAGACCGCTTTGGTACATTATCGGCGACGCCGATTTTTACGGCTATACCATTAAGGTGGACGAACGGGTACTTATTCCCCGTCCTGAAACGGAAGAGCTGGCGGCAATGGTTGTTTCGGCGGCAAGCAAGGGACAAAACGTTTTGGATATGTGTACGGGAAGCGGCGCGATAGCCGTAGCCGTATATAAAGAACTGGAAAAGAACGGCAGACCGGTAAGCGTAACGGCAGTGGATATCAGCGCGGACGCGTTGGAGCTTGCCAAAGAGAACGCCGAATTGAACGGCGCGGATATTAAATTTATACAGTCCGATTTATTCAAACGCTTGCGCGGTAGATTTGATATTATCGTTTCCAACCCCCCGTATATTCCTACAGCGGAAATTCAAACGCTGCAACGGGAAGTGAAAGATTACGAGCCGCATTTAGCACTCGACGGTGGGGCAGACGGGTTGGATATGTACCGTCGCATTGCCGAAGAAACGACGAAATACTTAAACCGCGGCGGTATGCTGATAATGGAAGTGGGCGCAGGGCAAGCGCAAGAAGTAGTAAAGATGTTCAAACACTGTGCGTACGCTATGATTTTGAAAGACTTAAGCGGTATCGAACGGTTTGTAAAGGTAATGATTTAAAAAAGGAGTGGCCATGTTTCAAAAGTTAGACGAATTGAATAAACGGTACGAATTTTTAGCTTCGCAGCTTGCCGATGCCGACGTCATTGCGGACATGGGTACTTGGAAAAAATATTCTAAGGAGCACGCCGACCTTCGTGAAACGGCGGAAAAGTATCAAGAATATCTCGCGAAAGAGCGTGAAATGAACGACGCGTTCGAGCTTGCGGAAACGGAGACGGACGGGGAGATGAAAAAGATGCTTACCGACGAAGGCTACGCTTGTAAACAGCAGCTTGCGGAAATGGTAACCGAGCTGAAAATTTTACTACTCCCTAAAGATAAAAACGACGAAAGGAGCTGTATTCTTGAAATTCGTGCAGGGACGGGCGGTGAAGAAGCGGCGCTGTTTGCTGCGGAGCTTTGTAGAATGTACCAAAACTATTGCGCGGCGCACCGTCTTCGCGTGGAAGAGATAGAAATAGCGGAAACGGAGCTTGGCGGCGTAAAGGAAGCAGTGTATTCGATAACGGGTGCAGGCGCGTATAAATTATTGAAATACGAAAGCGGCGTACACCGCGTCCAACGCGTACCTGCTACCGAGACGCAGGGGCGTATCCACACTTCGGCGGCTACCGTAGCCGTACTTCCCGAAGCGGAAGAAGTGGAAGTGGAAATCAACGACAAAGATATCCGTATCGATATATTCCATTCGGGCGGGGCAGGCGGTCAAAACGTCAATAAAGTAGCGTCCGCCGTGCGTATTACCCACTTCCCTACGGGTATTGTGGTAACCTGTCAGGACGAGCGTTCGCAACTCAAAAACAAAGAGCGCGCGTTCAAAGTATTGCGTTCGCGTATATACGATTTTTATAACGGTCAAAACGCCAAGGCGCGCGAAGAAAACCGCCGCAGTATGGTGGGTACGGGGGATAGAAGCGAACGTATCCGTACGTATAATTATCCCCAAAGCCGCGTTACCGACCACCGTATTGGGCTCAGTCAATACAATCTCGACGTGTTTTTGACGGGGGATATCGATTCGATGGTGGAAGCGCTTGCCATAGCGGATAGAGAAGCACTGCTCTCTTCGCAAGAAAACTAAAGAAAACCCAAAAAACCGACCCGCGCCTAGATTGCCCGGGCGGGGTTTTAA
>JAZQLI010000010.1:0-2090 GCA_045542595.1 Candidatus Scatosoma sp. | reverse complement strand
TCGTTTGGGTGGTTCAAGCGGTGGCGCTCGCCCAAAAGCGCACGTGAAGATTGACGGCGAATCTTGGATCGTTAAATTTCCCTGTAATTATGATCCGAGAAATATAGGCGAAAAGGAATATGAAGCAAATCGTCTTGCTCGTGCTTGTGGAATAAACGTGAGTGAGTTTAAATTATATCCGTCTAAAATTTGTAGCGGATATTTTGGAACGAAACGTTTTGATAGGGTAGATGCGAAGAAATTGCATATGATTTCGCTTTCTTCCATTTTGGAAACGACGCACCGTATTTCTAATTTGGATTATATGCATTTGTTTCAGGTAATTAAAGAGATTTGCGTTGACCAAGAAGATTTATACGAAGCGTATCGAAGGATGTGTTTTAACGTATTTTACGGCAATCGTGATGACCACGGAAAAAACTTTGCATTTTTATATAATGAAGAAAAGGATGGGTATGAACTTTCGCCTGCATACGATATTACGCCTACGCCGAATAAGCCCGAACACGAAATGACGGTTCTGGGAAACGGCTGCCCTACGGAAAAAGATTTATTAAGCATTGGAAAAGAAGTAAAACTTTCTATAAAGGAATGTAAAGAGATAATAGACATTGTAAAATATGTACTGAAAAATAGATAAATATTTACTACTGTCAATAAAAAGAAATAATCCGAACCATTTTCGTTGGGTTTATACCCGTGAATAGTTCGGATTATATTTTTTCTAAAATTATTCAAAGAATTATTGATGTCTTCTTTTTTCAAAATATAAATTGAATCAAGAGAAGAATTTATTTATAGAAAAGAGAGAATTAGTGATGCACTCGCACCCTACTTATACGATAGCAATGAACACCGTTTGCTCGACGGACGAAAAGGAATTTACGCATAAGCTTTGGCAATCAAATGCTTAGAACGTGGCATCCACGTTTTAAGCGAAACGACGAGCAACTCTACGATGGCGGAAGGCGTCGAGCTCGTTCGAGCGGTAGAAAAGAGCAAAGCGATTTATATGCTTGCGGAAAACTACCCTTTTATGAAATTCAATTTGGAAATGAAGAAGGTATACGAAAACGGTACTCTGGGGAAGGCTTTGTTTTGCGAGGGGGAATACAATCATCCTTCTCAATCAAGCCCGAGATCGGTAAAAGAGCTTATGCCTTACGATAAACATTGGAGAAGGTACTTGCCCAGGACGTATTATCTTACGCATTCGCTTGCTCCTCTTATGTGGATAACGGGAGCGACGCCTAAGCGTGTTACGGCAATGCCCGTATACGAACCGCAAATGATGTCCTCCGGCTACGTGGGGGATATTGGTGCGATCATGACCGTTTTGAACGACGATAATTCCGTATTCCGCATTACGGGGCATAGCAGCTTTGGCGGAGAAGATAATGCCTACCGTTTTTGCTGTGAAAAGGGGCAAATAGAAAACGTTCGCGGTACGGAAGGCAAAATCATGTTGCGTTACAATCCTTGGCAAACGCCTGAAGGGAAGGCAAGTGTGAATTTCTATACGCCCGAATGGGATGAAGCGGATAGAGATATTGCAAGCCGTTTAGGTCATAACGGAGGGGATTATTTCATTATAAAAAAATTCTTCTCGTGTATTCGCGGAGAAGAAGAAAATGTATTCGACGTTTACTTTGCAACGACAATGGCGTCGGTCGGGATCTTGGCACACCGTTCGCTGTTACAAAAGGGAGTGCCGTACGACATTCCCGATTTTAGAAAGGAAAAAGACAGAAAACTTTGGGAAAACGATACGCTTACGCCGTTTTGGACGAATAACGGCACGACACCGCCGAGCATTCCGTGCTGTTCAAGAACGGATTATCATCCTTCGCAAGAGGCGCAGGATTTCTATTACAAGCCCTTAGAGGAAGTGGTATTTGAGTAATTTTCTCTTTACATATTATTAAATCCGACGTTATTAAACGTCGGATTTTTTTTGATATAAAGAAAAACCACGCGATAGTCGCGTGGTTCGATAGAGGTTTACCGATGAGTATTGAAATAAAAACTCCGATTGTGTATAATGAAAGTATGACCCGCCAGTCAAAAATCAAATACACAATCGGAGGATA
>JAZQLI010000009.1:0-61002 GCA_045542595.1 Candidatus Scatosoma sp. | reverse complement strand
TTCGAATGTGCTAAACTATGTATGTCATTCACCTTGAATGTCCTCCTTTTGGTTTTTATTTTGGGTTTGCAGACCTCAATTTATTATACCAAAAGGAGTTTTTATTTTCAAGAATTATATGTTTAACAGTTCCTGAACCCCGCGTCTAACGCGGGGTATTCTTATTACAATAAAAACTCTAAGACGAGCTTAGAGTTTAGTGTGGATAGTCTTAAATAAAAACGGCGTGTTTTTTACGGTACTGAGTAGGGGATTCCCCGAAATAGTTCTTAAACAAATGGTTAAAATAATTTAGGCTGTAAAATCCTATCGTTTCGCAAATTTTAAGAATGGTGTAATCCGTTTTGCACAGCAATTCGCAAGCATATTCTAGCTTGATTTTTGTGAAAAGTTTGTTGGGGGACTCCGCGTTATGGTTTTTAAAGAAACGGATGAAATATTCTTGGGAGTAACCTAAAGACTGGGCGATTTCTTTGATGCTCAAATTCATATTATTGGGGTCTTTCATCATTAAAGTTGCCCGTTTTATTAAGTCGGGTTCATTTTTAGGTGAAGCTTTTTGAGAAGCTAATTCTATAATCAATTTAGCGATAGTCAATTGATATAGATGTTGTTGCGCTTGTGTATCTGCGTGCGGTAAAGACAGAGTTTTGTTGAAGGTTTGCCGACAATAATGATGTAACTGCGGGTCAATAGAGATGTATGGGCGATCTTCTACGCGCTGTAAAAAATCGGGTATAATTGTCGTGGCTAATTTTTCAAAATGAGAAGATTCAATAGCCATTGTGAAATAGGAAGGAGAAGGCGCGTTTTGCTTAGGCGTGAGCGCACAATGTTGTTGTTCGGGATGAATTAAACAAATATCGTATTTTGACATTAGTTGAGTTTTATTATCCAAGCTGTGCAGTAATTCATTCTCGCAAACTAATAAAATTTCATAAAAGTCGTGTGTATGCTTAGAGGAGAAGGATTCTCTTAATTTCATCGTCATATGGATATTTAAGGACTGGGTTTCCTGTAAGCACCCATCAAAAGTATATCGTAACATAATAGTATCTCCTTATCGCTATTATAGCACAAGTATATTTAGAAGTCAATAATAAGTTGATAATAATTTATAAATTTATTAAAATAGGAAAAAAATGTCAATATTGCTACAATTTTAAAACATAATTATATTAGAATAAAGGAGTAAAGAAATGAAGATTTCAATTCAATCAATTACTTAACTTTCCCAAAAAATATTTGAAAAAGCAGGGCTTTCCAAAGACGACGCTAAAATTATTACGCAGGTCCTTTTGGAAACGGAAATGCGCGGCGTGTTTACGCACGGATTTATTCGTTTAAGTCGATACGTTCAATGTATTTTAAGCGGTGGAATACGTTCGAACGGCAACTATGAAGTCTTGTTTGACAGTCCTTCTTGGGCGTCTTTGGACGGGAAGGACAATCTGGGTATCGTTATTTCTTATAAGGCAATGAAGCTTGCAATGGAAAAGGCGGTGCAAACGGGTATAGGCGTAGTCAACGTAAAAGGAAGCCATCATTTCGGTGCTGCGGGGTATTATACTTCTATGTGCGCAAATAGGGGGATGGTAGGAGTTGCGATGAGCAACGGCGACGTGTTGCTTGCCGCAACGGGCAGTAAAACGCGCGTAATCGGCAATAATCCTTTTTCTTACGCATTCCCTGCGGGAAAATATGGTAAAATCGTTTATGATATCGCAATGAGTCATACCTCAGACCAAAAGGTGTTACAAATGGCAAAACTTGGCAAACCATTGCCTGAGGGTTGGATTATTGACAAGGATGGTAAGCCTACGACGGACGCTACGGAATACGAAAAGGGCGGAACGTTAATGCCGTTCGGCGGTTATAAAGGGTACGGAATGGCGTTAATGGTGGAAACTTTAGCGGCGACGCTTTCGGGGGCTGCAATGACGCAAAACGTACACGCTTGGAATACCGACCCTACGCAGGGTGGGAATACTGGACATTTCTTTATGGCAATGGATATTTCCAAGTTGGGGGACGTAGATACGTATCGCGCACGTATAGACGGAATGATAGATGAAATCAAAGCCTCGCCCAAAGCGGAAGGCGTAGAAAAAATTTGGTACCCGGGGGAAATAGAACAAGAAAAAATGGCGGCTTGTTTGGAACGGGGATATTTAGATGTTGCGGATTCCACGATAGAAGCGATTATGGAAACGGCAAAAAACTTCGGTTTATAATAGAGATTAAAAATGAACTACTGGGAATTTGCTTTACAACCGTGCAGATACACGGACGATTTTTACCATATAGGCGCGGAAACGGCGCCTTGTTGGCTTTTAAAAAGCACGGAAGGGTATATTTTAATAGATACAGGTTTGCCTAAGACATTATATTTAATAATGGAGAATTTAAGGAAAATAGGCGTTGATTATCGGGATATTAAGCATATAATTCATACGCACGGGCATATAGACCATATTGGCGGTACGCGTGCGCTGGTTGCGTTGACGGGCGCGAAAACTTATATTGGGTATGGCGATGAGAAAACTGTGCGCGGCGAAGATGAGTTGCAATGGACGAATGAGTTTCAAATGCCGTTTGAGGAAGCGTTTATTCCCGATTACGTCGTTCAAGACGGTGGGAAAATAAAAATCGGGGATAAGGAAATTATGTTTATTGGTACGCCAGGGCATACGGCAGGTACAATGTCTTTGTTCTTTAACGTAAAAGAAAAAGGTAAAGAATATCGCGCGGGTATGTTCGGCGGCGGATTGCTGTCTATGTCGGGGGATTATCTTAGGAAATACGGCTTACCCTTCTCGTTAAGAGAGGACTTTATTAAAAGCATAGATAAGGTATATAACGAACGGGTAGAAGTACACGTAGGTAATCATTTAGGGGATAATAAGCATAGAGAGAAAATCAAACGTATTGGAGAGAGCGAAAATCCTTTTTTAGACGGAAGTACATGGAAGTGGTTTCTAGATAAACGTCGCGATGAGGCTTTGGATTTTTTTCAAAAAGATTTATAATAAAAGATATAAAAAACACTTGGAAAAGGTCTAATTATATTATAGGGAAAATAATAAAAATTTTCTTTTAATATTTCGTCGGTAAAAGTATGGTTAAAAATAAGGGGTATAAAGGTCAATTTTATGTATAGACAAAAAAGAAAGAATATGATATCATAATTGCGAAAACGCTTATCGTGGGGGAGGACTACGATTATGTTAAACCAAACTTCGTTTACAAGCTTGCGAAAAAAAGCGGAGGAAACCTTTAAGGATTTTCCGTATCCCGACGTTTTAAATAATTGCTTTTTTAATACGTTGGATACCACTTGCCGCTTTGAAGAAGACGGTTCGGTGTTCGTGATAACGGGTGATATCCCCGCAATGTGGCTTAGAGATTCCGCGGCGCAAGTGATGCAATATTTGTATTTTACGGACGCTGAGAACGTGCGGGATTTGATTAAAGGCGTTGTCAAAAAGCAAGTATATTTCATAACGAGAGATACTTACGCCAACGCATTTATGAAAGATGCGACGCAGATTAGCAGTTGGGACGGAAAGTATTTAACCGACCGTTGGGGTAAGTTGATTTGGGAAAGAAAGTTTGAGCTTGATTCTCTTTGTTATCCTTTGTTTCTTGCGTGTAAATATTATGAACGCACCAAAGATAACTCAATTTTTACAAAAGAGTTTTTGTGGGCGTTCGAACAAATCAAAATAACGGTGGAAATAGAACGCAAACACAGTCAGCGCAGTACTTATTATTGCCGTTATTGGAGCAAGGAAGAATGTGTTGGAAAAAATGAAAATCCTGCTTCGGAAAAAGGTCTGGTTTGGTCGGGCTACCGTCCTAGCGATGACGCGTGTCAGTATCCTTACCACATTCCCGATAATATGTTTTTGGTTAGCGTATTGCATAAGCTTCGCAGTATTTTTGAGGAAATAGGGCAAGCGGAATATGCGAAATATTGTCAAAAAACGGTGGACGAATTGCGACCGCTTATTGACGAATACGGCATAGCGGAGGATAAAGAATACGGGAAAATATACGTTTCGGAAACGGATTGCTTGGGGAATTATCATATGGACGACGATGCGAATATTCCCAGTCTCTTGTCAATTCCGTATCTTGAATATCCCTTCTTGGACAGAGAGATATATGAAAATACGAGAAAATTGATTTTAGGCAAGCGTAATCAATTTTACTATGAAGGCAAGGTGTTGAAAGGCATAGGTAGTCCGCACACGCCGACTAATAGAGTGTGGCCTTTGTCTTTGGCAATGCAGGGTATAACCTCGCAAGACGAACAGGAAATCATCGATTGTTTTCAAATGTTGATTGCTTCTGCCAACGGTACGGGGCTTATGCACGAAGGGGTGGATTGCAATGACGTTAGCGTATATTCCCGTCCGTGGTTTGCGTGGGCAAATTCTCTGTTTTCATATTTCGTGTTAGAAAAACAGGCGGTAATAAAACGCTTAAAATAAAAGAAAAAATAATTAATCGAAGGAGGGTTAATGATTATGAAAAAGAAATATGAAGCACCGTCGTATACGATAAACCTGTTTTATTGTAGCGACATCATTACAGCGTCTGTGCAAAATGACGCCGTTGACGAGGAAAAATTCAGTTTGGGCTGGATCGGTTTGTAAGGAGGTAACGGATATGAAGAAAACGATGAAAAGAAGTCTTTTGGGAATCGGGGCAGCGGTGTTTGCCTTCACGCTTGGTGTAGCAGTGGTAGACTCCGTAAGAGCAAGCGCGTAACCGTTGACCGTAACGGACAATTTTTATATGGCTGACGGTGCGGCAATTCGTATTAAAGGTGAAGGTACTCCTTCGGGGATTCGTTGGAAAGCAATCGTAACGGAAGCTTACTACAACCAAATTTCTGCAAGCAACACCAAGACGGTAGAATTTGGTACGTACGTAGATAATACGGAAATCGTAGAAGAAGCAACGACAACGCGTATAGATATTCCTTGTACGGCAACGCCCAACTTTGTAGACGGCGTATGGTCTTTCCATGCAAGCATTACGTACGATGAATTGAAAGAAAAGCTCGAAGAAAAATACGCAGACGACGCGGAAGTGGAAACAAAAGTAGCCGCAGGTCTTGCTGCAGCATACGAAACGGAATTGTATGCTCGCGCTTACGTAACGGTAAACGAAACGACCACGCTTGCGGAGAGTATAGATACGGGCAGATCGATTAAGGGTGTAGCGACGTATTGCTTAATCGAAAATACCAAGGACGTAACGGCGGGTAATAAAAATTTATTTGAAACGTACGCAGGTGCTACTTATACGGTGGCAAGCGAACAAGCCTTTAACAATCAAAACGTATATAACGCAACTATGGGTAACGGCGCATTTACGGCAAAAGTGGAAAATGGCGAATACGACGTATACGTTGGCGCAAAGTATCTTGGCAAAGCAACGGCAACGGAAGGCGAAATTACCGTGAACGCTGAAAACCTTGCGATAAAAGCGGGCGAAATGGGGAAAGTAATCCTTATCAACGGGCAAAATAAAGTAACCACCGTGCCTTTCATTTCCGCAAACGATATTATCAGCACGAAAGCGGAGTTTAGCTCGTTTTTAACAACAGTAAAACAACAAGGATATTCGGGCTATGCAGTTTTGACGGCGGATATTGATTTCGGCGGAGAAAAGACGGCTGACTATCAAAGCGGAAATAGCTTGTCTGGTACGTTTAATGGATTAGGCCATACCGTTAGCAATGTTAAGACACATCAAAGTGCGGGTATTTTTGGTAATATTGCAACGGGTGGAATTATTAAAAATGCAGCATTCGTAGAGATTTTTGCCGATATTGCTGGCAATACCAGCGATGGGCGTCTTTTAGCCGACGTACTTGAGGGAACGTTAGAGAACGTTTACGTACAAGGGCGGTTCAACGAGACTGGTTTGGGTATAGTGAAAATGCAAGGAGAAAGCAGCAGAATACGCAACTGTGTATTTAATGTTGAGCAGGGTACAGTTGCTGAGACATCTGCTATAATCAGACAGCAAGATAAATTTGGTACGATTGAGTCTAGTGTGTATGCAATTAGTAGTGAATTGCCGAAATTTGAACAAAACACTACCAATACGGCGAATAGACTTTATACCGACGTGGCGAAAATGCTTGCAGAAAACGAGTCGAATTTCACGGCGGAAAACGGTTGGAATATGGTTTATTGGACGGTTGAAAACGGTAATTTATACTTTGGCACTACGCAAGAAAAATAAATTTTTGAGCGGATACGGGCGGAGATTGCCTTTCGGGCAATCTTTCCGCTCGGGATTGCTTAACGTAAGAGATAAAAAGATAGAAAAAGATAGGGCGCGGCCTTATCGGCGATTAAAAGATTGGAGAAAAGTATGTCGATTAAAAAGAAAATTGGCTTAGGATTGATTGCGGTTGCGTTGTCGTTGTTTGGCGGTATTGCAACGCTTACGGATTATAAAACCGAAGCGCAAAGCACGTTGTCTGCCGTGGAATACAAGGATAGCTATTTATTAGGCGAAACGTTGAATATGCAATCCGCGCAAATTAACGTGGGCGGTACGGCTTACGAAGCTACGGCGCTCGTTCGTTTTCCCAGTGGAAAATTGATGGAAAAAAGCGCGATAACGCTTTCGGAAAGCGGGAAATATACCATTATTTATAAGGCGGAAACGCCGAATGGACAAGTAAGCAAAGAATTGAATTTTAACGTCAATAACGAAACATTCGTCGTTGACGGAAACGGTACGGTTTCCTATGGAGGAAACTCCTATTTGGATGGCGTAGAGGGTATAAACGTATCTATGATGCGCGACGCTGTTTTGCGGTACAATAAAGTGCTGGATTTAAGAGGAAAAACGGAGCTGGATACTATTTTAAAATTCTATGTTACGCCGTTGACCGTAGGTACGTTGGAAGGTACGAAAGTACGGATTAGACTTACCGATTTATATAATACGGACAACTACGTGGACGTTTTGTATAAAGACAGCCACGAAAATTATAGCCGTACGGTTATTACGGCAAATTCTAACGGGCAATTTCCTTCGGGGCTTGGCTCTGACGCGCGCGTAGAAGCAATAGAATATGAAGGAAGAAAATATAGACTCTTTCAAAACGATTTGTATTACGGTACGGGCGGATTAAGTTCTTTTAACGGCGTTATTCCCAAAGAGAGAACTGATTTTGGGCTTAATTATCAAAAACTTGCGTTTGATTTTGAAAACAGCAGAGTTTATTCGCAAACTACGGCGTTGTATCCCAACGAAGACAGTGCTTTGGTTATCGATTTGGACGAACCGTTGTTTTACGGGGATAATTTATGGAAAGGCTTTACCACAGGGGAAGTAATGCTTACCCTTACGGTAGAGGGGTTGGTTACGCCGTCCTTTAATTTCTTTATTACCGAAGTAGAGGGAAACACCGTGCTTAATCCTACGGTCGGCAATGAAGTTGCTCCTAAAATCGACGTGAATTTCGGTACGCTGGACGGGGATAATTTACCGCAGGCAATCGTAGGAAAACCGTACACGGTTTTCAACGGTACGGCGGTGGACGAATTGGAGGGCAAAGTGCCTTGCGAAGCGTACGTATATTATAACTACAATATATCCTCGCGTTCGCCCGTTTCCATTGAGGACAGTAAGTTCACGCCTACGCGGAAAGGTGTATACACTATTTTATATACGGCAACGGATTCTTTTGGTAACGTTGGGCAAAAACGTGTGGAGATCCAAGCAATCGAACGTGAAAGTTTAATTTATTCGTTTAGCGATAGTCAAAAAACGTTTGACGTCGGCAGTCCCGTTACCGTTTCGAAATTGATTGTAGAAAACGGAAGCTTGGGTGCGACGGTTAAGAAAATTGCTCGTTTAAAAAATTCTAACGTAACGTATGAAATAAGCGACGAGAACGATATCTTCGTTCCTTTATACGCAGGTACATACGTAATTGAGTATGCGTACTCCGATTATATAGAAACGCAAAATTGTTCGTATGAAATTACCGTACAGTCGGTTGCCTTGCCTCGTTTTTTAAACGAAGCGGTTGCACCTAGATATTTAATCAAGAATTGCACGTATACACTTAACGATTTGTACGGCTACGATTTTTCCAATGGTACGCAAAAAGTAAAAGCAGACATCTTTGTAAAAGAAGGTCAGCAGGCAGAAAGAAAGTTGGAAAATAATCTCTATAAAGTTGCAGACGTAAAAGCGGTGGAGTTGATTTATCGAATTACGAACGGCAACGGTACGGCGGAAAAGAGATATGAAATTCCCGTTGTATATACGGGATATGCAGAAACGAACAAATTAGATTTGTCCGCATATTTGCAAGGCGATGAGTTTACTTCGGCTTCGACGGATAGTTTTATTTCCTATACCACGGATAAACATACCGCGCAAGACGATTTGGCAACGCTTTCGCTTATCAATTCTGCGTACTTGCAGGTGTTTAGAGTTTCATTCAAGGTAGATAATTCCGCCAACGCATTCCAAGGTGTGAATATTATTTTAACGGACGAAACGGATAAAAACAAGACGATATTGATTACTTATCAACGTTTAACGGGTAATAAAACGGCGGTCAAAGTGCAAAGGGACTCGTTTGTAAGCGAAGGAATTTGCGAAATGCCTTTTATTGGTGAGGAAAACTTTGAGGTTTTGGTTAAAAACGATAATTTAGTTATTGAAAATAGCAACGTAAATATTCCCGTAGAGGAATTATTCCAAAATTTTAACCATAAGTTCTACGTGGATATACAGCTTTTCGGTATTACGGGATCGGCTTCTATTCAAGTAAGTACATTAATGAATCAAACGATGTCTGACAGAAAGTTCGATTTGATTGCGCCTACGTTAATTTACGAGGATTTCAAGGACGCCTATTATCTCGGCGACGTATTGCGGATTTCGTCTTTTGACTGTTACGATTTCGTTGACCCTGCGGCTTCTATTTCCTGCGAATTGACGGATATAGAGGGTATGCACGTAATTGCAGATGACGGCACGGTTCTTAGCAATAAATTGTACGATTGCAGCAAAACGTACGAAATAACGTTATCCAACTATTTTGCAGGTTACTTGACGGTAATCGCAACCGATTATTCTAAAAACGGCAGACAGGGTTACACCTTCTCTTTGGAAGTAACGGACGTAACTTCGCCTACGATTACGGTAACTCCAGGAAAGACGAGTTGTGAAAAAGGAAACGAGGTAACGATAGGATCGTATACCGTTCAAGACGATAAGACGGAAACGGTAACGATAGTGTTCGTGTACGCACCCGACGGAACGATTGCGACGGTTAGCGGTAATAGCTTTACGGCGAATCTTAAAGGCGTATATAGAGTGGTATATTTTGCAAGCGACGCAGACGGTAATGTCGCTTTTGCGGAATATAGCGTTAACGTAAAATAGGAGTATAGGAAATGAATAAACTCAAAAAAGCTTTTCATTGGGGGATTACGAGCGTAATAATTTCTTCCGTTTTGATTACGGGAATTGCTTGTAAAAACGGCGATTCGTCCCAAAAAGAAAAAAACGAGTCCAACAAGCAAGAAATTATGGAGGCAACGGACGAGTTTTTATTGCAAGGCGGCGTTAGTCAATATAAAATCGTATACCCTGCGGACGCAGATAATAACGAACAAGTTGCTGTTTCCGACTTACAAAACGTATTTAAAGAAGCTACCCGTTGTATTTTGCCGACGGTAAAAGATAACGAAATAACTACGTTTGACGAAAACAGTAAATATATTTTCGTCGGCGACAACAGCTTCGCAAAGGAATTAAACGTCGTCCCTTCTCAAACGGAGTATGGCGTAGCGGGTTACGTAATCAAAACGGTAAACGACAGTATTTTTATCACGGGCGCGGTATCTACGGCTACGCAATTCGGGGTATATCGTTTTTTGGAATATATCTTAGATTACGATTATTTTTATAAGGACGCGTATTACGTAAATAAAGGCGTGGCGGATATTCCTTTTATGAAATACGACGTTTCGATTATTCCCGATATCGAATATAATTCGGTTGGATACGGTTTTATCAGCAGCAGTACGGAGCTTGCCCGCTTTTCTATGCTGTCAGCACCCGTTACTGGTGTTAAGCAGGGCGCAACGGGGCACTCGTCCTTACTCTGGATGCCGTTGGAAACGTACTGCAATCCCGACGATCCCGAAAATTACCATCCAAAATGGTATATGGAGGGGGCTGACCCTTCGCAATTTTGCTATACGGCGCGCGGAGATAAAGCGGAATACGATTTAATGGTGCAAACGGCGGCAGAGGTTATGAAAAATCTAATGCGAACTGATAGCACGGCGCACTTCTTCGATTTTTCTATGACAGATAATTTCGTTTGGTGCGGTTGCGAGGAATGTTTGCGTATTTCTAAAAAATATGGTGCTCTTGCCGCAGGAGTGGTGCTTTTCCTTAACGATATGACGCAAATGGTGGAAGACTGGTTTGCTACGGAAGAAGGCAGCGCGTATGAAAGAGAGTTCTACGTTCAATTTTACGCTTATCATAACATTTTGGCAGCCCCTGTATTCTACGATGACTCAAAAGATACGTTTAGCGTAGGTGGCGACGAAATTTTCTGTAATAAGCACGTTATTCCCAAAGTGGCGGACGAATGGGCGGATTACACCACTAGCGTTACTACGAATCAAAACTATGAACAATGGCTCGCGTTGAAGGGTTGGGCGTATTTGTCGGAACGTACGTTTACTTATTATTATAACATGCGTTATCACGATTTACTTTCTCCGCTTGACACGTTCAATAATATGCAGGAATTATACCAATTTAGTAAAGAAAACAACTGCCAAGGCGTTTATCAGTTGGGCTCTGTGGGGCAGCAAGGTCACCCGACCGGATGGGGGGCTTTGAAGATTTATCTTATGAGTAAGCTTGGTGTGGACGTGAACTGCAACGTTGAAAAGTATATGGATAAATTTTTCGGGTACGCTTTCCAAGACGCGGCGGATACGATGCGCAAGCTGTTTGAAGAATGGCGGTTTTTAGAAGAATATAATTCTCAAACCTTCCCCGAATATGCTACGAAAAAATCCCATTACAACGAAATTAGAAAAGCGCAATATTTCCCTAAAAATATTCTTTTGCGTTGGATTGAATATGCAAACACGGCGTTGAAAGAGATAGAATACCTCAAAATCGTCGACCCTGCGTTATATGAAAGAACTCGTACGTTCATTGTAGGCGAAAGAGTAGGTTACGTGTATTTGTATTATAGTATCTATCAAGTAGAAATACCTGCGGCTCAATTACGGCAGGTAAAGGATTTGCTGATTGACGATATTTTAACTTGCGGTTCTACGAAATATGCCTCCGGAATGGATATGGATGAATTTATTGAAATATTAAGGGGGGATTAAGATATGAGGAAAAAGAGTATTAAATGGTTTTTAGGCGTAATGGCTACGGCGTTGGTTCTTTGCTTGGGATTGTTCTCCGTTGGGTGCAACAAAGAGAACTCTAGCGACGATAGTCAGGGGCAAGAGGAAGTTGAATTTGCGCTCAATTATCATATTTTGGAGCTTTCGTTGTACGATACGTTTACGCTTTTCGTGGAAAATTACGAAAACGTAACTTGGACTAGCGAAGATAGCGCTATCGTTTCGGTAGAGGGCGGCGTATTGACGGCAAACGCTTACGGAACGGTAAAAATTACCGCTTCCACAGAGGAAAATTTGACGGATACGTGTATCGTAACGGTATTAAACGAGGGGTTCGTACCTGAAATTATCCTCAATACGCAAACGGAAGAAATTTCGCTTTTATCGGGCGACACTTTTGACCTTTCCTGTGCCGTTTCTTATAACGGCAAGACGTATGATGACGCCGTCTTTACGTTTACGTCTTCCCAAACGAACGTTGCTACGATAAATGAAAACGGGAAAATAGAGGCGGTGGCGTTTGGTGAAACGGTGATTACGGTATCTGCGCAATGGAGAGGATTCGACGAATTTTACTTAACTAAGTATATTTCCGTATCCGTAATGCCTAACGTTTCTATTGATTTTGCTATTTCCACGCAAGAACTTTCGGTGGAAAGCTTAACGGTAGACGAGAAGGAATATCCTAACGCCGCTCAACTGACCTGGACGATTTGGCTTGACGAAACGGACGTTACAAGTACGGCTGACTTGACCTTGGTTAATACCAACAAAGACGTGGCGGTTCTTGATGAAAATGGACTTTTGAAGGCGAAACAAGTAGGGGAAACGGAAGTTTATTTACAGTATACTTTAAACGAGGAAGTATACGAGACTCTTCCCTTTACTGTATGCGTATCCGAATGGTCTATGAATGGAAATGCATTGTATCTTGGCGCAAAATTGATAACCGAAGACGTCAATGCAGTTTCAAAGACACCCATTTACAAAAAGGAAAATTTTGAACTTAATTTAGAGGATTTGGTCGGCGGAACGACGGACGTTCTTTTCGTTAACGGTGTAAAAACTTCCGTTCCTCAAAACGGAGTATATTCGATTGATAAAAACCATTTTAACGGCGAAAATACCGTTATCGTAGCAGGCAACGGTTTGTTTATAGAGCAACCGTTTGTGATTGTTACCGACGAAATTTCCACGAAAGCGGAATTTAGCTCGTTTTTAACAACAGTAAAACAACAAGGATATGCGGGGTACGCCATACTTACTGCGGATATTGATTTCGGCGGAGCAAGAACCGCCGACCATCAAGGCGGAAATAGCTTGTCTGGTACGTTTAATGGATTAGGCCATACCGTTAGCAATGTGTCTATACATCAAGCCGCAGGTATATTCGGGGATATAGCGGAAACGGGCGTCGTTAAAAACGCCGCGTTTGTAGGTCTTACCGCGGATATCGTAGGGCAAGACAAAGACGGTCGCCTTTTGGCAAACGAATGTGCAGGAACGATTGAAAACGTTTACGTGAAAGGCGCATTTTCCGAAAAAGGGTTAGGCGTATTAAAAGTTTCGAGCGATACCTGCATTATTCGTAACTGTATATTTGATACGACGCAAGGCGTACCCGAATTCCCTACCATAATACAAGGCAATGTTTCGGGTTCTTTGCAAAACGTTTATGCCATAGGCAATGCGACGGCGTTTTCCACTAACGACAGTAAAACGCCCGTATATGAAAACGAAGTAGTATTCTTTGACAGTTGTAAAGAAAACCTGACGAGTGAAAACGGTTGGGGAGAATACTGGGAAGCGGATAATTACAGCTTGTATTTTAACGGTAAAACTATTATAACCAAAGCGGAAATCGTTATCAAGGATTTAATGTATAAAACGAGCGACTTTGACTTGGATTTGTCTGAACTTGCGGGCGGAACGGTAGATTCTCTGTTTATCAACGACGTAAAAATGCCCGTACCTGAAAACGGGGTGCTTTCAATCAAGGTCGCTGAATACGGCGGGAAAAATACGATAACGGTAGGAAGCGGTAATTTGTTGATTAAACAGCCGTTTGCCATTATTACCGATATGATCGGCACGAGGGAAGCGTTTAGTGCGTTCTTGAAGACCGTAAAACAAAAAGGTTATTCGGGCTATGCAGTCTTGACGGCGAATATTGATTTCGGCGGAGAAAAGACGGCTGACCACAAAGAAGCAGTCGCATCTTTTTCGGGTACGTTCGACGGGTGCGGATATACGGTGAGCAATATTCGCGTACATCAGACGGCTGGTATTTTCGGTAACATTACGACGGCGGGCGTTATTAAAAACGTGGCGTTCGTGGGTATTACAGCAGATATTTCAGGAGCAGTAAATGACGGACGGTTATTGGCAAACGAATGTGCAGGTACGTTAGAAAACGTTTACGTGGAAGGTTGTTTCAAAGAAAAAGGTTTGGGCGTAGTAAAAATGGTGGGTTCTACCGCTACGATACGCAACTGTATTTTTAACACCACGCAAGGCACGCCTGAATTCCCTACCATAGTGCAAGGGGATAAATTAGGGGTTTTAGAAAACGTATACGCAATTGGTAACGCAACGAAATTTGCAACGTATGATTCAAGTATGCCTTATGAAAACGTGGAGGCTTTCCTTACCGCGCAAAAGGCAAATATCACCGCTGAAAACGGTTGGGCTGAATACTGGAATATAGACGAAAGCGGAAATTTATATTTCGGTAACACGAAAATAATTTAAAAGACAAAAGGAGAAATTAATTATGAAAAAAATAGTAGCTTTAAGCTTGGCTCTCGTGGCGGGATTGGGCAGTTTTGCAGGCTGCGGAGTGGAATATGGTGCGGAGGAAAGAGAGGATATTTCTTATTTGTACGTTAACGGCCGTACCGGCGGCTTTGGCGACGGTTATTTGAAAGCCGTTGAACAAATTATGGAAGAAAGATATAAAGATACTTCTTTTGCGGAAGGCAAAACGGGCGTAGACGTAGTAGTTGCGTTAGAAGATACCGTGGATAATAACGCTTACATTAACTATATCGGTAACACCTCTTACAATATTCACGTAATTAACGGTTTGTCTTATTTGGACTATGTTTCCTTTAATCATTTATACGATATTACCGACTGGGTAAAAGAGGATTTGGCGGACGGAACTGGTTCGATTGAAAGCAAGCTTTACGACGAACAAAAGCAGGCGTTGACGATTTTAGAGGGTAGATATTATTCATTGCCTACTTTTGCGTGCTTTAACGGTGTTACTTACGACGCTCAACTGTTCGAAAATTACGGTTTCTATTTCTCTGATTCTGCGGAATTGTGTTCTAAGCCTTTTACGAATTCCTCTTATACGGGAGAAGCGTATACGGGTAAAGGCTTCGTTGTAGAGGGCGCGACGAAATCTTGTGGACCCGACGGTCAATATAACACTTACGACGACGGCTTGCCTTCTTCCTATGAAGAATTTTTCTACCTTCTTGATTATATGGTGGAACGCAGTATAACCCCGATGGTTTGGACGGGGAATAGTATGCATTATACGAATTTCTTATTCCAAGCTTTGTTGATGGGAAATTCCAGCAAAACCGATCTGTCTTCAATGTTTTCTTTTGATTCAAAGGGCGAAAAAATCAAAATCGTAGATTCTTTCGACGCAAACGACGTTCCCGTAGTTTCGGAAAAGGTAATTACGACGGAAAATGGTTATGAATTATCTCAACAGTATACGCGTTATCAAGCGTTAAAGTTCTTGGAGCATTTCTTCAATAATTCTAATTATTACGATTCACGCTCCGCAGGCGCGCAGCTTTCTAACACGGCGGCGCAAAAGGTGTTTGAGGAGAGCTCTTTGGACCCTAAATCTACGCCAATCGCAATGTTGTTAGAGGGCGGATACTGGTATAACGAAGCGCAACCCGAATTAGCGCAATCCGTTACCAAATACGGCGAGGAAAAGGCAGGCAATAGAAAATTTGCGTATATGCCTATGCCTTCTATCGAATACGGTACGGTATCCGAAAATGAGGGCCGAAGCCTTACGCTTGTAGACGGTGCAAGATTTGGACTTGTTGTTAATAAAAACATTAGCGGTAACTCCGAAAAAGAAAAGCTTGCAAAGGCTTTCGTGCAGATTTTCTACGAAGACGCGACGTTGCAAAAAATGACCACTACGACGGGTATCCCTATGGAGGTAAAGTATGATTTGAAGCAATCTCAATACGACGAGTTGGATTATTACCAACAAGGCATTTGGGATATGTATAAAAATTCTGTGAAAAACAATATGTACGTATCGCCGATGTCGTCTAATCTCGTCTTCTTGAAAAATGAAAACACGTTCCTTTGGAAAACGACTACGCAATTCTTTGATTCTGTTATTGACGGTATGACGCGTTCTTATCCTTGCGTTGCATTCTGGCAATATAACGCTACGGCAAAGAGTTATTTTGAAGGTATGAAAATTACGAAAGACGGTTGGAAAAAATATTTGCAATAAGCAAATAGGGGGTAGCATATGTTGCAAAAATACAAGAAACGGGCGTTTAACCAAAAGTTATTGTTCTTTTGTTGTTTAACAATCCCTTTATTATTACAGTTTTGCGTGTTTTATATTTATGTAAACTTCAATTCCTTTATTTTGGCGTTTACATCGTACGATAAATTTACAAACACTACTACTTTTGTGGGAATGGATAATTTTAAAGACGTACTCGTTACCTTTTTTGCGTCGGAAGAATCCGTTGCTTTCTGGGTGCGTTTAAAAAATTCCGTTGTAAACTATCTTGTTACGCTTTTCTTCGGTACGGGGTTCGCCTTATTATTTTCCTATTATATATATAAGAAAGAAATGGGAAGCGGACTGTTTAAGGTTGTATTATTTTTACCCCATATCGTTCCGGGAATGGCACTCATATCCATCTACCGTTATTTTGTGGAAACGGGCGGGGTAAGTCTTTGCAATTTGTTTCTTGAAAAGCCTATTTACTCCTTCTTATGGAGCGAGGACAGAGTATATCCCACGGTATTATTTTTTGGTGTGTTTATGGGCTTCGGCACGCAAGTTATGATGTATTTAGGTGCGATGTCTAAAATCAATCCTTCGATTACCGACGCGTTGAAATTGGACGGAGCTTCTTTCCTACGGGAATTTTGGTCCATTACGTTGCCTTGCGTGTATTCGACGGTTATTACTTTCTTTATCGTAGGGATAACGGGGATTTTCTCCTCGGATATGGGCTTGTACAGTTTCTTTGCAATGCACGCCCCTTCGGAAACGCAAACGCTCGGTTATTATTTGTTGAATATGACCCGTTCTAACGTAACCAACCGAGAGGAGTGGCCGTTTATTGCGTCCGTCGGCTTGGTGTATACGGTAGTGCTTGCGCCGATAACTGTTGCGTTGAGATTTTATCTTGATAAAAAGGATCCGATGAATTAAAAGGTGAAAGTATGAAAAAAACAATGAAAGATAAACAATCGATTGCAGTAATAGTTTTGGGCGTGGGATTGATGTTATACGCGGTAATTTTATTGCTGCTACTTTTTTGGGGAGTGCTGACCTCGTTGAAAACGGATGATGATTTTCTTTTGCGGCAAAATTATTTCTTTTTGCCCAAAGATCCCGATACGGGTAACTTACTTTGGCCTTGGGACTGGGATTGGGCGAATTATTCTTCTGCAACAACGTTTTTGAAAATAACGGGATTATACAGAAACGGACGCCCCGTTTCCGTACCTTTTGAAACACAGGTATTTTATAGTATCATATATGCGGGCGGTTGCGCCTTGGTTGGCGCACTTTGTCCTTGTCTTATGGCGTATGCAACTTCTAAATATGATTATAAAATTTGCCGCGTTATTGACAGTATTGTAGTTATCGTAATGATTGTACCTATCGTCGGCGCGCAAATTTCCTTAGTTTCTTTGTTGCATTCCTTGAAAATATACGATACGTGGTTAGGTATATTCTTACCCAAAATGTCCTTTACGGGGATGTATTATTTAATGTTTTCAGCTATATTTAAGGGAGTGTCGAAGGAATATTACGAGGCTGCAACGATCGATGGAGCGTCTGAATTAACTTTGCTTGTGAAAATAGCGTTCCCCTTGGTAATCAATTCCTTTGCCTTAATCGTTTTATTATTATTTATACAATACTGGAACGATTATCAAACTTTGCTCATTTACGCGCCTTCGCATCCCACGATTACATACGGATTGTTCCGTATTATGACAGACCCTACCGGTTCAAGCGAAAGAGGTTCTACAGGCGTGCAAATGGCATCCTGTGTAATTATAGCAACCCCCATTATTATACTGTTCATTATTTTCCGTAATAAGCTTATGGGCAATTTGACGATAGGCGGCGTGAAAGAGTAAACAATACTATTGGAGAGTAAAAAATGAGCGGATTAGACGTACAAATTGAATATGCAATCGTTACGACTTGGCGTTTGTAACAAAAACTTTGCATAAAGGCAACCCCTTTAAATGCTTTCGAGAAAAAGGAAACGGAGTATAAATGTGGCAGCGCAATTCCCGTACCCGACGCAAGCTGGAAAGACTTTAATAGTGGAGATCGTTTCGGGGGGAGAGATAAGCATTTTTGGCTTGTTAAAGAGGTGGAAATCCCTGCGGAACTAATCGCAAAGACGGAAAACGAGGAAACGTATTTAACGTATTCCTTGTCTTCTTTACGGGGATTTGGCGTTAAATCCGCAATTGATGTTTTATATCAACGGAGTACTTGTGCAAGGAGGCGACAACAATCACAGAGAGGTATCGTTGCCTGCCACTCTAAAAAAATTCAATTTGGCAATATACGTCTATTCGGGTATGCCCACTCCTGACGTAAACGGAACCCTTTCCGTTCCCGATTTCGCGCTGTCTTTTTCTCTTATGAAAAAGAATAAGTTGGCGGAGAAGGTGTATTACGATATTAAAGTATTGATTGACAGCGCGCGCTTGCAAGAAGAAAACACGAAAGAGTTTTTTGAGTTGAAAGCGGGTTTAAAAGAGATTTGTTCGGTTTTAGATTTTCGCGATAATCAAGACGAGGAGTTTGAAAAGAGTTTACAACAGGCATCTAAGCTTGCCGATGAATTTTTTCAAACAAAATGTCAAAAACGGTTGCCACAGGTGGCTTGCGTAGGACATACGCATATTGATATCGCTTGGCTTTGGACGATTAGGCAAACGAGGGAAAAGGCGCAAAGGTCGTTTGCTACCGTAATTGCGTTGATGGATCGTTTTCCCGAATATAAGTTTACGTCTTCGCAACCTGCATTATATCAATACGTGAAGGAGGAATCTCCCGCGTTATACGAGCGTATTAAAAAAGCGGTACGCGAGGGGCGTTGGGAAGCGGAAGGCGCTATGTGGGTGGAAGCCGATTGCAATTTGGCTTCCGGTGAAAGCTTGGTAAGACAATTATTAAAAGGGAAGAAATTCTTTCAAGATGAGTTCGGTATAGATAGTAAGATTTTATGGTTGCCCGACGCTTTTGGGTATTCTGCGGCTTTACCGCAGATATTGAGAAAAAGTGGGGTGGATACCTTTATTACGTCGAAAATCAGTTGGAACGATACCAACACCATTCCTTACGACGTTTTCAACTGGCAAGGGATAGACGGAACGGAAATTTTCTCTACGTTTTTAACTGCACAAGATAAAATAAAAGGCGAATCTGCCTATATGCGAACGACCTATAACGCCAGTGGAACGCCTGCCCAAATTTTAGGGGCGTGGGACAGAATGCAACAAAAAGATTTAACGAACGAAGCGTTAATCAGTTACGGTTACGGCGACGGAGGTGGAGGTTCTACGCCTAAGGATATTCAGCAAATTAAGAGAATGTCCTGCGGTATCCCCGGTATTCCTACGGCAACGTTTGATACCGTATCGAATTATGCGGCGAGGCTTAAAGAAAATTGCAGAGAAGAAGAAACGCCTAAGTGGGTTGGCGAGTTATATCTTGAATTTCATCGCGGTACGTATACCAGTCAGGCAACTACTAAAAAATACAATAGAAAATGTGAATTCGCTTATTCTAACTGGGAAGCGTTAAGTGTTTTTGCAGAAAGTAAGTTGGATGAAGAATATCCGTCTATGACTTTGCAAAACGCTTGGGAAATTCTGCTTACCTATCAATTCCACGATATTTTGCCCGGATCTTCTATTAAAGAGGTTTACGAGGAAACGGATAAAAATTACCAAACACTGTTGACGCAAGCAGAGAAAGGGATACAAACTATTCTTGAAAATGTTGCAAGCCGAGTAAATGCCAACGGCGGATTTTTGGTGTATAACCCGAACTCTTTTGTCGGCGACGGTTTTGTAGAATGGGACGGGGAGTACTACCGTGTATCTAATATTCCCTCTAAGGGATATAAAGTTGTCGAGCTTGAAAAGCCGAAAAATACGGTTATCGTTGATGGTAGATATTTGGAAAACGAGTATTATCGTATTAACTTTGACGATAATTACGAAATAGAAAGTATTTATTATAAAAAACAAGATAGGGAATTGGTTAAAGCGGGTAAAAAAGCCAACGTGTTGACGGCGTATAACGAGTATCCGTCTTGTTTTGACGCGTGGGAAATCCGAAAATACTACAAAAACAAGAAATGGCGTATCGACGATTTGCAATGCGTATCTTTCGTAGATGAAGGTGCGCGAAAAGGAATAAAAATTACGCGAAAGTTCTGCGAAAGCACAATTACGCAAACCATTTATTTATATGAGAATTTTGACCGCATTGATTTTGTAAACGAGCTTGATTGGCAGACGGAGCATATCTTTCTTAAAACGGCGTTTCCGTTTGCAATCAATACATCCAAAGCGGTATGCGATATACAATTTGGAAACGTTGAAAGAAATACGCATACAAATACTTCTTGGGAACAGGCGAAATTTGAGGTTTGCGCGCACAAATACGCGGACGTTTCGGATGGCGGATTTGGCGTTGCATTGTTAAACGATTGTAAGTACGGTTATTCGATAGACGGCAACGAAGTATCCTTAACTTTGTTGAAATGCCCTACGTATCCTCATAAAGGATGTGATAAAGGACGGCATACCTTTATTTATTCCTTGTATGCGCACGAGAAAAACGCGTTGGATTGCGAAGTGGTGAAGCGCGCTTACGATTTAAATAATCCTATGCAGCTCGTAAAGGTAGAAGAAAATAAACGGGGGGATTTACCAGATTCATTTAGTTTGGTTTCCGTAGAGCAGGAAAATATCGTTATTGAAACGGTGAAAAAAGCGGAAAACGGCTCGGGGTATATCGTTAGGGCATACGAAAGCGCAAACAAACGCACGAACGCGAAAATTTGCCTTGGTATTCCCGTTAAACGCGTTTGGTTGACCGACCTTATGGAAAATAAAACAAAGGAATTGCAGGTAAAAGACGGTAGGCTTGAAGTGCCGTTCGGTTCGTACGAAATTCAAACACTTTATATAGAATAAATATAGAGGTTAAGAATGGAATTAAATAATATATGGGGATATGGACAACTGTTTGCGTTTTCAGGTTTGGACGGGGCTTGTCGTTATCAAAACGAATTCGTTGCAACGTTAGCGCACGAAAAAATATCGTTTCGCTTTGAAGTAGGTGAGGGCGTAACGGTAAAAATTCCCGTTATTGAACCTACTGTATTTAAGGCGATTACGGGAGATATGATTGACGCGGATACGCCTGAAGGGGATGTTTCGCTTGTATTTGCTACGCAGGATGTTTTAATCGGTTGTGCCCCTAAACTTCCTGAAATAAACGCAACGCAAAGTGTACGCAGTCTGTTTTGGAAAGGTACGGATATTTGGTTTGGTTCGGCGGGGATTATTGTAATGCATTCCCAAAAGCAAGAAAACGGCGGTTATAAATTTGTAATTGCTCATAGTGCATCAAATATGGCGTTTGCCGTAGCTGATGCAAAAAAATATATACAATGGAACATAGACGACTTGAAAAAAGTTCGTTATGCTTATTTTGAGAGTATGCCTGCTTGTAAAAACGGAAAATACGAGAAATTATATTATAAAGCAATATCCGTCAATAAGGTAAACGTGCATACCGCCGAGGGGAGAATTCCCTGCCGTTGGACAACGCCCGACAGAGTTCCGCATAAGCATTTGTGGTTGTGGGATTCCGTTTTTCATGCGTTGGCGATGGTGAATTATAACCAAGAACTCGCCAAAGATTGTATTCGCGCCGTGCTTGCGTGCGCGGAAGAGGACGGATTTATACCGTGTATGATGAATCCTTATCAAAACTCTAAGGAAACGCAACCGCAAGTGCTTTCTTGGGGTGTTTGGGAGGTCTATAAAAAAACGGGAGATAAAGCGTTTTTAACTGAAACGGTAAAGGCGTTGGACGGTTATTTGACTTGGGATATGCAAAACCGCGATAAAAACGGGAATGGACTTTTAGAATGGCTGATAAACCCTGAAAACGAAAACAGCCGTTGCGGAGAATCGGGGCTTGATAATTCTCCCCGTTTTGATTTCGACGAGGAAATGGACGCGGTTGATTTTTCCACGTTTGCGGCTCACGATGCGTTGTATCTTTCGTATATTTATGCGGAAATCGGGGATACGGAAAACGCGCGAAAGTGGCGGGATAAATACGAGCGTATTAAGCAAAAGATGAATGAACTTTTGTGGGATGAAGAAACGGGAGCTTATTACGATAGGTTATTTGGCGGGAAATTATCAAAGGTATTAACGCCTGCAAGTTTCTTCCCCTTAATGGGGGGAATTCCTAGTCAAGAGCAGGCGAAGAAGATGGTAAAAACATTAACGAACCCTGAGTTGCTTTGGACAAAACTTCCGCTTTCCACCGTTTCGCAAAAACACCCTACTTACTCAACGGATATGTGGCGAGGCGGCGTATGGCTTAATCTAAACTATTTCGTTATAAGAGGTTTAAAAAAATACGGATACGACGAAATAGCGGAGGAATTAAAAAATAAGACGTTGGAAGCCGTAAATAAGTGGTATAAAAAGACGGGGGTAATTTACGAGTTTTTCGATTCTCGCGACGAGGTTTATCCTTATGAATGCGAAAGAAAAGGGAAGCCTACTACTCCCCCTGATTGGAGAAAACACGTACATTCGATTAGCGATTTTAACTGGTCGGCTTGTTTTACGCTGATGCTTATTCAAAACGAACTGTATTTAGATTAATAAAAACGAAAGTTAGAAAAGAGCCTAGGTCTTTCTATACAGAGGGCATAGGAAAATTTTCAAAAATATTAAAGAAAATAGGTTGGAAATTATATGATTAAATGGTGTATTATAGGCGCTGGCGGAATTGCGGATAGAAGAACGATACCTGCAATTCTTTCCGATTCGAATAATGAGATTGTAGCGCTTATGGAAAAAAATATTGAAATAGGCAAAAAAGTTGCGCAAAAGTATGGCATTAAGTGTTATGATGACGAAGAAGAGATGTTTAAAAACGTAGATTGCGATTGCGTGTATATCGGCACGCCCGTTTTTTGTCATTATGAGCAGACCTTACTTGCGTTGAAATATAATAAAAACGTGTTTGTGGAAAAACCCATCACGTTAAACATGGAAGAAGGAAAAGCGTTGGTTTCGGCATTTAAAAAAGCGGGCAAACAGCTTTCCGTTGGGTATATGATGAAATATCATAATCTCCACGAAAAGGCTAAAAAGATGATAAAAAAAGGCGAAATAGGAAAAGTAAACGACGTTAGACTTCAATTTTCGTGTTGGTATCCCGATATTGAAGGCGCTTGGAGACAGAAAAAGAGTTTGGGTGGCGGTGGCGCGTTTATGGATCTTGGCGTGCATTGCGTCGAGCTTATCGAATACGTTTTAGGCGACGAGATTGTTGACGTAAAAGGCTTTTTTAACACGCAAACTTTCTCTTACGAAGTGGAAGATAGCGCCGTGATGGTGTTCAAAACAAAGCGTGGTGTGTTGGGGCATATAGACGTTAATTTTAATATACCCGACAATGCTTCGGTGAGCAAAATGGAAATATACGGTACGGAAGGATATATTATCTGTAACGGAACGTTAGGACAGGAAGAAACGGGTAAAATGTTTTATTTGCAGTGTAAACAAGGAGATTACGTTGCGGCGCAAAATAGAGTTTCCGATAAACCTAAAATATATAACGGTAAAAAGGGAAATCTGTACTTAAAACAAATACAGGATTTTTGCAAGTTAATAAACAGCGGAAAACTGAACTATACTTATGCAAATAAAGCCGTACACGTTCAAGAGTTGGTTGAAAAATTCTATCAAGAAAAATAGAAGTTTTCATGTTAGTTTGCAATACAAAAGGTTTTTTAGTTGTTAGAACTGAATTTAACAATGAGTTTTACTTAATTCAAAAATTTAGAGGGATAGATAATTCTTCGTTATTATACAACAATCCCGTAGATTTTATGGAGTCGGGACTGATGTGCAAGCATAAAAGGGATTATTGGCATATTGATATTCCTTTTGCTCTAAACACGGACGAAGCTGTTCCTGCTTTTGTGAACGGCGAGTTTATTGGGGCAAATCACGGTAGTCATTGTGCGATTGAAGTATATGCGCCAAAACATAGAAAAACCTTTGCGGATATCGGTTCTTTATGGAAAGACGAGCAAGGGGTGCAGTTTACTTTATTGCAAGTATATGATGAAGACTATTTATTGTTCGCTTCCGAAAATCAAGGCAAGAGTCTTGTTGACTATACCTTTGTCAAAACAATAAACGGCAAACTTATTCCTATGGATAGTTTTAGTGAACAAACGGTTATTGTTTTCAAAGAGCAAAAGACCGTGGATTTGTGCCGTTCGATAAGGAATAAAAGCAAAAAGGTAGTAGCATTCATAGATGGGCAAGAACGTAATCTCAAAAGGGAAATTGAATGTGATTATGTGGAAATACGAGAAGAGTATGATATTATCAACCCTGCGATGGTGGCGGTTTCCTTACGAAAATCAAGACCAACAAACGGATATGATAAGCAACCCGATTTAGCGGATTACGGCGAAGCGATGCTTTCTTGTCGTTTGGTTTATAGAATCGTAGAAGACGGGACAATTTTTACAATTTTTGATTATAAAAAATTGATGGATGTAAAATTTGAACGTTTTATGGGGGCAATGTATCAAGAGAAACTTGACGTTTATAATGGTGGCATATGGCGTTATGTCCCTAAAATTTTACCGTTTGAAACGAACGAAGGGTATTTTGATTTTTCACAGCCGACTAATATATCAAGCGAAGCTTTTCCAAACAATATAACGTTAACGCGTGATTTTTTTGAGGATAACGGTTCGCCGTGCGAAAGGGTTGTAGATTATTTTCGAGATAAAGATGGGCGGGGTAAATTATCTTTTGCTTGTGGTTTTTTGCCTGTATATGACGGTCAAGCCGAAATTCGAAGTAAACAGGTGGAAAATGTTTTACATTTGAAATATACGCGTAAATATTATCCCACTTTTGCCGACGGCGATTTACAACACATAAAGGGTGTTTCGTATAAAAAATATTTTATCCCTATGCAGGATAAAGCTTCATTTTACATAGTACCCTTTAACGGTAAAAAGTATATATACGTGGATATTTTTGCGAAAAATAAGATAACGTTTCCGTTAGTTGGCAGAATTGAATTATTAGAAAAGAGCAACGGCGTGGAGTATCTCATAGAAAACGATACGGTGACGGTTAGCGGAGAAACAGGTTTTGCTGTCTTCGTTCAGCAAAACAATTAAAGGTAAAAGTTGTGAGGGAACATGAAACATAAAATAATAACTTTTAGTTTTGATGACGGCGTAATGCAAGATTTAAAAATAATAGAGATATTAAATAAATATAATTTGAAAGCAACGTTCAATCTCAATTCTGGTAATTTTGCTAATTCATTTCCCTTGGTGTGGGAAGGCGTATACGTTGAAAGAAAACCGTGTTGCCTGAGATGGTTAAAAATGTGTATGAAGGACACGAAGTTGCCTGCATACGGTACATCACGCAAAATTAAAATCGATTTCAGATGACGAAATCGTAAAAGAAATTGTAGACGATATAAAAAATCTTGAAGAATTGGTTGGATATGAAGTTCGGGGTATGGCGTATCCGTGCAGTGAATTTGATGAACGCGTCATACGTGTGATAAAAGAGAGAACGCCGATAAAATATGCAAGAACGGTTGTTTCTAAATATAATTTAGATTTGCAAAACGAGTTGTTACAGTTTAATCCTACGTGTAGATACGGCGATAAAGAAATGTATGAGTTAGTCGAGGAATTGTTTGCGGATAAGAGCGATAAATCGAAGTTACTATATATTTGGGCTCACACGTATGAATTCGATTATAAGCCGAAAAAATATGAAGAATTTGAAAAATTTTGCGCGTATATTTCAGGTAGAGCGGACATTGAGTATTGCACGAATATGGAAGCATTTAAGAGGTTAAAGCAGATTTAATTTGGAGAGATAGATATGGCAGTTCAACGTTTAGAGGATAAAATCAAAGGAATTTCAATAATAAATCCTGATGAAGTTGAAAGAAATTATTACTTGTATTGTATTGATTACGCAATCAAAAATGGGTTCAATCATATACAGATAACAGGACCTATCCACGACCACGTAAAGGGGAATATCGACGGAATGACGTTTAATCGGAAATATTCGCAATTTAACGATGAAAAAAACGCCGATTATATAAATATGTGTATGGAAGTGGTGAACGAAGGGCTTGAAATTTCCAACAAAGCAGGGATTAAAACCTTTATGTGGCATCACGAATTGGATTTGCCTGCTGATTTTGGGAAGATATTTTCCGACGTGTTAAATGAGAACGGAGATATTGAAGTTTCGCACCCGTTGGTTGCAGATTATCTTGAAAATAAGATTTTGGATTTCTTCTATGCTTATCCTAAAATGGACGGTATCATTTTAACTTTGCACGAAACCAAAATTCCGTTATTAAAATTAAAAAATCAAAAGCTGGATAAAATTGCAAGAGTGAAGCATGTTGTAAAAATTCTTTACGATACTTGCGAACGTTTGGGGAAGGAGCTAATTGTTCGTCCGTTTGCTTCGCTTGCAAAAGACCAAACGCTTATGCTACAAGCGTTTGCGGAAATATCCGATAAACTGATTGTTATGGATAAATGGACGAAATACGATTGGTCGCTTTCCCTTCCCGACAACGATTTCTTTGAAGAAATAACCCAAAACCCCTTTATTGTAGAGGGCGACGTTTTTGGTGAATATTTTGGGAAGGGCAGATTGCCCATTATGTTCCAAGAGCATATTGAACATAAGTATGCGCATTGCAATAAGTATCCTAATTCGGGATTTGTTGCAAGAATTGATAGGAACTATCAAAATCCGTTCGGGAGCGTGAACGAAGTCAATCTTGTAGTAAACCACGCGGTACTTAATAATCTTGACGTTGCCGAGCAGGTAAAAAAGTTTTTTGCAGACAAATACGGTACTTACGGCGCTGTGGTTCAAAAAATTATGGAACAAACGGAAGCCAATCAGAAAAAGATTTTCTATCTGAACGGGTACTATTATACCCAAGGCAGTTACTTCCCCGAAGTCAATCACGCAAAAAATCATTTCTTTTTTGAAATAATGCGTGAAGACTACGCTATTGCATCCAACGAATGGTTTATACCCATTGGTTGGCAAAGAGGCGCTATCGACTATTTACTGCAAGAAAAGAGTGAAGCAGTAGTAGAGGCTGAAAACTTGTTGAAAGAAGTGCTTACATTAGAAGGAAAGCTCGATAAAGCGGAATACGAGGATTTGTACGTCAAATTCAAGAATCTTGACTACGTTGCAAAAATTTGGAACGAAATGACTTTGGTTTATTATAACTATATCAAGTATTTCGAAACGCTTGACGATAAATTTGAAAAAAAGCTCTTCTTACATCTTGATAATATTGACGAACTTCATAGTAAGGGCAGAGCTGAACTTGGCGAGGCGTTCTACAATTATCTTGGTGCACGCGGGTTTACAAATGCAATACCGGAATTTGGCGGAGATTTTGTTGCCTGTCTTAAAGCGAACTACAAATATGAAAAACAAGTCAGAGCAGTACTTTCAAAAGAAAATCTTTTAGACTATGTCGTTTGCGGTACTGCCTACGAGGGCCACAAAATACAAAAGGAAGTGAATTTTGCCGACACTTATTTTGTAGGTGAAGATGTTTGCAGAATCCCAGGGAACAAATCCGCGAAGTGGAGCACGATTAACGCTCACGGCTGGTTCTCTTATGAAATGAAAACGAACGTGGATAAAGATACGCAATTTACGTTCTTGCTTGGCAGTTCAAATGACAATCTTAACGTGCAAATCACTATTGGTAGCGACGTTCACGTCATTGACAAAAAGATTACGGGTAAGGAAGAATTCTCTTTCATTTACCCTGCGTCAGGGAAAGACAACGTGCGTGTTCGTATTGACAGAATGAATGCGAATACTCCGCTTGTTTATATAATTAAAACAAAATAATCTTGAAGCGGTGAAATTATGAATAAATATGAGATTTTAAGTGAGAAATTCAAAAGTCAAGAAAAAATCGTTGGAACGTCTATGGGGCTTTTCAATAATACGCTTATTTTGGAAAAAATGGCGAAACGTGAAGACAACGATTTTATACTCTTTGACGCTGAACACGGCGTTTTTGATGCGCAAAACATTATTCCCTGTTTGCAAACTATGCGCCTTTTAGGAGTTCCTTCTATCGTTCGCGCGCAAGACGCGGAGTATTATTTGGTTGCAAAACTCGTGGATATGGGCGCGGACGGGATTATGATACCGCGAACGGAAACGCTTGAACAGCTGAAAACAGCGATTGACGGATTACATTTTTCGCCTATCGGTAGAAAAGGTATGGGCGGACATGGGCAAATGAGAGCAGGGGAAAAGTTTGCCGACTTTTCTAAAACGCGCTTTCTTCTTCCTCAAATTGAATCCCCTGAGGGGATTAAAAATCTTCCTGCAATGCTTGAAACGTACGGAGAATATATCAGTGCTGTTATCGTTGGACCTTACGATATGTCGGTTATGGTTGGCACGCCTTGCGACATAGCAAGCAACGAAATGATAACCGCAATCCAAGAAGTTTTTGACATTTGTAAAAAGTATGGCAAATCCTGCGGTATATTCTGTGATGACGAAGTGCTTGCTGCAAAATATCGTAAAATGGGCGCGAATGTGCTTTGGATGGCGATTGACAGGGATTATTTCTTGCGTGGGTTTAACGCTATGCTGGACGGCGTGAAAGAATTATAAAGAGGTGAAATATGGAAATAGTAGTATTGGATAAGCCCCGTGAAAATAAGGGCGAAATTGATTGGAGTGAAATTGAGAAATTAGGGAACGCAAGAATATACGACGACACTCTGCAAGAAGATATTGCAAAAACGATAGGCAACGCTGAAATCGTTTTTATAAACAAGGGGAAAATAACGAGAGAAATATTAGATGCTTGCCCGAATATTAAATTTATATCCGTTATTGCTACGGGATACAATAAGATTGATATCGAAGCTTGCAAAGAAAGAGGGATTTTGGTTTCCAATGTTCCCTCTTACGGCAGCAAGGCAATCGGTCAACACGCCGTTGCTTTATTGATGGAAATTACCAATCATATCGCTCATCACGATAAGGAAGTTAGAAAGATGAGAAAAAGCTCGGATACTGATTGGGCGTTTTGGGATTATCCGCTTTTTGAGTTGGAATATAAGACTATGGGCATTATCGGGCTTGGTAGAATAGGACAAACTGTTGCCAAAGCGGGGCTTGCTATGGGTATGGACGTTATTGCATACGACGCTTATGAAAGTGATGAGATGAAGAAATTGGGAATTACCTACGTTTCTTTAGATGAGCTTCTTGAACGGTCGCACGTGATTAGTCTTCATTGTCCGTTGACGGTGGAAAACGAAGATATGATAAACGAAAAGACAATCGCTAAAATGAAAGACGGCGTTATTATCTTAAATAACAGCCGTGGCGGACTTGTAGACGAACAGGCGCTTGCTGACGCGTTGAAATCGGGTAAGGTTTATGCGGCTGGGATAGATGCGGTTAAGGTTGAACCAATTACCGAAGATTGCCCCCTGCTTTCTGCACCGAATTGCTATATTACTCCGCATATTAGCTGGGCTTCTCTCGATTGTAGAAGAAGACTTATTAAACTTGCAATAGAAAATGTTAGGGCTTATCTTGCAGGAAATCCTATAAATATCGTAAATAAGTGAGAATAAAAATGAATTATTGGGAATTTGCATTAGAACCCACGAAATATTCGGACGATATATATCATATTGGCGCGGAAACAGCTCCTTGTTGGCTAATTAAAAGCACGGACGGTTTGATTTTATTAGATACAGGCTTACCCCAAACATTGTATCTTATTTTAGATAATATGCGTAAGTTAAATTTTGATTACCGTAATATAAAGCATATTATCCATTCACACGGTCATATTGACCATATCGGCGGTACAAGAGCACTGGTGGCTTTAACTGGCGCAAAAACATATATTGGGTTTGGAGATGAAGATACTGTTCGCGGGAAAAACGAGTTGCAGTGGACAAATGAGTTTGAAAGACCATTTGAAGAACCCTTTGAGCCAGATGTCATTCTTCATGACGGTGAAGAGCTTCAAATAGGAGATAAAAAATTTTTATTTATTGCAACACCGGGGCATACGAAAGGAACAATGAGTATTTTCTTTAATACCCAAGAAAATGGCAGAGAATATCGCGTTGGGATGTTTGGTGGTGGGGGACTACTTTCTATGTCACATATATATTTGAAAAAATATGGATTGCCTAATTCATTACGCGACGATTTTCTTAATAGCATTGATAAAGTGTATAATGAAAAGGTGGAAATTCATCTTGGGAACCACCTTGGTGATAATAAGCATCGCGAAAAAATTAAAAAAATTGACAAAGGGTTTAATCCTTTTCTTGATGGAAGCACTTGGAAATGGTTCTTAGATAAAAGGAAAAAAGAGGCAATAGATTTTTTTGCGAACGACGAGAAAACAGAGCGTAAACGGGGGTAAATTTTTGAGAAAACGCTGAATCTCTTATAAATAAAGGGTTGTAGCGATTTTGAAAATTTAAGGAAACTGGCTGTTAAGCCTGAATATAAGGCTATGTTCGAAAATATTACGCAAGAGTGATACACCTATTGAAATTCGAACATTTTGAGTGGGATATTTCAATAGGTGTTTTTATTTATCTTAAATTTTGTATAATAAAATACGCGTTTTATTTATTTTCATAAATGTGACACGTTGATACGAAAAATCTTAAAAAATTGAATTAGAAATGAATTAATACGCCATGTTCGAACTCTTTATTCGGAGCAAGGCGTTTCTTTTTGGCTGAAATATTCTTGCTCTTTGGCATTAGGTGGTTTATACGTCAATCCTGTATTTCAACCGTGTAATCTGGCACTCAGAAACGCTTGGTTTTCGGGCGGGGTAGAATTTAACGTGTCCATCAAAGGACATAATCCTTTGACGTGTTCGCCGCTTTATTGCGAAAAACGCATAGACGAAAACGGCAAAGAATTTATTTCTATGTACGAATGGGAAAGAAAACGCGGCGTTGTATATTCGATTAACGCCTACCTTCCCGAAAATTCAAAAGTATTATATATCAAAGACGTTATCGAAAATACCAAGAAAGAAAATTGCTATATGTATTGGTGGTCGAATATCGCTACGCCAGAAACGCCGAAAACGCGTGTAATCGTACCTACGAACGAGTCTTTCGTCAGTTTTTATAACGAGGACCATTACGTGGTTGATAAAATGGGGATTCCGCAAACGTTTGGGACGGACGTAAGTTATCCGACGAATTTAAAGCGTTCTTTGGACTTTTTCTACAAAATTCCAAAAGACAACGATAAATGGATTGCAACTGCCAACGAACACGGTAACGGATCGTTTTTGATTTCGATTATGTCAATCCGTATAACGAGAAAGGTCCTATTTTGTATATGGACGATTTACGCCTGCATTATGAAACGGATAGACGGGAAAATGAAATAATCTTAAAATCCGATGCGGAAAAAGGAATTTGGGAAATCGCGGATTTTGAGGACGGGAAACAAAACTTCTTTTTGGGGTGTGAAAGAAGTGGGGTACGAGAACCGCTTAAATCCACAAACAAAGTAGTGAACGCGGGTTATTATAATATTAAAGCTCCAAGCGGGAATAACGTATTAGAATTAACTATGCGCGCAGGTGTTAATAATAGTAAAAACACCAAAAGGGCATTGGTGGTGCGAAGATATTGTTTGGCCTGCTATTTGCGAGGAAATCCAAAAAATGGGTTGGTAAAATGTTGCCTGAAATTATTTTATTTGCATTGGAAATTATCGGAACGGTAGCGTTTGCGGTATCGGGTGCGTTCGTGGCAATACGTGCAATCGTTTGGAGAGGAAATTGACGCTTGGTCGCCGGAAAAAGCGGCGCAAGCGTATATAATTGCGTTAGGGGGGCAACAATTTCAGCAAAGCGTATCACCCTGTGGGAAGTATAAACGACATTGATTTAGAGGATTATCGAAATAATAAGCCGACTTATGCGGGGTGGTTTGGGCAAATCGTGCAACGGTATAAAGAAATTCAGCCGAATGCGAAGTTCTTTTTCATATCTATGCCGCAGGAATGGGCGGATACAGAAGCTAAAATTGCGCAAAAAAAAGCGCATGCGGATTTGCTGTACGCTATGACGGGTATTTTTCAAAATTCCTATGTAGTTGATTTGAATAAATACGCACCCGTATATGATAGAAGTTTTGCAGAAAAGTTCTATTTGCACGGACACCTCAATCCAATGGGGTATCAACTGACGGCAAAAATGATTGCTTCATATATTGATTATATTATTCGGCAAGACCCTAAGGCGTTTCGTCAAGTCGGCTTTATTGGAAAATTAGAATAATGAGAAAATCTTAAATGAAAATAGGGGAGAAATGAAGTGAACCCCAAAGTTTGGACAAAAAATATTAAATTTGTGAATGAGTTCTGTACTGTACAGGGCTCATTCCTTTTAGTTGGCAAAATTTTTTCGTTGTTGTAATACCGAAGATGTTTTTCCAAAGGATAGATGACTTCATTTGTGACTTGGGGAGTTAAATATAAAATTTGGGGAGTAAAAATTCAAGAAGGGGCAAAATGAGATAAATTTGATGATTTTTTATATATTTTTGCCTTGTTTTTGGGGTTGAAAATTTTCAAGTGAAAGTCTCTGACTCCGTCATTCGGGTGTTCGAATCACTTATCCCCAGCCAAAACAGCCACTTTTTAGCGATTTTTCGCTAAGAAGTGGCTGTTTTTTTTGCTTTGTAAAAACAGCTAAAATCCTTTTTTTTGCAAAAAAAGGGGCGTACGTGGGGAAAACCTACCTTAAAAATTTGCAAATACGCGGCAATTATGTTATAATAATGCACGGAAAGTATTGCAAGGCAATCCTTTATGCACGCTTTGCTTTGCATTCCGCGCCTAAGCGGCGCACCGTGCTATTGAAACAGGGTGCAAAAATGACAGCAAATACTTCGGGCTTGCACATTTTTGCTTATATTATAATAAGGAAAATAAAAGTAAGGTGTTTTATGGAAAAACCGCGTAAAATTATGTTTGTGTGCTTGGGGAATATTTGCCGCTCTCCTATGGCGGAACTTCTTATGAAAGATATGCTTAAAAAACTGGGCAGAGAAAATGAATTCGTGGTGGAATCTTCCGCGACGTCCGACGAGAATATTTTTAGCGGAGTAGGTGCGCCCGTATACACTCCCATCAAAAAACTTTTGGAAAGTAAAGGGATTTCCTGTGAAGCAAAACGCGCTCGACAGCTCACGGTAAGCGACGGCGAATCGTTCGATTTATTCCTTTGTATGGACGATAATAACGTACGCAATGCCAAGCGTATTTTAGGGGCGAAAAACGGGGAAAAGTGTAAAAAGTTACTTGCCTATGCAGGAGAAAACAGCAGCGTTGCCGACCCTTGGTACACGCGTGATTTTAACGCCGCATACGAAGATATCTATAGGGGATTGCAAGGATTGTTAAAAAGGATACTGTAAATGAGTTCGTGAAGACTTCAAAACGCAGTACGTTGCATTAGATTAAAAATAAAACGCACGGAAATGCAAGAAAACAGCGTTAATCCGTTGACTCTTTTTTTTGATTGTGATACAATATAGTTCGGTATTTTTTACGGAGTAAAGTGCGTTATGGATTATTTTACACCTATATTCAATCAAATGCTGGTGCTCGTTATTTTAATTGCCATCGGCGTTGTTTTGGCGAGAAAGAAAGTTGTGCCTGAAAATTCGGCGCAGCTCCTTTCCAAGTTGGAAAACGTAGTGCTTGTGCCGGCGCTGGTGCTCGGTACGTTTATAAAAAATTGTACGGTAGACATTTTATCGCAGGTATGGCAACTCGTGTTGATGAGTTTTGCAATGGCGTTTTTACTCATTCCTGTATCCAAATGGATAGCGAAACGATTTGTAAAAGAAGAGTTTATGCAAAAGCTTGCAGGATACGGTTTGATGTTTTCCAATTTCGGATTTATGGGGAACGCCATATTTCTCTCCGTTTTTCCCGATATCTTTTTCGAATATACATTATTCACGTTGCCCTTTTGGTCGCTGGCATACGTATGGGCAGTGCCGACGATACTCATTCCTAAAGAACATCAGGAAGAAAATCCTACGTTTTGGACGAGAGTGAAACCCTTTTTTAACCCTATGCTTATAGCGGTATTTATCGGTATCTTTATCGGCTTGACGGGGTTGGGCGCGTACATGCCTATGCCCATTACGCAGGTGATTGATTCTACGGCGGCGTGTATGACTCCCGTAGCGATGATTTTAACAGGGATTACGGTAGGGAATATCGACTTTGGAGCAATGCTGAAAAAAGGGTATTTATACGCAATTACGGCATTGCGTTTAGTGGTATATCCTTTGGTGTTTTTAGGTATTATCGCTTTGCTTAATTTATTGCCGCAGAATGCTTTTTTCAATGCGACGGTATTTAAATGTATGCTTTGTGTAGCGGCTATGCCTATGGGGCTTACGTCTATTTTCGTGCCTGCGGCTTACGGGAAAGACGTATCTGAAGCGGCGGGGCTGGTCTTGTTTACCCATGCGTTTTCGGTAATAACCATACCACTTATGTTTATGTGTTTGCAAATGATAATCGGATAAAAAAAGAAGCGGTTGAACGTTTTCGTTCAACCGCTTGTGTATATAAAAATCCTCTTTTCTTGTCGAAAGGGAGATTTTTTGTAAAAAAGATGCGCCTTTTTTAAAAAGTTTTTTTGGAAAAATCGGGATACGTGATAAATAAATGGAAAAAAGTCTTGACAAAATTGTGAAATAGGTATAAAATAATAAAGTGAAAAGATACAGTATCGGTATGCACTTTTAAAATATTAAGGAAGGAAAGTATTATGAAAGCGAAGAAAAAAGAAGTTGTACAACAAGAAGCACCCGTTATGGACGCTATTCCCGTTGAACCGAAAACGTGGATGGTAAACTGCCCGAAATGCGGCGCGTCGCTCAATCTTAAAGAAGGCGGCTACGCGTATATGTGCCCCGTGTGTAATACGCTCCTTCGTATAAAGACGGGCGCAAGATTAGTGAAAAATCTCGGCGAAAACGAAAAGAACGTGCACGTATTATTTACTGAAAAGGCAATTAAGTTGTTGCAATGGAGCGAATCGGAAAAACAATTCTCCCGTAAGGCAAAGAAAGCGGAAATGGTGCTTTGGACGGAACGCGCAATCAGCGTGCTTGCACTTGGGTTTATGGAAGGGGATAAAAAGCTTAGTAAACGTCAAGCGGTGAGCAAGGCAAAGAAAGTTGTAAAGCAAGCTAAAAAACGTCCCGATTTCAATCCTGGTATCTTGGAAGAATTGCTCGTGAAAAACGCAACGGGCTATACGGTGGAAGATTCTATCGTGGTCGATTTTAACGAAAACGGATTTGACGTTAAAAAAGCGTAAATAACAAAGGAAAAACAAAACCGACGGCATTCAATAGTGCCGTCGGTTGTTTTTTTGTTGTTTACGCTATGCTGTTAAAATTACAGTAAGCTTGCCGCGTCTTTATCGCAAACAATCGTTACGAAAGGATGTAATTGTAATACAGATGCGGGAAGGTCGGGTGTTACTTCGCCTTTTACCATACCTTTTA
Source organism: Candidatus Scatosoma sp. (assembly GCA_045542595.1). Taxonomy (GTDB): domain Bacteria; phylum Bacillota; class Clostridia; order Christensenellales; family Borkfalkiaceae; genus Scatosoma. The sequence goes on along the minus strand of JAZQLI010000009.1, from coordinate 25,328 downwards.
CAGCCGCCGCTTTATTCTTGCCTGAAACTACCATCAAAATGGATTTCGCTTGCATAATGTTTTTAATGCCCATTGAAAGCGCTTGACGGGGCACTTCGTCGATAGAGTTGAACAAACGGGAGTTGTCTTTAATGGTGTTTTCCGTCAAATCAACAAGGTGAGTAACCGATTCTAACGGCGTACCCGGTTCATTGAAACCGATATGCCCGTTCGAGCCAAGCCCCAACACTTGCACGTCTTGCTTCATTGTTTCCAAAAGGGCGTTGTAACGGTCGCATTCCTTTTGTGCGTCGGGTGCGCTGCCGCAAGGAAGGTTGGTGTTTTTTAAATCGATATCAATTTTATCAAAAAGATTGGTGCGCATAAAGTATGCGTAGCTTTGGTCGTGGTCAGCGGTGAGTCCAACGTATTCGTCAAGGTTGACGGATTTCACGTTTTTATAGGAAGTACCGTTTTCTCTATGATCTTTCGCCATATTTTCATACATACCGATAGGGCTGGAACCGGTTGCAAGCCCCAAAATAGCGTTGGGGTTGTTTTTTACTACGTCGATAATAATTTCGGCGGCTTTTTTGCTCATTTCTTCGTAATTTTCGGTGATAATAACTTTCATTTGAAAACCTCGCTAAAAAGTATTTGTTTTTCAACAGTCATTATTATAAACCTTTTCACGGACAAGGTCAAGCGTTTGAAAATATTTACCTAATTTTTTTTCAAAAGATTTTTCTTTTTCGCGGCAAAAAGCTTTGACAACGCAAAAAAAATATGCTATAGTAATATAGCTTTGAAAAAAGGATAACGTATATTGAGCTATGCAGAAGTACCCAAGTGGCTCAAGGGGCTCCCCTGCTAAGGGAGTAGCATCAGTAATGGTGGCACGAGTTCAAATCTCGTCTTCTGCGCCAAGAAAGCGACAGGCGATTTTGCCTGTCGCTTTCTTGGCGTTTAAGGCTCGTTTGCACTCGTGAATTACCACGAGTTCACGCGAGAAGCGAAAAACGAAAAATAAAAAGTTTTTTTGTCGAAAAATAGGGGCAAATATTTGACAAGTCTGTGATAATTGTGTTAAAATTACATTATAAAGCGTAAAATGCGCGTATTGTTTTGGATATGACGGCATAAGCCGAAATATTAATACATAATTTTTAGGAGTGTTTTTATGAGTGAAGAATTGAACAACGTTCAAGAAACCACAAGCACTGTAGGCAAGCCTTTGAGTAAGCTCGATAAGTTTTTCGGCGTTACCAAAGCGGGCAGCACGGTAAGAACGGAAATCATCGCAGGTATCGTTACGTTCCTTGCAATGGCGTACATTCTTGTCGTAAACCCCAACGCTATTTTGAGCCAAAACGGCGCGGCTATGGAATGGTCTTCCATTTTCGTTGCTACGGCACTTGGCGCGATAGTGGGTACGCTTTTGATGGCGTTCCTTGCAAAATTGCCTTTGGCGCAAGCTTCGGGTATGGGGCTTAACTATTCCGTTGGTGCTGTATTAGGCGGTTCGTTGGGCTTTGCTATGTCCTACGGTAACATTATGTTGCTTGTACTTATTTCGGGTATCCTTTTCCTTCTTCTTTCGGTGATTAAGGTGAAAGGCGTAGCTATCCGCGAATTGATTTTCGACGGTATTCCCGAATGTGTTCGCGGTGCAATTTCCGTTGGTATCGGTTTGTTTATCGCGTTTATCGGTATGCAAAACGCAGGTTTGGTTGTCAGCCCCGGTTTCGTTATTCCCGGTTTGACGCCGTTCGATTTTATCTACGTTCCCGGTACGCTTGTTGACCTTGTACAGTTTAATAACTATGCAGGTACGTATGCGGCTGCAGGCGCGGTTGTGTGCTTAATCGGCTTGATTTCCATTGCGGTTTTAGAACAATTCAAAGTGAAAGGCTCGGTTATTATCGGTATTATTATCGCTACGCTTGCAGGTATTCCTTTGGGCGTAACCACTTGGTCGAATATGGGTTGGGATTTCTGGACGTATTTTGCGAAGTTCTTCAGCTTTAACCCTGCGGAAGGCGGCGCGTTCTTCGCGGCGTTTACCGAAGGCTTTACGTTTGCGGAAGGCGTTTCTATTATGCCGCTCGTTATGACGGTTATCACTTTCTGTATGATTGATATGTTCGATACTATGGGTACGGTAGTAGGTTGTTGCGTTCCCGTTGGTCTTGCGGACGAAAAGGGCAAACCCCTTAACTATAACAAGATTATGATGTCCGACTCCGTTGCAACCTGCGCGGGTGCTTTGTTCGGTACGTCTACGGTTACCACGTTCGTGGAATCGGGCTCGGGTATCGCTGCTGGCGGTAGAACGGGTCTTACGGCGTTGACGACGGCGGTATTGTTCTTCTTGTCTATCTTCTTGTTGCCCGTATTTGCGTCCATTCCCGGACCTGCGGCTGCAGCGGCGCTTATCTACGTAGGCGTATTGATGCTCAAGGGTATCGTTAACATCAAAATCGACACCGTTAAAAATGCAGTTCCTGCATTCCTTACCATCGCTATGATGCCTTTGGCATATTCGATTACCGACGGTATCGGTTTCGGTATTCTTTCTTACGTGCTTATCGACGTTATTTCGTACGTTGTAGACGCTATCAAATATGCAGTTGCGAAAGATAAAGAAGCAGCGAAGAAACCCGTTTGGGATTTGAGCGTTGTAACGATTATCGTTGCGGTATTGTTCCTTGTTTACTTCTTCGTTCCTACGACGTTCTAACAAGAATTATTAAACAGTAAAAAAGAGAGTCTGCCTGGTTGGGTGGACTCTTTTTGTTTTTCAATCGACAAGAAACGCAAAAAAACGACTCGTTTACCCTTGCGAAAAAACGAATTATATGATATACTATATAAAAGTAAATAAATGAAACATACTGAAAAAGAAAAACAAGAAAGCACGAAAAGGAGCGCGATTTATGAACATTTGGCACGATATTTCCCCCGAGCGCATTACGTCGAAACGCTTTGAAGCGTTTATTGAAATTCCTAAAGGCAGCAAGCTTAAATACGAGTTGGACAAAGAAACGGGCGTACTTCGCTTGGACAGAGTGTTATATACGTCTACCGTATATCCTGCAAACTACGGATTTATTCCCCGTACGTATGCGGACGATGGCGACCCGTTAGACGTACTTATTTTGTGCGGTGAAAGTATTTATCCGTCGACGTTGGTTACCTGTTATCCGATAGGGGTTATCAAAATGATAGACGGCGGTTCGTTGGATGAAAAAATTATTGCCATTCCCGTGCAAGATCCTACGTATAATGCCTATTACGACATTCAAGAATTGCCCAAACACGTATTCGAAGAAATGATGCACTTTTTCGAAGTGTATAAAACTCTGGAGCACAAACAAACGACGGTGAAAGAAATTTGCCACCGCGACGAGGCTATGGAGATTATTACAAAGTGTATTAAAGCGTATAAAAAGGAGTTTGAGAAATAAGTCGAAAATAGTAGAAAAAACGAGTAAAAATTTCGAGTATTTTATTGTTTTTTTGAATACAGGATATTGACATTATTTAAAAAAAGAGTTATAATAAAATAAGAGAAAAAATCGGTTTTTAAAAAAGCGGAAAAAATCCGCCGTTTTTTCCTTTACTTGAGATAAAAAAGCTTTTCAACGTTGTTGAACAGGGGCAAACATATCGGGAGGTTACTATGTATAATACGGACGATAAACGTTTTAAAAGATACATATACGTAAAGCGTCGCATTGCCAAAGCGCAGGGCGCGGCAAAAACGGTGGGCATACTGTATTTGCTTGCCACAGTTGCCGTAATGGCACTCTTTTGCTTAGGCGTTTGCAAAATAGAATACGCTTCGCTTACGGCGTTTGATTTTTACACTATTTTCTATCGCCAGACGGGCAATGCACAAGAAGTTACGGCGCTAATTTCCACCGTTGTATACGTAGCGGCGTTGTTGGCTATGTTAATTGCTTTTATCGTAGCTTTGACGAAGCTGAGATGGTTGTTTTGCCGTAAAGCTAGCCGTTTGTACGGTTTCAACCGTAATATGTACGCTATGGACGATTTGGGTAAATGCTTTTCGTATACCTTTGCTACGGGTTTGGCGGCGTGCTATTTTATAGCATTGACAGCGACGGGCTTCACCGTAGAACTTTTTGGATACATATTCCTTGCCGTGGGCATTGTAGCGCATTTTATTTTAGGACTTGTTTCCGGTTCTATTAGTTTGTTCGATACTACGGAAGGAATCACCGAACAAAAACGTGAAGTGGGATATTTCGCACCCTTTATGCGTAACCTTATTCAGCTTGCGGCGACGGGCGGAATGCTTTTCCTGTTCGTGCAAAATAACGCGGTGTACGCTTCGATAGTCATATTAATGGACGCAATCGTAAGCGGACAAATCGGGGGGTTGTTCTCTCATTTGAACGACTGTTTAATCGTGATAGGACAAATTATTTTGGCGATAGCCGTGCTTCTTATGATTTTCTCGGCGACGAGCACGAAGGAATTCGATTTGGAAGGCGCGGAAACGCCGGGTAGAAAACTCTTCTTGTTGTGGGCTACGTTGGCGTTTTTAGGCGCGGCGACAAGCGCGGCTGGGTTCTATCTTAATAAGTTGACGGGCGAGAGTATGACAAGCGTATTTATATATGCGGCTATTGCTTTGGTGGCGGTGATTGTAGAGCTTTGTACGATAGGCTGTCCGCACGTTGATTACGAAAAGTTGGACGATATGGACGCGAAGGATTTTATCCGCGCAAACGCAAATAACAATCAACCCAACGTGTATATGCATTACGAAGTAAATAACAGCAATCCAACGCCTAATAATTATACCGTATACGGTTTAGACGACTAAAACAATAATAACCTTTATGTAAGGAGAATATAATCAATATGAAACGGATAAATTCCAAAGCGGCGCTTTTAAAACATCGCGTCGGTGTGATACACGGTAGGGCGAAATTCGTCGGCGTGTTATATTTAATAGGTACGGTAGCGTTTGCCGCGTTGGCAATACTCTCTACTATGATTGACGGAACGGTACTCGCTATTAATAAGGCGTTTCCGTTACTCAATTTGCCTGTGATGACTTTTTATCAGCCTATCGTTACTTTATTTGAAAATGTAAACGCGCTTACTGCGGACGTTTTGTTGGCTGCAGTTGTGGGTATTTTATACGCCATTTTATTATTGACGATAGTTATTAACGTGTTTAAAGCGTTGTCTAAACTCGGTTGGTTGTTTAAACGCCGCGCTAGCTATACCAACGGTTTTAACCGTAATATGTATGCTATGGACGATTTGGCAAAATGTTTCTCTTCGTCCTTTGGCGCAATTTTAATTTTGTATTTGCAAATATATCTTCTTACGGCGTCGGCTGAAGTAACGGTTACGGTCAATATGATAGGGTATATCACGTTGGCGGCAGGGCTTGCGTTGCATTTGCTTTGCGGCGTTATCGGCGGAACGGTTACTCTGTTTACTACGGCGGATAATATGGAAGAAGAGCCCCGTGAATTCGGCGTGTTCGCATTCTTCGTGCGTAACCTTATTCAGCTTGCGGCGACGGCGGCTATTGTGTATTTCCTTGCGCCCCAAAGCGGATTGCTTGGCGGATTGAAAGATATCGTGTATAACGTAGTGGAGAAATCGAATACGGCTTGGTTGATGCAAAACGTTATGACGCTTTTGCCTACGGCGGCGGAGCTTTTAGCGTGGGTTTGCATTAGCGTGCTTATCAAACACGCCGTATCGGATACCGAATTCAACCGCGATTGTTTAGACGGTGCAGGTATGAAAAACTTTACCGTATTTTCCCTGTTTGCGGCGTTGCTTATCGCGGCGATTGCCGTATTGCCGATGCTTCAAATGGGCGCAGCGTTAACGCAAGAAAAAATGTTAGCGGTAATCATAGCGGCGGCGGTGGCGTTCGTGGCGTTTGTGCTCGATTGTATCGTAAAACCCCGTCATCGCGGCGATTACGACGACGTGGATATGGAAGCGTATTTCCGCGGTGGAAATATTATCATTTAAAAACGTAGAGAACATTTCACAAAAGAAATGAACGGAGGGATAAATGACGTCCGTTTTCGCAACTCCGTTTAAAAACCGTTGCGAAAAAAGAAAACCTATGCAAGGAGATTTTTCGATGAAAGGGTACAAATCGAAAAGAACGAACTCTATTGACAAGCGTGTAAGAAAGGTACACCGTAAAGCAAAGACCGTTGGTTTTTTGTATTTACTCGGTACGGTATTGTTGTTGGCGACGACAATTATATTGCCCGTGTTGAAAATCGACGGTGCGGCGTTTGGGATAAGTAATTTTTATCTACCGCTCACCAAGCTGCTTAGCGGCGGTGATGTTGGGGCAATGATTGCTTCCGTTTTATACGGATTGTTATTATTCGTATTGCTTGTCAATCTTTTTAGAAGTCTTAGCAAGCTTGGTTGGTTGACGAAGAGAAGTTACCGTTATGCCAACGGATATAACCGCAATATGCGCGCGATGAGTGATATGGGAAAAGCTTTCTCGTCTTCGCTTGCCGCTATCGTTATGTTATATTTGCAAGCCTATTTATTGCAACAGCCTTCTAGCGTAGAATTCGTGGCGTTAAACGCGTACATAATTTTGGGTATCGGCTTATTTATTCACTTTGTCGCAGGGCTTAAAAGTGGTAAAGTCAGTCGTTTCTACGTTGGTGAAACGGGTATGGTAGAAGAAGAAAAACGTACCTGTAGTTTGTTTGCGTACTTCTTCCGTAATTTGGTTCAAATTGCGGCAACGGCGGCAATCGTATATTTCCTTTCGGCAAATAACCAGTTGTATACTATTTCCGCTATCGTAGCCGATTTAATGAAAGGCTCGTTGGATATGAATTCGCTTATTGTCGTGGGCTTGCAGGCATTAATTTTGGTGTTCTTGTTTGTACTTATCAAGCATTCTACGGCGGCAACCGAATTCAATTTATTCGGTATTGAAGGCCGCGGAATGTTGAATTTCCGTGTGTTTGCATTCTTTACAATGATTACGGGTGCAGGCTTGTTAGTATGGGAATTTGTCAGCGGCAACGCATTTGACTTGAATTATGCAATACTTACCGCTGTGGCCTTTGTAGCGTTCTTGATTGATTGTATCGTAAAATCCCGTCCGAAAGACGACGAAGCAGTAAGCGATACGCAAGCGGTGAATATGCCTAATGCTCCTTATCCTGCTCCTATGCAAGGAAAGCAAAATATTTATTTGCAGCTGCCTGCGCAACAAGGCGGTGCGCAAATGCCGCAAACGGCATATCAACCGATATACGTGCCCGTATATTATCCGTATCCGCAACCGATGCAACAACCGCAGGTACATCACGTACATACTCCCATTCCCGTACCTGTATATTATCCCCAACAACCCGTGCAAGCACCTGTACAGTATCCCGTACAAGCGCCTGCTGTGCAACCTGAAGCAGCCGCTCCTGCAACGTTTACCCGTCCCGAGCCTGCTCCCGCGCCCGATTATTTGAAACCTACGCCTTCGCCTATGGCGGTAAAGGAAGAATCGGGTTTGGTTGCTCCGTCGGAAGGGGTAAAAACGAAAAAGGCGTTGCACGAAGAAAGAAGAGAACTTTCCGCGAGAAAGGCAGAACTCAAACGCGAGAAACAGCAATCTAAACGTGCGGCGAAAATGGCGAAGAAGAACCAAAAAGCCGATGCGAAAACGGCGAAGATGGCAGCGGAGATTGCCGCTCGTCGAGAAGCTATAAATAATAGCGCGGCGTCGGTTGGGGCTATCGGCACTTCGGCTGCAGTAACGGCTTTGGCTACGAACGCACTTGAAAACAACGAAAACGTTACGCCTGAAAGGGGAGAAACGCCCGTTATGCCCGTAGTTGCGCCTGTAGCGACGGCTTCGGAAAATCAAGTGCAACCTACCGTGGAAGAAGAAAAGCATTTCGACGGCGAAGTGAATGAATTGCCGGCAACGTTAAATCCTAAAAAGGACTGGAAGGTAAGATGTCCCCGTTGCGGAAAGGAACTCAACGTAAAAGACAGCACGCCTTATCACCGTTGCCCTTCGTGTAGTAAAATATTTACCATTCGTAAATTTGAAGCGTATTCTAAAAAAGAACCTTCTTAAGCGGCGAACGGTAACGACTAAGAAAAAACGAAACAACGCCTCTTAAAAACAAAAAACCGTTTCCAAGAGGCGTTTTTTCAAGGCGAAACGGAATCAATCCATATGCCGTGGGGAAAAGAGAGAAAGGAAGACACGTTTCCGTTTTTCGAGCGTAAAGAAAACGGAAAAGGAGAAAGAAGTATTATGGCAAAAGAAAATCAATTTGTAGAACAAATAGCCGATATCAATGAAGATTTCCCGAAATGGTACACCGACGTGGTGTTAAAAACTAAGCTCGTCGATTACGGCCCTGTTAAGGGCACGATGGTTATCCGTCCTTACGGATATGCCATTTGGGAAAATATTCAAAAGGAAATGAACGACCGTTTTAAAACACGCGGCGTTGAAAACGCATATTTTCCGTTACTTATCCCCATGAGCTATTTTACTAAGGAAGCGGAGCACGTAGAAGGCTTTGCGCCCGAAGTGGCGGTGGTTACCGTGGCAGGCGGTGAAACGCTTGCCGAGCCTTTGGCTATCCGTCCCACGTCGGAAACGATTATCGGTACTATGATGGCGAAATGGGTGCAATCGTATCGCGATTTGCCTTTGAAAGTCAATCAATGGTGCAACGTAATGCGTTGGGAAAAAACGACTCGTCCGTTCCTTCGTACCAGCGAGTTCTTGTGGCAGGAAGGGCATACTGCCCATTCTACGCAGCAGGAAGCGGAAGAAGAAACGCAAGCTATGCTTGAAATTTACAAGGAATTTGCCGAAAACTGTTTGGCTATCCCCGTGCTTACGGGCAGAAAAACGGAAAAGGAAAAATTTGCAGGCGCTGTGGCTACGTATACGATGGAAGCTATGATGCGCGACGGTAAAAGCTTGCAAGCCGGTACGTCGCATTATATGGGACAAAATTTCGCTACGGCGTTTGATATTCAGTTCTTGGGCAACGAAGGTGCTTTACAAACGGCATATACCACGTCGTGGGGCGTTTCTACCCGTTTAATCGGTGCAATTATTATGACGCACGGAGACGAACGCGGTTTAGTGTTGCCGCCCGTTGTAGCGCCTTTACAATGCGTTATCGTGCCCATTGCCGCAAGAAAGGGCGGCGTTGTGGAAGCGTGTGAACAACTGAAAAATACGTTGGAAAAGGCAGGAATCCGCGTAGCCTTTGATAACTCGGATAACAGCCCCGGTTGGAAGTTTAACGAGTGGGAAATGAAGGGCGTGCCCGTACGTATCGAGCTTGGACCGCGTGATATCGAAGCAGGTAAAATGGTTTGCGCGCGAAGAGATACGCTTGAAAAGACGGAATTGACTCTTGAAAACGCAGTGGACGGCATAAAGGCGTTGCTTGCGGACGTACAAAAGAATATGTTAGAAAGTGCGCGTAGCCGCCGTGATAGCCGTATCGTATACGCGGACGATATGCAAGGCATTCTTGAAGGCGTAGAAAAAGGCAATTTCGTAAAAGCAGGCTGGTGCGGTTGTCGGGCTTGCGAAGACAAAATCAAAGAAGAAACGGGCGCAACGGCGCGTGTGTTTGCGGAAGGCGAAAGCAAAGAAGTTTGCGCGGTTTGTAAAGAAAAGGCGAAACACGTTATCGTGTACGCAAGGGCATATTGATAAAAATGTTAAAAAAGGTTCGGTAAAAGCCGAGCCTTTTTTGGTGAAAAAAGCGTTCAACGCATACATGGGTAGGTCGTTTTCTATTTTTTATACCTAAAAATAACCGTAAAACAATTTTTTCTAAGCGAAAAACAGTAAAAGATAGGTAAAAATAGTCTTGACAAAACGCGGAAATATACATAAAAATATGCGAAAATACCTTTACGCACTTGACGGAATAAGAAAAAAATGGTATTATAATGTTATGGAAAACGTAGAAGAACTCAATCAAAAAATAGCAAAAAATCTTGCTTCCTACAGAAAGGCGGCAGGGCTTACACAAGCGGAGCTTGCCGAGAAAATCAATTATTCGGATAAATCGGTGTCCAAATGGGAATCTGGCAACGGCGTTCCCGATTTGTACGTGTTGTTGCAATTATCCGAACTGTACGGGGTAACCGTAGATGAGTTGGTTGGTAAAAACGCCGAAGAAAAGGCTATAGAAACGACGTTAGAACAAAAAAAGCAAACCGCAAAAAAATGGGGGTTGCATTTGTTGATTATGTTGCTTTCCAGCGGCATAGTTTGGTTAGTTGCCACTTGCGCGTTTGTGGGGATATGGTTATTTAACCCCAACGGCTGGGGATGGTTGACGTTCATTTATGCCATTCCTGTAAACGCCATTTTGCTAATTGTGTATTCGGGAATATGGAAATACCGATTTTTAAATTTTCTTTCCGTATCAGCTTTGATATGGACGGTGCTCACGGCGTTGTTTTTAACGGGAAAAATGTTATATGCGCTTTTCGGTTGGGATTCTACTTTGCTTTGGGGATTATTCTTACTGGGAATTCCCTTGCAGGTCTTAGAAGTATTATGGGCGTTTTTCCGTTCCGTTTTTTATAAAAAGAACAAACAAATAGAGCCGTCTAAAACGGTAGAACCCGTTTTTTCGGAAGAACAAACCGCTTAATTTGGGGAAAGGATATGCTGTGCGGAAACTGTAAAAAAAATCAAGCTACGAAAACGTACGAGCAAATAAAACAAGGCAAGCGCGAAATTGCGTATTATTGTCTAGAATGTTACCATAAACTTTTCGTTTACGCCGAAGAAGACGGTGCCGTCTATTCGGCGTGTCCTTATTGCGGTACGACGGCGGCGGAGGTAAAACGCCGTAAATTAGTAGGCTGTTCGTATTGCTACAAAACGTTGCAAGGCGTAGCTTTGGAAATGGTCGCTTCCATGCAAGGCGGCGAAGCGCATAAGGGTAAAAAGCCGTATGAGACGGACTCTGAAAGGATAATGCGTCGCCGTAGGGAATTGCGTGAAATTCAACAAAAAGCACAAAAGGAAAAGGATTACGAACGGGCAAGGGATTGCGAAACGGCGATTTCTCAACTGGAAGAAAATTTACAGGAGGAATACGTATGGCAAAAGCGCCGGCGTTTATTGAAACGTTAGTAACTTCTACGCGTATCCGTTTGGCGCGTAACCTTGCGGCGTATCCCTTTCCCCAAAAGATGGACGGTACGCTCGCCGCGGAAGTGGTATATCTCGTTGAAAACGCTTTAAAAAAACTGGACGAGTTTGAAAAAAACGACGTGGAGACGTTGAGCGAACAACGTGCTACGCTTTTGCAGGAGCAGCATTTAATTAGTCCTGCACTCATTCGAAGAAAGGGTACGGCGTTTATTTCAGCGGATAAATGTATTTCGGTAATGGTAAACGAAGAAGACCATTTACGGCAACAATACATTTACAAGGGTTTTGATTTATTCAAAGCTTACGAACGTATCAGCGGCTTAGACGAAGGGCTTTCGTCGTCGCTTTGCTTTGCGTACGACGAAAAGCTGGGGTATCTTACCGCTTGTCCAAGCAACGTGGGCACGGGTATGCGCGCGTCGGTGATGATGTTTTTGCCGGGGCTTGCACTCCGTAAAGAACTGGAAGGATTTATCCCCACCTTAAAAGCCGGCGGACTTACGGTACGCGGAGTGTTTGGGGAAGGCACGGCGGCGGAAGGATACAGTTATCAAATTAGTAATGAGCGTACGCTTGGGAAATCGGAAGCGGAATTGTTGCAAGATATGGTAAAAACGACAATGTCTCTTTGCGATTTAGAGCTTCGTGCTCGAGAAAAACTATTAAAAGAAAAACAGTTGCCTTTGCGCGACGCGTGTTTACGCGCGTACGGCTTGTTGACGAACTGTGCTACGCTCTCGCAAAAAGAACTCACAGACGGTATGGTCAAATTGAAGCTGGGGATAGCACTCGGATTTTTCAAAGCGAGAGATATCGAAGCATTTAACGACTTTTTGGCGGATATGCGCCCTGCTTCATTCCGCTTAGAAAATCATTTGGAAGGTGCAAGCGAGTCTGATTGCGACGTCAGCCGTGCGGAAATCTTGCATAAAGTTTTACCGGAGTTAATGCTCCGCGTCGATTAAATAAAAAAAATAAACGAAAGGAAGAACCCGTATGCGACCTTTATCGCTCTCTTCAGAAAATTTTAGAAAAGCCCTTACCATCGCCAACGAAATTACGGTGCAAAAAGGGGCAAGTTACGTGGGTAGCGAGCATTTCGTATACGCGTTTTTGTGCTTGCCGCATTGCCGTGCGTACGGTATTTTAGCAGGCGAAGGCATTACTCGTAACGAATACGAAGAGATTTTCTTTAAACTTATTGATAAAAATTCTAAATACGACGGGTTAACTCGTCGTACGCAAAGTATGTACGATAAGGCGGTAACGCTTTCGGAAGAAACGAATACCAAAGCGGGTACGGCGCATATGTTGTACGCCATTTTACAAACTTCCGATTGCGTTGCGGTAAAAATTTTAAGCCGTTTTGCGGATATCAGCGTATTGCTGGAAAAAACTAAAAGCGCGTTGCTTGCGTTAAAACATCAATCGGCGTTTGGGGAAGCGGACGAAGAGGATTCTGCTATCAATCCTTTAACAGACGAATATACGGGCGGTACGGCTGTGCCGACGGGAACACAACTCTCTCAAGAAAGAAAAGAAAAACCTACCGTTACTTTGGAAAAGGGGAACGCGTTGTCCGCTTCACCGCGTAGCGCGGCAGTGGAGAAGCTCGCCGCTTACGGAGTAGATATGACGGAGCGTGCCCGTAAGGGTAAAATAGACCCCGTTATCGGCAGGAAAAAGGAAATAGAAAAGGTAGTGCAGGTGCTTTCGCGGCGCATGAAGAACAATCCCGTACTCATCGGTGAGCCGGGCGTAGGGAAAAGCGCTATCGTGGAAGGGCTTTCGCAAATGGTGGTAGACGGCGACGTGCCCCAGCAGTTATACAACAAAACGATATTTTCAGTGGATTTACCCGGAATGCTTGCCGGCGCACGCTACCGTGGGGACTTTGAAGAACGCTTAAAAGATATGATGGACGCCGTTATGCAAGACGGCGACGTAGTGTTGTTTATCGACGAAATTCACACCATTGTAGGGGCAGGCTCGTCATCGGAAAACGGTATGGACGCGGCGAATATTTTAAAACCTATGCTTTCTCGCGGAGATTTGCAGGTTATCGGTGCGACGACCATTGAAGAATATCGGAAATATATCGAAAAAGACAGCGCGTTAGAGCGTCGGTTTACGCCCGTGATGGTGGAAGAGCCGTCTGAAGAAAACACCATTGCCATTTTAAAAGGTTTGCGTAGTAAATACGAACAACATCACGGTATCGTCATTACCGACGAAGCGATAGAAACGGCGGTAAAGCTTTCGTCGCGGTATATCACGGATCGATTTTTGCCCGATAAAGCCATTGATTTGATTGACGAAGCGGCGGCGCGCGTACGCATTTTGGAAGACAGCGGCGCGGAACTTGCCGATTTGCAAAAGGAAATAGACCGCTTAGAAGAAGAGCGCAAGTTGCACGAACGCCGCGGCGAATTCGCTTTGGCTACGCAAGCCTTTTCTTCGCAACACGCGGTAAAAGAGAAACTTTCGGCACTCCGTCAAGCGCAAGCGCCTATGCTGCTCGCGGACGGGAGAAGCGCTATCGGTAGAGAACAGGTGGCGGCTATCGTCAGCGCGCGTATGCGTATTCCCCTTACCAAAATCACGCAAGAAGAAGGGGAAAAACTAATGCGTTTGGAAGAAGATTTACACCGTAGAATCGTCGGGCAAAACGAAGCGGTTGGCGCGGTAGCAAAAGCCATTCGGCGTGCAAGGGCAGGTTTGAAAGACCCGTCCCGTCCTATCGGTTCGTTTATTTTCGTCGGACCTACAGGCGTGGGTAAAACCGACCTTTGCAAGGCGCTTGCGGAAGCGCTCTTTGGTTCGGAAGAACAAATGATTCGCTTGGATATGAGCGAATATATGGAAAAACAATCGGTGTCCAAGCTTATCGGCGCGCCCCCGGGATACGTTGGTTATGAAGATATGCAAACGGGGCAACTTACTGACAAGGTGCGCACCAAGCCCTATTGCGTGGTGTTGTTTGACGAAATAGAAAAAGCGCATCCCGACGTATTTAATTTACTCCTTCAAATTTTAGACGACGGTCGGTTGACGGATAGTAAGGGCAGGACGGTGAGTTTTAAAAACGCCGTTATCATACTCACGTCCAACACGGGCGCAAGCGAAACGCAAAAACAGCGTACGGGCTTGTACGGGTTTGGCGACGAAAGTCAAAACGGCAGAAGCGGAGCGGAAGTGGGCGAGAAACAGTACGAAGGTATGAAAGAGCGTATTATGGGCGCTTTAAAGGAAAAATTCCGTCCCGAATTTTTAAACCGTATGGACGACGTAATCGTATTCCATAACCTTTCAGTGGAAGATTGCAAGCGTATCGGTGCGAAAATTATCGACGGTTTGGCACGGCGGTTAAACGAACAACGTGGTATTGCGCTGACGGTTACCGAACACGCTTTGGCGGCACTCGTGGAAGAAGGCTACGACGCGCAGTACGGCGCAAGACCGCTAAAACGGGTAGTTCGACGTAGGATAGAGGATAGACTCTCGGAAGAAATTTTATTAGGTAAAATTCGTAACGGACAAAAGGTAACGGTAGATTATGCCAACGGAGAATACGTATTCTCTGCGAAAGCATAAAGGAGAACATATATGAAATTAACGACGGCAGGAGAATCGCACGGGAAAGCGTTGGTGGCAATTATAGAAGGGCTGCCTGCGCATCTTGCCATTGACCAAGCGGCAATCAACGCGCAGCTTGCGTTACGGCAAAGCGGATTTGGTCGTGGCGGTAGACAAAAAATAGAAAAGGACAAAGTGGAAATTTTAACGGGTGTACGCAACGGGGAAACGTTGGGTAGTCCCGTTACCCTTTGCATTTACAACAACGATTTTGCCAACTGGGAAAGCTGTATGTCGGCAAACGCTTGTGATAACGAAGTTATGCAAAAAAAGAGTTTGACCTGCGTTCGCCCTGGGCACGCCGATTTAACGGGAGTTATCAAGTACGGACAAACGGACGCTCGTAACGTGTTAGAGCGCGCTTCGGCACGGGAAACGGCAATCCGAGTGGCGGCAGGCGGCGTATATAAGCAGTATTTATCCACTCTCGGCGTGGAAATCGGCGGATACGTAAAGGAAGTTTGCGGTATTAAGGACGAAGGCGAATATACGTTTGAACAGCTTGCAAAGGCAAAAACCACGGGCGTGGGAATGATTTGCGACGAAGCGGAACAGCGCGCGGAAGAGAAAATTGCGCAGCTGAAAAAAGACGGCGATACGGCAGGCGGCGTAGTGGAAATCCGTGTGAAAGGTTTAAAAAGCGGTTTTGGCAGCGTGATGTCGTATACCGAAAAATTAGACGCACAATTAGCAGGCGCGTTGATGAGTATTCAAGCAGTGAAAGGCGTAGAATTTGGCGCAGGGTTTGCCGTGGCGCAAAAAAGCGGTAAAGAAATTCACGACGAAATATATTACGATAAAGGTTGCGGTTTTTACCGTGAAACCAACCGCGCAGGTGGTTTGGAAGGCGGTATGAGCAACGGCGAAGAAATTGTTATAAAGGTGGCAATGAAACCCATTCCCACCCTTATGAAAGGCTTGCAAACGGTAGATTGTATCACGAAAGAAAAAGCGGTTGCCGCATCCGAACGCAGCGACGTTTGCGCTATTTTTGCGTTGGAAATTATTGCGGAAGCGGTGGTGGCGCAGGTGCTTGCGGACGCAGTGGATAAACGGTTGGGCGGAGATACTATGCAAGAAGTTGTCGTCCGTTACAGTTTATTGCAATAAGGAAAAAGAAATGAAAGAAGTTTTAGTAAACACACCTTCTATGCAAGGCAAAATTACAGTAGGAGAAAACGTATTAAAAACTCGTTTATCCGCCTTGACGAAAGGACAAAAAAATTTCGCCTTGATTGATGAAAACGTGATATCGTGGCATTACGATTTACTTTCCGAATATTTTACTCCCGAAGAAATTTTTATTTTACCTTCGGGCGAGAAAAGCAAAACTTTTCAAAAGTTGGGAAAAATACTCGGCGCAATGAGTGCGCAGGGCTTACACCGCAGTTCTACACTCTTTGCCGTGGGAGGCGGCGTAGTGGGGGATATCGGCGGTTTGGCGGCGGCACTGTATATGCGCGGTATTTCCTGTGTACAAATTCCCACCACTCTTTTAGCGCAAGTGGATAGCAGCGTGGGGGGGAAAACGGCGGTAAATATGGGCGGCGTGAAAAATATCGTGGGTGCGTTTTATCAACCGCGTGAAGTGCTTGTAGATTCCGTATTTTTACAAACGTTACCCGAACGAGAAATCAAGTGCGGTTTGGGGGAAATTGTTAAATATGCCGCGTTAAATGCAGAGATATTTTATACGCTCGAAAATAAATCAGCGGAAGAAATGACGGATAAGGCGTTTTTATCGTCGTTAGTAGTGCCGTGTATCGCGCATAAGGCACGCGTAGTAGAAGCGGACGAGAAAGAAACGGGCGAAAGAAAATCGTTGAACGTGGGGCATACTACGGGACACGCCATTGAGCCGACGAGCGGACTTTCGCACGGAGAATGCGTGCTTATCGGTATGCTTATCGAAACGCAAATCGCTATCGACGAAGGAATTTGCGAACGGGCGTATGGAGAACGGTTGTTGAAGATTGTTCGCACGGCGTTGTCCGTTACTCCGCAAAACGAATATTCGTTAAAGCGTGCCGTGGCATTAGCAAAAAAAGCGAAAGCGGATAAAAAGAATAAGGACGACGGAAAAATTGTGATGGCTCTTCCCAAAGCACTGGGAGAATGGACGTCGTACGCTATGGATTTTGAAGCTTATAAAAGCGCATTAGCGCGTATTGCTACTAGGAGAGCATAGGTATTTAGAAGAAACCGCCGCGCCGCTTGGCTGTCAGGTGGCGTACGACGGTTTACAGGTAGAGTTTTAAGGATAAATTTATGAAATATATAGCACCGAGAGAACAATTTGAAGGGGAATTTTATTTGCCCGGCGATAAATCGATTACCCACCGTGCGGTAATGTTCAACGCTATGGCAAGCGGAAACGCGGTTATTACCAACGCATTGACGGGGGAAGACTGTATTTCCACTTGTAATTGTATGCGTGCGCTTGGTGCGAAAGTGGAAGTGGACGGTACTACCATTCACGTAGAAGGCACTCCGCTTTTTAACGACGGCGCAAACTTGAATTGCGGAAATTCGGGTACGACTATTCGTCTATTGAGCGGTGTTATTGCAGGCAAAGGCGTACGAGCAACGCTCTTTGGAGACGAATCGTTGTCGTCTAGACCGATGAAACGGGTGGCTGAGCCGCTTGCCTTGTTGGGGGCAAACGTACAAACGACGGACGGGCACGCGCCCGTTTATATAACGCCGGCAAAGCTTTGCGGAACGGATATAAGTCTTGCCGTAGCTTCGGCGCAGGTTAAAAGCGCAGTGTTGCTTGCAGGAATTTCCGCCGACGGTAAAACTTCGGTTACCGAACCTGTAAAATCGCGCGACCATACCGAGCGTATGCTTGCCGCTATGGGGGCGAATATTCACGTGGATAATAATACGGTTACGGTGGAACGTAGCACGCTTCGCGCGATAGACGTTTGCGTGCCTTCGGATATTTCTTCGGCGGCATATTTTATGGCGCTTGGCGCGTTGAAAGGAAAAACGGTATGTAAAAACGTAGGCGTCAATCCCACACGCACGGGTATTTTAAAGTCGTTTGATAAACTCGGAGTGCAATATACGCTTGTCAACAAGCGCGTATCGGGTGGCGAAGAAACGGCGGATATCGTTGTGGAGAAATCTTATATGCGCGCGATTACGTTGACGGCGGACGACGTTCCGGCTATGATTGACGAGTTGCCTTTGGTTGCGCTCCTTTGCGCTTTTGCGGACGGCGAAAGCCGTATTTCGGGCGCGAAAGAATTGCGCGTTAAGGAAAGCGATAGAATTAAAACAACTGCCGAACTTATCAATACTCTCGGCGGCGATTGTAAGGAAACGGAAGACGGATTTATCATTTGCGGTAAAAAGCAACTTTTAGGCGGCGACGTAGACAGTTATCTCGACCACCGTATCGCGATGACGGCGGCCGTGGGTATGATAGCTTCTAAAAACGGGGGAAACGTACTCCGTGAAGAATGTTGTGCGATATCTTTTCCCGATTTTTTTGAAAAATTAGGCGTGTAAGATAGGGGCAGGTATGCAATGAATGTAAAAAAAGTACGGCTAGGGCTTGTGGGAAAGGACGTTTCCAAATCACTCAGCGCAAAAATGCATACGTTTATTTTATCCGAATGGGGAATAGATTGCGTGTACCAAAGTTTTTCCGTTGCTCCTGACGAGTTCGACGGTGTAATGCGTACGCTGCTTGGCGATTTCGACGGGTTCAACGTTACCATTCCGTATAAACGCGACGTGTTTGGATATTTGGACGAAGTGGTGGGCGACGCGCTTACTTGCGGCGCGGTAAATACAGTGGTTTGCGCAACGAAAAAAGGTTACAACACCGACGGCGTGGGCTTTTTGCAAATGCTCCAAAACGCCGATATTGCGGTGAAAGATAAAAAAGTGCTTATTTTAGGCGCAGGCGGTTCGGGTAGGAGTTCGGCAGTGGCGTTGAAAAACGCAGGCGCAAACGTGTATATGTATCGAAGAAACCGTGAAGAGTTAGAAGAAACTTGCGCACAGCTGGGCGTAACGCCGATACAAAACCCCGAAGCAGGGGGATATGATATCATTATCAATACCACGGGTGTAGGAATGCACGATAGCGAAGGCCGCTCGCCTGTTGGGGTAAAGGCTTTTGACGGCGCGAAGATTGCCGTTGACTTAATTTATACGCCTGCCGAATCGGAATTCTTGCGTTTGGCAAAGACGCAGGGACTGCAAACGTTGAACGGCGCGTCAATGCTCTTTTATCAAGCGTATCACGCCGACTGTATCTTTTTGAATAAAAAAGCGGACGCGGCAGAAGCCAAAGCGTTATATGAAAAATATCTTTTACAATAAAGTATCAGGAGTTAGAGTTATGAAATTTTTGGTAATGAACGGAGTCAATCTCAACTTGACGGGCTTGCGTGAAAAGAGTGTATACGGCGCGCAAACGTTAGAAGAAATCAATGCAAAAATTGCCGCGTATTGCAAAGAGAACGGCGACACGGTAGAATTTTATCAAAGCAATATCGAAGGGGAGCTTGTCAACAAATTACACGAAGCGTTTTTGCAAAAGCGTTTTGACGGAATTATCTTCAACGCCGGTGCGTTTACCCATTACAGTTGGGCGCTCCGCGACGCGATTGCGGCGATAGATATTCCCGTAGCGGAAGTGCATATGTCCAACGTGCACGCGAGGGAAGAATTCCGTCATACCAGCGTACTTTCGCAAGTATGCAAAGGCGTGGTGTGCGGTTTCGGCTGGGGTAGTTATATCGCGGCTATGGAAGGATTAAAATCCCTTTAAAGGACAAAGAGAATTATGAACGTTATTTTATGCGGTATGATGGGTGCGGGAAAAACCACCATCGGCATTAAAATTGCAGAGCGCACGGGGCGTAGGTGGTACGATACCGACGGCGTTATCGTCGATAAGTACGGAAAGATATCGGACATTTTCGAATATTACGGCGAAGCGCATTTTCGTAAGCTGGAAACGGAAATCGTACGCGAACTTGCTTGCAAGGACAACCTGGTTATCTCTACAGGCGGCGGTTTGGTGTTGAAAAGCGAAAACAACGAACTGTTGCAAAAAAACGGTAAAATCGTGTTTTTGCGCGCGTCGTTGGAAACGCTTGCCAAACGTTTGCGCGTAGACGGTACGCGCCCGTTATTACAAACGTCGACGGAGAGTATTCGCGATAGGTTGGCACGGCTTATGAAAGAGCGCGCGCCTATCTACGAGCACGTGGCAGATTATATCGTAGACGTGGACGGAAAAACGCCTGAAGCCATCGCGCAAGAAATAGTGGAAACGTTACAAAAGGACGGGGCAGGTATGCCATGAAAACGGTTTTAATCACGGGCGGCGTGCGCGGTATCGGGCTCGCCATTGCGAAAAAATTTAAAGAAAACGGCGCAAGGGTATGCGTAACGTATTCTCAAGACGAACAAAGCGCGGCGCAGGCGAAAGCGTTGGGTTTGGAAGTATATAAATCGGACGCGAGTAACGAAAAAGACGTAGTAGAATTGTTTGAAAAGGTGGGCGATATCGACGTGCTTGTCAACAATGCAGGCGTTTGCTTTTTTAAACAAATTCAAGACGTTTCGTATGAAGAATTTCAAAGAGTGTTTGCCGTCAATACGGGCAGTGCGTTTTTATGCAGTAGAGAAGCCGCGAAAAAAATGATAGCACAAAAACGCGGACATATCGTTAATATTTCTTCCGTTTGGGGGGAAGTAGGCGGCAGTTGCGAAAGCGTGTATTCTGCGTCCAAAGCGGCGCTTTTGGGTTTTACCAAAGCACTTGCCAAAGAGCTTGGATATTCGGGTATACGGGTAAACGCAGTTTCTCCCGGCATTATTGATACGGCGATGAACGCTCGGTTTTCCAAGGAAGAAAAAAACGCGCTTTGCGAAGAAATTCCGTTTGGTAGAATGGGCGCGGCGGAAGAGGTGGCGAACGCCGTTTTCGCTTTAGATGAAAACGGATATATCACGGGTGTTGATTTGCCTGTGAACGGTGGTTTTTCTATTATATAAAATTATATAAAAAGCACGCGGCGCAAGAAAGCGCCGCGTTTACGTATACGTTATTTTTTTGTGAGATAGTTATCTAAAATTTGTTGAATAAACTCGTCGGCAATGCCACTCGTGGGCGACGTCGGCGTTTTTTTATTGTCTAAATCGTCCTGTCGGCAGCTATCTTTTTGCGGCGGTTTTTCGTCGCAGGGTTTTTCGTCTTGCTTTTTTTGAAAGGTACTAAACGTTTGCGAAAATTTAGATAAGTCGTTTAAAAAGGATAGCATTTGCTCGGAATTTTTCAGTTGCCCCATTAGCGGTTTAACACTCTCGTGAAAATCGGGGTTTTGTGAGAGATAATATAAAAGAACGAGTATTAAAATTTCCATACTATACTATATGCGGCGATTGCCAAAAAAAATGAGAGTAACCGAAAACGTTTATGCGGAATACAATATAAACAACCAAACAAAAATCATTTCGGAGGCGGTATGAAAAGTTTTAAAAACTATACGGGCGAAGAAAAAGAACAGCAAGGAAATGCGAAATCGGACGCACTCAACGCCGAACAGCTTGCAACGAAAATAGCTTCTTCGTACAATGGAAAAAGCAACGCGGATATGTTACGCGGCATTTTATCCGAAGCGGAAAAAAGCAAACGTGCAGGCACGCTTTCTAACGAAGAGATAGACGGCTTTTATCAGGCGTTTGCCCCGATGCTCGATAGCGCGCAAAAGAAAAAATTACGGGCAATCGTTGAAAAGTTAAAGCAAATTCCTTAACGCATTTAATAGTACGTCTATTTCGCTTTCATTAGAAAAATGCGAAAAGGAAACGCGTAGCAGTCCCCCGTCCAAACTTCCAAGCGCTTCGTGCATCAACGGCGCGCAGTGCAAACCGCCGCGAAGCGCTATGCCGTATTTGGTGGAGAGCGTATCGGCGAGATATTCCGATTGCACGTTTCTATGCCTAAACGCAACAATGCCGCAAGGGTTTGGCAACGAAAAGGTTTCAAAGGCTGGCAACGTGGATAACTCCTTTAAAAAATATGCGCAAAGTGCGGTTAGGCGTTGCGCCGATTCTGCAGCGTGGAATTGTAAAAAGCGCACGCCTTCCAAAAGAGAAACGATAGCAGGGAAAGCAAGCGTTCCGGCTTCTAATGCGTCGGGATAAAAATCGGGCATATCTAAGGAAAGACTCATAGACCCCGTACCACCGTATAAAACGGGAGTGGGGTTTACGCGCTCGGAAAAGAGTAACGCGCCGCTGCCTTGTATGCCGTGTAAGCCCTTATGGCCTGCTAAAGTCAAAAAATCCACGCCGAGTTTTTGCATAGAGATGGGGAAGTGTCCGCCGCCTTGTGCGCCGTCGCAAAGCAAAAGCACGTCGCTGGGCAACGCTTCTTTAATTTTTTGTACGGGCGGCATAGCACCGTTTACGTTGGAAGCGGAAGTTACGGCAACCAAACGGGTATTCGGTTTTAAAAGTGCTTGCACGTTTTCGGGCGTAATATTCCCGTGCTTGCCGTCGACGTCTAACGGACATACGTCGTAGGTTATCATTCCTTTTTGGCGTAAATATTCTAAGGGACGAAGTACGGAATTGTGTTCCATACAGCTTGCGATAACGTGGTCGCCTTTACGGAGTGTTCCAAGCAATGCGACGTTCAACGCTTCCGTACAGTTTTTCGTGAACACAACGCGGTCGAAACCGTAGCCGTCGAAATAGTCGTTTAACGCAATGCGGCAATCCTGTACTATTTTTGCGCAGGAAAGCGCAAGCTTGTGCCCACCGCGGCCGGGGTTGGCGCATACCTTAACGGCGGCGGCAACGGCGGATAATACGGCGTCGGGTTTTCTGCCGCCCGTAGCGGCATTGTCAAAATAAATCATAAAAATGCACCTTGCCTTTTAGTTAATTCATAAAATATAGTATTCCGAAAAACAGGAGTATATGACTTATGATGATGTTAGCGGTATTCCGCTCGCGTGCGCACAGCTTAGAGTACGCCGAGCGGCTGAATGCGTACGGTGTGCCTGCCGTTACCGTATCTACGCCCAAAGAAGCGAAAATCGGTTGCGGACTTTGCGTTCGGTTTGACGCAAGATATTTCGTGCGGGCGCAAGCGATACTAAAAACGGGGCGTTACGCTTCGTTTAAGGGGTTTTATAAAACGGATTTCGTCAACGGTAGAACGGTGGTTTTTCCGTGGCGGTAATTTTTTTTACGGAGTTTGTTTTTGACAGACTCCGTTTTTTCTTAAAAACCGCTTGCAAAACGCGTGGGGATATGGTATACTTTGCATATGAAAAAGATAGAAAAACAACAGGCTCTTGCCATTTTAGAAAGTACCTATCCCGACGCGAAACCGGCACTTAAATACCGTACGCCGTACGAGCTGCTCGTTGCCGTTATTTTATCGGCGCAATGCACGGACGAGCGTGTAAATAAGGTTACGGAAATTTTATTTAAAGAGTATAATACACCCCAACAAATGGTAACGCTTTCGCAAAAGGAGTTGGAAAATTACATCTTCTCTTGCGGCTTTTACCGAATGAAAGCGGAGCATATTTTATCGGCGTCTAACGACATTTTACAAAAATTCGACGGTGAAGTACCAAACACAGTGGAAACGTTGATGTCGCTTGCAGGTGTTGGGAAAAAGACGGCAAACGTAGTGTATTCGGTGGCGTTCGGCGGCGACGCGATAGCGGTGGATACGCACGTGTTCCGTGTGAGTAACCGTACGGGGCTTGCCAAAGGTAAAACGCCTTTGGAAGTGGAAGCAGGGCTGCAAAAATCCGTTCCTAAAGAAGACTGGTCGAAAGCGCATCATTGGCTCATTTGGCACGGACGGAAAGTTTGCCATTCGCGAAAGCCAAGCTGCGATATTTGTCCTTTGAAAGGGATATGCGATTACGGTAAAAAAAGTAAATAATAGTATAAAACACTCCGTTTTTTCTCATACTTAGAAAAGACGGAGGTTTTTTGTATGCAAGAAGAAGCAATCAAACGGGAGTGCGGCAGTTTGGCGCAATTAAAACGCTTGGAAGATTTGGCGGAGAAAAAGACGAAAATTTTTTCGCGACTTTTGATGGACGCGGCTTTAGCACAGGATTTAGAATCGCTTTCCCTTCGCCACGAACAGCGTAAGCAGGCTATTTGTCTGTTGCTCGGTGAAAAATCGAATAAAGCACAAAAGGAAGGCGGACAAAAGGGGGAAGAAGAATAATGAAATTAGAAAAACGGGAAATCTCGTTAAACGAAGCGGACAGCTTACGGGATACTTGCGCAGTGGAGAAGATGCTTTTATACGCGTACGTAGACGCGCTTTGTAAGGCAACGCGGCAAGAAACGAAGAAAGAAATTTTACGTCTTATGCAAGAAACGGGGGAGGATTTATGCTTTGCGTATTCGCTACTTAGAAGCGTAGGCGAAAAAAACGGTAAAGAAAACGAAAAGGAAGAATGATCTTCCTTTTTTTTATGCCTTTTTGGTTTTAAGAGGGTTGACAAACGCACTAAAAACCGCTATAATAAAATAAATACTACAAAGGAGAAACTTATCGTGGAAAAGAAGATAGGAAAAATTAAGCAATTTTTTACCGAATTTAAAAAATTTATCACGCGCGGCAACGTATTGGATATGGCTGTCGGCGTTATCGTTGGCGGTGCGTTTACGGCTATCGTAAACGGCTTGTCCAACAACATTTTAAAACCCATTATCAACTGGCTTATTGCACTCGTGCTGGGGAAAGAAGGCTTAAGCGGTGCAATTACTATGCTTTCGCCGTCCTATAAAAACGTAACCGACGCGGCTGGAGTTGTAACGCAAGAACTCGATTTGGCGTCGTCTATTTATATCGACTGGGGTGCGTTTATCAGTGCAATTATCAATTTTCTGTTGATTGCGTTTGTGCTTTTTAGCATTGTGAAAATTATAAACGGCATCAACGAAGCGGCGGAAAAAGCGAAAGAAGGGCTTATCTCTAACGAAAAGAAAGAACTTATAAAAATCCGTAGAGAGTTGAAAGTAAGCAGAGCGGAAGCCAAGGCAGTGCTGGATGCGCGCATAGCGGAAGCGAAAGCGAAAAAAGCGGAAGAAGACCGTATTGCAGCGGAAAAGGCGGCTGCGGAAGCAAAGCTTGCCGAAGAAAAGGCAACGGTAAATACTCGTTTGTTGGAAGAAATTCGCGATTTGCTTAAAAACAAATAAAATCGTTTGACAATCGTTAAAAAAAAGGATATAATAAAACGGTAATATATAAAAGCCATGAAAAAGCAGGCGTTTTTCGTTGCGTTTTTTAAAGAGAGTTTCGTCCGTAGGCTGAAAGACGAGCAAAAACGGAAAAACGACCATTTCACTTTGGAGCTGCCCTTTTGAAACGTTTGTGTAGGAAGGGCCGTATACGCGGCGTTACGGCGGAAATAAGGCGTAGTAATAACTACGTGAATGCAGGTGGTACAGCGAAACAATCGCCCTGCGCGCCTTTGAAAGGCGCGCAGGG
>JAZQLI010000008.1:0-8384 GCA_045542595.1 Candidatus Scatosoma sp. | reverse complement strand
GTTCCTTTTTAAACGATGCGCCTGTTTGAATATAAACTAACGAATTTATACGTGCAAAAGCCCACCCATCAGGCAAATCGAAGTCTATTTCATCTTCAATATTTTTGACTTCTGAACCTATCTTCTCATAATGGCAATTATAAACTTAAAAATAGAAATGTTGCAAAGATTAATTTGGGGGGATTATTGGGATAAATAAATATATATACGATAAAACTAATTGATTGTTTTGTGTGGATGTGATATACTAATATCAACAAAATTTAAATATAAAAGGACAAGTTATGGTTACTCGTAAAGAAGATACGTCGAAAAGAGTGGCAAGGCGTAAGTACGAAGAAAAGAATAAAGAATTGCGTAAAGAGAAAAACGCGAACTTTCAAACGATGATTCCAAGAGAGTTGTTTGAAGAAATCAACACTTTTTTAACCGAAAAGGGTATGACTAAAGTGGATTTCATTAAAGAAGCCTATAAAACCATGAAAGGGAACGGCTAAGATGAAATATTACGTTGTCGCGGACGTTCACGGTTTTTGCTCGATATTAAAAGACGCGTTAAAAGAAAAAGGCTTTTTTAACGACGAAGAACCGCACAAGTTGATTGTTTGTGGCGATTTGTTTGATAGGGGCGGCGAAGCTGTTGAACTTCAAAATTTCATAGTAGAGTTACTAGAAAAAGACGAAGTAATTCTCATTAAAGGCAATCACGAAGAATTGCTTGTGGATATGCTGAATTCTTGGCATAGGGCAAGTTATTTGGAAAGTCATCACAATTCCAACGGAACAGTAGATACTGTTTTGCAATTAACTGGTACTGGGTTGGCGGATTTATACGACAATCCGAGCGGCGTCTATTACAGAATGAAAGAAACGCCGTTTATGCAAAAGATATTGCCCGCGATGGTGGATTATTTTGAAACGGAAAATCATATTTTCGTTCACGGTTGGATTCCTTGTGAAAGCATAAGACAAAATCCTTACGCCGTTACTTATTTTGCGATAGATGATTGGCGAAATGCAAGCGCAAAGCAATGGAGTTCTGCGCGTTGGATAAACGGTATGGATGCGGCGCACAACGGCGTGGTAGAAGAGAATAAAACGATTGTGTGTGGGCATTGGCATAGTTCGTATGGGCATAGCAGGTACGAAAGGAAATGCAGTGAGTTTGGCGACGACGCAGACTTTTCTCCGTATTACGGAAAGGGAATCGTTGCCATAGATGCTTGTACGGTACGTAGCAAACAGATAAATTGTATCGTAATAGAAGAATAAGAAAGGACGGAAAATTATGTTAGAAGTTGGAATGAAAGCTCCGGAGTTTACATTGCCCGATAAAAACGGAAAGTTGGTTTCTTTGTCCGATTTTCTTGGCAAGAAAGTGGTTTTGTATTTTTACCCGAAGGACAATACGCCTGGTTGCACAAGACAAGCTTGCGCGTTTGCGCTCAAAAATAAGGAAATCGAAAACAAAAACGCGGTAGTTATAGGCATTAGCAAGGATAGCGTGAATTCGCACTTGAATTTTGCGACGAAATATAATTTGCCGTTTGTTTTGCTTTCGGATAGTGAACTTTCGGCAATTCGAGCGTATGGCGTTTGGCAAGAGAAAAAGTTGTATGGAAAAGTGAGTATGGGCGTTGTGCGAACAACTTTCTTAATTGACGAGCAAGGAATGGTGCAAGCGGTTATGCCAAAAGTTAAACCCGACACCAACGCCGATGAAATTTTAGCGTTGTTAGAGAAGTAAAAATTCAAATATTTGAAAATTTTTTTGAAACACCAATTTTGCGTTGTTTCCCTTAAAAAAATTCAACTTAAAAAATTAAAACAAAAAACAGTTGACAAAACGCTTATAACGTGCTATAATAAAATCCACAACTAATTATGGAATCGAGAAGTTATACTTTCTTTCTTGGTGTGCGTTATATCGTTCAAATACTAAATGTAGTAGTTGACACATCGAAAAACAAACTATCGGTAATGATCTTATAATTATATTTTCAAAACCTCCTTTGAAGTTCTATATTGAAGTTGTGGGTGGAGTAATACCATTCTTACAGCTAAATAAACTTTTAGGAGGACAAGTATGTTAAACAAAGACATGGTTGGCCTTGATTGGTCAACCTTTTTTGATGTAAAAGATCAAAAAGAAAGGCAAAATTTGCTTGAAAGGATTCGTCGGGATTCGGGGATATACGTTAGTCAAGACATAGACGAGAAAAGTATTTTACGTGAAATACGCATTCAAGGCGTAGACGTTCACGACGAAATTGGATTTCAAGCAATTCGAAGGGTATTTTTGAGATTGTTGGTTTGTGATACGACTTTTGCGGAAGAAGTATTAGGATACGATGATTTTCAAAAAGCGCAACAACTATTAAATAGAAAGCAGTATAACGGGAAATTATTAAAAGAAGTTTTGCAAAAATGGTGGTTTGCCAATCGTTATGGCAAAGGTTCCGTCGGCGAAAAATTGAGTGCGTATATTTATTTAGACGTTCTTAGAGAATTAAAAGCGGTTAAAGAAGAAACAGTTCTAAAATCTTTCGGGGAGTTAAAACCTGTTTTAGAAAAAATCGTTTCGGGTGTAAAAGCAGAGTGCTATTTGGACGCAGAAGAAGGATTTCGGTTGCCGTATGTGGAAAAGTTTGATGAACAATCGAATGTGTTTTTAACAGCAAACTACGATTACGATTTTAATGCTATCCATGAAAGAATTGATTCGTTGTTTTTATATGAAAAGGCAGGTGAAGCAATAGAGAACCAATTCAAGTCGCTGTTATTGAGCGACGTGAAGTTTTGGCAACAACACAAGCGTTTCTCCGTTTGCGACTTTGTGAAGTCGATTCGAAAAAACAACGGGGATACACACGCAAATAAATTGTTGAAATACTTATTTGACGAATTGAAAAAAAATAGCGTGGGTAAGATTTTAGTTGAAAATTCGTTGCCGTTGGTTTGCTTGTACGTTGAAAGATTGCAAGAAGAAATGGAGATTAGGACGTTTCGTTTTGCGTTTGAACGGTTTGGGAAGGTGTATGCAGGAGAGAAACTTTGCTATCCATTCTCTACGGTTTCTTCTTTTGATGAAAAAGTGGTATGCGGAAAACAACTCTTTGAAAAGATTTTTTACAAAGAGATTTATTCGGAACATCAAACGAAAGTAAAAGCGTTTTTGGAAAGCGAAACGGTAAAACCGCAGCCGATTTTAGAAAAACAAAAATGGACGGTTTTAGACGTATTAGACGGTCATACGTTCGGTTTTCACGATACTGTGGATAGGAAAGTGGTGGGGTTGCTTTGCGAAAATTATTTTACCGTTGAAAACGTATTGAATCGCTTATATTTGAAGTGTTGGTACATTACCCAAATTATACCCAAAAACGAGTGGTCGAATTGCATATTTGAAATGCTTTACGATTTTACGCAGGCCGTTGAAAAACGCACGGGTATTAAGACGGCGTATCAGTTGAATGAAACTTTGCGTGAGAATACTTTTCAAGCGTTAAAAGAAAAAATGTTGACTTTTGGATTGAATATTTCCGAGCAGTATAAAGCCGATTACGTGGTGGCGATGTTGGATAGAAAAGTTGCTACGTGGGAAGAAAGAGAAAGATTCCCTATCTTGGAGCAACTTGGCGATTCCATTTATAATATGGCGGTTGCGGAACTCTTATTTTTTAATCCGCAGTACGACGTTTACAATTTTAAATATTACGAAACTTTTCAAGACTATATAAAAGCGCCTGCGCAAGTAAAAATTGTAAAACAATTTGGGTTGGATCATTTTTATTTGTCGTCAGCAAAGAATTCTTGTAAATACGATTCGGATAGATTGGTTAATTCCGATAGAGAGAGTTTTGCATTAGAGCAAGAAAGGGAAAGTTATTCAAATGAAGAAAAGTATTTGGCGGATTCCTTGGAAATGCTTATCGGTGTTCTTTGTAAAGATTGCGGATTAACCATTGCTTTGCAATTTGCAAAAGATTTGCTTAAAAAGACGTATGGCGATACCTTTTCTTGCGAATATCGTGGAGCGGACGAAAAGGAATTGCTAGGAATTCTCAACGATAACAATATCGCGCGTGACTATTTGATGAAAATACTCCCTGCGCTTTATGGTGAAAAGGACGAAAGCCATAGAATGTTGGAAATGGCCTTGAATAAGTTGTTATTAACGTATGTTCTTGGGACAGAAGAAAAGGAAGCAAGAAATTATATAACGCATAGTTTTGGCGATAGAACTATATGTGAAGACTTATCTGATTTTAGCAGTATAAGCAAAATTTTCCACGGATATTTATATAACGGATTAGAGTTCGTTATAGAAAATTATCAAACGAAAATTATAGATAAATATAAGAAAGAAAATAAACAATAAATAGCTGAAAGAATGGTATATACTCCGAATATTTAATATTAGGAGTATAAAAATGAACAAAGAAAGAATTAACGTATTTAACTTTCATTTAACGAACGCTTGCAACTATCATTGTTCTTATTGTTTTGGTAAATTTCAAACGAATGAGACGTTAACCTTTGAGAAGGCTTGTCTTGTAGTCGATAATATTGCTCGCTATTTTAGCTCGAAAAGTATTGTTGACGGAAGAATCAATTTGGCGGGTGGAGAGCCGTTATTGTATCCGTATTTGGACAAATTGATAGAATATATTTATAATAGCAATATTAAAGTATCGTTAGTTACGAACGGGAGTTTGCTTACCAAAGAACGGGTTTATTCGTGGAAAGGGAAAGTGGACTGCATTGGATTGAGTGTGGATTCTGCTTTTGAACAAACGAATAAAGCGATTGGACGTTGTTGTAAAAACGATTGCGTATTGAAAAAAGAAGCGCTTGTTGCGCTTGCAAAGAGTATTAAGGGAAACGGAATAAAGTTGAAAATTAATACGGTTGTATCTCGGTTGAATATAAACGAAGATATGAGAGAACTTTATAAGGATTTACAAGCGGATCGTTTGAAGTTTTTTCAAGTGCAAATCGTGAACGGCGTGAACGATCAGGCAAGAAAAAATCAAATTAGTAGGGAGGAATTTCGCGCGTTTTGCCAAAAACACCAAAGATGCGGAAAAGAAGTTGTGTTTGAAGAATCTGGCACGATGGAAAATTCCTACTTGATGATTGATCCTAAAGGACGATTTTTGTTGAACGACGGTGGAACTTATAAGTCCTATGGCGATTGTTTGAAGGAAGAATTGTTGGTGATAATGAAAAGCGTTCCTTTCAACAACGAGAAATTTGGCAAACGGTATAATAGCGAATACCGAGGTAAGGCAATGAGCAAGTACAAAGAAATCAATTTAGAAGAAGGTATGCCGACGGTGGACGAGGCGATGAGTTATCTCAAAATGTCGATAACCCTTTGCAAACAAAACAAAATCGGTTGTCTTGCTATCGTGCACGGATATGGAAGTAGCGGAAAAGGCGGTGCAATTCGTACAAAAGCCCGTCAATGGTTGAACGCCCAAGTGCGAAACGGTACGGTAAAAGCCGTTATCAACGGTGAAGATTTTGACGTGTTAAATTTCAAGGCCTTGGAACTTAAAGGCAAATATAGAGAACTTGAAAAGCTGTTAAAGGTTTGTAATCACGGTATGACGGTGGTGGAAATATAACGAAAAACCATAGCTAAAAAATAGTAAGACTTGCGGTGATAGTGGGTGGCGTTAAGATAGCAATAAAAAGAACTTGAAAAATGCCGAAAAAGTCAGGTTTTATAAGGGATTAACGCACTTTCAAAATACCAAGGACTGTCAAGACCAGCTACCAAAAATTGGGCAAAAAATCACCAAAAACATACAGCTACCGCGTTTTGTATAAATATACATAATTCGACAAAATATGCAATATGTATGCATAAGGCAAGCAAAACGCTTGAAAAAGGGTATAAATATACATCACTAACTTTTCACTATACACACTCCTTCAAGCAAATATTAAAAATCCTCGCAAATAAGCGATAAAGAACAAAAACGGCTTGTCTTAAAGCGTTGGTTCACTAGGCATTTTAAAAATAAAAACTTACAGGAAATTGCACTTACAAGCGAGTTAAAATAAAAAAAGAACTTGGATATATCATCCGAGTTCTTTTTTTCATCATGATAACGCAAATAAATCGCCTGCAAGCGAAAGTGCACCGAAAGTTGCGCTCTTTTTCTTTTTTTGCTTGCTATTGAGTGGCTTTTATGTTATACTATAGGAAAGTATTTGAAAGGAACAACGCTTTATGTCGAAAACAAAACAACAAAAAACGGATATTCGTCCCTATACTCGACAGTTTTATAAAGGCAACGTCGGTTTATTTTTGATTTCCTTAACAAATCCATTCTTGAACGTGGCGTTCAATTTAATTATCTCTTGGCTTTTACAACAAGTTCTCGATTTAATCGGCGGCGAATCGATTCTTTTCACTCTCAAAGAGCTTATACTCATCGGACTGTGCGCGGTGATAGGAATTATCATTTGCGGCGTCATCGACTATCACGCAAAATCAAGGTTTATCACGCGTGGGATTTCGCAATATAAAACCTACGTTTTCGGCGAGCTTACGAAAAAGAATATATCCGCTTTTTCCCGTGAAAACTCTTCGACGTATATTTCCGCACTTACCAACGATATTCAAGCGATTGAAAAAGGTTTTCTCGAAAATATTTTTACAATCGTCGCGCAGTCCATGTTCTTTATCGGAGCATTTGCGATGATGATTTGGTATAGTCCGCTCTTGACTTTAACTGCGGTTTGTTTCACCCTTTTTCCCCTTGTCGTTTCTATTTTTGTAGGCGACAAAATGGCAAGCGCCGAAAAGGCAGTTTCCGTGAAAAACGAAAGTTATACGTCCTCTTTAAAAGATGCGCTCAGCGGTTTTGCCGTTGTCAAATCCTTTAAAGCGGAAGCGCAGATGATACGCATTTTCAAGGATAATGTAAAAAAATTGAAAAACGCGCAATGTAAAAAGCATAAAATCAGCGCTTTTATCGAAACCTGCGGCGTCGCAGCCGGCGTTATCGCGCAATTAGGCGTTTTCGTAATCGGCGCGTATTTGTCAATTTCCGGTCAAGGAGTTACGGCAGGTACAATCATCGTCTTCGTGCAACTCATGAACTACGTCGTAAATCCGATAGGCGTTTTGCCTACCTGCTTTGCGGAAACAAAATCGGCGAAAGCGTTGCTGGAAAAAATCGCAAATTCGCTCCAAGAAAACATACGCGAAGAAGGCAAAGTAGAAAGCAATACAGAACGTAAAACATTGACGAACGGTATTCGAATTCAAAACCTTTCATTTGGTTATACCGCGGAAAAGCAAGTATTGCAGAACGTTGCGTACACCTTTTCTCTCGGCAAAAAATACGCTATTGTCGGCGCGTCGGGGAGCGGTAAATCCACTTTGCTCAATTTGTTGATGTCTGCTCATCAAAATTATACGGGTGAAATATTCTACGACGAAAATGAGCTCAAAGATCTTCCTTTTGAAAATCTTTATGAGATTGTGAGTATCATTCAACAAAACGTCTTCATTTTCAATGCAACGATTAGAGAAAATATTTCTATGTTTAGCGAATTCCCCAACGAAGACATCGAGCGTGCTATCCAGCTTTCGGGGCTTTCAACGCTCTTAAAGGACAAGGGCGAAGATTATCTTTGCGGCGAAAATGGGAGTGCGCTTTCGGGCGGTGAAAAACAACGCGTTTCTATCGCAAGAAGTCTACTTAAAAAATCGCAAGTTCTACTCGTGGACGAGGCAACGTCTGCCCTTGATTTGGAAACGGCTTATCAAGTATCCGAATCCATACTTGGTTTAAACGATATTACCGCTATCGTCGTTACCCATTCGCTTGACGAACGATTACTCAAACAATACGACGGAATTCTCACCTTGAAAAACGGGCAAATCATCGAAACGGGAACTTTTGACGAGTTAATCGCTCAAAAAGGCTATTTCTATTCTTTATTTACAATATCTCAATAATTTTTTTGCAAGAAGCCAAAACGGGATTGCAAGCCGACAAGACGTTTTTTATAGAAGTACTTGACAAAAACGTAGGTGTTGTGTATAATATAATTAGTAGAAAATGCAAAGGGGGAGTTTTATGAGTGTTTTAAAGAAAATTTTCTGTAAACGGAAAAAGGAAGATAAAAAAGAAAACGAGTGTTGGTATAATAATTATCACGAACAAAAAAAAGAAAGCTGGGTAGAACCGATAGAAGGTGCGTGCTGCAGCCCTAATTCCGTGTATTATACCGTCTCCCAACAAGCAGCGAAGCATCAAAAATAAAGCGTTGTTTTCTGTAAAAGAGCAATAAAAAAGCGGCTCCCCCATAAGGGGGGCCCCCTTTTTTTTCAAAAATTTTTGATTCTTTCTTTGCCA
>JAZQLI010000007.1:0-25602 GCA_045542595.1 Candidatus Scatosoma sp. | reverse complement strand
TAACCGTATTATGAAACAAATCAAGACGTATATTCCGGTATACGTAGCGTGCGGCGGAGAAGAATTAGACGCATTAGACGATATATTATCGAAGAAAGTACTTCGAAAATTAGAAACGCAAAACCCCGTATATATTCGAAGTGTAGTAGACGGCTTTTGCGAATATTTAGACGATTTATTCGGACGGGACAAAATGAAGCTTTGTAAGGAATACGTACAACGCTTGAAGAAGAACGCGTAAAGAAAAAACGAGAAAACGAGAAAACGGAAAGGAGGGTGCTAATGATTAAACAATCGAAAATGGTCTATATCATCGGCTCGATAATCATAGGCATCGTATCTATCATTTTAATATTTGCCGGTTTAATTTTGAGTGGGCTTATCGACGCGCGCTCGGTTAAGCTCGTTTATACTACGGGTTCAAAGGAAATGTTGTACGACGGTACGGCACTCACCTGCGACGAATGGGAGCTTGTCAGCGGTGAACTCAAACAAGGCCATTCGGCGAAAGTAACGGTTGTGGGAAAGAGAACGGAAGCGGGCAGCAGTGCCAACACGTTATCGGTAATCGTTACCGATTTAAACGGTGCGGACGTTACGTCCGATTATTCCATTGACGTACAAACGGGTACGTTGACGGTCAATCCCCGTCCTATTACCATTCAAACGGGCAGTGCGTATAAATATTTCGACGGTGAGCCGCTTACCTGCGATTCGTGGGAGCTCGTTTCTTTAAACGACGTAGTGGAAGGGGACGTGTTGGAAGTGAAAGTTATCGGCTCGCAAACGGGGGAAGGCGTTTCGGAAAATACTGCCGATATCCGTGTGATGCGTGGCGAAACGGACGTTTCACATAACTATGAAATTACCTGTCAAGCAGGCGAATTGATGGTGCGTGCGGAAAATACGGGTAGCGAACTTGCCGGCGGCACGCCCGAAGATATGGATGCCATAGTGGCTAAATTATACGCCGACGTAGACGGTACGGTGTATCTCCGTTTAAAAAGCGACGGTTCGTACGACGGCGGCGGATTTGAAGAAGCGCACTCTTACACGGGCAGTTTAAGCGACGCGATAGGGATGAACTACCTTACGGGTATTGTTCTTGAACAAATGGGTAAAACAAAAGCATCTATACGTATCGAGCCCAGCGAAAGCTTGGCTGGATACGTTTTGCCTTATTATCTTTCACGTGATACCCTGCAGTATCAAACGCAAACGGACGACGTGGCGTATATAGGCGACGCGGCAAACGCGTATTCTACTTATTTTTACTTGTATGATTTTTTTACGGACGGCATACCTGCCGCAGGGAATTTGGACACTTACGCTACGCAGGAACAAGCGTATAGACAATTCGTATACGCGCAAGACGGCCAATATCTTGCTTTGCCGGAAAAAACGCGTACCTATATGGACGGAATTATTGCCAAAAAGGGTTGGTCGCGTACGGATAGCGATATTATCAAAAAGATAGCCAAGTACATACAAAATGCGGCTACGTATAACTTAGAATACGACGAAAATTTAGATAACGAAGAAGATATCGTCGTGGCGTTTTTGGAAACGTATAGGGAAGGGCTTTGCCGTCATTATGCGGCGTCGGCAACGGCACTTTACCGCGCCATAGGTATTCCTGCTCGTTATACGGTAGGATATGCGGTGGACGTGGAAGCTGAAAAGGTTTCCTATTTAAGAAAGAAAGACGCGCACGCTTGGGTGGAAGTATACGTTGACGGCGTGGGTTGGCTTGCCGTAGAAGTAACGGGAAGTAGCGCGGAAGACGGCGGATTAGGCACGGGCGGCGGTCTTGGTAATATGGGCAGCGGACTTGACGATTTCGGCGATT
Organism: Candidatus Scatosoma sp.; assembly: GCA_045542595.1. Classification (GTDB taxonomy): domain Bacteria; phylum Bacillota; class Clostridia; order Christensenellales; family Borkfalkiaceae; genus Scatosoma. Next base: position 23,753 of record JAZQLI010000007.1, on the reverse strand, counting down.
TAGGCGATTTGGGCAATTTAGAAGATTTAGGTGATTTAGACGAACTTTTAGGGGATATTCTCGGCGGAATGCTCGGTAACGGCAGTTCGCTTTCGGGCGGTATGCCAGGCGGCGCAGGCGGCGTGGGCGGCGGCTCGGGAGTCGTAGGAGAATACGACAGTTCGTCGTCAAATACCACGTCGGAAGACAGCGGAGCACAAGATTCGACGTCTTTGGAAAGCGGCTCGGGCGATATTTCGGGTTCGGGCGGTGGTTCGGGCTCGGGCGGTGGCTCAGGCTTGGGCGGTGGTTCAGGCTCGGGCGATAATTCGGGTTCTAATATGGGCGGTGGAGCAGATTCCAGCGGTGGTTCGGGCTTAGGCGGTGGAACGGGCTCGGGTAGCGGTAATGTGGATATGAAACAACCTGTTGCGCGTATTTACACCGATAAGGACGGAAAGATATACTTACGCTTAAAGAGCGACGGTTTATATAACGGAAAAGGTTTTGACGCGGCGAGCTCGTATAACGGTTTGATGGAAAGTACTTTCGGTATGAACTATCTTACGGGTATTGCCTTGCAAAATTACGGCGCACAGCAATATACCGTTACCATTCAACCCTTGAGTGGTATCAGCGGTTACGTATTGCCCTATTATTTGTCGCAACAATCCGGTGGTAAAATTCAAGTAAGCGACGTGTATAACGTGGGAGATTTCACCAACGAATATACCGTTACGTTTTACAATTATAGCTATCAAACGCAAATGGTACGCCCTACGGGTTCGCTTGGAATCTATACCGCACAGGAAGAAGCGTACAGACAATTCGTATACGCGCAAGACGGACAGTATCTTGCTTTGCCTGAAGCAACGCTTACGTATATGCGAAAAATTATCCGCGATAACGGTTGGTCGTTGCAAGACCCTAATATCGTCAATAAAATTGCGTTTTACGTGCAAAATGCCGCTACGTATAATTTGGAATACGACGTAACGATGGATACCGAAGACGATATCGTCGTAGCGTTTTTGAAAACGTATAAAGAAGGTGTTTGCCGTCATTATGCGGCATCGGCAACGGCACTTTACCGAGCGATAGGTATTCCTGCCCGTTATACGGTGGGGTATTGTGTGGATGCCGTAGCAGGTCAAGAAACGGAAGTAACCATAGGCGACGGGCACGCTTGGGTGGAAATCTATCTCGACGGCGTAGGCTGGGTACAGGTAGAAGTTACAGGCGGCGGCGTAAACGGCGGTATGGGTAATCCTGGCGATTTGGGCGGCGCAGGCTCGGGCGGTGGCTCAGGCTCGGGCGGTGGTTCAGGCTCGGGCGGTGGTTCGGGCGCAGGCGGTAACTCAGGCGCAAGCGGTAACTCAGGCGCAGGCGGCAACTCGAGCGAAAGCGGTAATTCCAGTGCAGGCGGTTCGCAGGATAGCAGTTCGTCCGCGGACGACGGTTTGATTATGGATACGCCGTTAAAGTTTTACGCAAAGAGCTTGTCTAAAATATACGACGGCACACCGTTGGAAGCGGACGGTTTGGCGGACGGCAGTAATGCTACGTTGCAATTTTTAAGCGATAACGGATACGAAGTACAAGTGATTGTTAGCGGTTCGCAAACGGAATTGGGCTCGTCCGCTGCCGTAGTGAAAAGCGTGCAAATCTTGAAAGACGGAGAAGATTATACGCACCGTTTCCTTTTGGATAAGAGAAACGGTACTTTGCAGGTATACTTGTATAAATTGACGGTGTCGGCGGCAAGCGCAAGCAAGACGTACGACGGAACTTTTCTTACAGCGAATACGTACGAAGACGTAGTGGGTTTACAGGATGGACACGAATTAAAGGTGGAATTCACCGCAAAAGCTGTGGACGTTGGTACGGTAGATAATTCGTTTAAAGTAACGGTTATTGAAACGGCAACGCAAAAGGATATTACGTATTATTATAAAATTACGAGTAATGCAGGTAAGCTGACGATAACACCACGCGAAGTTACTATTGTTTCTTCAAGTGCTACGCAGTATTACGATAAAGAAAACCCCACACCGCTGAAAGCCTACGACGGGTACGTATCAACGGACGATGACTTGTTGCCTTTGGTCGACGGACATACACTCCTTATAGACTGTACGGGTTCGCAAACGAATATCGGTAGCAGTGAAAATAAATTCACGGCAAAAATCGTTACGGCGGACGGGAAAGACGTTACAAGCAATTACGTAATTACTAAAATATACGGAACGCTACAGGTATTGCCGCCTGCGTAAATTAAACACATAACAAGGTATGAGAACGGGATATGATTTACGATTCTTACAAAGCAAAAATTGAAAAGATTGTAAAGCTTTTAGCGGTAATTAAACGTTACCGTGTTCTTATACTGTCTATTTTATCGACAATCGTTATGAGTATTTCGGGCTTAGTGGCGGCAAACGGTACGGTATACGGCGACGACGTTTGTCCTGCTACCGTAACGTATGGAGAAACACTCAAATACGAAGCAAACGCCTTTATGAATGCGGCGTATTACGAATACGGTTCTCAAGACGGAGACGACTGGTCAACCACGCAACCGATTGCACCCGGTACGTATAAAGTACGTGCGGCGTGTAGGGGCTCGTTTGGTATCGTGCGTTACGGCAAGGTACATACCTATTCCGTACTGCCGAAAGATATTACGGTATTTATCGCAGAAACGGAGTTGGAATACGGCGCAACGCCTACGGTTACGGCGGAGCTTGCGTATGAAGATTACGTTACCTGCGGAGAATTTCACTATAGCGGTTTGGCGGAAAAAGAAGTGCGCGTTCTGCCCGAAGTGGACGAAGTAACGGTATATAATGCGGACGGAGAAGACGTTTCGCATTACTATAACGTAACTACGGAAGAAGCACAGGTAACGTTTACTAAGCGTGCTCTAACCTTAAAAGTGGACAATGCAACGCACGTATACGACGGTACTGCGTTTACTATGGAAGAATATTCCATCGAAAACGGCACGCTTGCACAAGGCGATACGATACACATAACGTTTACCGCAAGCGTTATCAATGCAGGCGAAAGTTTGCAAAACGTACCCAACGTGTCCATTGTCAACGAACAAGGGGATACCGTAACCGAATATTACGATATTACGGGCGATTACGGATACTTAACGGTGGAAAAACGTCCGCTGTTTATCGAATTGACGGGCGGTACAAAAGTATACGACGGTAAAGCGTTGACGGCAACAGGCGAAAAGAGTGCTGATACGCCGCTTGCGGAAAATCAAAGAATAAAAACGATAGAACTCACTTCTATTACCAACGCAGGTACAGCGGATGTAGAATTAAAATCCGTCGTTATCGTCGACAATCGAAATCAAGACGTTACTGAAAATTACGACGTATCGTATACGGAGAACGTAACGCTCACGATAGAAAAACGCCCTTTAAAACTGACGTCGGGAAGCCGTAGCGTTGTGTATAACGGCAGTACGTTTAAATGGGAGCGTTATACGGTAGACGAAGATTCGTTGCCCGTTCCAAGCGGTGAAGAAATTGAGCCCGTCTTTACGGGTAACGTCGTAGGGGTAGGCACAGCGGAGAATACGTTTATCGTAACGGTTCGAAAGGCAAGCTATCTGCCGTCTACGGATAATTACGAAATTTCCTATACGTACGGCACGTTGGAAGTTACGCCGCGTCCTATTTACGTTACTACGCATACTTGCAGTTGGGTATACGACGGAGAAATCCATTATGACGGCGACGGAAAGGGGGACACCCATAAATATACGGAGTCCGACGTAACGGTAACGGGGAAATATCTTCCGTTCTTGAGCGATAAGCATTCTTTTGCGATATCGTCCAATTATGATTTGACAAAAGTACGTTTTGTTGAAGATGGCGGCGTGGAAAATAAGCTGAAATTAGACGTTATCGAGCTTGAAAGTGGTAAACCCGTTAGCGATTGTTATGAAATCGAGTACGATTACGGTACGTTACATATTGAAAAGCGTACGATAATGGTGGAAGCCACGCATACTTGCCAGTGGGTATACGACGGGAAAACGCATTACGACGGCGATTTGCTGGGGAATACCACTCCGTATGGAAACGACGATTTATTAGTAGGCGAATGGGGCAGCGCTGTTTATTATAATCTCGTTGACGGCGACGAATTGATTATTGAACAGGCGTTGACGAGTGCTACGTTGGTGGCAGATAGCGGTACGCCGAACAAGCTTTTGGTTACCGTTACAAACGCACAAATAGAAAACGTAGCGGAAAACTATTCGATTGTGCAACCTACACAATACGGCAGTTTGATTATTAAGTCCCGTTCTATTTGCGTAAAAACGCATACGCATACGTATACGTACGATAGCGAATATCACAGCTGCAAGACTGATTGTTTGTCGAACGGCTACGACAGCGACGATTTACTTGTAAACGATAGGTATTACCCGTTAGTAGACGGACACGCGTTAAAGCTGGAAGTCGCCTACGAGCGTTGCTTTGTTAATCAATCGGGTAAGAATTACGATATACTCACGGTAGTGGACGAAAACGATTCCACAAATCCCGTTTGGGAAAATTACGTCATTGAATATCAATACGGTACGATAACCGTTGAACCGCGCCCCATTACGGTTACGTCGAACTCGGCAAGTAAGGTATACGACGGCACGGCGCTTACTTGCGATATCGCTACGATAACGGCAGGCTCTTTACCTACAACCGAGTGGGCAACGTACTCCTTTACGGGCGCGCAAACGGATGTGGGCACGTCCAAGAATACGTTTACGGTATCTATTTGGGAAGGCGAAGTGCCCTACGCGGAAGGCAGGACGGAGAACTATGCGATAACCTACGTGGAAGGTACGTTAGAAGTAACCAAACGCCCCATTTGTATCAAGACGACGCATACGCATAATGAAATGTATGACGGCGAAGCTTTATTGTGCGCAAATTGGTATTGTAGTTATGACGAAACCGACTTAAAAATCGTGGAAAACACGTATTATTCGCTTGTCGATAATCACGTAATTTCCGTAGATACGGCAAACACTACTACCGTTACACACGTGCGTGAAGGCAGTGTGCCAAATAAAGTAGAATTCCTTATTTATGACGAATACGGCAATAATAAGACGGATAACTATCAAATTAAGGCGGATACGTTCGGTACACTTAGTATTACGCCGAGACCTATTTGTGTAAAAACGCACAGTATTTCGTGGATATACGACGGCAAAGACCATTACGACGGCGACGGCGTAACGTCTTATTACGGGGATAATACCGCCGTATACGACGAAGACGACGTATATACAGGCTACGTAAAAGGAACGAAGTGTTACTCGTTAGTGGCTGGCGACACTCTTTCCGTATCTTATCACACAACGCTTCCTTTTAATTACATACAAGCACCTAAGCTGAATATACTCCGCTTTAACGTAAAAAACGGCACTTTAGACATTACAAGCGATTATACGTTTATAGAAGACGATACTATGTACGGTCAGTTGTCGTTGGAAAAACGTACTATTAAGGTTGTACCTATGAGCGCGGAAAAGGAATACGACGGCACGCCGCTGACGGTTGCCGTAGACGCGCATCAGCTTATAGAAAACACGTCTATGGGGCAAGGCGATACGCTCACGAATATTACGCTAGGCGCAAGCCGTACGGACGTGGGGGTTACCGCGCATACGTTTGCAAGCTCTACACCCGTTATTTGGCACGGTAGCGGCACGCAAAAGGTAGACGTAACCGATTGTTATAGTATCGGCAGGGGTTCGGTGGGAACGGTTACAATAACCCCTTGTATTCTCACGCTTGTTAGCGATTCAGCTGAAAAAACGTACGACGGCACGCCGTTGACGAAACATAGCTATACTATGGAAGTAGGTTCGCTTCCTGCGTTGTTCCGTTTTGAAATCAACTTCACAGGCACGCAGACGGACGTGGGCGAAAGCAATAATACTTGCACCGTGAAAATACTCGATAAAAACGGTGTAGACGTAACCGATAGCGATAATTTCCAACTGACAGTAAAATACGGCAAGTTAAAAGTAACGAAATGCGTTTTGGAAGTGGCGTCGGGTACTTCGAAAAAGGCATACGACGGCAAACCGCTTACCAACGGACAATGGTCGCAAAAAGGAACGTTGCCCAACGGATTTGATTTGGCTGTAGAAATTACGGGTTCGCAAACGGAAATCGGCGAAAGCATAAACGTTTTCTCCGTTAAAATTCTTGATAAAAACGGCAACGTTATCGTGCATAAAACGGCAAAAGCCAACGCAAGCACATCTACCCTTGTCAGCTCTAATAATTTCGATTTAACGCTTACGCCGGGCACGTTGACCGTATATCAAAATAAGGGCGCGGAAGATACGCCCGATGAAGATTACGATGACGACGGTAATTTAGGCGACGGTTCAGGCTCGGGCGGCGGTTCAGGCTCGGGCGGCGGTTCGGGTTCGGGCGACGGTTCGGGTTCAGGCGACGGTTCGGGTTCAGGCGGCGGTTCGGGTTCGGGCGACGGTTCGGGTTCGGGCGATGGCTCGGGTTCGGGCGACGGTTCAGGTTCGGGCGACGGTTCAGGTTCGGGAGATGGTTCAGGCTCTGGCAGCGGCAGTGGCTCGGGTGGCGGAACTCCTTCATTTAATATGAACGGCGATTTAACGTCTAATGGTAGCAACGGCGCGGGAACGGGCGGCGGCGGTGGAAATGCCGCGTTGTTCTACGTGAATACCGATTATACAGGTATTGTATATTTACGTCAGCAAAGCTTTGGTAATTATACGCTTGGCGGCTGGGCAAACGCACAAGAATATACTTCGTCGGGGGTAAGTCCTTTATACTTTGCTGGGCAAGCAATGCAACAGGCAGGTATGCAGGGGTATACGCTTACCGTTTATGCAGAATATGGCGGCGCGCCCTACTGGTTGCCGTATTATACGGCTGTGTCCGATTCGACAAGCGTAGGGGATATCACGGCTTCGTATGCTTGGTCGGAACAGTATTCACTTACCTATTATGCGAATAACGGTACGGAGCTTTTGAGAAATCCCCAATATATGGAATGGGAACAAGCGTATAGAGAGTACGTTTATAACGACTATTATACCTATTTACCCGATTCTACCAAGGCGAAAATGTTAGAGATTGCCGCAAGGGAAAATATTTCGGCAGACAGCCCTACGCTTATTTACGATATTGCCGATTTGGTTTCGCGCTACAAACCGTATAATCTTGCGTTCGAAAAGACGTACACGGACGATTTTGCAGTATTCTTCTTTGAAGAAGCGGACGGCGCTATTTGTCAACATTATGCTACGGCGGCAACGGCAATGCTTCGTGCGTTTGGTATACCCGCGCGTTATACGGTAGGTTTTGCCGTATCGACAAAAGCTGGACAAAGCACGGCGGTTACGAAAATGGACGCACACGCTTGGGTGGAAGTGTATATCGACGGTATGGGTTGGAGATATTTGGAAGTAACGGGAAGCGGCGGCGCAGGTACTCCTGATGACGACAAAGAAACGCCTGAACAACTCGGTTCGTTTACGGTAAAAGCCAAAGATTTGGTAGCGTCTTTTAACGAAATGCAAACGCTCACGCACGATGGTAGTGTGGAATTTACCGAAGGCGGCGACCTTATCAAATTGCTTTTGGATAGAGAGTATCATTATGAAGTCAACGTTATCGGTACGCAAGTGGGCATAGGCTCTTCAGTTGCGGTAATTACCGATTTCAAGCTACTGAACGCCGACGGGGAAGACGTAACTTCGTCCTATCTAATATCGTGGGAAGACGGCTCGGTAACTATTACGTCGAGTGCGATAGTTACGGTAATGCTGGAAGAAGCGCAGTACACCTACGACGGTACGCCGAAAGGCTACACTACAGATTCTTGGTGGGAAGCAACGTCCGTGGGATTGCCTGCCGATGCACAAATAGAATTCGATATCGGTAGCGTTGCTCCCATTACAGGTATCGGTAAGGTAAGAGACGAAGAACTTAAAAGGCATATTACCGTTACGTATAACGGAGAAGATATTACCGATAGTTGTCAATTTGTATTCAGTTCAACGCGCTTAGAAGTAACCAAACGCGAACTGGTAGTGGCTTCGGGCTCGGCAAGTAAGGTATACGACGGTAAACCATTGACCAGTGCCGCTATCTATATTACGGAAGGGCAAGGCTTATTGACCGGGCACCGCTTAGAAGGTGCGGCATACGGTAGTATTTTAAATCCTGGAGAAGTGTTAAACGAAATCGGTAACGTAAGAGTGTTCGACGCTAACAACAACGACGTGTCGCATTTATATAACATTATAGAGAAACCCGGGACGTTGAAAGTTACCTTATAACGTTAAAAAAACTCTCCGCTGTACATTTGCGGAGAGTTTTGGTTGGCTTAATAAGTTATGTTTTAGACTGTTGATATTTTCGGTAGTTAGACGGGGAAAGATTTTCCTTTTGTTTAAAAATGAGTCCGAAATAATTAGAAGAAGAAAAGCCGCAAAGCTCGGCTATTTCTCCAACGCTTTTACGCGAATTTAACAGCATTTGTTTGGCTTTGGTTAAGCGTACGTTTACTAAAAAGTCGATAGGCGAACAGCCCGTATACTTTTTAAAATTATATAAAAGGGTGGGTTTTGCCACGAAAAATTGTTCGGACAAACGTTCCAGCGTAATTTTTTCGGCGTAGTTTTCGTTGAGATAATTGATAATTTTCAAAACAAGCGGCGGTATATCCTGCGTAGCCGTTGCCGTGGGCTGTAAATTTGCGGCACTGTTGGACGAGAGTAAAAATACTACGTAGGAAAAGAGTGTTTTCAATATTTTTTCGCCGTGTTTTTGATGTCTGTTGACGTGTGATAATTCGTTAAAGAGTTGTTCCATACGGGTAGCAGTGTCAGGCGAGAGCTTGGTTACAAGCAAAGCTTTTTTGTCTAACGTTTCTTTTTCAAACTCGTCTAAATATTCGGGAGAAACGTCGATATTAAAGCGCATAAACGAGCCGCCTTCCGTTTTATGCATAACGTGCGGCGGCACTACGATAACTACGGGTGCGTTTACTTTGTAAAAGGTATTCGATAGAAAAAACGACCTGCTCCCTTTGCATAAAAAATAAATTTCGTAATGTGGATGCGAATGCAATGCGTGCATAGACCAAGCGTTTTCACGAACGGATTGCTCAATTTGAATAAATGACATATGCTAAAATCCTTTTATAAGATATATGTAATTTCATAAAATATTATCACTTTTTGTATTGAAAGTCAAGTAATTTTATGGTATGATAGTAGTATCGAAAATATTTTATGGGAGATAACTGTTATGATTAAGATTATGCAATATGGTGAAGGCAACTTTTTACGTACGTTCGTTGACGCGTATTTTGATACGCTCAATGAAGAAGGCGGCAATTACGAAGTACATATCGTAAAGCCTATTACGTTCGGTACGTTGGAAAAGTTTGAAAAACAAAACAACGCGTATCACATTGTATTGCGCGGTGTAGAAGACGGAAAAGCGGTGGAAAAGGTGCGCAAAATCGGCGTAGTGAAATCGGTTATCGACCCTTTTAAAGACGCGGAAAGCTATTACGCACTTGCAAAGGACGCCGATTTGAAAATTATCGTTTCCAACACGACGGAAGCGGGTATTTGCTATAACGGAGAAGACGCATTCGACGGGTTTGAAACGATTACGTATCCCGCCAAGCTTACTAAATTTTTATACGAAAGATATAACGCAGGGCTTGACGGAGTATATCTTATGCCTGTAGAGCTTATCGACAACAACGCCGATAATTTGAAGGCTTGCGTCGATAAATATATCGAGCTTTGGAATTTGCCCGAAGCGTTCAAACAATGGAACGACACGAAAAACTTCTACTGTAATACTTTGGTAGACAGAATCGTTTCCGGCTATCCGCGCGACGAAGAAACGAAAGCGCATTTACAATCGCTTATCGGTGAAGCGGACGACCTGTTCTCTATAGGCGAACCGTTTGGGCTTTGGGCGGTTGAAAAGAAAGGGGATATCGCAAACTATATTAAAGAAGGTACGCATAATATCGACGTAGTGCTTACCGAAAATATCGGTTACTATAAAAAGAGAAAGGTACGCGTACTCAACGGTAGCCATACGAACCTTGTGCCTGCAGGCTTGCTCCTTGGCGCGGTTACGGTGGCAGATTGTATGAACGACGAAAAGCTTTGCGCGTTTTTACAACGTACGTTGAACGAAGAAATTATTCCGTTCGTTTCCGACGATATCGCGGCAACGACGGCGTTTGCGGATAGTGTTATTGAACGTTTCCAAAATCCCTACTTAAATCATCAACTCGTCAGCATTTCGCTTAACTCCATTTCTAAATGGCGTGCAAGAGTTTTGCCTAGCTTTAAAGATTATTACGAAAAACACGGTAAATTACCGAAAAATCTTGTAACGGGCTTTTCCTATTTGATGGCGTTATATTCGATGGTGGAGAAGAACGGGGACGTATTTACCGTACGTGTGCCTAGCCGCGTTATCGAATTGAAAGACGATTTACCGTATCTTACCTATTTTGCGGCAAAGAACCCTATCGGCGCGTTTATGGCGGACGAAAGCGTATGGGGAGAAGACTTGACGCAATACGCAGGTTTTTACGACGCGGTTATTGCAAACGTGGAAAAAATAAAAAAGGGCGTTTGCTTAATCTAACGGATTTATATTATCAACCCGAAGAGGATTAGAATATGAAAGACAACGTAATTATCAACGAAAAAGACAACGTCGGTATTTCGCTTGCAGGCAACGATACCATTCCCGCAGGTCATAAATACGCTTTGCGCGATATTCCTAAAGGTGAATACGTCATTAAATACGGCGAAATTATCGGTAGAGCTACGCGCGATATCAAACAGGGCGAATGGGTACATACCCACAACGTAAAATCGCACTTGGACGAAAACGCGGCGTATACGTACGCTTTCCAAGCGGAAAAACTCGAAAAAGAAAACCGTACGTTTTTAGGTTATAAACGCAAAAACGGGCGTGCAGGTATTCGTAACGAAATTTATATCATTCCTACCGTGGGTTGCGTAAATAACGTGTGTATCCGCCTTGCAAATGCGGCGCAAAAGCTTATCAAGGGCAGTATTGACGGCGTGTTTGCGTTGACGCATCAATTTGGTTGCAGTCAACTTGGTCAAGACAACGAAAATATTAAAAAACTCCTTTGCGGCGTAGCGCTCAATCCTAACGCGAGTTTTGTATTGTTCGTAGGGTTGGGTTGCGAAAACAACGGTATGGACGGGATAAAGGAATATCTTGCGCCGTTTGGGAGAGATAATATCGCGTATTTCAACTGTCAAGAAGTGGAAGATGAGCACGCTTATGGTATGGAAATTTTACAGGACTTTATCGAAAAAGCGGCAACGCTTACCCGTGAAGAAGTGGATTTTAGCGAGCTTTGTATCGGTTTGAAATGCGGCGGTAGCGACGGCTATTCGGGGCTGACTGCAAATCCGCTTGTCGGCGCTATTTCCGATAGAACGGTTTCGGCAGGCGGCAGTACGATTTTGACCGAAGTGCCTGAAATGTTCGGTGCAGAACAGCTTTTAATGAATAAGTGTAAAACGCAAGAAATTTTCGAAAAATATAAAAAGATGATAGAAGATTTCAAAGCGTATTACACCAAACAAGGCTTCCCCGTATACGAAAATCCTAGCCCCGGCAATAAAAAGGGCGGTATCACTACTCTGGAAGAAAAATCGCTCGGCTGTATCAAAAAAGCGGGTACAAGCGAAATTGTAGACGTGTTAGACTACGGCGAGCTTGTAAAGGAAGTGGGCGTGTCTGCGCTCAACGCACCAGGGAACGATTTGATTGCGGCTACGGCGCTTGCGGCAAGCGGCTGTCAGCTTGTACTGTTCACAACGGGTAGGGGAACGCCGTTCTCGACGTTCGTGCCCACTATGAAAATTGCGTCCAACACCCCCTTGGCGGCACATAAAAAGGGCTGGATTGATTTCGACGCGTACGGTATGGATGCAGACGGATTATTCAATTTAGTGTTAAAAACGGTCAACGGCGAATATCGTGTAAAGAGCGAAGACGTTCGGGAAATCGCGTTCTATAAAACGGGTGTTACGCTGTAAAAAACATTGCTAAAAACGGACGGCCAAACGTTCGTGATAGGTTGTATCGGGCGGTTTTTGTTTGTTTGTTTGTTTGTTTCCTCCATATTTTAACCGCCCGAAGAAACAACGAAAAATATATACATTTGAGGTATTATTATGAGTTATTTGAAAGACAATTTCTTGCTTACCAACAAAACGGCGGAAAAGTTATATTTTAACTACGCCAAAGATATGCCCATTTTCGATTATCACTGTCATTTACCCGAAAAGCAAATTCTCGAAAACAAACCGTTTAACGACGTGTTTGAAATTTGGTTGGGCGGCGACCATTATAAATGGCGTTTAATGCGTAATTTTGGCGCGGACGAAGAATATATCACGGGCAAAACCACGACGAATAAAGAAAAGTTTATCACCTATTGTCGCGTACTTGGTACGGCGTTCGGCAATCCCTTGTATCACTGGTCGCAAGTAGAGCTTAAAGAATTTTTTAACTGCGAAATAGAAATTAACGAAGAAAACGCGGAGCTTATTTGGAACTGGTGTAACGATTATATTGCACTCAATAAAATCACGCCGCAAAAGCTCATTGAACAATCGAACGTTTCGCATATTTTTACCACCAACGAAGTATTCGACGATTTGTCCACGTTTGAAGAAATTGCGAAAAAGGATTATAAGTTTAAAGTAATCCCTGCATTCCGTGCGGATAAAATTATGAATATAGACGCAAAAGCGTATAACGAATTCGTAGAAAAACTCGGTAAAGTGGACACGCTTTCCGTTTTGGAAGAAAAGCTGGAAGAACGTTTACAGGCGTTTATCAAAGTGGGTACGACGGCAAGTGATATCGCGCTGGAAAGCGTATATCCTGTAGCGGAAAAATCGGCGGCGGAAGCGGTGTTTGCGAAACGTCGCGCAGGGGAAGAAGTGAGCGAAGAAGAAACGAAAATCTTCAAAGGCTATCTCACGTATTTCCTGTTTAAACTGTATGCGAAATACAATATCGCAACCGAATTACACGTGGGCGCAATGCGTAACAATAACGCGGTTATGATGGAAAAACTCGGTTTGGATACGGGGTATGACAGTATCGCGGAAGATAACTCCATTAAATATATGTCGCGTTTGTTTGATAAACTCAATAGCGAAAACGCGTTGCCGAAAACGATTGTATTTAACTTGAACCCGAAGATGAATGCGGAAATTATGACGCTTATCGGCTGTTTCCAAAGTGGCGAAGCGAAGGGGAAATTGCAATACGGCCCCGCTTGGTGGTTCTTGGATAACAAAGTGGGTATGGAAAAGCACTTGGACGATTTAACGGCAACCGGTCATATCGGCGCGTTTGTAGGTATGCTTACGGACAGTCGTTCGTTCTTGTCCTATCCCCGTCATCATTACTTCCGTCGTATTTTATGTAATTTCTTCGGCGGTATGATGGAACGCGGCGAAATGACGCAAAACGAAGCGTTTGTTGGCGAAGTGGTAAAAGACATTTGCTATCGTAATTCTATTGCATATTTAAATATGAAATAAAAAATGTACGAAATGCAAACAAAATAAAGTAAAACAATATACTTTTTCAAAAAAGTATGTTATAATGATAATATTTAAACGAAGATGTCTTTTAGGAGCAGGAAATGGACGTAAAGACGAAAGACGTACGCCAAGTTGTTATGCAATGGGGGCTCGACTTGTTGTGGGCAACGCTCGCTGGCTTGATTGTAGGTTTTGCTTATTATTTCTTTCAAAACAGTAACGGATTTGCTCCTGGCGGCGTGGGCGGTTTGGCTACGATAACCTATCATCTTTGCGGAAACACGGTAAGTTGGTCGGTGCTTATGGTTGCTTTCAATATTCCTATCTTTATTTTAGTGAGTATTTTCGTAAACCGCCGTTTGGGTATTATTTTAATCGTGTATATGCTCGTGCAGTCGTTCTCCACGGACGTGTATAGATATTTGGGTTGGTTGCCGTATTGTGCGGCTAACAACGGGACGGACTTTGAAATTGTATTCGCTTGTATAGCGACGGGTGTCATTTCAGGTTTCGGTTTTTCGTTGATGCTTAAGCGTTTCGGTGCGAGTGGCGGCACGTACGCCATTTCCGCGTTGATTAAGCGTTTTCACCCTGCGACGAATATCGCTTACGTATCCTTTTTAATGGACGGCAGCGTAGTAGGTATTGCATTTTTCGTATACGGAATGCGCATTACGCCCGTTATTTGTACGTTATTGAATTTATTTATCGCCAACGTCGTGGTGGATAACGTATTGACGGGTATCCGAAACGGGTATAAATTTGAAATTATTACGGATAAACCGAACGAACTGTCTGTAGAATTGATAGAAAAGTTAAAGCACGGCGTTACGGAAATCAATGTAACGGGTATGTATTCTCATACCGAGAAATATATGCTGGTATGTATTATTCGTAAAAAACAAATCGGCACAATGATGAAAATCATTCAAGCCTATCCCGGTACGTTTGCAAGTTTTGAAAAAGTGAACGAAGTATTTGGTAGATTTAAAAAATAAAAAAAATATATAAATGAGGTATTAATATGGATAGAAGTATTCCCGTAGTTGTCATTAAAGAATTATCCGAAACGGATAAAATTTTAACGGCACTTCAAAACAACGGCATTCATTGTGCGGAAATCACGTTCCGTACCGCTTGTGCAGCAGAAGCCATTGCGTATGCTTGCAAAAAGTATCCCGATATGAACGTCGGGGCAGGTACGGTTATCAACGCAGAACAATGCGAAAAAGCATTAAAAGCAGGCGCGAAATTTATCGTTTCGCCTGGTCTTTCGGCTTCGGTTGCGAAAATGTGTAAAGAAAATAGCGTACCGTATTATCCCGGCTGCGTAACGCCTACCGAAATTATGGCTGCGTTAGAGCTCGGCATTACGATTGTTAAATTTTTCCCTGCAAACGTGTACGGCGGCTTAAAGGCAATGAAAGCGTTGGCAGGTCCTTTCCCCCAAATTAAATTTATTCCTACGGGTGGGGTGGATAGAAACAATATCGACGAATTTTTAGCATGGGACAAGATATACGCGGTAGGCGGTAGCTTTTTCGTGCAAGAATCATTAGCAAAAATGGAGGAAAAATAAAATGAAAAAAGTAGTAACTTTTGGCGAATTGATGTTGCGTTTAGCTCCTGAAAATTATCTTCGCTTTTTGCAAGCGGAAAAATATCAGGCAACCTTTGGCGGTGCGGAAGCAAACGTAGCGGTATCTCTTGCAAATTACGGTTTGGACGCAGCGTTCGTATCCAAACTCCCCACGCACGAAATCGGCCAATCTGCGGTAAACTCGCTCCGTAAATTCGGCGTAGATACCAGCAAAATTGTTCGCGGCGGCGAAAGAGTAGGCGTGTATTATTGCGAAAAGGGCGCAAGCCAACGTCCTTCTAAAGTCATTTATGACAGAGCGTATAGCGCAATCGCGATGGCGAAGAAATCCGATTTTGACTGGGATAAAATTTTCGACGGTGTAGAATGGTTCCACTTCACGGGTATCACTCCGGCTCTTTCCGACGAAATGGCGGAAATTTGCGAAGAGGCTTGTAAAGCAGCGAAAGCGAAAAATATCACGATTTCTTGCGACTTGAACTACCGTAAAAAGCTTTGGACGAAAGAAAAAGCAGGACAAGTGATGGATAAACTTTGCCACTATATCGATTACTGTATCGCAAACGAAGAAGACGCGAAAGACGTATTCGGTATCGAAGCGGATAACACCGATATTTACGGCGGGAAGCTCAACCACGAAGGGTATATCTCCGTTGCTAAAAAGCTTACGGATAGATTTAACTTCAAAGGCGTTGCAATTACGCTCCGTGAAAGCAAGAGTGCGAACGATAACGACTGGTCGGCTATGCTCTATACGGACGAAAAGGCGTATTTTAGTAAGAAATATTCCATTCACATTGTTGACCGCGTAGGCGGCGGCGATTCGTTTGGCGGCGGTTTGATTTATTCGCTCGTTAGCGGATTCGAGCCCCAACAAGCTATCGAATTTGCAGTAGCGGCAAGCTGCTTGAAGCACAGCATCGAAGGGGACTATAACTTGGTGTCCATTGCGGAAGTGCAAAATCTTGCAGGCGGCGACGCAAGCGGTAGAGTGCAAAGATAATAATTCAAAAGTAAAAGAGAAAAAACAGCGTAGAAAAAGTGTATTTTCTACGCTGTTTTTTGTAAATCCAAAAAATGATATCTTTTCCATAAAGAAAGGCTATCGACTATCCTTTTATTCGGTATTATAATACAAACAAGAACTCGACGAAAAAGGGAAGTTCCTTTGTTTTTGTTTTATGGGAGCGGTGGAAGCGTTCGAGAAATTATAATCCTTTTTAATAAGCGAAATTTTAGGAAACAAACGCGATATTTTTCGGTAAAATATCGCGTTTACTATTGACTAAACAGGAAAAATAGGGTATAATAAAAGTGTAATTTAACGTGGGGTTTTTCATATGAAAAAATATATTGTCGGTATAGATTTGGGCGGTATGAGCGCGAAAGCAGGTTTGTTCTCTTGGGACGGCAAGCTTTTAGATAATATCAGCCATAAAACAAGTGCAAAGGACGGATTTGAAGGTACGATGAAAATTTTAGCCGATTTGGCTTTTGAAGTTGCTAAACAATGCGACGTGCCTTTTGAAAACGTAGCGGCAATCGGTGTCGGTTCGCCCGGGGTTGTCAACAGTAAAACGGGGGTAAACTTACGTTGGAGTAATTACGGTTGGGATAACGTGCCTTTAGCGGAAACGCTTTCTTCCTTAACCGGTAAGCCCGTAGTAGTGGCAAACGACGCAAACGTTGCGGCGCTTGGGGAAGCGCGTTTTGGTGCTACAGCGCAATTTCAAAGCAGTATTTTTATTACCATCGGTACGGGTATCGGCGGCGGTATCGTAGTAGACGGTAAATTGATAGAAGGCTATCAAAGTGCCGGTGCGGAGCTTGGGCATATCACCATTCGCGAAGGTGGAGTGCTTTGCGGTTGCGGTAGAAAGGGTTGCTATGAAAAATATGCTTCGGCTTCGGCACTCATATTACAAACTCGCCGTGCGATGGTGGAAGATTTAAACAGTAATATGTGGCAAATCGCCGACGGGAAAATAGAAAACGTAGACGGCAGAACGGCGTTCCGTGCGGCGAAAAACGGCGACGCCACGGCAAAAAAAGTAATAGAACAATTTGTGGGATATCTCTCGGAAGGGATAGCGGACTTCGTAAACATTTTACGTCCCGAAGCCATTGTGCTCGGCGGCGGTGTGGCGAACGAAGGCGAAGCGTTATTTACTCCCTTGCGTGAAGCGGTAGATAGACGTACCTACGTGGCAATGGATATCGTTCCTTTAAAAATCGTGGGGGCAAAGCTTGGAAATAAGGCAGGTATGTACGGCGCGTTTGTTTTGGCAAAGGAATTGATAGAAAACAAATAATAAACAGTAAATAACAAAAAACGGGCGATACGTCGCCCGTTTTTATATGCAAATGTAAATCCGCCTGTGCCGCACCCCGACGAAAGTTGAACCCGCGTTTTCAGCAGGTGGGTGCCGTATCTTGACGCGTCGGACTTTCCGTTAAACAGACCTTGCCTATCGCCACGAATCACGTGCTCCCTATTATATAATGTGGATTCCGTTTAGCGTCGGACTCCGTACACTGCAGATTTATCTTTATTATATCGTTTTTTACATACAATGTCAACGAAATGAAGGCAAAAAATTCAGCCGTTGAGTTTTTTTACAAAGGGAAATATTTCCGCTTCGAAATTTAAACCGTATCTCGCGTCCTTTACTTCGATAGCCGAACGGCGAATGGCAGCCGTAGTGAAATCGGCGGCAAGACGAATAGCGTCTGCGTTATTTTTGCCCTTGGCTATCGCGCCTACGAACGCGGAAGCAAACACGTCGCCTGCGCCGTGGAAAAATCCTTCTACGTTTTCGTGTGTATAATACTCGATATCGTTGCCGTTCGTATAGTACACGGAAATTTTATCTTCGCAAGGGATACCCGTTGCAATGGGGTGGGGGCAAAGCGTTTTTAATTTGCTAATCAGTTGCTCGCCCATATCCGCGCCTTGATAGCAATACGGAAAATCAGCAAGAAGACAGGCTTCGGTAACGTTGGGCAAAATGTAGTCCGCGGCCTTGCAAAGCGTTTTCATTTTCTCCACGTATGCCTTATCAAACCCTGCGTATAATCTACCGCTATCGCCCATTACGGGGTCAACGATAAATTTGCCGCCGTCCGCCAAAAACGTGTTTTTGAGCATAAGCACCGTTTCTATTTGTCCTATATCACCGAGATATCCGCTGTAAATAAAATCGAATTGAATCCCTAACGACTTCCAATGCGCAACAATTTTTTGCATTTCGGTGGAAAGGTCTAAAAAGGTATAGTTTTCAAATCCGCCCGTGTGCGTGGATAAAAGCGCCGTAGGTAATACGTCGCAAGTAACGCCGCACGCGGAAATAACGGGAAGGGATACGGTAAGAGAGCATCTTCCCACGCACGAAATATCGTTAATGGCTAATACGCGCATATTTTTTTGCCTGCCTTTTATGAAAAACTTTGATAAATCTATTATAAAATTCTTGCTTTTTTTTGTCAAACGGATTAAAATAGTATAGATAAGAAATTTTGTAAAAACAAACAAAAGATTTGTTTTTTACGGCAAAGAGGTAAAAAATGTTTATTAACGGCGAAATAAAGACCAACACCGTATCGTATGCAGATTTTGAAAAATACGAAAATCAAGTGGTAACGATAAAAGGTATTATCCACAATATTCGTATGATGTCCGATTTTGCTTTTGTTATTTTACGTACGGCAAGAGAAACCATTCAATGCGTATACGCGGAAAGTTTTTCTTCTTACCGTATGAGCGACGACGTAAAGGAAGAATGCGCCGCGAAAATTACGGGTAAAATCGTAGCAGGGGAAACCAAAGACGGCAGTAAGCGTTACGAATTGCAAATTCACGACATTCAGCTTTTATCCCACCCTGCGGATATTCCGCCCGTCGTTATTACAAAAAAACAAGTCAACTGCGATTTATCGACCAAGCTCGATTACCGTCCCGTAACGTTGCGTAACCCCAAAGAACGCGCTATTTTCAAATTACAAGAAGGTATTCAACGCGGCTTTAGAGAATTTTTAACGCAGCAGGGCTTTACTGAAATCCATTCCCCGAAAATCAATTTCGCGGGCGCGGAAGGTGGCACGAACGTTTTCAAACTTGACTATTTCGGCAAACAGGTATACCTTGCGCAATCGCCCCAGCTTTACAAGCAGGCTATGGTTGCCGTGTACGAAAAAGTATTTGAAATTGCGCCTGTGTTCCGCGCAGAACACCACGATACCAGCCGCCATTTGAACGAGTATATTTCTATGGACTTGGAAATGGGTATGATTGACGGTTTCGAAGACATTATGAATATGGAAACGGGCGTACTCAAATATATTATGAACCTTTTGAAAACGGAGTACAAAAACGAAGTGGAACTTCTCCATATCGACGTACCCGAAATCACGGAAATCCCCGTAATCAAGTTTATGGACGCGAAAGAAGTGATTATGAAAACGTTCAAATATAAGCCTACGGATATGAAGGACTTCGATCCCGAAGAAGAACAACTGCTTGGGAAATACGCGAAGAAACAATTCAATTCCGATTTTATCTTCGTTACGCATTATCCGTCGAAAAAACGTCCGTTCTATACAATGGACGACCCTGCCGACCCCGAATACACGTTATCTTTCGACTTGTTGTTTAGGGGCTTGGAAATCACTTCGGGCGGTCAACGTGTGCACGATTATAACGAACAGGTTGCGAAAATGGAAAAACTCGGTATGAAACCCGAAGAATTCGCTACGTACTTGATGCTCCATAAATACGGCGCGCCGCCGCACGGTGGTTTGGGCTTGGGCTTAGAACGTTTAACGATGCACCTTTTGGGCGCGAAAAACGTTCGTGAAGCGACGATGTTCCCCCGTGATATCAACAGAGTTTCCCCGTAACGGAAAATCTTGTAAAACGAGCGAAATTCGCTTTACAAAAACAAAAAAATCCGTTATAATAATAAAAATTGAAAAGAAAAGCGTTAAAAAAGGACAACGTTTTTACGATTGCCGCCGCAAAGAGAAATTCCGTTTTGGTGAAAGGAAGAAGGGGCGCGTAAAAAATATCACCTTATCAGCTGATTTTATGAAAGCGCAAGCAAGTAATGAAATACGGTTTCGCCAACCGTTATCCACGGCGGCAAATGATAGTTTGTTTTGGTGGTTTATAAAGCCGTTGTGTTTTTTCCAAAGCATAACGGCTTATTATTTTGTAAAAAATCGCATAGGAGAAAAAATATATGTCTATGTATAAGAAAGTGGATACTTCTTTAAACTTTGTGGAAAGGGAAAAGAATATCGTCGATTACTGGAACGAGAATAAAATTTTCGAAGAGAGTATGCGGGCGACGGAAGGAAATGCGGAATTTTCTTTCTACGACGGTCCGCCCACGGCAAACGGTAAGCCGCATATCGGACATATTTTAACGCGTGTTATGAAAGATATCGTGCCGCGTTATAAAACGATGAAAGGCAACCACGTTTTACGTAAAGCAGGCTGGGATACGCACGGCTTGCCTGTAGAACTCGAAGTAGAGAAAAAACTCGGTTTTGAACACAAAACACAAATCGAAGGCTACGGCATCGAGCCGTTCATTAAAAAGTGTAAGGAATCCGTTTGGCAGTATACGAGCGAATGGAAGAATATGTCGGACAGAGTGGGTTACTGGTGCGATATGGATAATCCTTACGTTACCTATCACGACGACTATATCGAATCGGAATGGTGGGCGCTTAAAGAAATCCACAAAAAGGGACTTTTATATAAAGGGCATAAAATTGTGCCGTACTGTCCCCGTTGCGGAACGGCACTTTCGTCGCACGAAGTAGCGCAAGGCTATAAAGACGTAAAACAAACGACGGCGTTTGTGAAATTCAAGGTGGTTGGGGAAGAGAATAAATACATTCTCGCTTGGACGACGACGCCTTGGACGCTTCCGTCCAACGTAGCGCTTTGTATGAATCCTGAATTCGATTACGTCGAAGTGGAAATGGAAGAAAGCGGCGAAAAGTACGTTTTAGCGCAAGGCTTGCTTACGTCCGTTTTAGGCGAAGAAGGCTACCGCGTATTATCCGTGAAAAAGGGTACGGAATACGAACGTACGGAATACGAACCGTTGTATACGTTCGCGAAAGAAAAATTCAACTTCCGCGAAAAGGCGTATTACGTAACGTGTGATAGCTACGTAACGCTTTCCGACGGTACGGGCGTCGTGCATATCGCGCCGGCATTCGGTGAAGACGACTATAAGGTGGGTAAACGTTATAACTTGCCCGTAGTACAGCTTATCGACGAAGAAGGGAAATTCCCCGTAGGCTGCGGCGAGTTCACAGGCGTAGGCGCGCAAGCTGCCGACCCTGCAGTTATTAAAGATTTGAAAAATAGGGGCTTACTTTTGAAGCCTTTGGAAGTAATGCACAGCTATCCGTTCTGTTGGCGTTGCGATACACCGCTTATCTATTATGCACGTTCCAGCTGGTTTATCAAGGTTACCGCTATTAAGGACAGACTGATTGCGGCAAACCGTTCGGTAAATTGGATGCCCGATACCATCAAAGAAGGGCGTATGGGTAACTTCCTTGAAAACGTTATCGACTGGGGGCTTTCGCGCGATAGATATTGGGGTACGCCTTTACCCGTTTGGGTTTGTGAAGATTGCGGCGAAATCGACGTTATCGGCTCGCGTAAAGAACTCGCGGAAAAATGCGGCGCGAAAGAAGATATCGAATTGCACCGTCCGTATTTGGATAATCTCACCTGCAAATGCCCTAAGTGCGGCGGTAAGATGAGTCGTACTCCCGAAGTTATCGATTGCTGGTTCGATTCCGGTTCTATGCCGTTTGCTCAGTATCACTACCCGTTTGAGAATAAAGAATTATTCCATCAAACGTTCCCTGCGGACTTTATTTCCGAAGCGGTTGACCAAACGCGCGGCTGGTTCTATACGTTGCTCGTTATCTCCACGTTGTTGTTTGATAAAGCACCGTTTAAAAACTGTATCGTACTTGGGCACGTCAACGATAAAAACGGCGTGAAGATGAGTAAGCATAAGGGCAACGTCGTTGACCCTTGGACAGTACTCGATAAACAGGGCGCAGACGCGGTACGTTGGTATTTCTATACGTCGTCCGCACCGTGGTTGCCGTCGCGGTTCTATCCCGAAGCGGTAAGCGAAGCGCAAAGAAAGTATATGGGTACGCTTTGGAATACGTATGCGTTCTTCTGCTTGTATGCCGATATCGATCAATATAATCCTGCCGATTACGATTTGTCGAAATGCAAACTCTCGTTGATGGATAAATGGATTTTGTCCAAGCTGAATACACTCGTGGAACAAGTGGATAAAAATCTTGCCGTATATAATATTACGGATAGCGCGCGCGCCTTGCAAGACTTTGCGGATATTTTATCCAACTGGTACGTTCGTCGCGGTAGAGATAGATACTGGGGCAGCGAAATGACGGAAGATAAAGCGGCTGCGTACACCGTGCTTTGGAACGTTCTTGTAACGTTTGCAAAACTCACCGCGCCGTATACGCCGTTTATCGCAGAAGAAATGTATCTTAACCTTGTACCGAATTTCTTCAAAGACGCTCCAAAATCTGTGCACTTGTGCAATTTCCCCGTTTGCGATAAATCGCTCGTGGACGAAGCGTTGGAAAAAGGTATGGACGCCGTGCTCGATATCGTAAACTTGGGTAGAGCGGCGCGTAATACGGGTAACGTGAAAAACCGCCAGCCGCTTGCCGAAATGTACGTGGTTACCACGCGTTCGCAAACGCTCGACGACGGCTTGAAAGCGATTGCTTTGGACGAACTCAATATCAAAGAATATAAAACGGCGGCGGACGCAAGCGAATTTATTTCTTATAAACTCAAACCGCAGTTGAAAACACTCGGTCCAAAATACGGTAAAAAACTCGGGGCAATTTCGGCGTTCTTGGCAAATTGCGACGCGAAGAAAGTGGTGGACGCCGTGCAAGGCGGCGGCGAATACGTAATGGATACCGACGCGGACGTCGTATTAAGGGAAGAAGATTTACAAATCTTTACCGAAAGCAAAGCGGGGTTTGTTTCCGCTAGCGATAGGGGCGTTACGGTGGCTTTAAATACGGCGCTTACGGACGAACTTATCGTGGAAGGTATCGAAAGAGAAATCGTATCCAAAGTACAAACAATGCGTAAGGAAGCAGATTTCCAAATTACTGATAGAATTGTTATCTACTATCAAGCGAGCGGTAAAGCGCAAGAAGTTTTACGCTTGGGCGCGTTTAAAGCGGACGTTTTGGCAGTGGAAGTAAAAGAAGGTACTGCCGAAGGCTATGAAAAAACGGTAGATATCAACGGCGAAAAGGTTACGTTAACCCTTGTCAAAGCACAAAAATAAAAAAAAGGTGCGAAAAAAGTAAAAAAAGTGAAGAAAAGTAGTTGACAAAGGGGAAATAAAGTGGTAATATATACAAGCTGTCCGCGAGGCGAAGTGAAAAAATACCATA
>JAZQLI010000006.1:0-36519 GCA_045542595.1 Candidatus Scatosoma sp. | reverse complement strand
ATCCGCGTGACCCGTTGACGGGTAGCAAGTAAGACGTGCATGACTGGCAGGTCAACCAAAAAGCACATTTGTGCTACGCCAGTGAACAAGGGCTATGCCCGAAAAATAAAAACCACCCGATATTCGGGTGGATGATTATTACCTGAAAAAATTTTTATAAAAATACTTGACGGATACGCGCTCGTATGCTATAATATAATCAATATTCAATCTTAATAAGGAAATTTATTGTATGCAAGAGCGGCAGACAAAGCAAAAACAAATTATATACGACGCGCTTTGCGCGTTAAATCATCCCACGGCGACGGAAGTGTATGCGTTGGTGCACTCGATGCACCCTACGGTATCACGGGCGACGGTATTCCGCGTGCTCGGCGGTTTTGCGGCAAGCGGTAAGGCGTTAGAGCTGCGCTCGTCTGGGCAAGAGATGCGATACGATTATAATACGTATGCACATAGCCACGCGCGTTGCACGGTTTGCGGAAGACTTTCCGACGTCAAAACGGCAGCGTTGAACGAAAGGACGTTACAAGCGGAAGTTTGCGACGACTTTTTATTGCAGGGCGTATCTTTGGAATTTCACGGAATATGTAAAGATTGTCAGTTGCCGCAAGCATAAGTTTTTAAAGGCGTTTTAAAAGCGCCTTTTTTTTGCGCGGAAAATTAAGAATTTTTATAAGAAGCAATAG
Source organism: Candidatus Scatosoma sp. (assembly GCA_045542595.1). Taxonomy (GTDB): domain Bacteria; phylum Bacillota; class Clostridia; order Christensenellales; family Borkfalkiaceae; genus Scatosoma. The sequence goes on along the minus strand of JAZQLI010000006.1, from coordinate 35,830 downwards.
AAAAATCGTTGACAAGCAAGCGGAAATCATATATAATAAGAACACGAATGCAGGTGTCGCCTAGCGGTATGGCGGCAGCTTCCCAAGCTGTTCCCGGCGAGTTCGACTCTCGTCACCTGCTCCAAGTCAGTATAATCCGAACTATATCGTAACAGGCGATTGGTTCGGATTTTCTTTTTATATCGAAAAAGACGGGAGTTGATTTCCCGTCTTTACGTTATTGATTGCTTTAGATTTATTAGTGGAATACGATTGGTTTTATTTTACAGTGAGAAATTGTATGGAAGCTATTGACAAGATTTTGAGAATAGTGAGATAATAAAATACCTTTTTTATTATAAAGGCAAAACACAATATCCTTTAATATATTTTGGAAAATATATGTAAAGAATAAAGAATGGGGCTATGTATTAACCTTTTTTGTGTAGGTATTTATATGTATTAGGAGTAATTCCATATTCTTTTTTAAAGGCTTTACAAAAGTAGGAGCTTGAATGAAAACCACATATTGTAGCGATTTCGGGGAGTTGCTTATCTGTTGTTATGAGAAGATTTGTGGCGTGATGAAGTTTGGTTTTATTTAAATAATCAGAAAAGGTAATTCCCATATGTTTTTTGAAGAGCCGACAAAAGTATTCTTTAGAAAGAAAAAAGGTATTTGAAATATCTTGGATACTGTTGATTGTTTTATAATTTTTATTGGTGTATTCTATAATTTCGCTAATTTTTTCTTCTCTTTCTGACAGCATCGTTTTATCTATTGTTTTCGATTGAGTTAAAATATCAAGAAGTTCTGCGAGCAAAACGAATATTCGGTCTTCACAATCTAAAAAAATTTTTTGCATTTCTGAAAGAATATTTAAAACTCGTTCGCTATCTTTTCCTTCAGGATGCACTTGATAGTTGTCAAAAGCTTTTAATAAAAATTTTTCAGTTTTTGACGTGCAAAAGCTTTGTAGATATGATGTAGAAAAATTGATAACGGTACGTGTATATTTACCGCCTGTCGTCCTGTGGAATGTTCCTTTTGGCACTAAAATAAAGTCCCCTTCGTTGACACGAAAAAAGTCATTATTGATAAAAAAAACGCGTGAACCTTGGATAAGGTAATAAATTTCGTATGCACTGTGTCTATGAGCAACCCGCATTGTTTCATCCATAGTAACTGTGTCGATATAGAAGCCAGAATCTTTTATTATCTTATTTAATGACATATTAACCACCTCCTAATATGGTCAATATTTTACAATATAACAATCAAAAAGTCAAGCAAATTGTACGAATTTTTACATTCTTTTATTGTTTCTTATTGAAATTGGACCTGGTTTATGGTATAATATCATTATGGTGAGAACTGTTCTTATTATTAAACAAAGTTCAAAAAAGTTAAAAATGTGCTTAAAAAGCGCATTAAAAAATAAATTTAAATAGAGGAGCTAAAAATGAAAAAGCAGATTAAAAAATCAGTAAGCGCAATTATTGCAACAACAATGGCTTGTTCTATGTTGTTGGCGAGTTGTGGTGGTAATGGAGGAGATAAAACCGTTATTTCAATCATGAACTTTGAAGGTGGGGTAGGTACAGTATGGTTAGATGATGCAGTAACGCGTTTTGAAGCAACGCATCAAGATATTGACGTTAAAGTCTTTTCTGGCCAAGGTACGGCTTCTCACATTACGGCTGGATCAGGTTACAATATGGTCGTAATTGAACGATTAATGTTAAATAACTATGTTGCAGGCGGTTTGCTTTTGGATATCAGTGACGTTTATACAGATGAAGATAGTACTTTAGATGAAAGAATTTATCCGGAGATCAAAAGTCGTTATCAGTTTGACGGGGCGTACTATGGAGTTCCTCATTACGAATTCTATTCTGGATTTACATACGATAAGGAATCCTTCGATTCGCAATATTTGTACTTTGCCGATTCATCTTCAGGTGAATTGTTTATGTCTGATTTTGGTGATGCGTATTTTGTGTCGCAATCATATACAGCTAAATCTATCGGACCTGACGGAGAAAAGGGAACGCAAGATGACGGTTTGCCCTGTTCGTTGCAAGAGCTGTTGATTTTGTGTGCGAGAATGAAAAAGAAAGGTATGGAGCCTATACAACTTACGGGTAAATATCTCGACGAAATAAACTACTTACTTGCAGGTTTATGGCCTTCCTTGGCTGGCTATGAAGAAATCAAAACTGTTTATTCAATGGATTCGTCTAACTGCCCTGGTCAAGATGGAATCAAGGGGACGGAAGACGATGGAAAAGTTGAAGTTATTAAAACGGACGCAAACGGGAAATTGATGTTTAGCGACGAACCGTTATTTGTGGGGAATTCTCAAATAAAGAAACCGATTACCGAATGGGTTGAAATTACATTGGATAACGGCTATTTAACGAATGATCTTGCATCTAAATATTATGCGGCAGCTTTTGTTGAGGCGGCGGAAAAAGCGGGATTCTTCTCGGAGGATTCTTACGACGAAGGTGTTTCTCATACGGGTGCGGAAAAAACATTCATTTATGGTGAATATAGCGGTAAAGCGAAAGGTTTATTAATTGAAGCCTCTTATTGGTGGAATGAATCGGAAATGGCGGGAAATATGGAAGACTATAAGAAGATTTCTCGTAAAGATACTAGAGACGTAAGATGGATGCCTTTGCCCACGTCGGTGAATGATACCGTGACGGAAGGGAATGGAGAAAAAACCGTTCTTAATGATGCAGGATTTGCTAGTATTGTTGTAAATGCAAATATTGCAAATAACAAGCCCGTTGTAGATGCATGTATTGAATTCTTGAAATTCCTTTATACCGAAGAAGAATGTGCTAAATATACTGAATCGACTGCATGTTTTAGACCTGTTGAATATGACGTAGATATTGCGAATAGCGATAAATCTATTTATTTTAAAGATTTAGTAGAATTGCGCCAGAAGTCGAACGTTGTTATGTTTGGTGCAGAAAATAACAACGCTGCATTCCGTGAAATTGGTAAGTCGCTTTGTTTGGATCTTTCGGCTAACTGTTTCTCGATGATGGAAAATGGTTCGCGTACGTGGTTGTTGAATGCGATTAGAGCAAAAAATAAAACAGCTGCAGATTGGACGAATGGAACGAGAATTGATTCGACAACTTGGAATTATAGCGTTTCAAAATAAAAAGGGGTAAAAAATGTTAAATATAACTAAAAGAAGTAAAGAGTTTTCTCATAAAAAATTACTGGGGAATCAACGACATAAGTTATTGTTTTATATTTTAATGTCAATTGTACCAGTTTTACATTTTTGTGTATTTTATATTTATATTGACCTGCAGTCAATTATTTTAGCATTCCAAAAATATGAAATTGTAGGCGGGAAATATGCAATTGGTTTTTCATTAGATAATTTTGTTGTTGCATTTAAAGCGATTGGTGAAAATTGGTTTATGGTGAAAAACTCTTTACTTGCTTGGTTTATTAATACAATTTTTACTTATCCTATTGCATTATTTTTTGCTTATTATATTTTAAAAAAACGTCCGATGGGTAGTTTTTTCAAGGTTACTATTTTTGCGCCTACCATTATTTCCGAGCTGATTATGGCTATGCTTTTTAAGTATATGTCAAATTATATGTATCCGGCAATTGTAGAAATTTGGACAGGGGAAAAAGTTCCAGGCCTTTTGGCAATAAATTCACTTGATACTCATTTCGTGACTGTTGTCGCATTTAGTATTTGGATGGGTATTGGTCTTAGAATGTTAATGTTTTTAAGCGCGATGGGAAATATTAACGATTCTGTATTAGAGGCGGCAAAATTAGATGGCGCAAGTGATTTGCAAGAATTCTTTTATATTATCTTGCCTCTAATTTATTCAACCTTAACTTCATTCTTGATCATTGGTGTAACAGGTTTATTTACCAATCAAATGGGTCTTTATGCATTTTTTAGAAACGATGCTGGAAAAGTGGCAACTTGGGGATATTATTTATATACGCAAACGGTCATTTCTGATTTAGTGCCAAGCAGTCCAACGATTTTATCTTATTCCGAATTATCGGCAATAGGTGTTATTGTGACGATAGTGATTTTTCCGATTACATTACTTATTCGTAAGGGCTTAGATAAATTCGATCCAAATAATTGAGGAGGAAAAGGATATGAAAGCTAAAAAACAAAATTCAAAAAACTTTTCAGCATTTTCGATTGTCATTCTTGTTTTGCTCCTTATTTACACGTTTACCTTATTTATTGCGTTATTTTGGGGAATTGGAACATCCTTAAAAAGTGAAGACGATTTCCTGATGTCAAAAAATATATTAGGTTTTCCGAGCTTGGATAAAAATGATCCTTTTAACAGTCGCGCTACGTTCTTTACTTTAAGTAATTATGTGGAGGTTATAAAAGGGTTTACTTTCCCTGTAAGTTCTGCGTATTTGTTCAACGGTCAAAATATTATGCGGTATGAAACTGTTAATATTGCGACAATGTTTACCAACACACTCTTGTATGCAGGTGTGCTTTGTGTGATTAGGGCATTTATGCCAGCACTTGTCGCGTATCTTTGTACTAAATTTAATTATAAATTTAATGCTGTTTTCATTGCCGGTTCATTATTTGTTATGACGTTACCTACTGTTGCTATTGATCCTTCTCAACTTGCGTTACAACAGAAATTGGGTCTCTACGATACGTTGATTGGTCATTATATACAAAACTTGGATTATACGGGAATGTATTTTATTGTATTTTTAGGATATTTTAAAAACATTCCGAATACTTATTCGGAAGCGGCGGAAATTGATGGGGCATCGCAATTTACCATTTTGACAAAAATTATTTTGCCTATTTCGATAAAGGTAATTTCTACGGTTATGTTAATACAATTCGTTAATTTGTGGAATAATTATCAAACGCCAATTTTGTATTTACCGACCCATCCAACACTCGCATATGGCGTATATTATTTGGTATATAGCCAAGGCGACCGTTCTTTGGCAACGACACCGCATATGGTGGCGGGATGTATGATGTTGATGATTCCAATATTGACAATATTTATTATATTTAAGGAGAGGGTAATGGGAAATATGACGGTAGGAGGTGTAAAAGAATGATGCATTTAAAAAAGAAATTGGAGAAGAAAAATTTTATAATAAGTTTCCTAATCGTTGTTTTATTTGTATTAGGCGGAATATATGTGAGTGATATATTCAATCGAGATCAAAAAGTTGCGCAAGCGGCCACAATCGTAGACGAAACGTTGCAAGACGTATATTATATCGGGGATAGTGTTTCCATCACGGATTATTATTTGGCTGTATATGAAGGAAATCATTATCAAGCATCTAATGCAATACTTAAATATCCCGATGGGACGGCGAAAAAAAGCGGAACGTATACGTTAACACAAACGGGGAAATATACAGTTTTGGGCTACATAAACGTGGATGATAATACGTATGAAGCAACAAAATTTTTCTACGTATTAAATGATGCGAACGTTCAGGTTGATGACATAGAGCCGCAAATTGAAGTAGAAAACGGTGTTGAGAATTTGAATGTAATCGTTGATACTCCGGTGCGAGTATTATCCGCAAGCTCTGCTGATAGTGACGTGGTGGGGACTATTAAAACGGAAGTATATTACGCATATGGTGAAACGTTTCAAAGTAGAATTGTTGTTAAAGACGGGGAATTTACCCCGAAGCAAAAAGGAGAATATACTATTGTTTATAGTGCAATAGACACCTTTGGAAACATAGGTTATAAACACGTGGTTTATAACGCTATCGAATTATCGGACGTTCCATTCCAAATTTCTATGACGACACTTAACTCTTTGACGGCTGGGGTGAAGGAAACGCTTGAATGGACCGTGGTTAATTTGCTTGCTAATCCAGTAGAAATTGAAGTAATAATTGTTTCTGATAATTTTTCGTATTCTTTAACGAATGAAAAAAATTGGTTTGTTCCGCAAGAAGCGGGAATGCATACTGTAAAAATCATGGTTAAAGATCCCGTCTATTCTTATACGCAGGAATATACCGTTTCCTGTGTGGCTACGGGAATAAAAGTAATTGAAGAATACTTTAATCTTCCGCGCTATTTCCTGAAAGATTCGGTTAATGATCTTGGGGAAATTAAGGCGTATGAATATGCGCAATCAGGAAAAAAAGAGATAAAAGCAAAATTGCTTGCGAAATTTGACAATGGAAGTTGGGCGGAGTATAATCCGAGAGAATTTATCGTTGGAAATTACAGCAAAGTTCAGTTAAGAGCCGAATGCGCCGATGATTCTTCGGTTTTTGTGGTTTTGGGAGAGACAAACATTATAGATGTAGGGAATAAAAACTCTATTTCTATGGAAAAGTATTTTATTGGTGACGTGGTTTGCGCAGCAGAACGTTCTTCCGTTCGGATTAATGCGAATCCAAAAGATGGCGTTGCGCATTCCGAATTTGTAAACACGATTAATTTTGCTTCGTTTAGTCTTTATTTTAAGATTCCTGTGGAGTTATCCTATTTCGAAGAGTTGAAATTTACTTTTATTGATAGATACGATACTACAAATACATTTGATTTTACTTTATGCAATTCTCATGGTATTTTATATTTTGTTTCTGAGGGACACGAGGAGATAGAAATCGGTTCTATCCGTAATGGTTCCGAGTTTGCTAACTTTAAAATTGCATATAACTCAGATGAAGGTAAACTTTTGTTGTATAGATTGAATAAGAATATTGATTGGCTTTACTTTGAAGTGCCTCTCACAAAAATGCTCTGCACGTTTAATATGGATTTTAGTGGCGTGTATGGTGCTTCGGCTATTGATATAGAACAGTTAAATAATCAACCTTTTAGCTTGATAAAATCGGATGATTTTGGAGCAGACATATATGCTGAAAAGGCACGAGGAGTTTTTGCCGTAGGTGAAACGATAAGTGTTTCTTCTGCTGTAGCTGCAGACGTTTTAGGAACTGTGTCGCAAAAAGATATTACGGTTCGCGTGGAGGCACCAGACGGAAGTTATCCTCTTAGCGTTGACGGAAAGACATTGGCCCAACTGATTGCTGATAGGGAATATAAATTTGTTTTAACTCAAGACGGTGTATATACTATTACGTATGAAGCAACGGATTCCAACGGAATCAAATCAAAATATCCTTTTTACATTTATGCCGTGAATTATAAAGAACCTACCGTGATTTTTAACGATGGTTCAGGTGAAAATACAGAAGTACAAGTGAAAACGGGTTCGACTCATACAATTAAATCGTTTAAGGTATCCTCTGCAACAAGCACGGATCTTACAACGACAGTAATCGTTATAAAGGATAATGCTATTATAGCGAGAAACGTAGATTCGTTTGTTCTTGATGATAATGGTACGTATACAGTTTACGTATATTGTTCGGATGAAAATGGGAACAGCGCTTTCAATTCTTATAAAGTTATAGCAGTTAAAGGAGAATAGTTATGAAAAAACATATTTGCGGTATATTGGCAGGATTACTTGTTTTTTCTGCTACTTCTTGTAACGGAAACGGAAGCCAGTCTACTGGAAACGATAATACTTATATGGATTATGTAGGCACGCATATTATGACGGCAACAGATACAAATGATTATCTTGTTCAGTATGGAACGTCTCAATATTCGTTGTTAGTTCCACAAGATAGTTCAAATGCACTTGAAGTTGCACAGGAAGAGTTTAATTATTTCTTTAAAATGGCTACTGGTATTGCATTGCCCATAAAAGTGGATAATGGTACTATAACAAGTGAAGGCAAGTATATATCTATAGGAGAAACTTCTTTATTTGAAAAAAGTGGAGTAGAGGCAAGTTTGAATGTCCTGGGTACGGAAGGAGCAAGAATTGCTACTGTAGATGATGATATATATTTGGTTGGCGCAACGGATTTTGGAACTTTGAATGCGGTTTATGATTTTTTAACGATTATGTTTGATTTTGATTGTTATTATCTAGACTGCTACGAGATTAAAACGGGACAGACCAATGTGCGTTTGAAAAATTTTGACGTCACCGACGTCCCTGACATCAAATATCGTGCTACAAATTACGGCTTTTATAAATTCAACGAAACTTATGACGAATCGAGATTCGGATATCGTATGCGTAGATATACGAATTACGGGGGATATTATATCCCTATTCATACGGAATTTGATAATCCTAATTCCTATGCTACGGGTGCACACAACAGTTTCTGCTACTTACCTGTAGAGCAATATGCGGCACAACATCCCGAATGGTATTCGAGTGATAAATCGCAACTCTGTTATACGGCGGGAGGGGATAAAGAATCTTTTAATGAAATGACAAGGCTTTGTGCAGATAAGATAATCAATTCCTTGAAAATTTACACGCCTGAAGAGTACCCGTATTATAGAATGGCAAGTATTACAATTGAAGATAATAATTTGACCTGTCAATGTGATTCTTGTACCGGGGCCGCGTTAAAGTATGGTTCGATTGCCGCAACGACTGTTATGTTTGCGAATAAAGTAAATGAATATTTGCGAGAATGGATGAATGCCCCTGAAAACGCTGAATATTACCGTGAAGATTTTACCATTACGACGTTTGCTTATTTAGGGTACGTTGCAGCGCCTGTTAAATGGGATAATAAACAAAAGAAATACGTAGCAACCGCTCCAGAGGTTGAATGTGCGCCTGGCACAGGTATTTGGCTTGCGCCGCTTGGTTCACTGGATTATCAGGTAAGTTTCTTTGATGAGAGTAATAGTGCGGGGAAATCTCAATATGATACTTGGGCAACGCTTACCGATCATATTGATTTTTGGTTTTATGCGACGAATTTCTCCTGTTATATGGTAATGTACGATATGTATTCGTTTTACGATAATGCAATGTATAAATACTTGGCTAATGACGGTAAAACGAATATGTTCTTTGCTCAAACACAGGGTAGAACTGCAGAAACGACGGCATTTAATGCTTTCTTTAATTACTTGGAAAGTAAATTAATGTGGAATGCAAATGCCGACGTGGAATTGTTGACGGATAAATTTTTTAAGGCGATGTACGGTGATGCGTCTGACACGATGTATAATCTGTTTATGAACGTACGTATGAAAACCGCTGAGGTCAACGGTGCTAATAGATTTTATAGAACGGGTTCGGTTTATAATGTCGTTTTAAACGAAAACTGTTGGGAATTTATTACCATTAACAATTGGATTAAAGCAATTGATCAAGCACATTTTGAAATAAAAAATGCAAAAGCACAAGATGAAAAATATTATCAGCGAACAGAAGAGCATATAGAACGTGAGTGGATGTCTTATGGTTATATGATGTTGGAGCTTTACCAGGATTGGTATAATGTAAAGGACTTGCGTGCTTTAAAAGATCGTTTTATTAACAACGTGTTGCGTTTTCGTTTTGATATACCTAGCGAACACGGGGAAGAATTCAGTAAATATATTAAAAAGCTTTATTAAGGAGAGATGGAATGAAAAAGAGTTTATTATCATCAATGCTTGTAGCTTTTACTATTGTCTTGGGATTGAGTGGCGTTGCGTGTAAGGAAAATGAACCGACAGAATCAGTTCAAGAGGTGAAAGTACGATTATCCGAAACCCAATTGAATATGACGCTTGGCACAACACAAGTTTTACGTGCTCATTATAACGTATCTGAAAATGCATCGCTGCAATGGTATTCGGATAACGAGGCCGTCGTTTCTGTTGACAATGGCGTAATTGTTGCAAATGATATTGGTGCGGCAAACATTTCAGTTTCTTATGGTGAGGATAAAGCGGAATGTGAAATTAACGTTGGCTTTGGAGACTATGTTCCTCTTTTGGATTTTAACAATATTGCGGATTCTTCGCAAACGATATACTTATCAAAGAGTGAATCGCTTAATCTTAACGCAACAGTTTCTTTTAACGGATTATCGTTCAATGACGCAGAGTTTGTTTACACCTTAGCGGATCCTTCGATGGGAAAAATTGAAAATTCTATATTTACACCAACTAAAACTGGTGAAACTACCATAAGTATTAGTACCGAATGGAAAGAAACGTCGTTTCCTTCGTTACAGAAAACTTTGCCGATTTTCATAACTGAAAATAAGGAAGTGGACGTAAAGATTAATGGAAACGTGGCAACAGATATAGAGTTGGACACAGTAGATAATAAAGAGTATCAATTTGACGTAGCTGCTTATGAAAATGGCGAACCTTTAAATGACGTTGCCGTACTTATTTCGGGAGATAGTGTTGATTATAACGATAAGACAAAGGCTTTAAGCGTTAAAAAAGCAGGGATTTCAATAATAACGATTCAAGCGACATTGAAAAATGGGGAAACTTATGCAAAATCGATAAGGGTAAACGTTGTTCGCCCTATGAAGGAAATTCCAGAAATATTCAATAATTTTTCGGCACTTGACGGTGATTTTGTCGGAGTAGGGGTTTCTCTTTCTGACATTGTAGAGGATACGATTGTTGAGGCTTATGACGAGTATGGAAATAAGTTAAGCGTTTCGGAAAATAAAGTAAAGGGATTACAAACCTTCAGTTATGCAAAAACTTTAACGCATATGATTGTTTGTGATAATACTTACGCATATAAAATCAACGTTATAGCGTATACAAAAGTTATTGATGAGGCTAACGATTTTGCTGTTTTTGATATTGCGAACGCAAAAGATTATGAAATCGATGGATATTATATTTTAGCTAATAATATCGACGCAAACGATTACGTACATCTTACACATGGTATGATTACTGCGACTCTTAACGGGGTAACAGCTGAAAGAAGCCTATATAATTATTTTGATACGAGAACTCCTATTGCAGGTTTTACCGGAACGTTTGATGGTAATGGTTATAACGTAGATGGAATAACCGTTGGGTCATATGGCATTTTCGGATTAACGTCTAGTTGTATGATTACAAACGTAGGTTTTACGAACGTAAAATATGCTAATAAGGGCTCATTTGAATGTTTATTCTCAGGGAATACGGGTTCGAGTATTTTACCTAAACCTACTTTTAAAGATATCTACATTCAAGTAGCGCAAGCTTCGTCACAATCGAGATGCGGTGTTATATCGTCTTGGGTTTTCCAAAATACAACATTTGAAAATATCGTAATCGATTTAAGCGAAGTAGAGAAAACCTGGGCAGATGGAGATGCGGAAAGAACTTTCTATTCTTTGGCGGCGGCGTTCCCGTATTACAAAGACCCTTCCGTTGCTGATATTTATACTTCTGGGTTATATATTATTTCTAAATATCCTCTTACACGATTATATTATACAAACGAATATGAAGATGCTGCATACGTAGATGGGGTGCGCTTAGATGAAGTATATACTTGGGCAAAAGCAAAACGTTATACAAGCATAGAAAAAATGTTCGCGGATAATAACGATTTCTCGTGTTTTTCACAAAAGTGCTGGGATATTGGTGAATCAGGAGAATATGCGGTATTCCGTTCTGCGACAGAACAGACCTCGAAAATTGCGGTGGATAAAGAGATTGTAAATACAGGCATAGTAGAATTAAATGGTACAGTAGAACTTGCAGTTAGAACTCAAGGTGTTTACTGCGTGCCAGATTCAATAGAGGTTGTACAAGGCGCAGGCGTAACGATAAACGGTGCAACTATAAAAGGCGTAGGCTATACGAGAGAACCTGTACTTTTAAAAGTGGATTATCGGGATTATATGGGATACGTGCAAATTTCAGTAACACCGAAAATTGTTGAGAGTCAAGTTGTTTTTGACAATTTCTCTGCTATTGACGGGTGTTGTGTAGGGTCTGATGTAACCCTTACAGACGTTATAGGTACTGAAGAAGTTTTACGCGCTTATGATGCGGAAATGAATGAGCTGACAATTATTGACGGCAGAATTTACGGTTTGCAAACGTCGAAAACGGGCATAACGCAAACGGAGATTGGTATTTTAACGACGGGCGGATATTATAAGGTTGCTGTTAACGGTTATACGTTAATTATTGACGAGGCGAGCGATTTTGATTATTTCTTATCTTGGAATGACGAAAAGACAGCACCAGTTGTAAAAAACTTCGATGGGTATTATATTTTGGCTAATGATATCGATTATAACAACGCGCATTTTGATCAAGTGGGTAAAGGTTATAGCCAAGTCATGAACGAAATTGTTGATGCCTCGAAGGGCGGGTTGACAGGTACGTTTGATGGAAATGGTTATACGATTAGTCGTATGAAAATTTCGGGCGCAGGATTATTTACGTATATTCGTGGCGGTACGATTAAAAACGTTGCGTTTACCGATGTTTGTATTTATGATTATCGTAATGTAAACACACTATTGGCGTCTGGAATCAGTCCGATAGGGGCAACGATAGAAAACGTTTATCTGCAAATTGATTCGATGGCTACGACTTATGAAGGTTCAATATTCTATTATGGTTATTCTGCTGGTTTAAGGATGAATAATATTGTAATTGAATATGCCGAAGATATTGTTGTAGACGTCAATAAGGTAAATCGCGGAAGTTTATTTATACATAGTATAGAAGGAAAACCCGTAAATGTACAGAACGTATACGTTATAAGTTCGGATATTTTGAATTATCGTAATGGTGATGCAAGTAATCGAGATGGAACGATTTGGACGGGTGTAAAACGTTACGATACCGTAGCGGATTGGAAAGCAAATAAAACATACGGCGATAATATCGCAACACAAAATGATTATTCGTCTTTTACGAATTCTGGTTTTTGGTCGATAGTGGAAGGTATTCCTGTTTGGGATAAATAAAAGACAAAAAGATTAACTTCAACAAAGAAAAAGCGGTGGTTCAGTAGCTCGTATAAGCTGTTCGGCGCAAAAAATATCTTAAAAAAGGAGGCAACAAACGTATGGAAAAAAAGAACTATACGACACCTACGTTACGTGTAGCTATTTTACACAACGACGTAATCACATCCTCATCGATAGCCGAGAGCAATTTCGATTTGGATTGGGCAGGATTTTATGAGGAGGACATAGGACAATGAAAAGAAACAAGACTATTATTGGATTAAGCGCAATCGCGGTTGCGAGCACGGCTTTAGCTTTTAGCTTTATGTCCAAGAACAACGTTGAATTGATGGCCAACGCAGAAACAGTGCAAACAGTCGGTCAGCAATTAATTGCACAAGAAGGGTTTGCTTCAATTGGCGGTGCTGCTGTAAGAATGAAAACAGCAAGTGCAGGTATTAAATTCGGAACAAGCGTTACTAAATCCTTTGTGGATTATTTGGAAACAACTTATGAGGGCGCGACGTTTGAGTGGCATACTTTAATTACGGGCGTTAATATGTTGGAGGGTGGTGATGTAACGAAAGTTACGCCTGACCTTAAAAAGCCTGAAAGCGTTGGTGAGAATGCTGGAAAACCCGCTTGTCAAGATTTTGAACTTTCTTTGAAAACTGTTTCGGAAACGACTTTTGAATATGCCGCGGCGATTGTATACGAAGGTGAAGATTTTTCCACTTTGACGGATGCACAAAAACAAGCGACATATAAAGCGGATTTGATTGCGCGTTCCTACGTAAAAGTAAGTCAAGAAGGCGAAGAAGACGTTATTATTTATGCGCAAGCAGATGATACTGTTAGAAATATGAAAGGCGTTGCTTTTGCTGCCATTGAAGAAGGCACGTATGCAACTGATACAACAAAAGAAGGATTGCTTTATCCTTATCTTGGTTTCACAAAAGAAAATGCGGAAACAATGATTACAACCACGGGAACGCACGGCGGTTATTGTAGTGAAGTAGACGGTTTGTATGAAGTAACGGTTGAAGAAGGGGCAATGAAAACTGGCGTTACGTACGACGCATATATCGGTGCTAAAAAAGTTACTTATACGAAAAACGGTAACGTTCTTACGCTTGGTAATATGAACGGGACCAAAAAAGGAAACGTTAACCTTTCTTTATTTGGTAACGACGGTACGATTATCAATCAGCCATTCACAAACGCTACGCTTGCTATTGATGATGCAAGCGATTTGGACTACTTTAATATGATGTCTGAAGCAAAAACGTTGGACGGTTATTACGTACTTACCAAGAATATTGAATATAATAACGCTCATTTTGAGCAAGCAAGACCTGGTCACAGTAAGACTATTAATGATTTAGATAAAGAAGAGTACGGTGGTCTTACGGGTACGTTTGACGGTAACGGATATACAATTAACGAGTTTAAAGTCAGCGGTGCAGGGTTATTCAAAGCGCTTCGAGGTGGTACGATTAAAAACGTTGCGTTTACGAACGTAAATATTTATGCATATGCGAATATAAATTCCTTGTTTGCAGAAGCTATTACGTCCGATGGCGGAACGATGGAAAACGTTTATGTTAGCGTTGTGTCCAGAACGTCAAACGCTAGTTACGCATGTTCGTTATTCTATTATGGTTTTGGCAAAAATTTCAAGGCAAACAACGTTGTGGTAGAATATGCAAGTACGGTGACGTCAAGTGCATGCGCTAATAAAGGAAGCTTTATCGCTTGGGGGTTTGATGGAACTCAACCTACGCAAATGCAAAACGTATACGTTGTTGGTCCTGATGCGTTGAATAAGACTTACGATGCTCCCAACCGTGAGGCAGCAACTGTTTGGGCGGGTGTAAAACGTTATGACACGGTAGCGGATTGGAAAGCAAATACGGCTTACGGCGAAGTGGCGAAGACGGAAAACGACTATATGACGTTTAGCGAAACGTATTGGACCAAAGCAGATGGCATCGTGACGTGGAAAGCCAAACTTAATCCCGGAGAAAAAGTTGACGTAGAATATGAAAACATACTTACTAATTTCTCGGCGCTTGACGGCGATACTGTTATGGCGGAGTATAACCTTGCAGATGCTATCGGTGGTGAAACAGTAGTTTCGGTAACTGATAAAGACGGCAATGCATTGAGCTATGAAAACGGTAAAGTTTTGGGATTGAAGACAAACGGACAATCGGCAACCGAAACGTATATTATTGTTGAAACAAATGAAAAGAAAATTAAGATTAACCTTGTTGCTTATACGCTCGTAATTGATAATGCAAGCGACTTAGATTATTTTAAAATGTCATCGGAAGATAAAGACGCAACGCTTGGCTATTATACCAAAGAATTCGACGGTTACTATATTTTAGCGAAGAATATCGACTATAATAATGCTAAGTTTGAACAAGTGGGCGATACTAAAGATTATTTCGCAGTGAATAAGAGTGTTGGTCTTACAGGTACATTTGATGGTAATGGCTACACAATCAGTAATCTTCTTATGTATGGACACGGTTTGTTCTATAACATATATGGTGGAACGATTAAAAACGTAGCGTTTATAAACGTAGAAATTAAGTCTTGGAATACAAGAAATGCATTGTTTGGTTTGAATTTCACAAAAGGTTCTTTAGATAACGTATATATTAAAACCGTAAATGGGGGGTCTAACCGTTATACGTTAGCACACTATATGGAATTTAAATACGTTACGATGAATAACGTTGTTATCGAAAGCGAAGGCGCAACGGGATTTGAACCTTTATGCTTGGCGGCAGAATATATAACGACTGCAGGAGCATTTAATAACGTTTATATTATTAACTCTACTGTTGTGCGTGGTGGTAATGATGCCACTAACCGTGGCGGTGCACTTTCGGGTGTAAAACGTTATGACACGGTAGCGGATTGGAAAGCAAATACGGCTTACGGCGAAGTGGCGAAGACGGAAAACGACTATACGACGTTTAGCGAAACGTATTGGACGAAAGCCGACAACATCGTAACGTGGAAACAAAAAGCGGATCCAGTTGCATGACTTTTCTTGTAAGGAGTTATTATGAAAAAGTTAATTTCAGCTTTGTTAGCAGTAAGTTCGTTAACTGTTTTGGTTGCGTGCAATAATGAACAACCAAAGACGGAAACTTACGTTGTGCGGTTTGAGCAAAGCGGGCAAAACGTAATTGAAAAAGAAGTGAAGGTGGGGGACGTCCTTTTGGACGTTCCTACACCTGCACCTGTCGAAGGTTATGATGTAGCGTGGGACGTAACGGATTTTTCAACCATAAATCAAGACACTACCATTCAAGCTATTTTAACGGCAAAAGAATATGAAATATCTTTTGATGCGGGGGAAGGTGTGGCTGTAATACCAACGCAAAAGGTAACGTTTGAGCAACCTTATACGCTAGCACATGCCGTTTGGGAAGATTACGTATTTGGCGGTTGGAAGTTAAACGGAGAATGGATAGAAAACAGCGGGGTATGGAAACATACAACGGACGTTTCCTTAACGGCAACTTGGAAATGTACCGTTTCGTTTGTAAATGGCGCGGATACCGTTTCGCAGGTCCTCGTGGATTATTGCGGAAACATTCAAGAAACGCAGATTCCGGAACTTCCTATAGAAGAAGGATATTCCTTCGCTTGGGATAACCTTACAGAACAAATTACGCAGCCGTGTGTTACAGTCAATGCTATTAAGACGGCAAACACTTATAAAATTTATTATGGGAAAAATTTCCCTACGCCTGTGGCGGAAAGCGGTTTGATTTTCGATGAACAAGCGGATAGTTATTATCAAACTGTTCGGTTTGGTGAAGAATATACGCTTTATCAAGTTGATGCACAGAATGGGAAAGGGGCTTTTTGGACAAAAGACGGTAAGCGTGTTGATAAAACGGGTGTTTATCAAACGTTGGGGGATATTCATTTAGAGATAGAATGGGTTACCTACGCTGACGATGATGATTGGTCTAATTATTTATAAGAAAGGAAGTGGTGGGAATTTATTTATTCCCGCCACAGATTAAATCTGAGAGGAAATAAAATATGGTATTAAAAGCAGCGGCGGCAAAAGTAGAGATTACTGCTGATAGAAAAACTGCAAACGATTCATTGTATGCAAAAATATTATTGCTTGAAAAGGGTGATTGTCAGGTTGCACTCATTTCCGTTGACTATATATCGTTAGGGGGAGAAATAGGCACGGTAACAGATGCGTTTTATCCTATTTTGAAAAATAAGTTGAAAATGCTTGGTATTTCACATGTTATATGCGGTACTACGCACACGCATACTTTCGAGCCTATGGTAATAGAGGAAAGTATTATTTTGCAACGTATTCAAGAAAAAGCGGCACAGCTTATAAACGAATTGCAAGAAGTTTCCGTTTCCTATGCACGTGGAAACGAAGACAGTTTTCTTATTAATCGAAATATTCCTTTAAAAAATGGCGGGGATTGGACAATTCGTTTGGCTCATGCATTGCCCCCTGAATGCGATTATGATAAACTTTCGTTTGCGGATGCCAGCTTGCGTGTAATACAGTTTATTAAAGCAGATGGGGAACCGCTTTGCATTGCATTCAATTTCGGATGTCATCCCTTACTGGGATATGCAAACAATCGTGCTACTGTTAATTTCCCCGGCGTTGCAGAACGCTTAATTGAAAAGCAAACAGGTGCGCTTGCTATGATGTTTCAAAGTACAGGGGGCGACGTTTGCGAAATTGATTATAAAAATTATTTTCAAGCAAAAGATTGCACAAAACACGGAGTGGATTTAGGGCTTACGGTACTTGAAACGTTGGCTGCGATGGAAACGCAATCGAGCGAGCTTTCCGCAATCACTGTGCAAACGGAATTTCCTTTACGAAAAGATTATCAACAAGAAATTGAAAAAATCAAAGAGGAGCAATTGGCTATTTGCAATTCTATGCAAAATAGTCCCCTTAATTTTAAAAATTTTCTCCCTTTGTATATTAAATATATTATTTCTCCCGAATATCCGCTCGATCATAAATACGCGTATTTATACGAACAGGAAAGGGGAATTACTCAACTTAAAGATCAGGATGAGTTGAATCGAAAGCACATCGAGAAATACTTAAAAAATGTAACACAAATGGAAAAACTAACTCGCTTGGCTGCTGAGGTGGAAACTCTTGAATGGCATCAAAAACGAGTTGAAAAATTAGGCGAAAGTGTATCTGCAGAGATTACTGGAATAAAAATAGGCGACGTTATTTTAATTACTGCTCCTTTTGAGCCGCTCACGGAAATCGGAGTAAAACTCTACGAAAAATACGGCGAAAAGGTATTTTTGGCATCTTATTCTAATGGATATTTTCATTATGGAGCAACGGATGGAAAATATAAAACGGGTGCATATGAAACGCGAGAATGCGATCTTTCTCCGGAATGGCAAAAGGCATACTTTGATGCGGTTGATACGATTATAGAGCGCTTGCGTAAAGGAGAGTAATTTATGTTATACGCTGTACCTTTTGACGACGAAATTCGGGTTTGGTGGGATGAAAAAAAGGATTTTCAAGACGGGTATCGATACAAATTGACGTTAAACGGAAAGAATTGCTTTTTTACGAAAGAAGTTTATTATGATTTTAAAAACTTGGAAGCTGGTCGAGAATATACTTTTACAGTACAACTTGTAGATAAAAATAACATTCCTGTTGGCATAGCGGAAAATGGTTGTTTTTCCACTTTGCCATACAAATCTCGTTTGGACGTAACGAAAGCGCCTTATTTAGCAATAGGGGACGGAGAAACGGATAACACATTGGCAATCCAGCACGCATTTGATGATTGTTCAGATAAGGAATATGTCTATTTTCCTATGGGATTATATGTTTGCGGAGCATTGCGTATGCGCGGTGATATCAAAATTCGCTTTGATGCTGGGGCAAGCCTGTGCAAACGTAAAATCGAAGAGAATTTATAAGGACTTATTATGATACGTTCAATTATTTTTGAAGATACAATTAAGCTTTTTTGGGAATATTCTTCACTTGTAACACAAGGGGGATATTACCTTATAGATGGAGCAGGAAAGCAAATAAAAACAGATAAAACGCATGCTGACTTTTTTGGTTTAACACCGAACACGGAATACGTTTTCCTTGTGCGCTTATATACAAAAGACGGAATACTTGCTCAAAATATAGGAGACTTAACCGTTCGTACGATTAACGAAAAAAGAAAAATTGACGTCAGCAAAGCACCGTATAATGCGATTGGGGATGGAAATTTTTTGAATACACAAGCCTTACAAAATGCTATTGATGATTGTAAGACGGGAGAATGTGTGTTTATCCCAGACGGCGTTTTCCTTACTGGTGCGATCACGTTGCATTCGGGGGTAGAATTACGCTTATCGAAGGGAACGATTTTACAAGGGACAGAGAATCCTAGTGACTATTTGCCAAAGGTTTGGAGCCGTTTTGAGGGGATAGAGATGGAGTGCTACGCTTCTTTGATTAATATTGGCAAATTGGATTATAAGAAAGGATATACGACGGAAAACGTTGTTGTTAGAGGTGGTTCTGTTTGCGGCGGCGGTGAAATGTTGCGCAAAAATATGATAAGTCAGGCGGAGAAAGATTTTGCTGAAAGTGTGTTATCCGTAAGACGGCGAGGAAAATTGATCAGCGTACATAATGCGCAAAACGTTGTCATTTCCGACGTAAACGCAGGGAATTCACCTGCTTGGAATATCCACATTGTATATTCTGATAACGTGATTACTTGTGGAGGGGAAATTTTCTCACACGGTATTTCTAATGGGGACGGCTGGGATCCCGACTCTTCGACGAATTGTACGCTGTTTGATATTGATTTTGATACGGGAGACGACTGCGTAGCAATTAAATCAGGAAAAAACCCTGAGGGGAATATTATCAATAGACCCTGCGAACATATTCGCGTATTTGATTGTCGTTCTAAAGGAGGAAACGGGATTGCAATAGGCAGCGAAATGTCGGGCGGAATCAGCGATATAAAAATTTGGGATTGCGACATGCAAACGAGTTTTGCAGGGATAAATATTAAATCTACGATAGAACGTGGCGGATATATAAAAGATGTCGAAGTATGTAGATGTAAAACGTCAAAAATTTTGTTTCGCAATTTTATGAACGGAAACAATGATGGTGAAGCAAGCATAAGCATTCCACGTTTGGAGAATTTTATATTTGAAGATATCACCATCAGCGGAGTTGAAACATATACGGACAATCAGAGGATCGATAAAGCTAATGCTATAGATGTGATTGGATATCAAAAAAATAAATTAAAGGGACTTGTGTTGAGAAATATACGTCTTTTATATCGTCCTATGCTGCCGTATCATTGGATAAATTTAGAGGACGTTGAAGATGTTGAAATAGAAAATATTATATGTGAATCGTATATGGAGAATATATAAAGGAGTACTGTATGAAAAAAATTAGACTTGTTTTTTGCGGGTGTGGACACCGCGCGGTTGGAATCGGAAAGATAGTAAGAGTAATTCCTGATTTTGAAACGATCGCAGTATGCGACCCATACGTAGATAAAGCGGAAGATATGGCAAATACATTTGCACAGGAAGGCGGGAAAAAGCCTATGGTGTATGCCGACCATATTAAAATGTTTGAAGAATTAAAGCCCGACGCCGTGATTGTGGCTACGACTTGGGAAACGCACGTGCGCGTTTCCATTGACGCGTTAAATCGTGGAATTGCGGTAGCAATGGAAGTAGGCGGGGCATACGACTTGGATGAATGTTTTGAGCTCGTCGAAACTTACGAAAGAACAAAAACGCCGTTTATGTTTATGGAAAACTGCTGCTACGGACAAGACGAATTGCTCGTTACTTCGCTTGTAAGAAACGGTGTACTTGGTGAAATTTCCTATTGTTCTGGTTCATATGCCCACGATATTCGAGAAGAAATTGCGTATGGGGACATCAAACGTCATTATAGGCTTCGTAATTATACGAATAGAAATGCGGAAAACTATCCTACGCACGAACTTGGGCCTATCGCAAAACTTCTTAATATCAATCGCGGGAACCGTATGCTTTCTCTTGTTTCTTGCTCTTCTAAAGCAAGAGGGTTAAACGAATACGTGAAAGATAAACCTGAACTTAGCTATTTGAAAGACGTGCAGTTTAAGCAAGGCGATGTAGTGCAAACTATGATTACTTGCGAAAACGGTGAACTCGTTACCATTAAGCTTGATACCACGATGCCGCGGTATTATTCTCGTGAACTTGTCGTTCGCGGAACGAAAGGTCAATACGATATGGACAACCGTGCTGTTTACACCGACGCTGATTATAGCAAACAGGCGGCGGATGGGAGCTGGGAAGCAAATCATTGGTATAAATCGGAAGAGCGTTTTTACGAGAAATATATGCCTGAAAAATGGCAGCACGTCACGCCTGAAATGATTGCGCAAGACCACGGCGGAATGGATTATTTTGTATTCGAAGCGTTTGCGGAATGCTTGAAGGAAGGAAAGGAAATGCCGATAGACGTTTACGATGCGGCGGCTTGGATGTGTATTACTTGTTTATCCGAAAAATCTTTGCAAAACGGAAACGCTGTGGTGGAAATTCCCGATTTTACAAAAGGTGCGTATAAAACGAGAGAACCCAAAGATGTTTTTGAAATGCCAGTTGTAAACAAATAAGGATAAAAGAAATTATGAAAAGATTAATTTTATCCGCATTTTCGGACGAATATGCAGACGGATTGAAAGAACAATGTGAAGCGTTAAATGGGTTTGGTATTTCCTATATGGAAATGCGTGGCGTAGACGGTAAAAACGTGTCTACTTTAACCAAAGCCGAGGTAAAACAAGCGAAGTCTGTTTTAAACGAATACGGTATCAAGGTGTCGTCTATCGGCTCACCTTTGGGGAAAATTAAATTAGACGGGGATATTTCGGCTCATTTGGAAACGGCAAAGCATGTGTTTGAAACGGCGAACGAGCTTGGCGCGAAGAATATTAGAATGTTTAGTTTCTATCTTCCCGATTGTAAGACGAGAGAAGAATGCAAGGGGCAGGTATTCAGCGAACTTACAAAACTTGTAAAATTATCCGAAGAGTTCGGTGTTACCTTATGCCATGAGAACGAAGCCTTAATCTACGGCGAAAGCCCTGAAAAATGCTTGGAGATTTTAGAGTATTTCAATGGTAAAATGAAAGCGGTTTTTGATATGGGTAATTTCGTATTAGACGGTTATAACCCTATGCAAGCATATAAGCTTTTGCAAAAGCACATTGAATATTTCCATATCAAGGACGCATTGTACGCAGGGGCAATCGTGCCGGCAGGTAAAGGCGAAGCACAAATTAAAGAGATTTTGGACGCTTATACATCCAACGGCAAGAAAGATACGTTTATTACGCTTGAACCACATTTGCAAACGTTTAGCGGATTAAACGCTTTGGTGGGTAAAACGTTTGAAAATCCTTACAAGTATGAAAATCAACAAGTTGCGTTTACTGATGCGGTTGCGAAATTAAAGGAGCTATTATGAAAAGTTATAAAGTAGATAAACTCAACGTAGAGATTTACGAAAATCGTACGCTTATGGGCGAGGAGGCGGCAAGGGATATCAAGGCTAAAATCGCGGAATTACTTTCTAAGAAACAAGAAATCAATATGATTTTCGCGGCGGCACCTTCTCAAAACGACGTATTAAAAGCTCTTGTAGAAGATAAAGAAATCGAATGGAACAGAGTGAACGCTTATCACATGGACGAGTATATCGGACTTGATAAGGACGCGCCCCAAGGCTTTGGTAATTTCTTGAAAGACCATATTTTCGGGCTTGTACCTTTTAAGAGTGTAAATTACATAGATATTACGGCAACCG
This sequence comes from Candidatus Scatosoma sp., assembly GCA_045542595.1. Lineage (GTDB taxonomy): Bacteria > Bacillota > Clostridia > Christensenellales > Borkfalkiaceae > Scatosoma. The sequence continues at coordinate 13,139 of JAZQLI010000006.1, read as the reverse complement.
ATCCCGAAAAGGAAGCGGAAAGATACGGGAAACTTCTTGACGAAAACCCTACGGATATCGTGATTATGGGTATCGGGGAAAACGGACATATCGCATTCAATGATCCCCCTGTAGCAGATTTTAACGATAAGAAAACCGTGAAACCCGTAAAGCTTGACGAGGTATGTCGTCAACAACAAGTCAACGACGGTTGCTTTGCAAGTATCGATAAAGTACCTACGCACGCTATGACGCTTACCGTACCTACGCTTGTCCGCGCGCCGTATCTGTTCTGTATCGTACCTGCGCCGACGAAAGCAAAGGCGGTGTATGAAACGCTCAACGGCAGTATTGACGAGCATTGCCCTGCAAGTATTTTAAGAACGCACGAGAATGCGAAATTGTATTTAGACGACCAAAGTTCGAAGTTATTATGATAAAGATAAAAAGTGATAAGATTATCGTCGGCGAAAGTATATTCGACGGATACGTATATGCCGAAAACGGGAAAATCGTAGAAATAAGCAAAGAAGAGAAACCTTGCGAAGAGAATTACGATTTTACGGGTAAATACGTGAGTGCAGGCTTTATCGATATGCACACGCACGGCGCAGGCGGCTATGCGTTTATGAACAGTACGGTGGAAGACGTGATAAATGGTTGCGATTATCATTTAGCGCACGGCACGACGAGTATCGTTCCCACGATTTCCGCAGGCGAGTTTGAAACCATGAAACAAGCCGTAGTGAATATCCACAGCGCAAAGGGCAAGACGAAAGGGAATCTTTTGGGCGCTCACTTAGAAGGCCCTTACCTTTCGCCCAAGCAAGCAGGCGCACAGTGTCCCGTATTTATTACACCGCCTAAAAAGCAAGATTATGAGAGCTTAATTGAAGAATACGGCGAAAGTATCACCCGTTGGACGTACGCGCCCGAAAATGATATAAACGGCGAATTTTGTAAATACTTGACCGAGCATAATATAATAGCGTCGGCAGGGCATACGGATGCAAAGTATCAAGATATGCAAGTGGCGATAGAAAACGGTTGTAACCTTATTACGCATTTGTATTCTTGTACTTCGACGGTAACGCGTGATCACGGATTTCGAAGTCTTGGAGTAATTGAAAGTGCGTATTTGCGTGATGAACTGTACGTGGAAATCATAGCCGACGGAAAACATTTGCCACCCGACCTTATCAAAATGATTATCAAGATTAAAGGAATGGATAAGGTTGCGCTTATCACGGATAGTCTTGAAATTGCAGGAACAGATATTAAAGAAGGCGTGATGAGCGGAACGGAATTTATCGTTGAAGACGGGGTTTGCAAACTCAAAGATAGAAGCGCCTTTGCAGGAAGCGTGGCAACTGCGGATAGACTTATACAAACGCTTGTGAACGAATGTGGATTTACAATTCCGACGGCGGTGAAAATGCTGACGGAAGTACCTGCTAAAATACTCAATGTAAACAAGGGCAAGATAGAAAAAGGTTACGATGCGGATATCGTTGTGTTCGATGAAATAATTTCTATACAAAACATTTTTGTGTCGGGACAACTCGTTACGTTGTAAGAGAAAAAATGAAAGAGAATTTCTTAAATAAAAAAATTTGTTTTTTGGGCGATAGTATTGTGCAAAACGGTGGATTTATCGCTTGTTTGCGTTCGTATTTTTATGAACAAAAATGCTCGAAAATGCCGTTGTTTTTTAATTGCGGTTTAGGTGGAAATCGTTCGAATATGGCGAAGGATTTGTTAGAAGACGAAGTGTTTTCCTATCAACCAGAATATTGTTTTGTTATGTACGGCGTTAACGATATGGGTATTTGGTTGTACGATTCTGCGTTGGAAGAAACGGGCGATTTGCTAACTGAAAGAAAACAAAGAGACGATATGTTTTTAGACGGTATAAAACAAGCTGTTCAAGCATTAAAAGCAAAAGGGATACAGCCTGTAATCATATCTCCCTGCGCGGTAAACGAGCGGATAATCGAAAAAGAACACATTCAAACGGTAGCCGATAACAAGGAAAAAGGCGAACTTATCGACGATTCGTTTTATAAACGTAAAACTTTTGAACGCATCAATGCTAAATTGCGTTGGTACAGTAAAACTTTAAGAGAGTATGCAAACGAAGAAGGGATAGGTTTAGTAGACGTTTTTGCACAAATGTATTTGTCAATGCAAACCGAAGAGGATTTATTCGGGCAAGACGGGATTCATTTAACGGAAAAGGGGCACGAAGAACTTGCAAAAATTATTTTGCGTTATTTGGGAGTAGAAACAATTCCTCAAACGATACAAAGGAACGAGTATTCCGAAAAAATTGCAGAAACGGAAAAAATAGAACGAAGCATACAATACGTAAAATGGGCAATGTTTCATCCTATATTTGGATATGATGTTTTGGAAACGGAACAAAATGCGGTGGCTCTTTTACAAGAAGAAGATTTGCCAAGGCATCGCAAAGCTGCAATAGAAAATTATTTAAAATATAACGGCAAGACGGAAAGCTTACGGGCGAAAATCTTGCAAAGTATGAAAGAATATTAATGGAAGGAAGTGCTATGAAAAAGGAACAATACGGATTTGCGATTATAGGATGTGGGGCAATCGCGAGAATACACGCAAAAGCGATTCAAGGAATAGAAGGCGCAAAGCTTGTCGGGGTGTATGACTATTCGTATATATGTGCAGAAAAATTTGCGCAGGAATTTTCTTGTAACGCATATAAAAGCTTGGAAGAAATGCTTGCTACTCCCGAAATAGATATCGTGAATATTTGTACACCGAGCGGGTTGCACGCGGAACAAACGATTGCAGCAGCGAAAGCCAAGAAAAATATTATCGTGGAAAAGCCGATGGCAATCACGAAAGAGCAATTAGAGAAAGTAGTTGAGGCAATTAAAGAAAATGAGGTAAAAGTCGAAGTGGTAACGCAGCTTCGATTTACACCATCAATTTGTAAACTGAAAAAAGCGATAGACGAAGGTCGATTGGGGAGAATTTTACTCGCAGATTACAGCATGAAATACTATCGTTCGCCTGAATACTACAAACAAGGCGGTTGGCGCGGCACATGGAAGATGGACGGCGGGGGCGCGTTGATGAATCAAGGGATTCACGGTATTGACCTTATTCAATATCTTATGGGTGGAGTTAAGAGCGTATACGCGCAATGCCGAACCTTAGATAGAGATATTGAAGTGGAAGATACGGCGAATATTCTCGTTGAATATAAAAACGGTGCAATGGGTGTAATACAATCCACCACCGTAGCAACGCCAGGCAGACCTCGGCAAATAACCATCTGCGGAACAAAGGGCTCCGTAGTGGTTAGAGAAGATATTATTGAAAGTTGGGATATCGAGGGCGAAGAAGAGAGTGTGAACGAACAGTCCGCTTTTAATTCTGGGACAGATCCTATGGCGTTTACGGAGTATTATCACAAGATGCAATTTCTTGATTTGATTGAATCGATAGAAAACGATAGAAAACCGCTTGTGGACGAAAACGAGGGGCGAAAGCCTGTGGATATTATTCTTGCGGCTTACGAATCCAGTAAAACGGAAAAAAAGGTCGAAATCGAATGAAAATCATAAAAACGGATAGTACGTATATCCCCGAAAAATTGAAAGCGCCGTTTGGATTTAAGGGTGGATTTTTATCTGAGCTTTGGCAAGTAGTTTGCCGTATAGACACAGAAAAATCATACGGCATCGGCGTAGGCGTACAAAGTGTGCTTTGGTCGGATGCGACCGTGTTCACGACGAACAGCGAAACGCAAGGCAACGAATATATGTATGAGGTTACGAAATACGCCCTTGGATTGCTTGTCGGCAAGGAAGGAAAAACGCCGATGGACCTCATAGATGGAATATATGAGCAAACGCTTGCTTTTGCAAAAACTTTGACGAACGTGAAAGAAAAATTACGGGAGACGTTTGTAAAAAACGCGCTTGTCGCCGTAGATAACGCGCTTTGGCAGTTGTATGCAAGGGAACAAAACACGCAGGATATAATGCAACTTATCCCTGAAGAATATAAAGCGCCGCTTTGCGAAAATCACGAAAAGCTTTGCAATATACCGCTAGTTTCTTATGGGGTAAAAGATGAAAGCATAAGAGCTTTACTTGACAACGGAACGGTGTTGATGAAGATAAAAATCGGCTTTGACGACAACGGAAAAATGAGCAAGGATGAGATGCTCGAATGGGATAAAAACCGTATTCAACACATACACGGTATTGCCAAATCCTATAAAACGGAATATACGAAAAGCGGAAAAATTCTCTATTATTTAGACGCAAACGGAAAGTATGACAGCATAGACAGATTGCAAGCGTTGCTTGCGTATATGCAAGAAATCGGTGCTTTGGATCAAACGGTATTGCTAGAAGAGCCGTTTGATGAAGAAAATAAAGTATTTGTAGGCGATTTACCTGTTCGAATAGCGGCGGACGAATCAGTGCATAGCGTAAAGGATGTAGAAGAAAGAATTTCGCTTGGATATAAAGCGATTACGCTTAAACCAATAGCAAAAACGTTGTCGGAAACGTTAAAAATATTAAAAAAGGCGCATGAGAAGGGCGTGATATGTTTTTGTGCAGATTTAACGGTAAATCCTTTACTTGTGGAATGGAATAAGAACATTGCGGCTAGAATTGCTACTTTACCTGAAATGGAAATAGGAGTTTTAGAAAGCAACGGTGAGCAAAACTATGTGAATTGGGAAACGATGTGTACATATTGTTCACGCACTAACGACTATGATAAGGGCATATATACGTTAAACGACGATTATTTTAGAACGTCGGGTGGGATATGGCAAAAATCCGTTTATTATGACGGTTTGATAGAATAAACATATATAGGAGTTTTTTATGGAAAAAGCAGTAATTGGAATTATTGGTTGTGGTGCAATCGCAAAAGACGTGCATTTAGGGAATGCGTTTTCAAATCCTCGTATTCGCGTGAAATGGTGCGCAGACTTATTACAAAGCAATCTTGATTACGTTAAAGAACGCTATAATTACGAAAATTTAACGACGAATTATATGGACGTGTTGGACGATCCTGAAGTGCAAGGTGTCCTTATTTTGACAGTACATAACGTACGTGAAAAAATCATTCGCGAAGCGGCAGAACGCGGTAAGCATATTTTTGTCGAAAAGCCGATGAGTACGACGATTAGAGAATCGTATGAAATTATGAAGATTATTCAACAACACAAGGTAAAACTTGTGGTTGGTTTCAATCGCCGTTGTGCCCCTATTGTGAAAGATGCAAAACGTATTTTGGATAGTCAATGTGAAGCGGTGGAAGCGCCTTGGCGTTATAAGAGATACGGCAATATTACCAAACTCCGCGAAGAAGAAGTAACGATGATGCTGATGCGTATCAATGACGATAGCGCGTCGTTTAAGATGTACGCGTTTGATGAATTTGCAGGGCAAGGTAGTATCATTGGCGAGTTCTGCCATTTCTTCGATTTGGCGTGTTTCTTTATGGGTAAAGAGCCTGTTAAAATCTATGCGGAAGGTTGGTCTAGAACGAACGCTTCGGTTACGATTACGTTTGAAGATCAGTCCATTTGTACTATTTTCGATGCTTCTTGCGGTAGTTTTGATCATCCGAAAGAACTCATTGAAATTTACAAGGGCGGTATGAGTATGCAGCTCGACCACTACTTGCAACTTCGCGTAGGTGGTAGAGTAGACGTAGATAAAATTAACTATCCGTTTAAGAGTGATCCGTACCCCGAAGTTACGGAAGGAGAAGGCACGAACCTTTATATCAACAAAATGAAAGCTCGCAATCAAAAGGCGAAAGATGCTACCGTTTTGGATAGAGCAGAAGTGGATAAAGGACACTACAATATGCTTGATGAATTTGTAGACTGTATTCTTTTGGACAAGCCGTCGCCCTGCAATCCCGTTGACGGTTCGAGAGCAACACTTATGTGCTTGAAGGCGAGAGAATCGGCACGCCTTGGTTTGCCTGTGAAGATTAGTATTGACGAATACGATTTCGTAATATCATGATAGAATCGAAAGTGTTATGCGGAAAAAAGTATCCGCTTTTAGACATATTTGACGGCGCGCAACCACCGCGTAAAACATTTTGTTTGTTTGAATATACCAAGAAGGATTTGGTGGTTTCTTTTGAATGTTATCACGACGGAAAGTTGAAATGTCCTTATACTCAAAAGAACTCGCCTGTATATCGCGGTGATTGCGTGGAAGTCTTTATTTCTGTTGGTAATAACCAAGAGGAATATTTTGAAATCGACCTAGCGGCAAATAACGTTTTATTCTGTGCAAAAATACATCGTCAAGGGGAAGAAATCATTCCTTTGGAAAGTGATGAGATTCAAACATATACGAAAATTGAAGATGTAAAATTTGAAGCAATGTTAAAAATTCCTTTTTCGTTTTTGGGTGAAAACAGGTTAAATGCTTTATATTTGAATGCTTTTCGTGTGGACTGTTATACGGGTGATAGGGTTTCTTATGCACTGTTCCCAACGGGCGAAAAATCGCATCACGTTCCTTCGGCTTTTTGGCGTTTAACAGAGAAAGATTGATAAAAATTGTAAAAATGATAGAGAAATCCAAATAATAGGTAATTTATGCCCTGGTTTATTGACGTAAATTAAGGGCGTAGCTTTCTTTTGCTGTGAATAATTACCTTATTATCATAAGGAGAAAATATGAAAAATAAGACAAAAATCCCTGAAAATATTATTAAAGCAATGAAAAAGCGTGAACCATTTTGTAAAATTGCGGCACAGGATACTTCGCGCCCAGTCTATCATTTTGCATCTCCTGCAAACTTAATGATTGATTCTTGGGGTGGAATTTATCATGATGGATATTATCATTTGTTTTATGGGAATAACTATGATGCAAATCCAAATCGTTTAGGCGGGCTTTTTGGACATATTCGCTCTAAAAATTTAGTGGATTGGGAAGAGCTTCCATTTCCGTTGCTCTTGCTTGAAAACGAAGAGCAATTAAATGACGGTATGGTTGTGATTGATCCCTCTGGGAAACCGTTAATGTATTATACTCGTTGTTTTGAGGGGGGAATGCTTCCACGGGAACACATTGCCGTTCGCGGTAGTGAGGATATGCTTGTATGGGAACGAATGAACGAAGGGAAAGCTTTTATGACCATGCAAACACATGGAGGGCCAAGATTTACGAATTCTTGGAGTGATGTAATTCTCTTCCAAGAAGCAGGGCGAACGTTTATGATAATTTCTAAATGTAAAATTGCGGATAGTGGGAAAGAAGTTATTCCCATTTATGAAGCAATGGATGAAACTTGGTTGAATTGGGAGTATCGTGGTATTTTTGCGGAACATACAGGGGAAGTTCTTAATTTTATTAAAATTAGAGATAAATGGGTGTTAATTTATTCACCGTATTCTAATCCGAAGTGGTTTATTGGGGATTTTGACGTAAACACATATCGCTTTACCGAAGAGAAAGAAGGCATTTTATCTTATGGATATATAAAACAAGGTAACTTTGAAGAGAAATGCTCGCGTGGCTTTTACGCGACGACGGTATTTCAAGGCAAGGGAAATGTAAATTATATATCTGGCTGGATAACGGGTTTCCCGGGCTCGGTTGGGTGGGATGGTTGCATTTCGTTGACAAGAGTTTTGGATATTGATAACGAAGGCAATCTTATAATGAACCCAGCCCCGCAATTAGACGGACTTAGAATGGAAAAGGTCGAAACGAATGGAAATGAATTGACGTGCGGTCGGTGTTTTGAATTTAATTTTGCGACCGAATTAGAAGACGGCGAAATTGCCGAGATAATGGTAGAAGAAAGCTTTGTCTTAACCATAAGCAATCACAAAATCCGTTTTAATGATATTGAAGTGGATTATAATTTCAAGGACAAAATTTCGTTTCGATTATACGTTGACGTGAGTATGGCTGAAGTATTTTTTGACGGTGGAAAACTTAATCTATCCCGTTGCTTCTCCGAGATGAAACAAGAAGCAAAATTGCAAATAAATTGTCCCAAAGCATATACAAGTTATGCTTATAAGCTTGGGGCTAAGATTTTTCCGTTTGATACTGAAATATAAAATAAAAATCGTTAAAAATTAGAGTGATTGTTATGACTGTTGATTTACAAACAATTTTAGAAATTACGCGCGGAGCGGAAGAGATTGCACAAACGCAGGAAGGCTTTCGGTTTTGTCGATTTAATAAAAACGAACAAAAGGCGTACGAACATACGGATGATCTTGTGAAACTTTTCGCTACGGCGGGTGTACAAATGGAATTTGATACGGACGCAGATGGTTTATTTATATCGGTATGTGCATTGCCAGCCACTCGTTCTTATTTTACGTTAGAAATATTTGTAGATGGAAAACGGATCGGGTGTGTTAAAAATTTTGGAAACGAAAGCGACGTGATAGATCCAAGGACACGTTTTCCGCTTGGGGAGTACCAAGGCGAATTTGCCCTCGGTAAAGGGAATAAGCGTATTCGAATTGTTTTTCCTTGGTCCGTTGCACTTATTTTAAAAAATATGGAATTAAAAAACGCAACGCATATACGTGCAGTAAAAAAGCGAGAAAAAGTTTTGTTCGCTTACGGGGATTCCATTACGCAAGGCTATGATACTTTGCACCCGTCTTCAATGCATACATTAAGACTTGCCGATGCTTTACACGCGGAATTATATAACAAGGCGCTTGGCGGTACGGTTTTTTATCCGCCTTTAGCGGAAGCGAAAAGCGAATTGTATCCCGATTATATCCTTATTGCATACGGAACAAATGATTGGAATTTAACAGATAAATTCGTTTTTGAAAAAAAAGCTAAAGAATTTATATCGAATTTGCTTATTAGATATCCAAAGGCAAAGATATATGTTTTAACGCCCATTTGGAGAAAGGATTATGGGGATTCACGTAAATTTGGCACTTTTGAGGAAGTGGAAAAAACATTAAAACAAATTTGCGCGGAACTATCAAATGAGATTCGTTGTGTTTGCGGTTGGGATTTTATTCCGCACGAAGAGCAGTGGTTTGCAGACGGGTACTTGCATCCTAACGACAATGGTTGTTCTCACTATTATGAAAACCTATTAAAGGCTATTAGATAGGACAAGAATAAAAGCTGTTTTGCGGTGATTTGGTTAGAGGATTATGAATACGTATATTGGAATTGATTTAGGGACGAGCGGAGTGAAAATATTGCTCGTGGGTGCAGATGGGGAAATTTTACGAGAAACCACGGAAAGTTATCCTATTTATTACCCTTATAGCGGTTGGAGTGAACAAAACCCCGAGGATTGGTTGTTTGCCGTTAAAAAAGGCTTAAACGCATTGTTTAACGACAATATTTTTCGGCGTGCTGATGTAAAAGGAGTATCCTTTGGCGGACAAATGCACGGCTTGGTTTTGTTGGACGAGAAGGATAACATTATCCGTCCTGCTATTTTGTGGAACGATGGTAGAACACAAAAACAAACTGATTATTTGAATACGGTAATCGGAAAGGAACGCTTATCTCAATATACGGCAAATATAGCTTTTGCAGGGTTCACTGCACCTAAAATTCTTTGGGTAAAGGAAAACGAGCCTGAGAATTTTGCTAAAATAACAAAAATTATGTTGCCCAAAGATTATCTTGTTTATAAAATGACAGGAGTACATTCCACGGATTATTCAGATGCAAGTGGTATGCTTCTTTTGGATGTGCAAAATAAATGCTGGTCAAAAGAAATGTGCGAACTCTGTTCGGTAAAGCAAGAATGGCTTCCAAAATTATTGGAAAGTTATGAAAGAGTTGGGCATGTACGAGATGAATACGGTTTACCGAATGCGATTATATCGGCAGGGGCAGGCGATAACGCGGCGGCGGCAATCGGTGTGGGAACTATTCATTCGGGGGATTGCAACATTTCGCTTGGAACGAGCGGTACGATATTTATCGCTCAGGATGCTTTTTCAGTCGATAAAAATAATAGTTTGCATTCGTTTGCGCACGCGACGGGTTGTTGGCATCTGATGGGATGTATTTTATCGGCAGCAGGAGCGAATAAATGGTGGGTCGAGGATATACTTGGCGCGGATTACGAAACGGTTATTTTCAACATGGAGAAAAAAATAGGCGAAAATAGGGTATATTTTCTGCCTTATCTTATGGGGGAAAGAAGTCCACACAACGATGTAAGCGTTCGTGGGGCTTTTTTGGGCTTGTCTTTTGACACGACTAAAGAAGAAATGAGTTTGGCTGTGTTAGAAGGTGTGGCATTTGCTCTCCGAGATTGTTTTGAAGTGGCAAAAGCGAACGGATTACATATTCGAAAAACGAATATTTGTGGCGGTGGCGCAAAAAGTAAACTTTGGAAAAAGATTATAGCTAACGTTTTAGGCATAAATGTTTTTTCTTTGAAAACGGAACAAGGACCTGCCTATGGCGCGGCGATTTTAGCAATGGTTGGGGCGGAAGAGTATGCGTCTGTTTTTGAAGCAGTACAAAATATCGTGACGGTGCAAGACTGCGTATCACCTGAGGATGTGCTCGTGGAAAAGTATGAGCAACGGTATAAAACGTTTAAAAAAATGTATCCTTCGATAAAAACAATTTTCTAAGGTAATACTAAAAAAATATATAGTAATGGACGCATTGGATACGAACGTATTGCGTCGATTGGAGTTTATAACGGTTAGGAGATAAAGGTATGATTTTAGCGATTGGTGAAATTCTTGCGGATATGATAGGTGATAAACAAAAGGGAGAGTTATCGTTTAAAACTTTTTGTGGTGGAGCGCCATTTAACGTGGCGGTTAATGCAAAACAAGCAGGGGCTAACGTTGGCTTCGTCGGTTGTGTTGGAAATGATGTGCTTGGGCGTTTTTTAATGGATGAGGCTAAAAAAGCAAAGCTTGATTATTTGGATATTCAAATCGACGATACAAAAAATACGACGATTGCTTTTGTAGAGGTGAAAGATGGAGAAAGGAGTTTTTCCTTTCATCGACACGATACGGCAGATTTTCAAATTGATTTTGATAAAATCGATTTAGAACAATATGAGAATTTACATATATTGCACGTCGGGTCTTTAATGCTTTCGGAAGAAAAGGGGAGGACTTTGGCGACGCGTATTTTTAACGAAGGAAAGAAACTCGGGGCAAAAATTTCCTTTGATATGAATTTTCGTTTAGATACCTACGATTGTATTGAGAACGCAAAAATTGCCTATAAGCCATATGTAGAGCAGGCGGATATTATTAAATTTTCCAAAGATGAATTAACGTTATATACAAATAATAGCGATATTTTACAAGCCGTTAAAACTTTAGCGAAAGAAAATCAACTGTTTATTATAACACTTGGCGAAAAGGGTAGTATGTATTATTATAACGGAGAATGGGGTGTTGTTCCTACCTGTAAGGTTAACCCTTTAGATACGACAGGGGCAGGCGATGCGTTTTTCGGAACGTTTTTAAGTACACTTGATGGTACAACGTGGACACGAGAAAAGATTGAGAACGCAATGAAAGCAGGAAACGAAAAAGGTGCGAAAACAACGCAGTTTTTTGGTGCGGTGCAATTATAAAAAAGTAAAAAGAAAGTTGTCTGGAATCAAAATTGTATTGGCAGTAATGAATAGATATAGTCGAATAGTCGTTTTATCGATATTTAACGAAGAGGAAAAAGATGAGACAAGAACAAAACAGGTGTAAAATTATCGATTTTCATACGCATCCGTTTTTAGATATTACTTACAGCATTTGTTGGCATAACGATTATTGTGATATGTCAGCAAGGCGGACCATAGAAACGATGCGTTCGCTCGGTGTAACAAAAATTTGCGGTTCGGTAGTGTCAGGAGAACTTTGCGCAAAGGAAAACTCTTGGAAAAAAATCAAAAAGTGGAATAATCACGCACTCAAAGTAAAAGAATTCTATGGGGATTTCTATGAAATGGGATTTCATGTTCACCCTGATTTCTTGGAAGAATCTTTAGAAGAAATAGATAGAATGGCAAATTTGGGAGTGCGCCTTATTGGAGAGCTTGTACCTGAAATGACGGGATATAGCGGCTTTGCTTCGAAGGGGATGAGAAAAATTATCGATTACGCGACGCAAAAAAATATGATCGTTAGTTTACATACTACAGAAAATGATGATATGGAGAAATTTATTTCTTGGTTTCCGGATACCAAAATCGTTGCAGCGCACCCTGGGGAATACGAGCGTTTAATGGAACATATTTCGCGAATGAAAAGATACACAAATTATTATTTGGATCTTTCGGGTTATGGAATTTTTCGCCATGGCGCATTACGACGTATAATTGATGAAGTTGGCGTTGAGCGTATTTTATTCGGCTCGGATTTTCCTAGCTGTAATGTGGGAATGTACGTTGGAGGCGTTTTGTTTGATGATTTGCTAACGGACAGTGAAAAGCAAATGATTTTGTTTGAAAATGCTACGCGTCTTTTAGCTTTACAATAAATTGCGTAGGAATAGAAAAACCTTGCGAAAGTTTGATGATACACATTAGGAAAGACCGCAGAAGATGACAGGAAATAACAAGCAATTTTTGCAGGTTAAATGAGGTTCCACTTGAAAATATTGTACTGAAAATGTGCATTTGAAATTGGTCGGCAAAGTGGATAATACTGGTAACAAACAATTGTATTGGAATTTAACCATGGGAAATTTAGACATACAAGAAGCAACACAATGGATAATTTGCCCAAAATGCGGCAAACAGACAAGAGTAAAGGTAAAAGAAACAACGGTAATGAAAGATTTTCCTTTGTTTTGTACTTGGTGCAAGAAAGAAACCTTGATTAATGTAGAGAATTATATAATAAAAGAAGTCAAAAACGACAAATGATTTTATCATTTGACAAAAAATAGTGTAATATGATAAAACAGCTATGTTATAATGTGACCAAGACAACTAAATAGCCAGACGTTAGACGCCGTGCCTTCATAAAACAAGGAAACGGCGTCTTTTTTGATATAAAGAAAAACCACGCGATAGTCGCGTGGTTCGATAGAGGTTTACCGATGAGTATTGAAATAAAAACTCCGATTGTGTATAATGAAAGTATGACCCGCCAGTCAAAAATCAAATACACAATCGGAGGATAT
>JAZQLI010000005.1:0-35937 GCA_045542595.1 Candidatus Scatosoma sp. | reverse complement strand
GTCCACCAAAATTACCCATTTATGCAAGAAAACATGCATAAATGGGTTTTTTCTTTGCATTTTTGTATAAATATTTAGTTGTTTTTACGTTTTGCACGCGTTTTTGTCAAGTTTTGGTACATGTTTTGGCACATAAAAATTGTGTCTCCGCTATCTACCAAACGAGTTTCTTTCCTTCCTTTAAAAGGTACTCGTCTGAAAAATCGGTATACGTCGCGTTAAGAACGCTACTGCTATGTCCAACAAAATGGTCTCTCGCAGGCGGTGCAACACCGCACTCTTCACATCTCGTATAAAAGGTAGTTCGCAAGTCGTACAAAATATGACTTGGCAACGCTTTATTGAACTGCTCACGGATATATTGCAATCCTGGCATATCCATACTCTTTTCTTTCTTGAAATACGGTTTCAACATTGGTGAAATCGGTATTTTTTTATATTCTACCTTTCCACCTTTTCGCTTAGAGTTTTTAGCGACAATGAAATTACCTTCCACTCTTGCCGTTTCATACTCGTTTGGACGAAGTCCTGTATACAATCCAAGCGCAAAAATCTTTTCGTATTTCGTGCCCTTGTTTTGTTCTAAAAGGAGTTTCTCCTCGGCTTTTGTCAACGCTTTACCGTGTTTACATTGATGCTTTTCGATGACTACGACACTCAACGGATTTTGGGTAATTAGGTTATACGCGATTGCCATCTTGAAGATACCGTTTAATAGCGAGTATATCTCATTATTCGTTTTCGTCATACCTTTTTCTAAAAATCCGTCTAACAGTTTTTGACATTCCGCAGGCGTTATTTCGCCCACGTTTTTATTTCCAAAATATGGTCTAACGTGATTTTTATAACGACACATATCGTTATAATACGTTTGCGATGAAACCTTTCTCTTTCGGTAATTTTCAAAATAATAGGTTGAAAACTCGTGAAAGTTGATGGATACGCCGTTTACCGTTTTTGAACGTGTTTTCTTGTTAGTATTCTCATTTCCGTATTCGTTCAATTTTTTGATAAACTTCGCTTTCGCTTCTTCTAAATTATTGCTAGTTGCCACGATAGACAAACCGTTTCTTCGATAGCGAATCATATAATTATACGTACGTTTACCACTTTTCCTTTTAAGACAATGGACCACTCTATCTTGCAGGATAAACTCTTTTCTAAATCTTTCTGGCATATTTGAAATCTCCTTATTTGTAAATTTCAAAAACAATGTTTCATCCCGCTGTTTGATTGTTTGTTCTTTTTGTATTGGTTCCCTTGAAAGCAACGACAACAACGTCTCACACGTAATCGTATCGTTTGCCGTTTGTAAAATCAAACGGATTGCTTCGTCTCGTTTCCTTTCATTGGGTATCTCCTGTAAAATGTTTAAAATCTCCTGTATATCCTTATATTTCAAATCTCCTTATTGTTTTTATTGTATAGGGTTGATAACCGCACTTTTAACGGAAAGATAAGCACGGTTGCCCTATTTTATAATTTTTCTCCTTTCTAATTCCCGACGTTACGGGTGTATTAAGCACTATAATGTGTTCCGCTGTGATTGTTCTTCTTTAAGCGTTTGGTATGCAATTCGTATTAAATCTACTTTCGCAATACCTTTGCTTTTTAAGAACGAAGTAATTTCGTCATACTCTTTCACGGGAAGTCGTGTATTGAATTGCTTAGTTGCCTTTTCGCGCTCTTCCTTGTGCAAAAGTTCATACTTTTGCCTTGCCTTTTGTTTCGGCGTTAATTGTTTCTCCATTTGACTTTCTCCTTACTTTTTATGTAAGTCTATTATACCGTGCTATCACGGTATTGTCAAGCGTTTTGTGTGAAACGTTTAAAAATTTCTTCGGGTATTAGGGGTTGCCCCTAACGAGGCGATTTGTAAAATCGTGTATTTGGCAAGCCAAATACGTTCCTCGCTATAGCGTCAAAACCAAGTTTCCCCTTATTTCCTTTCTTTGTTTGCCGACGTTTTTAGTCTATCGGCAAGACTTAAAATTATTCATTGGATTCACCTCCCTTTTGATTTTTATATAAAAAAATCTCACAGTTTTTACTCCGTGAGACTATCCGTTTTTTATTTAGTTATTTTTGTCTCTTATTCTTTCCCTTTGATTATTCTTAAAAAGGTTTATATAAAAATAATTCGTATATCAACCTTTATCATCAAATACGAACAAAGTTATATATTATTTCTTTTGATTATATTCTTCAAATAATTCATCAAAATTGCGCTTAATATCAGTTAACGTATAAAATACATATTCGTTAATTTCACGCGCAATTTCATAATTAAACACTCCTTGATAACCTATTTTTTCCAAAGCGGCAATTAGTTTCATCCAATCTATTTTTCCGTCCTTAGGCAAAACATGACGCTCGTCAATATAATCATGGTCGGATATATGCAATGTTTTTACTCTATCTCCTAATTGCATCAAAGCATCTTCCGCTTTTTCATGCAAAAAATGGTTTACGTCGCAACAAGCTTTTATATTAGGCTTATTTGCCGCGTCAATAACAGAAATATGCTCTTGCACCGTATTCAATAAACAGGTACGAGGTAAATTTTCCACGCAAATATATTTATCGGTATACGCGGAAAGTTCCGCTAAAGTTTCACTAAGCATCCGTAATTTATCCGTACGCGTATCTTTTTTTATAGGTTCAGCACTACCATGTATAATATAACAATACGGTTGAAATTCGTTAATAATTTGTAGCATTTCTACGGTATCGCTCATTAAATTTTTTTGATATTCTTTATCTAATGCAGAATAATCTCTATGTCCACCAAAAGGCAAATGTACGCCGTTTAAGCGAATCCCTCTTTTTTGAATCATTTCAAAGGCTTTCGGTATAAGAGAATGACTTTGTAAAATCATATCTCTATCATATATCGTGCACAAATCCAAATCTAAGCAATCAAACCCTAAACGTTGCAAATCGTCTAAATCTTTTTCAAAAGCCGCACGAACCGTTAATGCACTTCTATTAAAATACGCAATACTTGCCCCAACTCTTAAACGATACATTATAACCCTTCTTTTAATTTTTTAACTTTTTAACTTACTCTATTGTGATTGTCACAATATTACTACAATGGTAATGCATTCTTTTACGAATCGTATCGTCGCGCAACCAACGGTTATAATCACAACCGCCTTCCCCTAAACACCATTGATAGCGATCGTTAGGTTGTTGACCAAAAAAACGAACGGATTTTATAGGCCATAAACAAATATCAGGGTCTATGCATTGATACAAATACTTATCTCCGCCAAGCAACCCGTGATGCGCCACTTGCATAATATCACTCTTCAAATAATCCCCATACGTAATCGCTAACTGTTTACTGTACTGATGAACGGGATCGCCGAGTATCATAAACGTTTTGCCGTTATGAAACCGCATACGCCATACCGCACTAAGGTCGTTAAAAGAAACGTACGTCGCAGGATAAGTATTATCTGCCGTCCATAAAATTTCAATTTCCACGCCCTTAAATAAATACGCTTGTCCCGTACGCAAAGTATATATCGGCGCGTTGGGATAATGCGCTTGCATACATTCTTCCAAACGGCGAATATTTTCCATCCCTTTGGTTGTATCTAAAATAATACGCACATTTTTGGCATCAGGAAAATTATAGGCAAATGCAAGAATATCCACGTCGTCTACATGATTTTGCATAAATTTCGTAGCCAATTCAATATGGTCGACGTCAGCGTGCGTAAACATCCAAGCCGCCACCAACGGTTTTTTTCTTTTCGTTGTTTTGGCTTGAAGAACATCGTACAATTTCCGTTCGTCTTCTTCTTTATACGTTCCGCCGTCGATAAGAATAAAACTCTCGTCCGATAATTGTATCACGTAGCCCATACAGTTGCAATCCATCTGCGTAATAGAACAAGGCGTGTTATCGCTTGTTTCCAACGTCGGTTTTTGCATAGACGGTAAAGAATGCGGCGGAGTTGCCACAACGCGCGCTATATGCAAATTTGCCTCGAAAAACAGGAATATGTGCATATCATCACGCACGTAATTATAGAATAAATTCGCATTATACGGTGCGTTTGAACCCGCAGAAAATGCGCGCTCGTCGTATTTTATAAAACCGAGCGATTCTAATTTTTTAGCGTAATCTTGAAAATCTTCTACCGTACAGTTATGAATACAAAATTGTACGTCGTCTTTCCCCATCGTCGCGGAAGGATACTCCGTCCCTGCCGTCACGTCAAAATACGGTATATTCATCTATTTTTCTCCTACGTTAAATCGGGCGCGTAAACACCCCAACCCCAACCTGTTTTTTCTTTATTGTTAATAATTTCTATATACGCTCTTTGCAAAGACGTATCGGTAGGCATCGCAGAAAGATTCCCTTCATAGAAGCGGTAAAACACTCTCCAAACGCTTGTATAATCGGGATATTCTCCATATTGAAACACGTCAAAATCATTGCAAAAACGCATAAAGTTGGACGTGGGTTTCATGATATTTTTATGCTTTTCAAAAAGCATCCAAGAACGGAATACAAACACAACGGGTTTATCCGCGTACGTATCCGCAAAATATTTTTTGTAAAATGCCGCCGCTTGTTTATAAGAACTTTTTACACCGTCGTAATCCAACTTTTCGCCCGTTCTAGGTACGTGTACGTATAAAACGGGAGAATCTTCTTGAAGTATTATCCCGTTCTTTTCGTATTTTGCCCCGAACGCCGCAGGTTCAAATTGCAATTTTCCAAAACCGAACTTCTTCATCTCAAAAAAGCCCTTATGCCAAGGCGCGTCCTTTGTTCCCCATACGCCGAAAAGCCCTTCGCAATCTAATGCCTTATACTTTAAATCACTAATGGTATCGCGCCAAATGATTTCGTCTATACCGCGCGCTTTATAACGCTCCTTTAAAACGTCTGCAACATAAATTAAATAAACCAAAGTAAGCGCGTATTCGTGAATACCCGTTTCTTTTGCGAGTACTTTGATACGCTCGATACCGTCGTTATACGTGCAGTTGTTTGCGCCGTAATCGGCTACGCAATCGAATAAAACCTGCGCTTTGCCTTTCGAAACGAGCATTACATACGTGTTTTTTATCGACGCTTTCGCTTCTTCGGAAAAATCAAACGCGTCTAAAAACGAAACCAAATATTGTTCTTTCATACCGTACCTCAAAGTTTAAAATTTTCACGCATAAAACGTACGTCTTCCAACGACGCTTTATCGGTATTCGCGTATCTTTCTTCTAATTGATCCAACTTATTTTGCACCCACGCCGCTTTAATTTTCTTAGGTGTTCCGTATTCCTTTTCTGCGTTTTTCATAAAGATTTTTTCCACGATTTCTTTATCAAAATTTACACCTTTGTACGCTTGACCGTAATATTCGTATTCGCCGTCGCCAGCAAAGAAATTACGTACTAACTCGGGACGGGCGGTATACGAACGTTTCCATTCATCTTCCGTCGTGTAAACGAAATTATACATGTCCGTACCGTACTTGATACGATCTGCATATTTTACGATAAATTTTTGCCAAGTATCCCAATCTTCCAACATATGGAAATATTCTTCCCCTGCGGGCGTGGTGTCCAAACGGGTAAATTCGTAATCTTCAAAGAAACGGACTGCAGCATCGTATTCCTTGCCGAAAAAGCCAAAATGTGCCAACGTCAAATGCAATTTAGGGTGTTTCTTCATTACGTCAAACACGTCTTGCGTCATTTCTTCTTTTGTTAAATCGTCAGGTCCGTTTGCCCAACCGCGCGCAATCGCTTCGGGAGTCATTTTACTCAAATCCCAAAATTCATAAGGATCGGCATTATGTAAGGTAATCGGCAAACCGTTTTCTTCCATAAACGAATAAAATTTATCGAATACGGGATCGGCAAGACGACGTTTGAACTCACGGCGAAGTCCTGGCTTACCGTCTAACATTTTCATCCCGTCAAAGCCTGCGTCTATATATTCTTCCGCCTGCTTTACATGGTCGTTTATACGTTCTTCATCCGTCAATTCCGCCTTATATTCTAAACCTGCAAAGGCATAACCGTTGGGCGAAAAATAATTTTTAAAAAACAAATCTTTTATGTTTTGTTTATAATCAATATGTTTTTTATCGTGTTGAGGTATGCTCATAAATAAATATTTTTGCATATCTAAATCCTGAAAAATCTTTTCAAAGACTTCCACCGATTTTTCTACGGACTGGGGTTGCGAAGAATGTACGTGACAATCAAATACTTTCATTTATTTCACCTGTATCTTTGTTAAATAATATTTTTCTTTATCGTGTTCCGTTTCCATTGCTAACTGTACAATGGGTCGATCTTTTCCGCCGATACGGCAGTATACCTTATACTCTCCCTTCGGCATGTCTTTCGATAAACATATGTTATGTCGTTCGATAGATTCTCCTGGCAACCATTTTGTAATATCTATTTCCGTAGATATTTCATATTCACCTTGCGCGCCTTCAAAAATCAAATAGAACGGCAATTTATTATAAATCGGCGCAACGCCTTGATTGTCTACCGTAAGTTCAAACGTTGCTTTATCTCCGCTTACCACCGTTTCAGTATAAGCAATAGAAGTGATTACAAAACGATAACCCATTTTTATCAACCACGCTTCCATTTTATCCTTCCAATGATAGGGAATGGGAATGGATTTCGTATTAAACGTACTGATATGCCAACCGAGCGTTTTCTCGATAATATCGTCGATATCCCAACCTTGTCGTTCCCATTCGGAAACCCACCAATACGATTCAAAGGACACAGGCGCGGTTTTCCAGTTTTCCTTTTCCAAAGCATTGAAAACTCTTGGAAAATATTCGTTCATATGGCTAGGACTACCCGTGCCGTCTCCGCGAACGCCGATAGGACGAATATTGCCAATGTAATTGATCATCATAGACGACGCCACTTGTCCCAAAAGTTTGGTGTTGGGAAACGCTTTTACAAACGCGTCCATAAGCATCTTAATATCTTCTTCGGGATAATTTTCCAATTTATGCCCTTCGCCCCACGCACCCGGAAGACATACGTCTACGCAATCGAGCGTTTCGTCTATATCAAAGCGTTCCCCTAATTTTTGAATCGCATTTGCAAAGTATTGCAAAAAACGTCTATCGGTAGGCGAATCTTTTACGCGCATACCGTCGGGACGCTCAGGACAAGGAATGATTTGTTTTAACCACTCGGGAACGTCATCGCGTGCGCACGTACTATGCGGCATCAAACGGAACATTACCGTTTGTCCTTTTGCTTTCGCTTTCTCTAAAATATCCCGTATAAACGCATAATTATATTCCCCTTGTTTCGGTTCAAATTCTTTCCATAAAATACGGATATACGCCACCGTAGTATCAGGATAATACCCTTGTTCTCTCCCCTTTTCTTCTACACCGTGCGGAACGGGATAGCACTCGTAATTTTCCGTTTCCGTTCCTACGCTTTTACCCGCAATACAATCGGAATACAACGCTTCGCCGCGAAAATGTTGAAAACTGGTAAACCCTATGTACGGATTATAGATAACCCCTTTTTTCGGTTGAAAAAACACTTTTTTCATTCTCTATCTATCTCCTTGAAAACCTTCAACCATTCGTCGGCGATAATCTTTGCTCCTGCAATAGCCGGATGCGTTCCGTCGGGGACATAATATTGCGCGCCAAACTCCGCCTCCTTTTTCTCAAACGCCTTTTGTAAAAAGACTGTTTTACAACCGTATTCTGCGGCAAGTTTTTCAAGCAACTGTTCATACCAAGGAATACGTCGACAACGCGCCGAGTAATGCGGAGACAGTTCTTCGCTAATATACAAATGAAAGGGTGCGCATAAAATCAACTGTACGTTTGGCAATTCTTCACGTGTTTCTTCAATGAGCATACGGTAAATTTTTTCAAACCGTACATCATCGGTACAAAGCAATTTATTTCGCTCGGAATCGACGTCGTTCGTACCGATTAAAATACTGACTACGTCCGGTTTTTCATTCCAAACGTCCCGTTTTAAACGCGCGTACAAATCGTATACGCGATTTCCGCTAATACCGCGGTTGACAATTTCATATTTTTGTGGATTTTTCTTTTTGAGTTCCGCCGCCACCAAATAAACGTAGCCGTCGCCGTAGGAATCTCCCGCGCCGATCTCCGCTTGACGATTTCTTCCCATATCGGTTATCGAATCACCGAAAAATACAATTTTCATTGTTTTCTCTCCTTTTCCACTTCTGCAAAAACCTTCAACCATTCATCCGCAATAATTTTTGAGCCCGCTTCGGAAGGATGCGTACCGTCGGGAATGTAATGCTCCGCGCCGAACTTCGACGCTTCGCTTTCAAACGCCTTTTGCAACAACAATGCTTTACAATTATATTCTTTCGCCAACCGAGTGACTATTTCTTCGTATACGGGAATTTGACGGCAACGTTCTTGATACTGCTTTGATTTTTCTTCGCTTACGTATAAATGAAAAGGCGCACACAAAATAAATTGTACGTTTGGTACTTTTTCACGCGTTTCTTCTATGAGCATACGATAAATTTTTTCAAACCGCGCGTCACTTGTACCACAAGGATTGCGTTCGCCTTCCACGTCGTTAATACCTATTAAAATCGTGACAACGTCCGGTTCTTCATTCCAAACGTCTCTTTTCAAGCGCGCGTATAAATCGTAAATATGATCACCTGCAAAGCCACGATTGACAACCGTATATTCTTTTGGATTACGTCCTAAAAGTTCTGCCGCCACCAAAAAAACGAATCCTTTCCCATACGAATGGACGTTTCCGTCCGCCGTCTCTCGATTTCTCGACATATCGGTTATCGAATCACCAAAAAATACAAGTTTCATTTTCTTATCTTCTTACCTCTTTTTAATCGTGCATTCTAAAATCCAAACTATACGGTAGGGGATATACTTTCTCCACTTCTGTTTCCAACGCCGCGCCCGTAAGCCCCGTTTCTTTGCCTACAATATCCAAATAGATATCTTTCCAAAGTTTGGAAAGCGCTAATTCGCCTTCTTTTACGTCGTTTAATACGAAATCAGGCGTAATAATCTTCGCGGCTTCTTCCGCTTTACCTACGTGCAAGAGCGCCAACGCCAAATACACTTGCAATCTTCCGTTTAATTGCATTTCCGCATTCAACGTAGAATACGTTTTTATCCACTTTTCGTCCAAGCCCATAGAAGTAAGCCACGAAGCATACTCTTTCACGAGTGCCAAGCAAGCAAACGCTTCTTTTCTTGCGTATACCTTTTCTTGATAGAAAAGTGCCTTTTCATTATCTTTCCACTCGTTTCTATAAAGTGCGGCAAGGTTTCTCCAAGCCCATATATTTTCCGCGCATTCAACGGACTTTTCCCACGCTTCTTTCGCGTTTTCAAAATTTCCAAGCGCGTATTCTACTACGCCAAGTTGCAAATATGTATACCAATGCTTACCCTTTTCTGTTTGCGCTGATTGCTTTAATGCCGTGCGCCAAAATTCGTCTACTACGTACGATAAGGGTTCTTCTTCCACGTTAGGACAGGGAAGGTATCCTTTTTCCAACAATTGTTCAAACGCCGCCGTCTTTTCGTCTTTTACGTCGGGATATTGCTCATACGCGCTGATACCGTCTTGTCCTTGCATAGCGCGCATTTTATTTTCTAATGCGCCAAAACCGCTTGCCGTATGTAAAAGTTCGCCCTTATTTTTCATGGAAATCCCCATTAACTTTTCAGGTGCAACCGCGCCGTTTGCAATTTTTTCGTCGAGCGTCTTTTCCACTTCAGCAATCGCTTGTTCCCAATCACCGTAATACTTTTCGTTCGCACCGTCTATTGCCGTATATCCTTCCGTCCATTCCCATACCGTTTTCGCCGCCATAGGGATATGTTCTAACTGCGTTGTCGCAAGCCCTGCTTGAATTTCAATATACGCTTGTCCTTCTTCGGACAAAAATTCGTTCCAATGCCGTCCGCCCGTTTTGTTCCCCCAAAGGAATAATTTACGTGTTCTCAACCGTTCGTTGGAATAATGCAACAACCCTGCGCCGTTGGGATCTACCGCCGCTATCCATTTTCTATCTTCATCCGCTATACGATAGAAATAGTCTGCCGATGCCGCCAAATTCATCGAATAGGAAACGTCGATGCCATTAGATACGGGTATGGTAGTTTTATCCACTACGTAATGATCTTCTTGATAGGAACAATGTATTGCCGAGTTTGCAGGCACGATAACGCGCGTTTTTTCCGTTTCGGGAAACGCGATATTCGACCACCAGTACATATATTTTTCTTCGTTCGACGTATTTTCAATACGTGGACGCACGTACAACGTTTGCGAACCTTTGGGTAAGTGCGCCGTGATACAGTAATTGACTTTACGGATACGCTCAAATTCAAAGAATTTTACCGTTTCATCGTCTATCTTTTCGCAATGCATCGCTGAACAGGTAAGCGGCGTATGACCTTTAATGCCTACGTTAAATTCCACGCCGCCCGAAAGCCATGCGTTTAATATAGCGAAATTGCAAGGTTGTATTACCGTATTCCTATATAAAATTTCACAACCTTTTTGTTTATCGTAAAGCGACCAAAGACGTGCGCCGTAATCGGGCAAAAATACCGCTTTTAAATACTCGTTTTCCAACACTATCGTCTTTATTTTTTGCAAACGTTTATCGCGCGTATAACCGTCTTGGATCATATACGGCAATACCGTTTGTATCATACCTTTGCCAAGATATTGTTTTTCTTTTTCGCTAACGTTTTCCGTCACTTCAAAGCCTGCGTGTATATATTGTACGTTTTTAATATCGGGCAAAGGATTAGGTTTTCCCATATCCGCTGCCATGATTTCCATATATTCTAATTTAACCATATTTATCACCTATTTTTATACTCTATCTTGTAAATTCCAAGAAAGGGGTAAAGGCAACCAAGCCTTTGCCAACGCATTTGTTTCTCCCGTGCATTCAGGCGGTAAAATACCGAATAAATATCGCGCCGCCTGCAATTTATTGAGCGTGACGTCCGCTTGTTTCGTTGTTTTTTCGCAACCGACCCCCTGTTCGTTTACAAATAAACGAATCTTACCATACTCTTTGATTTCTATTGTTAAGTCACCGTAAGGGAGTTGGCTATACGTTGCCTTTAAGCGCAAAAACGCCGCCACTACCTTATCCCAATGAATGAATTTAAAATGGCACGGACATTTAATGCCAACACTTTCGCAAACTTCATAAAATAACCGTACGTATTCCATTTGATGGGGATATACGTAGAAATATATCGTGCTGCCTATTTGTTTTTGCCAAGCACAAAGCATCTGCACCATAGCGTCTAAACTTTCCGCGTAATTTTCCGCCAGCACGTCGCCGCGCTCGTTCGTACAAAAACAACCGATAACACGCCCGTCTTTTTTCGCCGCGTACGGAATATTTTTCCATGCCACCATAGCCGCGTATACGTCGTAATAATCGTTATCCGCCTCCCGTTCCACCGAAATTTCACAACTATCGTGCAATGCTTTCACCGCTTGCAGTGTAGCCAAATCGTCGCGCTGAATCCGTTCAACAACAACGCCTTCATGCGCGTTAGGGAATTTCCCTTTGCGGTTATGTTCGTTTAAAGAAAATTGATACATTCTCCCGCAACTTTCATACCCAAAGCGATTGTATCTAAGGCGGAGTCCGCCTAAACGAGACGCATCTGCACCCATATCGTCAAGTTCTTGCATCGCGCGCTCGATTAACATATTCATATACCCTTTCCCTTGATAATCGGGATGAGTGGCAATATTACCGACGGTGGAAAATAACAACTTCTCCCCTGCAATGGTGACGGGCAATAAATACGCACCGATAGCGGCCACCAACTTGCCGTCTTCGAAGATTCCAAAATGCCGTCCCATATGTTCGTCGTCGCGAACACACATTTTCGGCAGTTCTGCCTCAAAACTCATTTCCTTATTATTTTTAATGGAAAAGACCAAGTTCAAAAGCCCGATAAGATCGTCATAATTTTCCTTTTTTAAACGGACGATTTCCATTATACCACCTCCAACGTCGCTAAATAATACCAAGCACCGTCTTTTTCCGTTTGCATTGCCATTTGCACGACAGGCAGTTCGCCGCCACCGATAGAACAATACAATTTATACGCGCCCTTTTTCATATTTTTAGGCAACGCTATTTTGATTTTTTCAATAGAATCGCCTGGCAACCATTTCGTAATATCTATTTTCGTGGGGTATACTTGTTCGATACCGTCCCCCACCAATTTCAACGTAAACGGCAAGTGATTATAAATGGGAGCAACGCCGCGATTTTCTACCCAAAGCAATATTTCCGCTTTTTGTCCTGCTTCCGTTTGGTCGGGATACTCAATGGTACGTACGGCAAACCGATAGCCCATTTTTTTAAGCCAACCGTCAATTTTTTCCTTCCATTCAAACGGAATACTCGACGATTTTCCGTTAATACTACTCACGTGCCATTTCAACGTTTGTGCGATGATTTCGTCTATATCCCAACCCTGTTTTTTCCATTCGCCTAAAAACCAAAAACTCTCAAACGAAACGGGTGCAGTTTCCCAAGCATCTTTCATAGGATAAATGCGTTTAGGGAAATATCTATTCATATGATACGGATTCGCAAGCCCGTCTGCTCTCCAACCGATAGGTTTGGTTTTTTTACCGTATTTTACCAGTTCAGGCGCACAAATTTGCCCTAATAAATTCGTCTTTTTAAACGAACGAGTATACGCATCCACCAGTAAACGCAACTCCGATTCGGGATAATTCGCATAGTGATGCCCTTCGCCCCACGCGCCTGTAAGTGAAATATCCATAGCGTAAAAGGCAGGATCGCCGTCGTAGCGTTCGCCTATTTTTTCTATCGCTCGCGCAAACTTCCGTAAAAATATAGGATGCGTGGGCGATTCCTTCACTCTTGCACTCGTTGGACGTTCAGGACAGGGAATCTGTTCGCGCAACCAATCGGGTACGTCTTCATTTTCACGAGTGGTATGCGGCATTAAACGGAGCATTATGCTTTGATTTTTCGCCTTCGCTTTTGCAAAAATTTCATCCGTTAAAGCAAAATTGTACTCCTTTTCTTTCGGTTCGAAATCTTTCCAAACGATACGGATATACGCGATTTCTGTATCAGGATAAAACCCCTGTTTTCTACCTTCTTGTTCCACCCAATCGTACACGGGATAATGCTCTTTTATCCAACCATCCGTTGTTGAACAATCGGAAAAAAGCGGCTCATCGCGAAAATGGTTAAAACTTACAAAACCCATATACGGATTTTGCAATACTTCATTGGAAGGTAAAAAGGAATTGCTTTTAATTTCCATAACTCGCCTCTTTTTTTATTTTAGCACACTCTGCTTTTTTTTGCAAGACTAAAAATTATTTTTATCCTGTTAAAAACGACATAAAAAGTACAGTTTTTTATCTATTTACATATAAAGTGTACTTCCATTATTCTTTCACCAAGAAAATCTTTGAAACGTACAAATTAAACCCGTACGTTTGATCGTTAGGATCGGTATACGTTGCAAAATCACCGTTGATATAAAACAAAGGCAAAACGTTATATTCGTATGTATACGAAACGTTCGCCGCCGTATAGATACGGTTGGTGGTAAGCCCTGCATAATAATACGGCATAATTTCTTGAATGGGAATTTTATACGTTATCCACTTGTTTGCGCTAACGAGTATTTGATTTTGCGTATTCAGCGTTTTGTAAATACGGCTTACCGCTTTGGGATTAACGTCATACTTGCCGTTTACCCCTATTTCAATGGGATTAGGATTATCCGTTTCGATAAACATTGTGATATACAAATAATCGTATTGCATCACTTGCGCCAGTTTCTTTTTGGGCATCACCGAAAAATCACCGCCATCGTATTTAGGGAAACTGTATTTTACCATATTTTTATTGACGCCACTCTCGTCCAAACGACGTACTTTTTCCGTTGTTCCCCACCAAATATTCGTATTCACCAAATATTCCTTATCGTGGAACGTTTTCGTTTCGGTTAAATCGGTAAAATTTCTACCCAAATCCTTATTGACGCTTTCCACACCAAGCGTCATATCCGAAATATACGCCGTATAACTTGCCGCATCTTGTCCATCTTTCGCCGAAGAAGTCATCCGCAGGAATATCCCTTGCGTTTTATCTTTGGCGTTTTCCACGTCCATAAGGGAATTATATAAATCCGCTTTGCTTGCATATTCCGATCTATCGTTTGCGTTTTGCCAACAATCGAGTGGAATTTTTACTTCGTACCACGTGCATCTATATAACTGCATTAAACCGATATTTTTAAAATTCAACGTCAGTTTATTCGACGAATTCGTGCCTGTAGCGGTATTATACATACATACCGCAAAACGGATATAATCGGCTTCCACAAATTCTTCCACGGTGCAATCGGGTTTTATCGTTAAATAGGTGTATTTCTTCTTTTTACTGACTATTTTTAAATAGTTTTGTTCCGATAAACCTTGCAATACGGTATCGTCGTCGTGCGAGCCTTTAACCCCTGCTTTTATACTGTTATCTACGTACGGATCGTTGACTAAATCCGCACCCGTCACATAGGTTATTTCCGAAAGTTGCGTCTCTTCCGTCGTCATCGTTTCCGCTACTTTACCGCCGTCTACGTATGCTTGCGTAAACGTAGCGTACGGTTTCGACGTCGCGCCGTCGGCAAAAACGCCGTCTGCTACTCCTTCGCTATCGTCCCACTCGTACACTGCTTTATCGATAACGGCGTCGTATTCTCCGTTATCGTCGTAAGGCGTGTTTTCTTCTATGGAAGAGTTTTCCGACGAAGATATCTCAACGGAAGAACTGTTTGCGGTAGAAGAACTGCTACCGCTTGAAGGAGGCGTAGGAAGCGTACAAGCGGTAAGCGATATTGCAAACACGCTTGCAAGCAAAAAACATATTGTTTTTTTGATTTTTTTCATAGTTGTTTCTCATTTTTTATTGCTTTTTGGTATTACGCAGAGAGAAGCAAGCTTCTCTCTGCATAATTTGCCTTATAGATTTTTTATTGTGAAATTACTCCGCATCAGTTTCCAGTTCGTAGGAAATGCTGTCTACGTATACGGTGTAGTTTGCATCCGTACCGTCGCCTACCGTAAATAAAGTAGACCTAGTGTTATTGTTGTGCTCTACGTTGGAAAGCACGTAAGCGTTATAATACTTACCAGCACTACCCCAATATTGTCCAACTGTCGCCTTGGATACCTTAAATTCTACCCATTGATTGCAAGATACCGTCATCGAGTCTTGGTCATAAATAGACGCCACTTCCACTTCTTCTCCTTCGTCCCCGTCAACATACAGCCAAACGGAAATATAATCCCAAGTGGTGGGTTCAACCGATAAGTCGGTGCCAGCGTAGAAACTGGTACTTCTCTTTAAACTGCGAAGGTGATATTCACCGCCGTAAGAACTCATAAATGTCGGTTGAAGTGAAAGCACACCCGTTCTACCTGCGAACTCCGCGTGCCATTCTGCCGTTTCATTCAACAAAGTTTTATCCCCTATCGGACTCCCGCTTGTATTAAGGCTAGTACCGTACGCACAGAATACGCTTTCTGCCGAATAGAAACCTTCCACTTCGTTATCCGCAAGGAATACGTCGTAAGGCAACGTATACGCCGTCATTGCAGAAACTTCTGTTCCGTTTACTTTCGCCGTTGCGGTAATGAGATAGGTTGCTACGATAGGTGCTTCAAACGTGCCGTCTTCTGCCACCGTCACGTTTACGTTATCAAAGCCAACTGCTTTTACCGTATAGGTAAGGTCGGTTACCGTCGCTTCGGTATCCACCGCCGCCGCGTTAATAGCAACTGTTTTACCCGTATTGCTTGCCGTCACGTCAAATACACGGGTACCCCAAGTAATAGAATCAATATAAACCGTAGGGTTATTTGCGTCCGTGAAGATAGTCGGTTGTTTTTCACCAGCCACTTGCGAAGATGCATTATAAAGGCTAGTTTGTTCGCCCGAATAACCGTCTACTCCTTGAATGACAAACATGTTATATTCGGTAGAACCACCGCTGTTGGAGAAAATATTCGCACCGATATGCGAAGTTGCACAATCGCCATAGAACACCACTTCGTACCAAGTATTGCAAGGCACTACTTGATCGGAAGTTTTACAACTATATCTATCGCTAATAGTGACGGTTGCACCTGTCGCGCCGGGAATATATACCCACATAGAAATACAATCAAAATTGTTGGGTTTCGTACCTTTCGACGAACAGAGGAAATAATTCCAACCGATATAATTACTATTATGTCCCGTATGATCGGTACCCGCCCCCGTACTGAACACCCCGTAATACGTACTCTTTAACGATACAACGCCAAATTTGCCGTTGAATTCGTCGTGGTATTCCGCCGTAGGATTTTGTTTTTTCTTTGCTGCTGTCGTTCCCTCTTCGCCTGCCACATAGCCGAAATCTTCATCGAATTTATAACCACGGTACGCATTATACGCCGCTGCCGTCGTCGAAACGTTATTAAAATCTTCAATAACGTTGGTGGTTGCACGTTCGTATACGAAGTTAAAGTTTCTATCCGCGAAATCGGTAGCCAAATGGCTATAATCTACGTTTTCGTTTACTTGGAAATAGAAGTTGCTGCCGTTGACGATATCGTTTGCATAAGCAGTTTTGAACGCTTCATATTTATCTTCGCTATCGATAACAAACGGTTTTGCCGCCGTACCCTTATCTGCACTTTCCGCGTCCATAATACCAAGTTTCTTATACGCATTGGTGACGTAACCTTTCACCGTATCGTCTTGTTCGCCTGCCGCTAAGCCGTTTTCCGCTACCGTCGCTACCGTTCTTACGTTATCGCCTTCCGTCGCCCAAATATATTCGGGTTCGCCTTCTACCCACGCTTCGCCTTCCGGCGCCTTATCTTGAATTCGGATATAACCAAGACCAACGAATTTCGTCGTAAGATTTGATTCTTTGATATTATACATTCTACCCATGAAATAGTATTTGGTCACTTCTCCAACACCTTCTACCGTTTCCGTCTTTGCTTCCAACGTATTCCCCATAATGTTTACAAAGTACGGTGTTTCAGCAGATTGTTCTTGGGGATTAGCGGTATACTTCGCTTCGTCGCCAAACAAGTTCGCTTCATTAAGTTCGTACCCTTCCTTTACGCTATCCGCTTTGGTAATAACCATACCGTAATATACGTCTTTAGTCGCTTTCAATGCTTCAACGGCTTCGTATACTTCTTCACTCATTTCAAATTGATACGCAATACCCGTTTTCGTGGAATCGGCTTCACTTACTCTTATGTACGCGCCGTCTACCATTGAAATTGCGATTTCCGCGCTTGCAGATACCGTTGCCGAGGAAAGCATTACGGACGCCAAAGCACAAACTACCATCATAAGCGCCGTAAAAGCCACAAGTAAGAAATTCTTCATTTTTGTCTTCATAGTTTCTTCCTCCTTAATTGAACCAGTCTTCGGCACCATATTCACCATTGCCGAATTGATCCGAGAGATTTGGTACTGATGCCGTTATTACGTCATCATTGGTTGAGAATATAATTCTCAGTTCTAAAGATTCATAATGTTTCATTTAGATCCCTCCGTTTTTATTTTGTCTTATCTCCACCTTTCCCTTCCTTCGAGAAAGGTGGAGTATAGTACCGAGATTGGTTATTCCGCTACAACTTCCTTTTCGTAGGAAATGCTGTCTACGTATACGGTGTAAGCCGCTTCCGTGCCGTCGCCTACCATAAACAACGCGGCTTTTCTATTGTTATACGTTGCTTCAGATTTTCCGAGTATATAATAGTGATATCCGCCCCAATACGTCTCAATTACGTCTTTTGTAATTTTGAACTCTATCCAAGTATTAACGGCTACCATAGACGCGCCAACGTCGTATACGCTACTTAATTCCACACCGTTTGCTATTTCGTCTGCGTTATCGCTTGCGATATACAGCCAAACAGAAATATAATCCCAACGGGTATCGTCTTTCCAACTGATATTTTTATCAGTATTACCATCCGTATCTACACCGTAGCGGTAGAAATTCGTATCGCGCGTTAAACTAGACAGGTGATATTCCGCCCCGTAGGCATTAGTAAACGTAGCATCCAAAGAAATGACACCGTTTCTACCTTC
Source organism: Candidatus Scatosoma sp. (assembly GCA_045542595.1). Taxonomy (GTDB): domain Bacteria; phylum Bacillota; class Clostridia; order Christensenellales; family Borkfalkiaceae; genus Scatosoma. Next base: position 17,732 of record JAZQLI010000005.1, on the reverse strand, counting down.
AAACGTTTCATGCCATTGCGCCGTTTCGTTGAACTTTGTTTTATCCGCAATCCATTTCTCGTTCGTTTCATCATAGGTTGCACCATACGCACAAGCCACCGTTCTCTCTTCGCTAAATGCTTCCACTTCGTTATCCGCCAAAGGAACAAACGGTGCTACGTAAAATTCTTCGCTCCATTCATAGGAAATCTTGTCTACGTAAATCGTACGGTTTTCCGCACAAGTGAGCAATTCCACTTTCGTATGCGTGGACGGGGAGAAGATATTAAAGGGATTACCGCCAAAATTACTAATCTCCGTTTTAGTGAATTTCATTTCCACCCATTCATTACAATTTACCGTCTTTTTACCGATATTGTATTTCGCGGAAATTTCCGCTGTTTCGCCGTCTTCGCCATCAACGTATACCCATACCGAAAGATAATTCCATCTGGTATCGTCTACCCAAGAAATATTTTTGTCTTCTTTCCCTTCCGCGTCTACGCCGTAGCGATAAAAACTTGTCGTTCTATACGTAGATTTGAAGAAGTACGAATACGTAGTAGTTGCCGTTTCGCCTTCGCCTGATACAACGGGTACGCCTTTCGTTTCCACTACGCCGTAATGGTCTTTCCATTCTTCGTGCCATACCGCCGTTTTGTTGGGCATTTCCTTATACAAAATTTGCGGTTTATAGCCTTGTGCCTTTAATTCTTCGGTGAGCGGCGTGGCCGTATCCGGCGAACCGTCGTTGTTGGTATCGATAAAGGTAATAATTCTACCTTGATTATCCGTTTGATATACCAAATCTTCTTCCGCCGCGTTTACGTCGCCGTTATACGACGCCACCGTCGTCTCGGGCGTATCAAACCCTTCGATTTCCCCTGCGGATACCGTGCCTTTTACTTGGTAATACCAACTTCTTGCGCGATATACTTTATTCGATTGTGCTTCCGCTTTATCCTCTTTCGCGCCGTCCCAAGATTCTACGGTGATTTTATAACGACCAGGCGTTGCCGCCGTAAAAGTAGCCTTTTCGTCGCCGTGATCGTAATCAACGTTGATATCTTCATACATGCCTTCATCGTATTCTTTCGTGGCGGCGTTATACTTGATTTTTTGCACTAACACGTTAGAACAAATTTCCGTGCTTTGGTCAGTAAAACTAACGGGAATTTCCGTTAATTCCCCCGTCACCCCGTAATCAGGCATGATGCCTACTCCAATATACGGCGCAGATTTATCCACCGTCGTGAGTTGCAACGTGCGTTCTTTAATTCCTTCGCCGTCAATGGGATCTCTCGCCGTTAAAACAAGGGTGTATCCCGTTTTATCGGCAATCGTAAATTGATACGCTAAATGGTCTACGGCATTCCCTTGCGAATCGGTAAGCACTATCCCTACGTTATATAACACGCCGTCTTCATCATAGACTTTCATATAATCGCGTAAGGAAAATGTTTCGCCGATTTCCACTTCCACTACGCCGTCTTCAAAATCCATCAATTTAATTTCTTTAGGCACAACGGAACTGCTGCTTTCGCTGCTACTGTTGGCGGAAGAACTACTTACACCGCCGCCCGTAGACGAACTGCCGGCATTACAAGCGGCAAGGGTAAAACATGCACTACTTAATACGGATAATGCTAAAATTGTCCATTTGTTCGATTTTTTCATTTTACCCTCCTTGTTATGCTTTGTATACTCTTAAATTGTCAATATACATTACTCTGTCTTCTCCAACGTGTTCGGGATAGAGAATACGGAATGGACCGGGGCTAGTAATACGGTTGCCGTATCCTGCCGTTTGTTCGTTTAATAAGTATTCGTCATAACTTGCCTTATACGCATCGTATGCTTTTGCGATATTCACGTTATACTTGGAAGGATTTGCAGGATCGAAAACACTGTTTCTCGTTTTTTCTAAACTTGCAAAATCATATAAGCTAATCGTCCAGGTTTGCCATTGTCCGGATTTTATAGGAAGAGTAGGAAAGCCTTCCGAACGGGAATAACTGCTATTCAAACTATCGTATGCATAGTGAGAAATTTTATAAGTGCTTTCTACATCCCCAACTACGTATACGTCATACGCAAGATAGTAATTCTTTAATTCCGAACCGGGGATTTTTGCCGTTTGGGTTGCGGAATCGAAGAAGAACTGATTGAAGAACGTCGTCATCACTTTGCCCGACAAAATAAGTTCGGTATACGAACCCTGCACCGTCGAACCTGCCGGAATTTCCACTTTGAGCACGCTTGTACCCGACGTTGCCAACAACCCATCTACCCCTTCTTTTTCCGCATTGACAATGGAAAGAGTAGGGATACATTCTGCTTTTTTGACGTACGTAGAGAAAATATAGTTTTGATATACTTTTTCAAAATCGCACAATTCATAAACGTCGCTACCGTCTACGTGGTCAAATTGTAAAATTTCCGATACGGGTTTTACTTCGTTTGGCGTATCTTTATAATACATATTTAAATCGTCCACGTAATACACGGGTGCTTCGTTTACGTCTGCCGAACTAGCATTGCCGAATTCCAAATACAAACCTTTAATTTGCATAATTTGGCTTGCGGTAATATTTTGGTTGATGCTCATCGTATTGAAATCTACGTAATAGGTGACGAGCGTCCAATCTTTCGCCTTTAAGTAGAACGTTTCTGCAGGTAATACGCTAATCGCTTCTTCGCTTGTAATCGACGAAACCAACCCTACGTTTAAAGGCATATCCTTGTCGTTATCGTTATAAATCCAAAAATCAATATAATCTACGTACGTGAAGTCTTGATAGTTGAAATTATAATATTCCGAGAAGAACGGGAAATACATTTGCGGCTTTGTAGCACTATGGATACCGCCCATAGGTTGTATTTTTGCCGAATAGTCGCCGCTTTTTACGTAAGTTTTATCACGGTTTCTACTTACTTTACCGAAATATTTCATCAAACGAATCAATGAGAAATCGGGTTTCCATTGTTCAAAATTAGAAAGTTCTACTCTATAAGAATTTTCTACTTTCGAGAGTTCTTCAACCTGCTCTACCGAAGAACTGCTTTCCAAAGAAGAAGAGTTTTCGCTTGAAGAACTGCTACCGCCGCCGGCACAACCTGATATCACGCCGAAAGTCAAGATGCTTGCTAATAATAAACTCATTTTTTGTATACGTTTCTTCATTTTTCAGCACCTCATTCTTTGTAAACTACTACGTCTTTAATATACAATACTTTCGCCACTTTCGCCGATTCGCCTTCTCCTACGCCGAAGTCGAAATATTCAAGATAATCTTCGTTCCAATCACCACTCGGCAAAGTAATGGTTAAACAGTTTTCGCCAGGTGTTAATGGCGTAGTGAATAATTTACTTAATTCATAAGAGTTGTGTTTCTTGTATTCCAATGTTAAATTGATTTCCGTTTCCGAAGCGTTATACAGGTGAATCATAATCTTCTTCGATCCTGCGAATTCCGTTTTGAAAATGTCGGACGTAAATCTAAAATACTGCAAAGCGTCGCTTACCGATTCTTGCGAAGCGCCTATCGACAACTTAATCGCGCTACCGCCGATTTCGGTGAAGATACCTTCCGTCGCGCAATCTACTTGTTGTGCGCCAAACGGAATATCCGTCGATTCCATAAAGTTTGCCGCGTTAAACGCGCCTACGTCAAACACGCTTGCTTTACCGCCGCAAAGTTGCGTATATTTGTGAGAAACGTTGCCGCATTTAAAGGTAATATTTAAACTGTTCGTATCATTTACAAGCGCTACGTTTACGTTATAAATTTTACCTACTCCTTCTATATTCTTATATACGTCCGTCAACAATTCACCGTTGTTATAAACGTCTACGCCGTCGTTTGCATAAATTTTGAAGTTTTGCTTACCGTACGTATCGTCGCTATAATCTACAATACACAAATTCGCCGCCGAATCGGCACAACTTGCAAGTTGTAAAAGCGACTCTCTCGCCGCCGCGAAATTAGCGTTATCGTTAACGATTTTATCTTCCGCATATAAGGAAGAACCTAAACTTTCGATAATCTTCGACGCGTCGAATTCTTCCCCGATACGAGAACTAATCGATTGATACGTTTGTTTGATGTTATACATCAACTCGAATTCTTCTAAACCGTCACGAATGGCTTCCAAGCGCAAGGAAGGAATCATTTCGTCTAATTCGTATTGCCCGCCGGGGTACATCAAATATCCGTTCCCGTTAGAGTTAGGATACCGCAAATAGTTCGTGGTGAAATAATCGTCGATAGGTCCTCTCGTCCCCGTCGAAGGATCTCTTTCGTAGAAACCGCTATACGACCAGTACAAAATACCCGTAATGTCATAATCCGCCATCATCCAACCCGGTATACGTGCGTACAACATAGACGATTCGATGGTGTAAGTGATGCCAGGCGCATCGTCTACGGGATACCACCATTTTTCATCCTGCGTACCGTAATAATTTTCACGCGCATAAGCAGAGCCGAAATAGTCCGAAGTGGGACACCAGTATTCAATTAAACCTTCAAACGACGCCAAATAGTCCGCCGTCACGACGTATTTCATACCCAATACGGTATCTACCATTTCTTCTTTGGTAAAATTAGACGCTCCCGAGAAATCAAGCGTGACCGTTTCGCCGTTTATCGCCATAGAAGGCGTTTCTGTCGCAGTCAATTTTTCGGCGATGTCAATAAGAGCCGCGCGATACAACGTCATAACCGCGCGAACTTTTTCGTGACGGTTATGTTGCCAAGGTTCGTCGATAAGGGACGAACTGGGACGCAATTTATGTAAGACGTTCATATCTTCTTCGATACATTTTTGAATAAACATCCAAACTTGTTGTTCAAAATAGATTACGTCAAACGCATCCTGTCCTTCTAAGGTAGGATCGTACGCATATTCGTTGCCGTTTTCGTCAGTTTTTACAAATTGATATCTGTATTCATCCGCCCAACCTTCGGTATGGAACGTCTTACGATAAAAATCGTAATTCGCATCAAACTTTGCAAGATATTGTTCTTTCGTCCAAGCAAAGTTATTGGACGTAGAATCAAAAATTTCTTCATATTTCGCGCCGTCGTGACCGAGCGTCCACGCGGAGCATCTGGGGTTAGAAATGTATTTCCACATCGCATCCACGTACGCTTCTAACGATTTATCGTTAGGCGTATAATCATTCAACACGTTTGAACCGGACATACGGTAATCAAGCAACGTATCGTTCCATTGTTCCACGCCTTCTTGTGTGTAATTTAAGTTTGCAGCAAAACCCGTTCTATACGTACCCATATACGATTTGGTATGTGCCGTTTCGCTGACCGTTGCGTCTACTACCGTTAAAGTGATAGGCACGGTTTTCTTTTCCGTCACAAAATCAAGCGTGACAGTACCCGTATACGTACCCACGGGAACGTAAGTATAACGTTTAGAATCTTCCGTTTCGTTTTCCGCGCCTTCTTTTACGATAGGATTACCGTTTTTGTCCAATTCCGGACGGGTACTAAAACGGAAATAAATACCTTGATTATCCCCTGCGGCAATTTGGTTTTCTTCATACGCCACAACTGCTTCCATAGGTATCAACGCATCGGGATAATAACCCGCCACGTTGCCGTCTACCGCTTGGAATATAGCGCCGAGATACATATATTCTTGCTTGTATACTTTAATACGTTCGCTATCGAACGTCGCGCCTGTTTCCACGTGCGTTAAATCGGATACGCTTACGTTATAATAGGAAATGTCCATATCGGGCGTAATAATCAGTTGCGCGCCTTCGTATTCCCCTTGCGCCATCGTAAGTGTGATAGCCGCGTCCATTTTTATATCGTCGTAATTATGCGCATCACGAAGAATCTTTTGCGTATTATACGTCGACCAAATCTCTATTTCTTTGGCTTGTTCTTCAACGGAAGACGAAGATGTTTGCGAACCGCTATTACCGCCGCCGTTGCAAGCAGTAAGCGTCATCGTACCTGCCATTGTTGCCAACATGAGAAAAGAGACTATTTTTTTATACATATTTCTCATTGTTTTCTCCTTATAACGAGAATTTAAAAACTTATCTTAACCCCGACGCCATCAAGGCAAAATTGAATACTTGGTCCGTCCAATATTTTTTCGTATCGTTGAACATACCAAGAGGCGTTTCTTCACAATTTTCAATAGAGAAAATCACATTATAACTGCTCGTTTGACCGGTGAACGCTCTCAAACCGCCGTTGCGTACTAACGGGAATCTTCTTTCGATAGGCAATACGTGAATTGCATAATCGGTAGTATAGTAATAATCCAAACGGGAAATTTGCAAAGGAGAAAGTTCCGATTTCACTTCCGCAGGCATATTTGCATAATCGTAATCAAACGGCATGTTTTGCCCCATCGTTGCTTTCATATACGCTTCTTGCGCCGTTTTTGTCGCCATAAATTTCAATACGTCCACCGCGATATCTTGGTCGTCCGCGCTGGTAGGAATAACCACTTCGTGTTCCATACCGCCTTGGTCGTAAATACCGCGTGCTTCTTGCAATCTTGCAAAATCTTTTGCCGACACGCCTTCATAGGACGTTGCGCCATTATCGATTGCTTCCACTACTTTACTGAGCGTAGCGTCGTCTTTTACCGTATCCAACTTATCGGTGATTGCGCTAATAATAGGCATTTGCATAATTTTAATAGTATGCGTATCGATACCTTCCGCTTCCAACGTCGCCTTCGTCGATCTCATTTCCGTATCATACCAATCGGGACAAGCCATAAAGGCATACTGTCCTTTCAAAAGCGTCGCTTGACGAGTCATGAAATCACCCGCATCTTGGTTTTTCAAATCGTAATAGCCGTTTTCGTAATAAACCGTTTCGGCAATGACTTCCAAAGCCTTCAATCTGCCTTCCAAACTGAATATTTTATTGCTGTACGACGTACCACGTGCGTCGGTATATTTACCTTGCCAGAAATTTTTGTATGCTTCCAAACCGTCGTATTGAGCCCACCACGTATCCAACAAACGATGATAATAACTGGATGCATTGATAAAGCAATACCCATCTGTGTTGCCGCTATTTTCAGGATGTGTTTTAATATTTTCGCAAAGTGCAAGGAATTCGTCCGTCGTATTCGGCGTTTTACCGTCGGTATAGCCGTATCTTGCAAGAATTTCTTCGCTATACAAAATCCCCGAATACCCCGTTACCCAAGGCACACCGTAATATTTAGGCGTCGTTTCCGTCTTAGTGGTATACGCCAAGTATTGCAAGAACGAATCGTGAATAGTATCAATATACTTCGTTCCAGGTTTATCAAGCACTTCCGAATTATAAACTACTTCGGTTAAATCCAATAAAAGATTTTCACCTTTGCTATTCTTTTCGTAAACCTTAATCATATCGTCAAGCACGAACATAAGGTCGAATTCGTTCGTTTTGGGCGATTGTACTTTGTTCAATGCAAACCCCGACATATTGTTGCTAGTAGGCGTAATTTTCAAGTTGGGATATTTTGCTTTTACCCAATCTTGTTCCTTAAAGGCATTGAGTATCGCTTCCGCGCCTTCCGTTCTATAACCGTGATTGATTATGTACACTTGGAAATCCTGATCGCCAGAAGGCAACGTAATCGTAGTACTTCCACCCGAACTCGTTCCGCCGCCCGTCGAACTATTGCCACCTGTCGAACCGCCGCAACCTACGGCAGCAAGCCCCATTAAGCCCGTCAAAGCAAGTGCTGAAATTTGTTTCCACATCTTTTTCATCTTTGTTCTCCTATATATCTTTTATTTTTATTTTTTTAGCCTTTTAATCCGCCTACTGTCATATTCCCCATAAACAAATCGGAAAATACTGCAAACACGGTAAGAACGGGTATTAACATAATCACAAGCCCTGCAAAATAGATCGGGCGTTGATCTCTCATTGCCAAATCAAGTACGTACAACCCCGACGCAAGCGTGGGATAACTGGGCAAGAACATCAACATAGTGGTATAGTCGTTCCAATAGCCGATAAACCCAAGAATACCAAGCGTTATAAGCGAAGGTGTCGCTTGCGGCAACATAACCTTGAAAAACGCAGTAAAGTGTCCGCCGCCGTCTAAGAACACCGCTTCGGCATAACTCCAAGATACGTTGCTAAAAAATCCATACATAACAAGGAAGTTAAACCCAAAGCCGCCGAGCGATATCAAAACCACCCACAAAGGCGTGTTGACAATCATTAAATCGGATGCAAGTTTATACAACGAACCGGTAGTACCTACTACGGGAATCGTCATCGAAAAAATTGCGATACCGTAAATAAGATTGCATCCGGGGAATTTATATTTTGCCAAGTTATATCCTGTCACCGCGCAAGCAAGTACGTTGAACACAATACGTATCGCCACGTACCAAATACTGTTAAACGTCATACCGATTAAGCCTATTTCGCCTTCTGCCGTAGGTTGTTTCATTTCAGTAAACGCGCTTATATAGTTTGTAAAATCAATACCGCTAGGGAAATAAAAGGTTGGCGGCACGCCGTCCCCCGTCCACGTAGCGCCTATGTAATCTTTCGTATATTGCAACGATTTGATTAGCAAATACACCAAAGGATAGGCAATCAGTACCGCATAAATCGAAAAGAGTACGAATACGATACCGAAAACAATTTTTTCCACCAAGGAACGGTTTTGGAAGCCTTCGTCTTTTTTGATTTTACGAAATAATTTTTTATTCGTTTTTTCCATTTCTTCCACCCCCCTTAGTATTCTATCGCTTCTACTTTATTGAAGATATGCCGTACAAACAATACGATCGGCACGGCAATTGCCGTCAATAACAAACCTACTGCGGATACGTAATACACGCCTGCGCCGCCGCCTGCCGCAATGGCGTTTCTACCATCGCCTGCTATCGAATAGAACAGCCAATACGAAATGGTCATCGTACCGTGTTGACCGCCACTCAACATCATGATCGGTCCGCCGCCGTTGAACATCTTCGTGAACGCCAAAATAATTTGCGTTGTAAGTGTAGGCCACACCAAAGGCACAATTAAACTGATAATTTCTCGAAACGGTCCGCAACCGTCGATTTTCGCCGCTTCCAATACTTCTAACGGCACACGAGCCATACCGCCTGAAAAGAGCAACACGTTGGTAGTGAAACTACAAAGCAACACGAACACGATTACCGCACCGAGCGCCGTCGAAGGATCTCCCAATAGCCCTGCCTGTGGTACGATACCGGGGAACAATTGGTCAATAACCCCGCCCGAACCCGTAACGTCTTTATATACCGTCGTCATAACGATTGCCGGAATAACGGACGGTAAATAGAACGCAATACGGAACACCTTATAGCCTGCTATCTTTTTATAAATAAAGTAAGCAATGACAACGCTTAAAGGTAATACGATTAATAAATCAATCCCAAAAAACATCATAGTATTTTTGAACGCCATCATCAACGAACCTTGATACGCGCTGGAGGAAGGATCTAAATTGAGTTGCATCCACCATAACCATTGATAGTTGAAAAACGTATTGTCAAATTCACCCGTGAACGGATGTTGAAACGCCATCAAAATAGTTTGAATATTCACGTATAACCACGTGATTAGCCATTGTAAAATGGGAATTAGCAAACAAAGGTAATTAAATACCAACGCTTCGCGTTTAAAGGATTTTTTAGAACTTTTCTTCTTTTGGGAGAAAAACGGAAACTTAAATCCCTTCGTTTCTTTTGTTTCTTGTGTCGTTTGTTCCATAGATACCTCGTTCATAAATTCATTCGTTCTTTATCCTTTTTTGACGGATAAATGTTTTTTTGTTTGTCGTTGCACGACAAACACCCCGCGGGGTGCGTTCTCAAACTTGCCTTCAATTTTTACACCTTTTGAAAACCTAAGCCTATTATAATACATTTCTTCTTGAAAAATCAATAGTTTTCAAGAATAAAAAAATGGGAAAATTTGATAATTTACTATTTTAGGCTTATCAGTTTAATTTTTTACTAAAACCGAAAAAGATAGAAGAAAAGCAATCTTTATCATTTTCCTTCACAAATCACATTTTTAAAATAGGCGTTTTTTGTAAACTGCATCTCAATCGTTTGGAAAGAATCTTTTTCCACGTTTTTTAATGTGACATTCTCAAAAAATACGTTTCTAATTGGATATTCTTCGTCAAACCCCTGCAAACAAATATGCGATGTTTTTCTCCGTTCGCCCGTATGCAATACGATAATACCTGTAGCCGATACGTCTTTGAAATAATAGTTTTCAAATACAGGCGGCGTACTTGCCCCTTTGCCGTCGTCGTTATATTCCACTTGACGGATAGCAATTATCGAGTTTGCCACGTTGGAAACGTGGATATTTTTTACATAACCGCCGCGCTTTTTCGTCCCCTTAATTTCCAAACCGCAACGAGAACTTTCAATATCACAATCCCAAATATATACGTCGCTAACGCCACCCGACATTTCGCTACCGACAGCAAGCCCGTGTCCGTGCGTGCAACGACAATCGAACACCTTAATATATTTGGACGGACGCGCTATCACGTTGCCTTCGGGGTTCTTCCCGGATTTGATAGCAACGATATCGTCTCGCGTGTTGAAATCACAATCGAAAAGCGTGCAATTCGTAGACGAATCGGGGTCCCAGCCGTCCCCGTTGTTCACTTCTTCGGAATGGATATAACAACCCGCTGTCACGACGTTATCCGAATAAATCATATGGATATTCCAAGCAGGTCCCATACCCGCTTCAATGCCGTAAATGACGATGTTTTGCGCGTTGCTGATATTGATAAGCCGTCCGCGCGTACGCCAAGCCACGTTGATATGTTCTTCGCTTTCGCCGTATTGTTCCGTACGTTCTTTTACCACGGCGGCAATGGAATTATCCATCAACGGTTTGCCGCCGCCAACGATACCTCCTTTACCGCGAATTATTACGTTTTTACAATTATATCCACCGTTTCTGTCCAATTCGCCCATGTTGATTAAAGAGCGATAACACATACCTTCAATCCCCTCGAAACGGCTCTTTATTTTAGGAAGATAATCTTCCACGTTTGCCGTACCTTGTAATACGGCATTCTCGTCCAAATAAATTTCACTATCGCTATGCACGTTGAGTGCACCCGTCAAATACACGCCTTTGGGGAAATATACACACTCATCCGCCTGACAATCGTCAAACGCTTTTTGAATAATTGCCGTTTGCAACGTTTTTCCGTCGCCCACCGCGTTATACGGCGGCTTGCTGACGTCTATTCTTTTCTTCGCTTTCGGGAGTTTACAAAGCGTTTCGCCAACGTCTGCAATCCATTCCCCATTCGCGTCTACCAACACCACGTTCATAGATACCATACTCTCTGGCGACAAACCGTGCAATTCAAAATGTGTGCTATTTACGTATACCGTTTCCCCGTTGTAGGACACACGGTATTTATAGCCTTTTTCGCATTCTTGCGGTCTATCCCAATAGACAACGAGTTCATCGTCAAATAATACTTGATATATCATTTACAATCTCCTAAATATTCTTTCAACCAAACGTAGCGGCTCGGTGTATGAAATTTTCTACGCATCGTCGGGTTGAGCGCATATAACAATTTTTCATCGTCCATACGCGTTCCGTTTTTCGTTTCAATACGATAAGCGTTAAAAAATATTGCCCCGTCGCCCGTTAAAATGTTCTCTATCGGGAATTCTAACGTAGCGACATAACCGTTATTTTTCCAAATAACGTCGCTGTTCACAAACGGTTTCTTAACGAAATCCATATCAAGAAGTATTTCGTCTGCCGTTTCGCCGTTATATTGCATTTTACAAATCATAAGCACGTTTTGCGCACTTACTTCTATTTCGTAATATACTCGTCTTTCAGGATCGCTACCTATCAAAAGTTCACACGCGTCCCCTTTGGAGTGAATATCGTTATAATTCTTAAAAGGACAATACCCGCCGCTATTTTCCGCTTCGAACACAAAGGTCAATATACCGTCTTTTTCCGAAACGCTAAAACTGGTTTTGATTTCTTCGTCTAACTTCCCTGTGGCGCAATCTCTTAAAGGGTATTTCATTTATTCTCTCCCCTTCTCATTTCTTGGTAGGTAATTTTAAAATCCTGCGTATACGGTTTATACACCTTAAAATCACGGAACGCGATTTTACTTGCGTATACCCCGAGTCCTACTCTGCCGAATTGCTCAACAGGCTCGTTATCACTCAACTCCACCGCCAACACACCGTCGACGAATAAAAACACTTTTTTGCCCACTCTACCTGCTTGGATATGATACTCCTGTCCCGGAACAAAATGGTGCATCGCGGTAAGCGCCTCCACATTACATTCATACGGGGTTTTTTCAATACCCGTTTTGCCTAACCACCAGCCCTGCAAACCGCCGATATAGCCTGCTTTGGGTTTGTTGATTTCATAATTCCACCCATCCGAGCAAAAGGTGAAGTTTAAATCGTTATCGTACGGTGCAACTGTTTTCGCATAAAAATCAAGCAAAACGTCGCCCAAATAGTGCTTGTGCGAATAAATCAATCCGCCACCGTCTTCTTCCATATAGCCGATTAAATAATCGCCTTCTACCGTCCATTGCCCTGCCGAAATTTCGAAATCCTTTTTTAACAGTTCTTCCGTAAACTTAGGCGCGTAGAGCAATTCGCTTTTTTCTTCGATAATATCAATTCCTTTTATTCTTAGCATTTTTCTTCTCTCCAAATAATTATTTTAGTTTTTTATATTGACATTTCGTTTTGTTTTTGCTACAATTTTAGTATACTATTTTTACTTAGGCGGTGAAATACTATGAGTTTTTTTGATATTTCCCATTCCAAATTAACAGAAGCCAGTTGTATGCTATATTTGCATTCGCATAGTTATTACGAGTTATACTTCCAATTAAAAGGTTCTCGTACGTATTTTTGCGATAATAAATATTATCAAATTGACGACAATATACTCATCGTCACAAAACCGAATACCTTACATAAATTTGAGAAAGGTCCGTTTGAACGTATTCTTATCGGCGTTTCTCCCGATATGCTTTCCCCTACGCAAATTGAATTTTTAAACCAATTAGAGAAAAAAGCGGTCATTCGACTTGCGTTGGATAAAATGAAAGCAATTAAGAAAGTATTCGACGATTTGTTTTCTATTAACGAATCGGTAGCGCATAATAAACACGTTTTAATTTCTTTAAAATTCGGTTATTTACTTCATCTTATCTACGAAGCGGAAGAAGAACTGGTCGACGCGGATATTTCGCTAAAAAACGATTCTCTTAACTATATGATTTCCCCCACAATTTTGAAAATTATGGACTACGTCAACACAAACTACAAAAAGAATTTTACGTTAGACGATATAGCCAAAGAATTTAATTTTTCCAAAACGTGGATATGTAAATGTTTTTTCCAGTCGAACCAAATGACCGTTTCGCAATACAAACTGTCGTTGCAATTAAACGAAGCGAAACGTTTGCTTGTAGATACAAAATACTCCATAGAAAAAATCTCATCTATCGTAGGCTTTTCTTCGGCAAATTATTTTTGTAAATCTTTTCGAAAAAACGTAGGCGTTTCACCTTTGCAATACCGTCATCAATACGAACCAAAATCATAAATTGCGATTTTAGTATAAACTATTGTAGGTGTAAAGTCAATAATTTACCTTTATTTCACTTTTTTATAGTTTCATTTTCGCTTATATTGTTCATTATTTTACCCTTGACAAATAAAATAAAAAGAACGGTTTTCTTTTGAAGCCGTTCTTTTATTTTTATACTTTATATAACTACGTATCTTTCTTTCACTCCGTACAAAAGAATAGACGATTTTCGTTTCACAAGCGTAAAACGTCACCCCTTTCCAAGAGAAGAATTTTCCAGATACGTCAATTTTTACGTGTCAAACGTAGACTTTCGGTAAAATAAAATGTGCGTCTTTTTCAAACACATGCAACGTTGCACCCCAAACGGCGTTAAAATACCGTTTTCCGTCGCGCACGTTATCTTCGGGCGTCCGCGTTTCTCCCGTTAAACCGTGTCCGTATAAATATACGTCCGCCTGTACGTTAGGATCCATACGGTTTAATTCGTGACAAAGCGAAACTTTCGTCCCATATAAATCGAGTACGGTATTTCTTTCTATGATTTCCACATTCGGCGCAATCACTCGTAATTCGTCTTCCAAATCGTTATTACCGGGAACAATCAAAACGCGCGCGCCTGATTCGCTCATAATTTTTAAAATTTGCGGTACGGTTGCACGCCAAGCAGGCCGAGTGCTTTCCACTCTACCTGCTTTTAATTCATCCGACAAATCTCCCGTATGAATAATCACGTCGGGTTTGACAGTTTCAATCAACGTTTTGTAGTAGTGATAACAAGCCGATTCGGTATCCCCGATATGCAATACTTTACTTCCTTTATTTTCTTTCAAAAAGGCTTTCGCCCGTGCAAAGTCCGTATCGGCTTTCTTTTTATTGTCTGTATATATCAAATAATTACCTGTAAGCAACTCGTCGGGTAAATGCGAACAATCATTGCTATAACTTTTGCCGTTTGAAGAATAGAGCAAACCCAAAAGACAGTTCCAATGGAATCCACGAATATCGTCTTCACATTCGAATACGTGCCGCAACGCCACCGCCGTAGCGGCATGCCCAACAAGCAATACGTCTTTATCTTTTGGCAAAGTGGGTAGCAACGGTGCAAGTCCATTTTTCACTCTGTTCATTACGTCGTGTAATTCTTCTTTTTCTTTCGCCCACCAAGGATATGGCATATCAGGGTTGGCTTGTGCGTGTGGATAACGCGCCACAATTTCATCCATATGCATAAGACCTTGATACTTTTTATCGTCTTGCGAATAATAGGAAAGTTCGTGTAAACAAGCAAGCGTCGTAAACGGTAAATCTAATTCATTTGCGATAATTTCCGCAGTTTCCAACGTCCTATCGTACGGTGAAGAAAAAATATACCCGTCAAAACGTAATTCTTTTAATTTAATGCCCGTAAGGCGCGCTTGTTCGCGTCCCAACGCGCTTAAAGGCGGATCAGATTCAGGACGGGAAGCGTCGCCGTGATAATACGTTTTTGCGTCTACTTGACCGTGACGAGTCATAAATATTCTCATTTGTTTATCTCCTTCCGTTTTCCATTGCTTCATTGGGGACGTCCTTTTCGTTTTCCACCAAATAAATAGGGTTGGAAAGGGCGATTAACGTGCCGTCCGCGCCGTATACTTCTACGCGCACGAAATTGTATTTTTGTTCGCATTGCAACGTGCACGCACCAAACGCCTTTCCCTCGTAGATTTCCATACGCTCTTGTTTTTTACCGTTGACCACCCAAACGGCGCATCCGCCGTCTTTTACGTTCTCCGTTTCAAACTGCACCGTCGCCTGTTTGCCGACAACCACGCTGCCCATAGGCTTATCACCGCAAGTAAAACGAAGATTTTTTATCTTGACGGGATTCCCCGCCCATACCGAACCGCGACAAAACGCTTTAATAAAGTTCTCTTCCGTAGGTTCGTCCGTGTCGTCTAACCCTGCAAACGTACAGAAATTATTTCCTTCCGTCCAACCGTCCGCGCCTGCATCATGACAATCGCTATCGCCGTCGCCCGTGATGAAAATACCGTTTTTAGCAAGTATATCCCAAAGACGTATATAATGCTCGGCTTCGAAGCCGTCGCGCCCAAAGGGAAATCCCACTTCCATTAACGTAGCGCCGTATGCGCGCGCGGCAATCAACGTTTCCGCAAGAGCGTTTATGCATTCTTCCTGCGTTTTATCCTGCTTGTAATGCCCCGACAAGGGGTGATTCCACGAAAAAATGCCGCCGTATTTTTTTACGTGTTCTATCGCTTGTTCATTGCTTACCTTATAATCGAATTTGTCGTAATCGATAACGGGCACAGTTGTTGAATAACAGTTTTTATGATTTCCTGCGCCTGTAATTTCAAAACCGACAAACGGAGTCACCCCCCATTTTTCTCCAATCTTCTTCGCCAACTTTATTTGTTCTTGACGAAGTTTTTCAAATTCGATTTCCCGTTTAAACGCAAACGTATAAAACCGCATTTGTGCGCCGTCTTCTACGATTACACGAATATTACAAAGCGCGTTGTCTACTCCGCCGATTTTTTCGCTTACGTCTTTATACAAAGGAAATACGTACGTTCCGTTTTGCGACGTAGGCATAGGCAAATATTGTACATTTTCTTCTTCATCGGGCATTTTGCCAAGTACGTACGAAAGTCGCGCCTGCGTGTAAGAAGGTGGTTGCGCCGATAAAATAAACTCGACCATGATACGCCCATTTTCAGCGAACAGGGATACCATGTCTGCGTTCATTTCCACCGTCAAGCGAGAAAATAACGCGTCTGAATGCGCTTTCCCTTTTGAATAAAAATACAAACTTTCTTTTTTATTTTCTCTTGCTCCAACCAATAAAGCAATACCTTTTTTCGTATCTTCAAAGGCATAATATCCGTTATTTCCTTCTTCTTCCTTAAAACCTACCTGTGCTCCGTTTGGCAACGTCACGTATAAAGTTTTTTCAGGAAAATAAAATAAAGGAATCGCTTTTTTCTTTTTTCCCATACGAGTGTCGTGTTCCGTCGTCCATATATGCTTTATACCAAGCGCCGCAGCATGGGACATATGCGAAGCAATCGACGCCGACTGTTCGTGCGAACAATGCAAATGCATATGTATAGGATAAAATCGCATAAATTTGCTCCTTATTTTTGATAAATAAAGTATACAATTTTTATTACGAAATGTCAATGACTTTCGGTTTTAGAATGTACGATATTATCATTTTTCCACATTTAGTTTTTTTGAATACCATATTCTGTTTTTAACTATTCAATATATAAGACATAATGTCCAAACAAGTTTTTTGTACAAATATTTAGTTGTTTTGCGCTTCGCACATATTTTTGTCAAGTTTTGGCACATAAAAATTATGTTTCCCCTATCTAATAAACGAGTTTCTGTCCTTCTTTCAAAAGGTTCTTGCCTGAAAGGTCGGTAATACATTTCCACATATAATTTTACAATTTCTTATATATAAACTTAAATGTAAATGTTTACTTGTTTTTCAACACATATTTAACTATACCTATAATCTCTTTACATTCCTTTATGGAAAGCCTTATTTCTTTTGCAATATTTAATAAATCACTTTCCGTAGGACAACCGTTTCCAAGAACCGTCATTTCGTGTTCAGGCTTATTCGGCGTAGGCGTAATATCATACGCAGGCGAAAGTTCGTATCCCCCTTTTTCTTCATTATATAAAAAAGCGAAGTTCTTACCGTGGTCATCACGATTGCCGTAAAATACGTTAAAACACATTCTACGATACGCTTCGTATAAATCTTCTTGGTCAACGCAAATCTCTTTAATTACCTGAAACAAATGCATATAATCCAAATTAGAAATACGGTGCGTCGTTTCCAAAATGGAAGAAAGCGAAATCATATGCAATTTCTTCACTCCTCCCCTATCAAAACGTTTCGTTCCAAAATATCCACTACAAATTTTAGACGGATATAACTTAAATTCGCTAACGTTAATTCCACAAGCGCGAGCAAGACGATTTGCTTCATATTCCTTTTCGCCTATATTTCTCGGATCATAATTACAGGGAAATTTAACGATCCAAGATTCGCCGTCAATCTTCACGTGCGCTTTTGGGCGAGCGCCACCGCTTGAACCACCCAAACGA
>JAZQLI010000004.1:0-141366 GCA_045542595.1 Candidatus Scatosoma sp. | reverse complement strand
CTTTTGCGTCCAGCTTTTTTAAGGCTTTTACTTTCGACGCCTGCTTGGGCGCGTATTCGTTAGCAATTTGTTCTGCATAAATTTTATCCGTATTCATAATATTTCTCCTTTTTTTACGTTGTTTTCTGCTCGAGCAAGATTATTATAACACAAATTCAACGCAAACGCCTCAACAAAAACCGTCCAAAACGTTTATTTGTGTAAATTGTTTTTAAAAAGTTCTCGCCGATACGGCGAGATACAAAAACACCCCTCAAAGGGGTGTTTTGGTGTACCCGCTGGGGCTCGAACCCAGACTCGACGGCGTCGGAGGCCGTAATGTTATCCAGTTACACTACGAGTACGTATTATTCAGTTTTACTCGAACCGCAGGGCTTTGCTTTGCAAAAGAAATTCCTGTTGGAATTTCCGACGTACAATCGGAGAACGTAATGTTATCCAATTACACTACAAGTACGTTCTTCAAAATTACTTTTCTTTTAAAAAGCTATTATATTTTACTATTTTTTGCTTTCATTTTGCAAGCGTTTATGGTATAATATTTGCAAATTTACCAAAAATTTTTTTTAAGGAGCAAAAAAGTATGTCGAAAACGGTGGTTATCGGTATGAGCGGCGGCGTAGACAGTTCGGTTGCGGCGTTACTCTTAAAGGAGCAAGGTTACAACGTTATCGGTTTATTTATGCAAAACTGGGACGAAACGGACGAAAACGGTTGTTGCACCGCCGAAGACGATTTCGCCGACGTGCGCCGTGTAAGCGCGCTTTTAGATATCCCCTATTACACCGTCAATTTCGCCCAAGAGTATATGGATAGAGTGTTTGCCTATTTCCTTGCCGAATACAAGGCAGGCAGAACGCCCAACCCCGACGTACTTTGCAACCGTGAAATTAAATTTGGACCGTTTTTACAAGAAGCCAAAAAACTGGGCGCGGATTATATCGCTACGGGGCACTATTGTAAAATCTCCCACAAAAACGGAGTGCATTTATTACAAAAAGCCAAAGACCAAAACAAAGACCAAACGTACTTTTTAAACCAACTTTCTCAAGCACAACTTGCCGACGTTTTATTCCCCTTACAAGATATCGAAAAACCGTTGGTACGTGAAATTGCTTTGAAAAACGGTTTAGCAACCGCCAAGAAAAAAGACAGTACGGGCATTTGTTTTATCGGCGAACGCAATTTTAAAAAATTCTTATCCACCTATTTACCCGCTTGCCGTGGAAAGATACTCGATTTATCGGGAAAGCAAGTTGGCGAACACGACGGACTGATGTATTACACGCTTGGACAACGACGCGGTTTGGACCTTGGCGGCATCAAAGGCGAAGAAGAAGGCGGTAGATGGTTCGTCGTAAAAAAGGATTTGCAAAACAACGCACTCTACGTTTCCCACGGCGACGAAACCCCCTTATATTCGAAATCCTGCGAAGTATCGGGCTTTAACTGGATACCTGCAAAACCTACTAAAAAGGAATTTACCTGCAAAGCAAAATTCCGTTACCGTCAACCCGACCAAGACGTACTTGTCCGCGTAAACGACGACGATAGCCTGCATATCGAGTTCGCGGAAAAACAGCGCGCGGTAACCGAAGGACAATACGCCGTATTATACGACGGAATCAACTGCCTTGGCGGCGGCGTTATTCAAAGCGCCGAATATTAAAACTCAAATTGTACACGGTATAGTCGTTTTCATTTCAACGCATACACGGTACGGTTGTTTTTAGGAGAAAACTATGCGTGAAAAAGACAAATTACACACCGGCGAGTTATACCTGCCTATGGGCGATGAAATTATGAGCGAGCAATTACAATGCTTGGATGCATTATACGATTTCAACGCCACCCGTCCTTTAGAACAGGACAAGCGTGCAGCGCTTTTAAAAGAAATGTTGGCGGAAGTAGGAGAAAATTGTTATATCGAAGCGCCTTTCTATTCTAACTGGGGCGGCAAGCACGTACATTTAGGTAAAAACGTATACGCCAACTTCCATTTAACTTGTGTAGACGATACGCATATTTATATCGGAGACTACACAATGATAGGTCCTAACGTAACCATTGCCACGGCAGCGCACCCTATATTACCTGCTTTACGCGAAAAGGGCTATCAATACAATATGCCCGTGCATATCGGTAAAAACTGTTGGCTGGGCGCAGGCGTTATCGTTCTACCCGGCGTTACTATCGGAGATAATACCGTGGTAGGTGCAGGCAGTATCGTTACTAAAGATTTACCTGCAAACGTTGTGGCAGTCGGCAATCCCTGCCGCGTATTACGCCCTATCGAAGAAAAAGACAAAAAGTATTACTATAAAGACAAGGAAATTGCATTATGAAAGTTTTATTGGACGAAAATAAACGTTTTTATAAAGCAAACTTGCATTGCCACTCCGTTTATTCGGACGGCGCGCGTACCGTAGACGAATTGAAATCGGATTATACGTCGCAAGGTTATTCGATTATCGCCTTTACCGACCACGAACATTTGATAGACAATTCCCGTTTGACGGACGACAATTTTTTGGCGATTACCGCTTGCGAACTCGCTTTAAAAGAATTCCCCAAGTTATCGTCTTTAGCCGCACCGTATATGCGCGTTTGTCATTTGAATATTTACGCGCTAGAGCCGCATAACGTCAAAACGCCTTGTTATTGCCAAGCCGCCGACCATTATATCAAAGACGAATATCGTCATCTGTTAGCACAAACGACGGGTGATTTCGATAGAACGCTCACCATCGAAAACGTCAACGAAGTTATTAAAACGGCAAACGAGCAGGGTTTCTTGGTCTCCTACAACCACCCCGGTTGGTCTTTGGAAAACGCCAAGCATTATTTTAACTATGAAGGCTTATTTGCCGTGGAAATTTACAATCACGGTTGTAGACAAAACTGGCGCGGCGACGACGAACACGTCTACGACGAATTACTCCGTCAAGGAAAAAAATTATATTGCACCGCTTGCGACGATAATCACGGCAACGGCGATCCGTCTAACCCCTACGGCGATGCTTACGGCGGTTGGATATGCGTGAACGCCGATAAATTAGAATATTCTACCGTGATGCAAGCCTTGAAAAAAGGTGAATTTTACGCGTCTATCGGTCCGCAAATTTTCTCACTCGTATACGAAAACAATACGGTATCTATCAAGACTTCCCCTTGTAAAAAAATCGACTTGGTAACGCGCGGCAGACGCGCGAAAGCGGCTATCGCACCTAAAGGCGAAAGTTTACATTCCGCGCAATTTTTTTTGCAGGAAGACGATTGTTATTTCCGTCTTCGCGTGGTGGACAACGAAGGAAAAACCGCTTGGACACAAGCGTATTATTTGCAAGATTTATATAATCAGGAGTAAATTTATATGAAACGTATCGCTATCGTTACGGGTGCTTCCAGCGGCATCGGCAAGGCGTTTTTCTTATCGCTAAACGAACGCAAAGAAGGATTAGACGAAATTTGGGTAATTGCACGCAGTGCAGATAAATTAGACGAACTGCAAACACGCACCGACGTTCCCGTTCGCACCTTTGCACTCGATTTATCCAAATCGCAATCGTTCGACGTGTTAAACGCCGCTTTACGCGAAGAAACGCCTTCGGTTAAATATTTGATTTGCGCTTCCGGTTTCGGGCGTTTTACGGCGGTTTTAGACGACGATTTGCATACTTTAGAAAATATGGTCGATTTAAACTGCCGCGCGATTGTTTCAGGTGCGCGCGTGGTTGCTCCGTATATGGAAAAGGACGGCTTGATTATGCTCGTTTCTTCGGTGGCAGCCTTTCAACCTATTCCGTATATCGCGACGTACGGCGCAACGAAATCGTTCGTGTTATCGTTTGGCAGAGCGTTTAATAGAGAACTAATGAAAAGCCGCGGCGCACGGTGTATGTGCGTGTGTCCGTTTTGGACGAAAACCGAATTTTTCAAGCGCGCTGTGGAACAAGACACGCCCGTCGTAAAGAAATACGTAGCAATGTACGAACCGCACCAAATTGTTTCGCGCGCGTGGAAAGACGCCAAAAAGAAAAAGGAATTTTCTATGTACGGTTTTAAGGCAAAAGCGCAAACGTTACTCACCAAACTCTTGCCCCATAAATGGGTAATGTCCGTATGGATGAAACAACAAAAACTCTAATACAATAAACTAACGCCGCTTCCTTGTGAAGCGGCGTTTCGATATCCGTCGTTAGTTTAAGTTTTGCGGAGCTTCTCCCCTATCTTCAGGGAACATTGTTCCAGCGGGAATAACGGGCAACATCAGGGGTTGAATAAACGCGTTTGCCGTCAACGAACCTACTGCCGCGCGAAGATAAGGATATACGATTTCCGTCATATTGATAACCAAATCTTGTCTGTCCAAATCGGTTTCCACTTCTTCCGCTTCAAACACGCCTACAAGACGAGCTTTCAAGTTGAAAGGCTTCGGCGATTCTTCCGTGGATTCGATTTTTACTTCCAACGCCAAAAACCAAAGCTTGTCGTTTTCTTGTACACGTCTAACCGTACGGGAAAATTGAGGTTTAATTTCAAACTTCGTATCTTTCTCCATTTTGATACGGTTCATAGAAAAATTGAGTTCTTCAGCGGTGATGCCTCTTAATGCGTACTTCATATAATACCTCTTTATCATTTTTATTTAGTATACCACACCGTCGAAGCTTTGTCAACCTTTAGAAGTGGTTTACAATTATATATAAACGCATTTTTCCGTTTGTAAACAATTAAAATAATATTTTTTTTATTTTACCGCAATAGGTATACTCTCCCTTATTTTTCACGTTTTATATACTTTTTTCATAAAATAACTGTAAGACGTTTACTCGGTAAAAGGCGAAAAAATTCGCGCAGAAAATTTTTTTAAATTTTTTTTAAAAAAGGCGTAAAAACGCTTGCCTTTCTTTTTTAGATGTGGTATAGTATATAAGCTTTCGACGGAAGTTTAGCTCAGCTGGGAGAGCATCTGCCTTACAAGCAGAGGGTCATAGGTTCGAACCCTATAACTTCCACCATCAAAAAAACAGTGCGGATGATGTATGCGGGAATAGCTCAGTGGTAGAGCGTCACCTTGCCAAGGTGAATGTCGCGGGTTCGAATCTCGTTTCCCGCTCCAAAATAATCCGTGCTGTTTTTTATTTCTTTAATTGCCGTAAGGCAAGCAGAGAAGGCGCTATAGCCAAGTGGTAAGGCCAAGGTCTGCAAAACCTTTATCCCCCGGTTCAAATCCGGGTGGCGCCCCCAAAAAGCCTCTGCGCAGACGCGCGGAGGCTTTCAAAAACATCAGCCGCTGTGGTGGAATAGGCAGACGCAAGGGACTTAAAAGCATATGCGTCGAAAATTTCAGGAAATTTTGTGAAAATTTAACATTTTTAGTCGCCGATGTGGTGGAATAGGCAGACGCAAGGGACTTAAAATCCCTCGAACGAGAGTTCGTACCGGTTCAAGTCCGGTCATCGGCACCAGAAAATGGGGTAAAATCTTCGGGTTTTACCCCATTTTCTTGCCTTTGGGGAAAAATTGGGGAAAAGATTTTGGGCTTTTTACCCCTATTTTTGCCCTTTTTTCGTCGTTTTCGGGGCTTTTGCCTTTATTTTTGTTAATTTCTCACAAATCATACTCAATTTTGTGAACTTCGTCGAGCAAGTATTCTTCCGAATAGGTCGTATATCCCCTATCCACTTTACTCGTTTTCACGTCGCTATCCGATTCGTGTCCCGCCCAAAGCATTACCACTTCGGGGTTTACACCACATTCCTTTGCTCTCGTTATGAAGGTATAACGGAACTCGTGTACGTGTCTTTCGGGAAACACTCGCTTTAATGCATCACGCACCGTTGATTTTTTCGTCGTTTTCGCTACGTCGAAATCAATCATAGGCAAGACGCGCTTCATCATCGGTGAAATGGGTATCTTACGGATAACCTGTTTGCGACCAAGACGAATTTTTTCCGACTCACAATAGATATATTCGCCGTCTTTTCGCATACTCGCAAGCTCGCCTACGCGCATTCCCGTATAGAGCAAGACAAGTATTGCCGAATTACCTTGATAACTCGAATTTGCTTTGCAATAGTCGATTAATTCCTTTTCTTCTGCCTTGGACAACGCGCTACCCTTTTTCGCTTCGTAATGGGTGAGTACGATTTTCGTCATTGGCGAACGAAGATTTGGATAATCTTCCATTGCAACGTTGAACATTGCCGTCATCAGTTGCACCGTTTTATGCGCCGTTCGGTTTTTTCCTGCGTCGGTCAACTCGAACACGAAATCCTGCACGTCCTTTCTCGTAATCTCGTTCAAGGTTTTCTCGCCAAAACGGGGCAATAAATTGAATTCGCAAAGTCCAACGTAGCTTTTGTAGGTCGTTTCCTTTACCGTCCGTTTTTTGGTGGCTAACCACTCGGTTAGAAATTCGCCGAACGTCGGGAATTGATTGAGCGCGCGTTCACGTTCGATTTTATTTAGTCTATCAATGAACTTGTTTTTCATCAATTCAAAACTCTTCGCACAAACCTCTATATTGTAACCTTTTCGACGATATCTCGCGTGATAGGAACCGTTATGAAAACGGAAACTCACCATTTTATCGTCTATTATAAAAATTTTTTGATATCTTTCGGGCATCTTATTTATCTCCTTTTTACTGAATTTGATAAATCCGCGTGTCCCGATTTGTTCTAAATCCGATGACTCCCCCTTTCCCACGGTGGCGGTCATCTTTTTCAATTTTTTGAGCGTAATGCTATCGTTTGCCGCTTTCAAAATAATTTGCGTGATTTCATCTCGCTCGTTTTCGTTTGGTACGTACTTAATTCCTTCTAATACTTTGTTTAATTCCTTATTTGTCAATTCTCCTTATTTTTTATTTTATAGGTAATGCAACCACACTTTTAACGGAAAGATAAGCACGGTTGCCCTATTTTATAATTTTTCTCCTTGTCTATTCCCGAAAATTACGGGTGTGTTAAGCGCACAATGCGTTCCGCTGTTAGTCTTCTTTCTTAAATTCTTGTAATAACGCTTGATATCCCATTCTAATTAAATCTACTTTTGGGATTTTCTTCTCTTTTAAGAAAAAAGTAATTTCGTCATACTCTTTGACGGGAAGCCGCGTATTAAACTGCTTGGTCGCCTTTTCACGCTCTTCCTTATGCAAAAGTTCATACTTTTGTCTTGCCTTTTGTTTGGGCGTTAATTGTTTTTCCATTGTATTTTCTCCTTAAATATAAACGATTTCGCTTAAAATCTCTTCCTCTATCACTTGTTTCATAGCGTTGATTCTTTTTACGTCTTCCAAGTAATTTCCCGTATGACGATACTCTTCACTTTTAGAAAGCTTATCCCACATAACGTCATACAGTTCTTCGGCTGCTTTATCTACACCGTGCAAATATTCAGGCAGTTGCCCTGCCAAGCTTAACAATTTACCCAAGTTATGTTCTTCGATATACTCTTTTGCAAGTGTTCCGTATTTACCGTAAACGTGCTTTTTAGGTTTAACAGCTTTTTCATAGATTTTAATCTCTTCCACAGTTAACCCTTCGTTCGCGTCCACCTTTCTAATGATTTCTTCTACGTTCATATAAGCCTCCATAATTTTTATTTACGTCTATTATACCGTGATATCACGAGATAGTTAAGCTGTTTTATATTCTTTTGAGAAAATAGTTTTATCTTAATAGTAAAAGTGCCATTGCAATGCTTTGCGCAAATAGAAGTATCGGTGTAGCCCAAAACATAAACTTTCTAAAACCGCCTTCCACTTGCATTTCTTCGCGTTGTTTTTGAATTTCTTTTACGGTTGTTTTGAGTTCTTCCTTAACCTCTTTCACACTTTCGTCCACTGCTTTTTTAGCGTAGTCTTGCACGTCATTTACTGAACGAGTAATCTCGTTTTTTATAGTTTGACTTATTTCCGTTTTGAACTGACGTTCCTCCCTCGCTACTTCCCGAAACTCGTCCACCGTCGCCGTTACTAATCGAGTCATTCTTCTCATCTCGTACTCGTTGTTCTCTTTTAGCGATTTCACTTCGTCCGTCAAGCCCTTGACGAGCGCATTCTGATTCTTGATTAAGCCGTTGCAGTTCACGCTCGATTTCGCCAATGCTTCTCGAAGTAGTTGATTGTCCGTCATATCCTTGTACGCATCCGTACGTTTCTCTATTTCCGATAACGGAGTTGCTTGTTCCCCCGTATCTATTCTTGTTAATGTCATTTAATATCTCCTTTTTAGTATAATTTTCTCCGAGTTTAGCCCCACGGATAGGCTTTTTCTTTTTTGGGTGCAAATATGAATATTCAGTTTTCGTTCTATTAAGCGTTACGCCGTAAAGGGAAAGATGCGATATAAACTCTTCTTCAGATAAAGCCGTTTGCTTGGCTTCTTCTATAACTTCGCGCAGTTCTTCCTTCCAACTCGTTCCACCTTTAAGAATAATGTGTTGTTCTTCGGCGGTACGATTATGTTTTGCTTTCTTGCGAAAGTCTATCTCTGAAAAGCCCATTTCTTTACCTAATCGGTTAGCTTCGTCTTTCATTGCGGTATAATCTTTTCTTGTTATACGCAGTTTTTTACCAGTAACGGGATGAACAGCGTTTACGACGATATGACTATGTACAGTGTCCGTATCCGTATGCGTCGCAATAACGCACTCACAATCGTGAAAAAGTATAGCCGTTAATTCTTCGGCGTAAATATGTGCTTCTTGTGGTGAAACCTTATCTTTTCTATCACAAGACAATTTGAAATGATAATATTTACGCTCTTCAAACTTTTCGCCTTTACCAAACCGTTTTGCCGTCTCTTCAAACTGTTCGGCATAATCTTCATCTTCAAACAAGTTCCTTACCGATACAAATTCCGCCTTGTTTTTATCCGTCACGTAAGCCATAACTTTTTGTGGCGTACTTTTGCTTGACTGACATTTAAGAAGTGGCATTATCCACCTCCAAGCATATCTGAAAGTTTCTTATACAAAGACTTACACTCTTTGATAGCGCCGAGTAATTCGTCTTGTGTTGCACGTCCAAAATAATTATTTTTTACCGCTTGGTTAAGATTGTTTCCTTGCCGTTTAAGTTCGGCTAAAATCTCATTGCCGTTGCCGATATAAATAATAGGCTTGTCCGCAAGCGCGCGTATGAGATAATCCGTTTTACTTTGTCCGCTTAATTTAATTTTTCTTTCAATCGTTGCCTTTTCCGTTTCCGACACCCTAAACGAATAGGAATAAGGACGATTTCGTTTTGCCGTTTTCTTCTTAATTTCTTCTATAATATTTTCCTCCTAATTTGTTTTTTCGCCGACGTAAAGGGGCTTGGGGGAAGAACTTCCACCAACGAGGCGAGCGTTTCGCTCGGTAAGTGGCGTGCCACTTGCGTACCTCGCTATCCAACAAGCGAATATACCTCTCCCATAAATTTAAAAGTCGTAAGCCCGACGACGGCTTGCAGTTTTTACGACCACGCCGAAGTTTTAAGTCTATCGGCAAGACTAAAAATTATGCATTGGACTCACCCCCTTTTCATTTTTTGCATAAGAAAATCCCACGGTTTTTACTCCGTGAGACTGCCTACTTTTATTCAGTTATTTTCGTCCCCTCACTATATAGCGACGGGCATTCCCTTTTTATGCGCAACTTTTGAAAAAATTTTTATTTGTTTATAAAAAAGTTTAAAGTGCAATCTTAAAGTGCAATTTTTTATTTTTTGCACTTTAAGAAGAATTTTTCACATTTCCAACTTTTCTACCATAAATCTTTTGAAAGTTTTTTATTCGCGCTTTTTCTTCCTTTTCTAAAATGGGCAAAACGCGCGACTCAATAAACTCTTCTTCCGTCGTTTTCTTCTTTAACCGTTTGACGATTTTCTTTAATTCTTCGTTCGCTTTGATATACGAATTGCCTTTCGGCGTAGGGAATAGCTCCATTCGCCGATACATCTCTTTGAATAGTTCCATAAACATAAATTGAAAACCAAGCAGTAAATGCCCGTAAGTATTTATGATATAACTTCTTAATGGCATACTACACCTCAATAAAAAGTCTGTAATGTAATCCTCTACATTTACTTTCCCTAACTTTCTCCACGCCTTAAACGTATATCTCTTTAATTCTTTTGCGCTATAAAACCAACCGATAAAATTGATTAAGTCTTGCTCTTCTAATATAGACCCCAAGAAATAATCCACGAGCAAGCCTTCGCCAAGTTCGGTATCATTTGCCCGTTCCATTTGACGAAAATCAAGTTCTTCCTTAATCTCTCTTTTGCTCCGTCCGTCTTTAAGACGTTGCCATTCCATTGCGTAGAGTATCTTTTTTAACCGCCTTGAAACGCTTGATTGCGTTAAATTTAATTCCTTAGCAACCGCGCTTTGACTTACACTCTCCACAACGCACTTTTCGTATATGTACTTATTTCGTTTGGATAAACAGTCAAGCACCCAATCCTCGTCCATTTTTGCACATATATCGCTTTCTATTTGTAAAGTGTCCTTATCCGCCACCGCTTCCCACGCATCGTGTTCTTCACCAGATTCGTCGTCCATATACGAATTTAAGTGATAGCTTTTATATTCTTCTCGGCGGTTATTGTTATACATATCCCTATCCGCTTGGCGCAAGATTTCATACCACTTTTCGCCCACGTCGATTTCTTCTTTCCCCGTAGCCGTATAATATGTATATCTATGTTTTTTCTTCCCCTTATCTTCTTCCATCTCGCTCCTTTTGTCGATTTTTATCGAAAAATGTAAACATATGTTCGTATTGAAAAGTGTTTTTTTGGGGCTACAACCGCGCGTAGCCCCTATTAACGTGAACTTATTATACTTAAATTTTACCCGTTTGTCAAGCGTCAAATGTCCACGTTTTGGGACATCTGACCGCTTTTGTAAAAGTTTTTATTAAATTGCAGAAACAAACATCTTTACTATACCCTCGATTGATGATTTAGATCGTTTTTCTATTAACTCACTGAAATCCATATCTAATGGGAGAAATGTTAATCCTTTTTGTTTTCTTAAAGCATCTAAGCCTTCTTTACCATACATTTTTATAAGATTTGAGATGTATGCGTTTTTTGCTTCTTCGTTATGATAAAGAATTATAATTTCATCCATTCTATCAAAGAGTTCTACAATAATATCTTTATCTGTAACGTCTAGAGAGTGTCCCATTACTATAAGTGAAGTGAATTCTTTTGGTTCTTTAATTTCTCTTAACCAATTTATATAATTCAAATCGGTATTATATTGAGTACGCTGAAAATATTTTTTAAACTTCACAAAAGATACATCTATTGAAGTTATCTCATCGGAAGAATCAGGATTAACACCAATAATTATTCTATTCTTTACGTCACCATGTAAATGAAAAATTTCCGAACTTAAATAAAACTGTTCGTAACTACTTGTATAATTAAAGCTTATTGCTTTGTTTATATGAGAAATTGCAGGACATCTTGTAAGGGTTTGTTCTTTAATGCTTACTAAAGTTGCTTCTATAAAGCACTCTAAATATAATCGTAAAGTTTTTGCTACAATATTCAGTTTTTCTAGTAAATGGGCTATAATTTTTTCTTTATCTATTATTTTAACTCTCGAGCCTAAAGGATATTCTTTTGTAAATTCAGCTTTCACCCTGTAAGTTGTTCCGTTAAGCGAGGCAGAATTAACTTTGCGGCTCGCACTCTTAAGCGCCACTGACACAACCCTATCCATAAAAAAATTGAATTCATCTACTATATATAATTCTTCAGAAGTTAACATGTCGATATTAACATTAATTGAATTCTTTTTAAAAAAGGTTTTAAATGCTTTAATAACAAAAGCCACTTCTTTTTCAAAATCTATCCATCCAACCCTATTATCAAATATCTTTAATAAATATTGAAACCATAAATTATCTTTTGATAAATTTATCAACTGTTCAACAACATTTTTGTCTAATGTGATATTTTCATATACTGTCTTGTGCGTATTATAGCATTCACAAATAAACGAGTCTTCTTTTTGCAACCTACTATCACCAAAAACATCAGCAATAGTTTTCATTTCTGGCTTGTAATATTGAATAAGGAAATCGACTGTATGTAAAAAATTATCATATCTTGTTGGCAACTTATGGTAAAGGTCAAAACCATTGCCAAGTAAAAGTAAATTCATTTAATTTCTCCTTTGTTTTATCATCTACGAAAACAATTTATCATAATAGGCATTTAGTATCTTTTCTATTTCTTGAATATAGTTTTGCTTTTCTATTATATTCTTTCTAAAAATAGAAATAGCGTCATCAATCTTTTTAACTTTATCATCATCAAAAATAGGCACATAGAAATCCTTAATTTTTTCTATTTTTAAATGAGGAATTGTAGCAGCAATAACTGTTTTCATTTTTGCTTGATTTTTAATTATTTCCTTATGTGATAAGACCGCAAAAAGATAATTACTAGAAATTTTACCTTTTGAACGCAACACAGCAAATCCAGAACTTGGCACAATGCTATTATCTAAATTGATAATCCCAACTTCACCAACCTTGCCATCTTTAGAAAAAATTATATCCCCACTACGTAAATCAGGACATTTGTTTTTGCGTGCAATTTGCGTAGAAACATAATAATCTGGAGCATAGTCTATTTCATGGTTATATATATCTGAAGTTCTAATAAACGGAACATCATCAACGCTCTTTTCCATTTCGATTAAATAGTTTTCGCTACCCACTTCTACACCTTTTTTAATAGGAAGCACTAAATTATCTAATTTTTCATAACGAAAACCATTTTTTATTCTATTAATTGTTTGGATATAAGTAGGATTATAACAAGAAGGGCTCCAAAGATTGTTTTCTATCAATAAATCCTTTGTTGTAGTAGTTAAATCCCCTTTGAAAGTTCTTCCATAAAATTCAGTATTTATAATCTCTTGAGCTTCCCTAAATGCTTGATATGCATTGCGATTACACAAAAGAAGTTGTTTAACTTTATTCTCAATCGTTGCCATCGTTATCTTATCAAGTAAGATAACCTTAATTTCTTTTGTTTGGTTATGAGTTAATTCCACACGTGTATCACCATAGGAAGCTATACACATTTGTCTTTTCCCAAATTTTGAATTTAGATACGCACATAAATATTCGCTAGAGACATGTTTTGTAGGATGAATTTTGGACAAATGTTGACTTATCGTTTCACTTTCATTAAGTTCGTCTATTAACGTAAAATTGCCCAATTTATCAAAAGTTGCTTGCGTTCTTGCAAAACACAGATCTCCTTTTTGTAAAATCATTTTTGATTTAGCTTTTTCTTTTGATATGAAAACAGAATCGGACATGTCAACAATATATTTCTTCATGTCTCCCACGCGCAAATATCTCAAGCCTGAATTAACATAGGTATCAATATATGAACCACTATCAATTGTAGGGGATACTTCTTCAATAGAAAATATCTGCTCACCTCTTTTACTCAACCCATCCAATTGTTCCTTAAGATAATAATATTGAGCACTAAATCTATTATCATATCTGCAACGTATTTTATTTGCGTATTGTGTAGTTATAATTACAGACATATTTTACCTCTTAAAATTCAACGTTATTGTCTTTACACCACTTCTTAAACAAATGCGGAATTTCTTTTATATCATCAGAATCTATCTCTTTTCCTCTTCTATCATGGCCACAAGTTTGTGCTATACACATAAATACAGGATAATCCTTTTTTAATTCTTCAGCCGTTGCCTTTTTACATAATAAAACAGAAGTTTTTGTTCCTGTGTTAGGCAAGAAAGTTTCCAATGGTAAATCTATTACACCAATTATTTTTACACGTTCTAAAAGCCACGAACGAAGATAGCTTAAGCTCTCATTACCAAAACAGCCATCAGGAAGCACTATTGCCATCTTTCCCTTTGCATTAAGAAGTTGTAAACAACGCTCGATAAATAATATTTGGGGAGCTTCTTGGTCTTTAATTTTTCCTTTAACATATTCATTCGTATTTTTATCTTTCTTCCATTTATATGCTAATTCATACTGTTTTAACTTTTCCTCCCCTTTAACCGTAATATTTTTGCCAAATGGAGGATTCGTTAAAACTATATCAAATTTGTGTAAATCAATTCTTTGACGAGCTAAATCAGACCACTTTTCAGTTCTATCCAAACTATCTTCACAGAAAATACCACTTTTGCCGTCGCCAATAATAGCCATATAAGCTTTGCATACTTTTGCTAGGAAATAGTCTTTGTCTATGCCACGAATACAGTTAAATGCCACATCAGTCTTTTCGGCTTGTAAAACCAAATCATTCCACCCATACTCTACGGCTTGGTCGTCTAATTTTCTCCAAATATATCTCAATGTTTCTACTAAGAAACCACCACTACCACAAGCTGGGTCTATTATTAAATCTGTATTGCTAGGATTGACTATTTCTATAATCATTTTTATTACATTTCGAGGTGTAAAAAATTGACCTTGTCCACCTTTTAATGCATGGTCGATAAATACTTCAAAAGCATCGGCAATAACATCTCTTTCCGCATCCATTAAGCAATAATGTTGCAATTCACCAACTACATATGCTATTGAATCATTATCCAACGTAATCTTATCATCAACATCAATAACATCCTTGTAAACTTTCTTAACGTTCTTAAAAATATTTTGGACTCTTTCTGCAACGATTTTTTTATCTTCTTTTATTCCACTTCTAAAAGATACCATATCGTCAGGTTTAGTAAACTTTTCATCATAAATTTTACAAAAAACAATATTAATCAACTGCTGCGCTAAAACTTCATCCCTTGTTGCCCCAACAGTATTTCCTGCAAGATAGTTTCTAATAGCCTTAAAAGTTGATTTCAAGTTATGCGCTTTTACTAAATTTTTTCTTTTATATTGACCAATATCTTCTAATCTTTGTCCATATTGAGGAATATTCGGAATATCTTCGAAGAAAACTTTTCCATCTTTTTCTACTTTGTGCAAAAATAGTCTTTCTTCGCCATTAAACCAAACACCTAAATATGCCTTAGAAAGGCGCATGTAGTCTTGTAATTGAGTCTTTCCATCTTCACGATTTTTCTTTTTACACTCTACAATGATGTATAAATTATCGTCGTCTATCTTCTCATTAGAAAAAACTGCTATATCTACAGGATATTCTTTTGTTTCGTCAGAAGGTCTTGCTTTTACGCGAAATTGCGGGTGAGTTATTATGAGATTCTTAGGATATTTATAATCGTTTACTAATGATTGTGCAAAAACTTGCACTGCCTCAACTTCCTCGGGGGTTGCATTAACTTCTTTGCCTGAAATAAAATCAATAATTTTTTCTGCCATTTTATTTTTCTCCTTCTGCATTCTCTTTCTTTGTTTCTTTTAAACGTCTTTCGATTTCGATACCGCATTCCTTAACAGCTTCCATTGGTGTTAGTGGATTTGTCATATTTACAAACAACTTAGCAAGTTCCAACTGACCTTGTTTATAAATGTTTTCCGCATTAATTTGCGCTAATAATCCGTTTGGAACATAAGGATTTTGAATAAGTTCCCAATTTACGTTTTTATATTTTAACGCCCTTGCCATCGCTTCAAGCATCTTTGTTTTATTGTCTTCGATTTCTTTTTGTTTTACTTGAGCATCCTCAGGCTTAATATTTAATGATTTTAAATAAGCATTATATTTTTCGATAACGTCTTTATCATCATAGAAAACGATAGGAACTGAATTGAAAACATTTACCGAGTATTGGTCCACATAACCAAAAGAACGATAAGACATTAGGTGAGAAAAAACACGCATTTTATCCTTTCTCTTTTCACTTCTATCTTGTAAGTATTGCGCTATAATAACAGCCAAAATTGGAATAATAACTAGCGCCGCCCAATTTACCCATTCCATTGAAATTTTCTCCTATCGTAATACTATTTCATCTTTAACAAATCTTCAAAAAATGTTATTATAAAGACTAAAATTGCTACTATCCACATAAACTACCCCAAAATAATTATTTGCGGATATATTTTACCACACTAAATATGACAATTTCCGTCAAGTTTATAAAAATTTTATTAAAAATCCAAACTATTCATATTCAGTAAAAAATCGTATAATCCAATGATATACACCCCGTATTGATTGTAATGCGGTTTCATAGAATCTTTAACAATAATAATTTTCTTGAAAGCGTCGTTAATATGCAGTAATGATTTTTGTTCTTGCGCAATCTTTTCTTCTGAATCTAATGCGTACGAAACTTGAATATAATACCTTTTATCCGACTGATTGCAAACAAAATCCACTTCCGTTTTCTTCAAAACGCTTTTCCCTTTACCATTTTGTTCGTATAACTCAACAACTCCTACGTCTACGTTATAGCCACGCATCACAAGTTCGTTGTAAACGATATTTTCCATAAGACGCGGAAGTTCTAATTCTCGGAAATTTAATCTGGCATTTCTTAACCCCATATCCGAAAAATAGTATTTAAGTGGCGAGTTAATATATCCCTTACCGTTAATATCATAGCGTTTCGGCGTGGAAATTAAAAAGGAATCCGCAAAATACTCGATATATTTTCTTATCGTATCTGGATGAATTTTTACGTGTTTAACGGAATCGAACGTATTCGCCAGCTTGGTTGGATTGGTTAACGAGCCGATAGAAGAAGCTAAAAAATCGAGAAGTTCGCCTAACTCGTTAGTGTTCACCACCTTATTTCTTTCGATAATATCCTTCAAATACGTTTCTTCAAATATACTGTTCAGATATTTCACCTTATCGGCATCTGACGAAAATTCATATACCTGAGGAAGCCCTCCATACACGGCATACTCGTTATACGCCTCTTCCTTAGATTTGCCGAACGCCTCAAAATATTCTTTGAACGATAACGGATTCACGTGAATTTGCCAGCCACGTCCTCTAAATTCGGTAATTACGTCTTTAGACAAGAATTTTGCATTACTTCCCGTTACGTAAACGTCCAAATTGCTTTTCCTAAGATACCCGTTTAAGACCGTTTCAAAAGAATCCAACAACTGAATTTCATCAAGAAGAATATAATACGTTTTATCGTCTACAATTTTACTCTTAATATAATTATTAAATTTAACGGGGTCAACTTTGCGTTTTTTAAGATTCAATTCCAACAAATCTTCCCCGATTAAATCCAAATAATCTTGGGAATCGAAAGCAAATTTTATAATATGCGCGGAATCAACGCCTATATCCGTTAAATGCTTATTAAACAACTCAAAAAGCAAAAAAGATTTACCGGAACGTCTAAGTCCCGTAATCACTTTAATCATACCATTGTGTTTCGCATTGATTAATTGCTGTAAATAATAATCTCTATTGATAATCATTTTTTACGCCTCGCAAGTTATTTTGTGGGTTAACCCACCATTCCACCAATAATATTTTACCACAAAAAAACAAAACAAGCAAGCATTTGAACGTTGTTTATAAGTTATTTTTTGGGCAAACCCAGAAAAATGCTAATGGATTTGGCGGTACAATCGTTTTATGGATAAAAAAATCACTCTTTTACGCCAAAATTTTAGAAAAGTGGCTAAAAAGAGTGAATTTTATCGTGGGGAAATCGGGGAAAAGTGTGATTTTTGAACAAAATCGGGATTACACGCGGATTGTATGTTTTGGGGCATTTCGATATGTTTTTCGTGAAAAATCTCCCCGTTTTCGCACTTTGTACCGCCTTGTAAATTTGCTTGAAATTTGCCAAATCTGCCTTAAAATCCCTCGGTAGAAATACCGTGCCGGTTCAAGTCCGGCCAGCGGCACCAAATACCCCCTAACCTCAACGAGGTTAGGGGGGTATGTTTTGTTTTGACTATTTTGAAAAGATTTTTATTGCTTTTTTCACGTCTTCTTTCATGGCTTGCATCGCCGCGTATTCTACGTCGTGCAAATAATTCGTTTTACCGCTTTCAATTATCTCTTTTGCCGCCATATAGCCTGCCTTGGACATATATGAATAATAATTGATTTTACGGATACCGTTTTCAATCGCTTTTTTAAATCCTTCTTCACTTACGCCGCTTCCGCCGTGCATAACGAGTGGCAATCCCGTTGCTTTCGCGCAATTTTTAACCACGTCGAAATCAAGCTTGGGTTGTGCCGAATAAAATCCGTGCGCCGTACCAAACGCAATCGCGAGTGCGTCAATACCCGTTGCATTGCAAAAACTTTCCGCTTCGTCAGGACGGGTATAGAAATCTTCCGCTTTTGCGTTTGTCATTTCTTCACCGCTTCCAGCTTCGCCTGTTACGAGTCTACCAAGTTCCGCTTCGACGCTAACGTTCATAGAATGCGCCGCTTCCGTAATCATCTTCGTCAAGCGCAAATTCTCTTCATAAGGAAGCGCGGACGCGTCCATCATTACGGACGTAAAACCGAGCCGTAATGCCTTATAAACCATATCTAAGGACGTACCATGGTCGAGATGAACGCATACGGGCACTTTTGCACTTTGTGCCACCGCCACCATTGCAGGACCTACCATAGAAATATCGTTATATACGTTATGTACTTCCGCATGCGCGATAATGACGGGTTTATTTAATTCTTCCGCCGCACCGATTACCGCTTGCAGGCTATCAAAACCCGTTGCGTTAAACATTCCTATCGCGCTTTTATCTTCTTCAGCTATTTTCAAAATTTCTTTTAAATTTACAAGCATATCTCTTTCCTTTTAAACTTCTTACAAAGTTCCATAATTTCTTTTTCCGTACGCAAACCGCTGATTGCGTCCACTTGAGAGAGCGACGCCACCGCCGCCGCGGATGCAAATTCTAATATTTCCTTATCGCTCTTTTCTTGATAAATCCCATACAAAGCCCCTGCGCAAAACGCATCACCTGCACCCGTTGTGCCTTGAATGAAATCATCGCAAAGCGTATACGACGGCACGATTTCAACGCCGTTTTCCGATACGCAAATTCCCAAATCGGGCGTGTGAATAATCACTCTTTCTTTTACGCCGTACTCCCTTAATTTTTGCGCGATTTGCACCAAATTTTCTTTCGTCGGCTCTATCCCCACCATCTTTCCTGCTTCCATTTCATTGATAATTAAATTATCCACGTAAGCCAAGCAAGGCAAGACGATAGAATATCTATCCGAGTTTTCACTGACCAAATCGATAGACGTTTTAATCCCTTTTTCTTTTGCCGCTTTTAAGAGTTTTTCCCCGTCGCCGTTATCCATTTTATCCAGCAACAGGAAATAACCTAAATGCAACATTTTAACGTCTAATCCGTCCAAATCCACGTCGTCGAAACCAAACGACGCGTTTGCACCTGCATAGACAAAGAATGTACGTTGTCCGCCCGTCACGCTCATCACTTCGGTAAAACTCGTTTCGGCTTTACCAACCGTAATCGTCTGAACGTCCACTCCGTTTTCGTCAAGTATTCGTTTTACGTACGCACCGTTTTCGTCGTTGCCGATTTTTCCAACCGCTTTTACCGTCAGTTCAGGGCAAATCCGTTTCAAATCAATACCTACGTTAGGCACGCAACCGCCTACCGCTTTTTGTACGTTGTGTATCTTTGTCAATTCCCCTACGTTAGGATAGGCGGAAATCTCGTTGAGTTTATCCACGAGAATCGTTCCTGCAACCGCTATACCTTTTTTCATCTTAATTACATTCCGCAACAAGCGGCCCTGCAAGTTCTTTCAAGAAGAACAATCTTCCTGCAAGCGTAGGAATATAGGAAGACGTAATCCACGGCGTTTTACCATAGCGGAGCGTCATCCAAAGGGACATACCTTGCCATTGCATTCCGCGGCCAAGCGTACCGTCTGCACCGCCGATTGCATAATCCGCCTGCAAGAACAAGCCGGGCCCGATTGTATTTGCTCGACAAGGCACAAGCGTCGTTCTCGATTTAAAACTTGTCAAAGCGTTTTGTTCTACCGTCAAGGGATGAATTTTCGCCGCAATTCGATAGGGCGCTTTTTCCCATTCTTCCGCGCTCGCATAATCCGCCGCGAAAGTAGGTTCCCAAAAGGCGATATGACACATTCTACCGATACCGTACACCAAAACGAGTTTTGCTCCGTCCGCTTTGAGCGCCGCTATCTTTTCGGGATAAGTGGGCAAATTTTCTTTCGTTGCAAAATTTCTTTGCGCTTTGGGCACAGTCAATTCTCCCAAAGGGTTGAAAAGCGCTTGTTCCATAGCGTACTGGAACGCGCCCGAATTGTCGGGTGCAAGCGTATTCCCTTCGCTATCCGCCCATTCGTCCATATTGAACGTATGTACGTGTTCGCAGGAAACTTTCCATTCTTTCAAGAAATATACCACCCATTTATACATTCCCATAGGACCTACGGGGAGTATAAATGCAATTTTTTCTTTACGATCTTTTGCAAGTTTGATTTGCATAGCAATTTCGTGCCCCATATACGTTTCAAACTCACCAAGGCTATCGCATTGCACGGGCGTGAACCCCTTATTCCAATGCGCTTGTCTTTCCGTGATTTTTTCAGGCGCGTCAATACACGCGTCAATCTTTGCAAAATCCCAACCTGCGGGATAAAAACCTTCTAATGCGCTACCTTTTACCGTCGAATTAAAATCCATTTTTCTTATCTCCTTTTTTATGGTAATAATCTTTTTGTTGTGCCTTTTAAATAGACTTGGCATTGTCTAAAACCTTCGGCGTATTCCGCGCCGCATTGATATCCACGATACCTTGAACACGTTTTTACCATATCGGGAAAATCAATTCCGTCGTGGTCGCGCATCCATACTACTTGGCTTTCGTGGCATTCGAGCATTTTCAGTTTTAAATCGATTTCGTCTGAAATATCCACGTATTCCGTGGGGTTAAAATTCACCCCTGCAAGCGTGTCCATATAGTAAATGGGTACAAGTTTTGCCGGCTCTTTATACTTGCTTTCGTAATTAGGTAAAGTTGCCGTAAAACTTGCGTCAAATACAAGCCGCGACACCGCTGTATGGTCGGGCATATAATCGTCGGGGTTGTGCGTGATGATAAAATCGGGATTGGCGTATTTAATAATATCCACCAGTTTATCCCGCGCTTCTTTGTTGTTATCGTAGATTTCCAAATCGTCAAACCCTGCGCAAATGACTTCTATCCCTGCCATTGCGCCTGCTTTTTTCGCTTCGTTTGCGCGGATTACACGAAGCTCGTCAGGCGGAATGACAACGTGTCCCAAATTACCGCTAGAAACGTGGCATACGATAACCGTATCCCCACGCTTTACGCATTTTGCAAGCGTACCGCTACACGCTATTTCGATATCGTCGGGGTGTGCCCCGATTGCCAATACTCTCATAGACTATCTCCTATTATTGAATTGATACTCAAATTATACCATATTGTATTTGTCTATACAATATTTGAAAATCCCCAAAAAGAGTAAAATAATCTACTTGACTTTTTAAATGTTTTTATTGTATAATTTTTATATGAGAAAATATTTTAAACATAAACTGGAAAATTTGATAAACGTCAGCAAAATTGTTACCATTCATTATTTTGAATTTGATAAGAATTTCAAAACGATAGGTGAATCGCACGATTTTTGGGAAATCGTATACGCGGAAAAAGAAAGTATTATATGTACCGCCGACGGCGCGGAGATTCCTTTACTGCAAGGCGAAATTTTATTCCATAAACCGAATGAATTTCATACTCTTTCGGCAAACGGAAAAAGCGCGCCCAACGTTTTTATTTTGTCGTTCGTTTGCAAATCGGACGCTATTCGGTTTTTTGAAAACAAAAAATTCCGTTTGGATTCGAACCTTGTCCGTTTTATTTATTTCATTTTAGAAGAAGGCAAAAAGACGTTTGATATTCCCTATTCCGACCCTAACTTAAAAAAGATGAAACTACTCTCCCCGCCCACTCTTGGCGGAGAACAGTTGATTAAAAATTATTTAGAACTTTTTCTTATCAATCTTTTGCGTTCTCAAACGGAAACGAAAGACGGCAATAAAATTTTTTTACCGCGTAAAGAACTTTCTAGTAAACCCGTAAACGACGTGATTCACGTGTTGGAAGACGCGCTGTATTCCACCTTAACCATTGAAGATATTTGCGCGAAAACCGCCTACGGCAGAGCGTATTTATTCCGTGTGTTTAAAGAGAAAACAGGCAAAACGATTATGGAATATTATCTTAAATTAAAGATTGAACGGGCAAAACAACTACTTAGAGAAAACGAACTTTCCGTGAAAGAAATTTCCGAATTGCTCGCATTCAACGAACCCAATTATTTCACGAAGACGTTTAAACGTATTGCAGGGCTAACCCCTACGGCATACAAAAAAAGATGTATCGGGCTCAATTTATAATAAGCGGATACACGTTTCTATATTTTTTACGTTTTTTAAGAGATTTCGAACAGTCAAACGGAACGTCGATTTTGGGGCGTTTTTAGTTATTTTTCGTGCGATTTTGCCCCGTTTTCGCACTTCTTTCTACTTTACAAAAAAAGCGATTTTCACGGCAATTTGCCTTAAAATATCTCGATAGAAATGTCGTGTGGATTCAAATCCCTTCGTTTGCATTACAAAACGGATACTCTAATGAAGAGTATCCGTTTTTTTTATTCATCAATGCGTATTACTATTATTTTAACTTCAAGCCATCCGAAAAAGCATGACCGACCTTTTCCCCAAGTGTATAATATCCGTGCGTATCGCAATCGTAACAAATAGGCTTAAATTTCGTTAAATCTATTTTCCCTTTTTCGTCTAAAATACTATCGTCTACGGAAACGTTCACCACTTCTCCGATGCAAATTTCCCTTTCGTCATCATAGCTTACGAGCTTACATTCTAGTACGAGCGGCAGCTCTTGAATAATCGGTGCGTTCACACACTCTCCTTTTTGCACCGTCCAACCCGTTTTGGAAAGTTTATCAGGCAGGTTATTTGCCGAAACCACACCGACGTAATCGGCAGGTAACACGTTTTTCGCATCGGCAATCGCCACTGTAAACGCCTTAGTTTTTAAAAGATTTTTTACCGTTTTATGTCCTGCGCTTAAACATATAGAAACTTGCGCCGTATCGCAAACCGTTCCCCAAGCCGCATTCATTGCGTTAGGTACACCGTTTTCGTCATACGTGCCGACAATAAGCACGGGCAACGGATAAACGTACGCTTTTGCTTTTAAATTTTTTCTCATAATAATTTCTCCTTTCCCTTTTCTTTTATTATAGCATATTTACTTCAAAAAGGAAAGCGCTTTCAAATTTATTTTCCGTCAAGCGTTGGCTGTTTATCAAACTTTTACATATTTACAAACAACGGTATGTTGCGTATCCACACCGTCAAGCGGCAACACGTCTACCTGTTTCCCGTCGCACAAAACGCAAGCCCTATCCCCTTCTTCAAACGTAATATCATATATTTCCCCGCGGAATTTTCTCGTGAGTTTCGTCCCGTTCCAGCCTGTAGGCAAACAAGGTTCTATCTTTAAACCCTTGAGTGTCGGTTTCACACCGCAAATGAATTCGGTTACACACCTATACAACCAACCTGCCGTACCCGTTACCCAACTCATAGGGGCGTGCCCTGCCAAATACTCGTTTTCAGGGCCGATATACATATTGCTTACGGCGTACGGTTCTACACCGCTGCCTAAATTATCAGGGTTATCACAAGAAATGAGTTTTAACGAACGGTACGCGTTATCGCCACGCCCCAACTTACAATCTGCCGCTATTTTAAACGCTACGCCGTGATTATATACCGCACCGTTTTCCACCAAGCCTTTTTGGAAATAGGACACACGACCGATAGTATCGTCCCCTTTATCAAAACTCGGGGCGCACTGTACGTAACCGAACGCACATTTCAAACGGTTTTCCACTTCATCCATCACGCTTTCCAAGCGTTCGCGCTCGTCCACTTCGCCGAGTACCGCCCACGTTTGGGGATTTAAGAATATTCTCTCTTCGCCGCCTACTTGTACTCCTTCGTCGTTGATACCGTATATGTACTGTTTTCCCGTATACCCGTGCGTGCGTATTGCCTGCTTTAAACACTCTTTCTTATTCTCGTAATCGGCAATGCGTTCCTTTGTGCCTTCCACCATAGCAAGGATAGACTGCAACTCGCTTATTGCTTTTACCGTTGCAATAGAGAGCCACACGCTTTCGCCTTTATTTTTTAAGCCTACGCTATTTAAACTGTCGTTCCAATCTCCCCCACGCCAAAGCACGAGATTTCTTTCTCCGCGGCAATGTAAAAGATAATCGATTGCCGCACAAGCGTGCTCTAATACGCTGTCCTTTCTTTGCCCTGCCATATACGCTTCGGTAACGTACGCGTCGCTCAAACTAACGCGAGCATAGCTATCGCCCTTGAAATAAGGTAACTCTTCATTTAAAATATCGATATCGCCACTTTCGTTGATATATGAAAGAATAGCACCCGTAATCCATACGCCGCCGTCGTTATACGGATAATAGAAATTCGGTTCAAACATACGTATGGGATTACCGTCTTCAAATTGATACTTCAAGGCGTGTAATATACGCTTTTTCGCCAAAGCCGTATCAAACGATACAAACGCCGTAATGTCTTGCATTACGTCGCGGAAACCTTTGCCCGATAATCTACCCCACGTTTTACCAAGCGACAACTGACGCTTTAACCATATATTCACCTGCGTATTTAAGTACGCGTCGGGGCTTTGCAGAGTGAACACGTCGGCGTATTCCGCGTTGCGTGTTTTTTGCTTTTCCTTTTCTTTTTTAAATGCCCCAAGCGATAAATACGCGGCTTTGCGTTGTAAGCATTCATCTTCGCTACGCGCTGCAAAAGCGCAAAGTGTAATCACTTTTTCTTCCCCTGCAGTAAGCTTGATATCATACTGCATCGCCGCCACGTATAACGATTCAAAAGTAGTTCCTTTACACGAGAGTTTTTCTCTCTTCAGCCCAATAGGATTATGATAGCCGGTATACTTGCCCTTAAAATGCTCGTAGCTGACGTCGTACGCCGTACATTGTTCGTCGCTTCCGACAAATATCTTTGTATAATCGTTTGGCAGCTGATACCCGTCGTGCGTATACAGTAATCCGTCTAAACGCTTATTGTAATCGGCAAAACCGTACGCCGCGTGCCACGACAAATCGGGCTTGGGTTGTATGCAAAAATATACGCTCTTTTTACAAGTCTTTTCCGACAGGTTCTTTATTTTTATCTGGAATAATGTCGCCGCACCTTCCACGGGTACGAGTATGGTAAATTCCGTCCGTATGCCTTTATATTGCGAAACAATCGTTTGATATCCAAGCCCTACGTGCGTTTCGTGTACGTCAAAGGGAAGTTGTTCGTAATTGCGGTTAGCGCAATACGATTCGCCCGTTTCTTTATCCTTTACGTACACGTTGCGTTCGCCGCTTTCTATCGTTCTACGCGACGTACCTATTGAAAACCAAGAATTGCCGTGCCCGAAATGGTCGCACGGGCAAACCATTTCTTCATTCCATAAATAATTTTGTAACGTTTTACGGGGAAACATATCCGTAATAACGTATTCTTTCTTTTCGTTATCAAAATAGCCGCCTTGCATTTGCACCTTTTCTTTCATTGCTAGTAACCCCTTTGTTTGGATTGCTTTTATTATACCTTACGCCCTTTTGTTTGAGAATAAATATATTTACCAAATTACTATAATTTATTGATATACCCCTTTCTTTCGAAAGGGGTACGTAATTAGCCGTCTTTTAATTCTCTTATAGTTTTTTGCTCTTGCATCGGGTTTTCGATATAGGCAAAGAGTTTTTTCAAATCATCACTCACGCGGAATAAATCCATACAACCGCCGCGTATAAAATGCTTTTCCGTCGCCGTATCAATGGCATGTAATAAATCGTTATAATAGTCTTTCACGTTATAAATAGCGATGGGTTTATTATGCCGACAAAGTTGTTTTAAGGTTAAAATTTCAAAAAATTCTTCAAACGTGCCGATACCGCCGGGGACAATGATAAACGCGTCGGCGTTATCTTCCATAATTTGTTTGCGTTCGCGCATGGTATCCGGTTCAATCAATTTATCGCAGGATACGAACAGTTCTTCCACGTTTTCGTCTTCAAAAAATTTAGGAATTACCCCTAAAATATATCCGCCTGCTTCGCGCACTCCCTTTGCCACCGCGCCCATCAAGCCGTTTCCGCCGCCGCCGAACACCAACGAATGTCCGCGTGCCACCATTTCTTTTCCCATTTGTTCTACTTTTACTTTATATTCTTCGTCAATCCACGACGACGCCGCGCCGTATACGCATATTCTCATTGTTTTTTTTGCTCCTTTTTTATATTGACAGTATGGTTCTATCTCTTGTATTATAATCCATTTTACCACCTTTTTGTGCGTTTGTCAATACCAAAAGAATAAAATAATCGTCCGCTTGAATATCATGAGAAATGACTATTCTTCACCATAAATTATAGAAACAGCCTTTTATCCAAAGGCGCATTACCAAAAAGCGGCTGCTTTATTTACATTTTTTTGCTTGACATATGACCAAAACTATTATATAATATGTATATATGCGTATGTGTAATGGCGTACACGCATAAAAAAGGAGAAACCATATGGATAATAATCAAACCAAGGAATGGACTTTCGTCGAGATTATGAACCGAATTTTCTTGCATAAGAAACTTCTCATTATAACGACGTTACTCATCACTATCATTGGAACGTTACTCTTCGGTGTACTTGGCAACTACTCTGGTAAAGAATATACTTCTACTTTTTATTT
The DNA here is from genome assembly GCA_045542595.1 of Candidatus Scatosoma sp. Classification (GTDB taxonomy): domain Bacteria; phylum Bacillota; class Clostridia; order Christensenellales; family Borkfalkiaceae; genus Scatosoma. The sequence continues at coordinate 114,564 of JAZQLI010000004.1, read as the reverse complement.
AGAATATCCTTCGTCTACGACGCAAACATTACCAGACGGTTCTAAATTTTATTACACGGAAATGATTACCGAAGAGAATTTAGCAAAGGTATTAAGCGAGAAGGACGAATATAAAGATATCAACGCTACCGCTCTTGCCAAGGATATAAGCATTACGGAGAATCAAGAGGTAGGCGCGGATAAGCAAGTAACTTCCATTTCGTATACCATTTCGGTAAAAGCCAACTATTTCAAGGACGAAAAAACGGCTAAATCTTTCCTTAAAGATTTAGCGAATGTATCGCTTACTAATATTTTAGCAAGTGTGAAAAATATGCAAAGCGATAATTATATTAGCGGGATAGACAACGTTCTTGCTTACGATAAGAAGGTAGATTTATTACGTTCGCAACTTAACTTTTTAACGGAATCGTACAATGCATATATAAACACGTATGGAGACGTATCCGTGGACGGTAAGCTGTTAAGCTGGTATAAAACCCAACTGGAAAACTTTACGTTAGTAAATCCTTTTTCGGTATTAGAAGCGGATATTAAAGCCAATGGATATGCACCGAAAAATGAACGGTTTGCAAACGATATTGTGTTAGAAATGAACTCGTTAAAGCTTGAAAAAGAACTTAATACCCAAAAGCTTGCAGCGTTGCAAGCGGAAGCAGAGAAATTGTACGCTCAATCGAATATACAAGTAAACGAAGCCATTTATCCCAGAATTGCAACGTTGTTGGAAAGAAACGTAACCATAGAAAACGACCTTTTGGTTTTAGAAAAACAGAAAGCGCACGCCGAAGGTAAAAAAGCTGCTGGGGACGCTTTTGAATATAGCCAGTACGAAGAAATGCTTGCCGATTTCGAAACACGGTTAGACGAATATTATCAACAAATAAAGACGTTTAGCGACGTCTATTCGCAAAACGTAGAAACGTTTTATAACAATCAATCCAAAGTAGTATTCGTATCGCCGACAGTTATTCAAACAGTGGGTGTTACCAGCCTTGTCCTCGTTGGGGGCATAAGCTTAGTGCTTGGTTTTATGGCGGCGTGTTGTATCGCGTTTTTAATCGAATGGATAAAAGAGAACAAAAAGATAGCAGCATCCAAACAATAACGGAATTATGAAAATAGTAAAAGCCCATCATAAAGGTGGGCTTTTTTTCTATGTATGAGAAAAGAAATAAAGATAAAAAATCCCCCATTTTTTAAGCCCCTAAGGTTTATGAAAACTTTAGGAGCTTATCAAATAATTCGTTGTAAATTTTTATTCTTTTGAAAAGGGATACAACTTTTTCTTTACGTTGGCATACGGCACTACTCTATGACGGGGCAACTCTTTTGCCATACTCGTTATCGTCGCTTGGATATACTCACAAATGGATTTTCTTTGTGTATCCATATCCTGTTCGGGTTGATAAACAATGGGCTTACCAAATACTACGCAATGCAATTTCGGTGCAACGTACATAGGAGTGAAAGACAACGCAATTTTATGTTTTTTATAATAAAACCGCGCTACGTCCACAAATTTATCTTGAAACTCGTTAATAATTTCATTATGCGGATTTATGTTTTCGGGAAAGATAATAATATTATCTCCGTCTAAAAGCGCGCGTTCGGTATCGCGGAAAGTGGATAACAGGCGAGAATCTTTATATACTCCTATCGCGTCCGCTCTATTGAAAATAAACGAACAAAGGGGTGCTATGATATATGATAATCCTTTAAAAAACCAACGTATCCCTTTGGGTTTTAACGACCAAAAATCTTGATACGCATAAGCAGGCACTTCTTTTACGTGCATCATTTGTCCGATACACCAAATTTTTTTCTTGGTGGGGAAATATAACTCGCACGCCATAGGTCCGTGTACTTGCGCGTGATTACCGATAATAAGCGTTGGGGTTTTACCCAAGTTTTCCATACCTAAAAACTTGGGTTTTTTATAAAAACACCGTACCGTCCCTTTTAATATGCTATACGCACAAGACCTTTTCCTTTTTTTCGCTTTTTCTTTAGCCATTTCTACCCTTTACGTACTATCTATGCTTTGCGTGGAAACTGACCCCTACCGTGTCAGGACCGCAATGGCTACCAGCCGTCGGATTAACCACCACGATTTTCGTTTGCAAATCTTCTCCAAATTGATTTTTCAACATTCTTTCTAATTCCACTGCCAAATCATATGCGTCCGCGTGTCCGATTATAACGGGATACGATTTAATATCGTCTTGTAATTCGGTAACGTAATCCATTATCTTTTTCAACGTGGCTTTTTTGCCCTTTGCTTTGGAAATAGAATCCATTATTCCTTGAGAATTCATATTGATGATAGGGCGAATTCCTAACAAATTACCCATTTTAGCCGAGAAATTACTTACTCTACCGCTACGGCCGAAAAAAGTTAAATCGTCCGCGTAGAAATAAACGGCGTGTTTCTCTACTTCCGTTTCCGCCCATTGCAACAACTCTTCTAAGCTAGCCCCCTTTTTCGCCAAATTCCCTATCGCCGCTACGATATTGTAAGAACAAATGGAAATACCTTTGGTGTCAATGGTATACAATTTTCTATCGGGATATTTTTTCGAAAGCTCTTCCCAAGCCAACTTCATTGCGTTGAACGTACCGCTCATAGCAGCGGAAAAATGTACATATAAAATATCTTTGCCCGCTTGTAAAGTCGGTTCGAAACATTCTTGATATTTCACAGGCGATAACGCGCAAGTAGACGTTAAATTCCCTTTTCTTAACCCTTCGTAAAAATTGTGATAGTCAAATATTTCAAAATCTTCATAAGGATAAATTTCCTGTCCGTCCTTGGTTACGTAAGGCATACTTATTAATTGATACCCCAACTCCTTCGCGTCTTCTGGAGTAATATCCGTATCCGTATCGGTAAATAATTGAAATGTAGCCATAGCGTTCTCCTTTTAAGCCTTTCGAGAAATTTCTAACTATATTGTATCCTTTTTCTATTCGTTTGTCAATAAAATATATGACATTTTTATAAAATCATAATAAAAGAAAAAAAGCGAAAACGCGCATATAGCGTTTTCGCTTTTTGGGTTGTCTATATTTATTTTTTCAAAATTTTGAAAGCCTTCAAAGGGTTGCGATATCGTAATGAAAATTTTAAAGTTTTGATATGTTGCAAGTACTATTTCATTTAAATTTGAACAGATTCTGCATTCAAAACTTTACAAACACTTTATTTTCTAATAATATATTTATAACTACAAGCTATTATTTCCAAATCAACACACAATTTTAAAACCGTAGCTTTGTCATATTTTGAGAAGCACACTAAAAATTCTCCCGTGCTTTAGCACTCTTCTTTCCAAGTATATAAGATAATTTTGCTTGTTGCGTTTTTACTCTATATTATATAGATATTTTATTTCCTTATACCTCAATTAAGCAATTAACTTCTTATTTATGGCAAACAATATATGTTCTTTTATATGTAGAGTTTTATATCCCCCGTGGTAATGGAATTGTATGAATACATTGCACTAGCCCCCTAAAATTTTGCTCAATTTCTGTTAAGGTGGTTAGCTTTTATATTCCTTCTCTCCAAATCAATAATAATTGAATTGCGACTTAGTCTCTAAAATACAAATCTCTCGTATAAACTTTGTCGAATACATCCTCAAGCTCTGTATTGTAACGGTTGGCAATAATAACATCGCATTCACTCTTGAATTTTTCAAGATCATTTACAACAAAACTACCGAAAAAAGTTTCTCCGTTCTTAAGGGTAGGTTCATAAATCAGCACCTGTGCGCCCTTTGCTTTAACTCTCTTCATTACACCCTGAATAGAACTCTGACGGAAATTATCAGAATTGGACTTCATAGTAAGTCTATAAACACCTACAACGGCAGGCTTTTCCTTGCTCTTGTTGTACTCATTATCCTCTTCGTAACCATAGTAACCTGCCTTTTTAAGTACTCTATCAGCTATAAAGTCCTTACGGGTTCTATTGGATTCAACAATTGCCTCTATAAGATTTTCAGGTACATCTGCATAGTTGGCGAGAAGTTGCTTGGTATCCTTAGGCAAGCAATATCCACCATATCCAAAGGAAGGATTGTTATAGTGATTACCAATACGAGGATCAAGACATACGCCATTTATAATCTGCTGTGTATCAAGTCCCTTCATTTCCGCATAAGTATCAAGTTCATTAAAATATGATACTCTTAATGCAAGATAGGTATTCGCAAAAAGCTTAACCGCTTCCGCCTCTGTAAAACCCATAATAAGAGTTTCAACATTTTCTTTAATGGCCCCCTCCTGCAAAAGGCCTGCAAATTTATTGGCCGCCTCTACAAGCTTAGGATTATTAAGATCAGTGCCAACAACTATTCTTGAAGGATAAAGATTATCATAAAGAGCCTTGCTTTCGCGAAGAAATTCAGGGCTAAAAATGATATTTTCACTTCCCATTTTCTCACGAACGCTCTTTGTATATCCTACAGGAATGGTAGATTTAATAACCATAATAGCCTTGGGGTTATATTTCATAACAATTGAAATAACTGCTTCAACTGCTGACGTATCAAAGAAATTCCTTTCACTGTCATAGTTTGTAGGAGTTGCTATAATTACAAATTCGGCATCCTTATATGCACTCTCCGCATCAATGGTAGCCTTTAATTTAAGCTCCTTGGTTGCAAAATACTCCTCTATTTCGTTATCCTGAATAGGCGAAATGCGATTGTTTATCATTTCCACCTTTTCGGGGATAATGTCTACCGCTGTAACCTCGTGTTTTCTTGATAAAAGCACGGCCATCGAAAGTCCTACATATCCTGTGCCTGCTACTGTTATTTTCATTTTTGACTCCTTTGTTTTCTATTAAAACTTTCTCCAAACCATTTTGTTCACAACGCCAGTATATGATTGAATAATCTTCACAACTTTATCAGAAACATTTTCCTCTACATAATCAGGTACGGGAATACCAAAGTCGCCGTTATCATTCATTGAAATTGCAGTATCAACTGCTTGAAGCAAGCTTTTTTCATCAATACCTGCTAGAATGAAGCAAGCCTTGTCAAGTGCTTCTGGACGTTCCGTTGAAGTTCTAATGCAAACTGCGGGGAACGAATGACCAACGCTTGTAAAGAAGCTACTTTCTTCTGGAAGTGTACCACTATCAGAAACAACCGCATACGCGTTCATCTGGAGCTTATTGTAGTCATGGAAGCCAAGCGGCTGATTCATGCGAACACGTTCATCCAATTTAAAACCTGTTGCTTCCAGACGCTTTCTGGAACGGGGATGACAGGAATAGAGAATGGGCATATCATATTTCTCTGCTAGCTTATTGATTGCCGTGAAAAGACTTGTGAAATTGTTTTCGGTATCAATATTTTCTTCTCTGTGCGCAGAGAGTAAGATATACTTCTTAGGTTCTAGTCCGAGACGTTCAAGGACATCACTTGCTTCAATCTCGGCAAGGTTCTGATGAAGCACTTCTGCCATTGGAGAACCTGTTACATAAGTGCGTTCTTTGGGAAGTCCGCACTCATGGAGATAACGGCGAGCGTGTTCACTGTATGCTAGATTGACATCGGAAATAATATCTACAATTCTTCTGTTTGTTTCTTCTGGCAAGCATTCGTCCTTACAACGGTTCCCTGCTTCCATATGGAAGATTGGAATATGTAAGCGCTTTGCTGCAATGGCAGAAAGACAAGAGTTCGTATCGCCAAGGATAAGGAGGGCATCAGGCTGAATTTGACTCATAAGTTTATATGAGCAATTAATAATATTACCTACAGTAGCCCCAAGGTCATCCCCTACAGCATCCATATAAACCTCAGGGGCGTCAAGCTTAAGGTCTCTAAAGAAAATTCCATTAAGATTGTAATCATAATTCTGTCCTGTATGAGCAAGAATGGTATCAAAATAAGTACGGCACTTGTTAATAACCGCCGCCAAACGAATTATCTCTGGGCGAGTTCCCACGATAATAAGAAGCTTAAGCTTACCGTTATCCTTAAATTGTACATCTGAATAGTCAATTTTAATGTCCATTATTCAACCACCTCAAAAAACGTATCCGGCTTATTAGGGTCAAATTGCTCATTTGCCCACATCACCGTAACAAGATTTTCTGTCTCAGAGAGATTTATAATATTATGCGTATAACCGGGAAGCATATGTACTGCTTCAATCTTGTCTCCCGAAACCTCAAAATTCAGAACCTCATTTGAACCAATACGGCGCTGTTGAATCAGTCCGCGACCAGCAACTACAATGAAAAATTCCCACTTAGTGTTGTGCCAATGTTGTCCCTTAGTGATACCTGGCTTTGAAATATTCACGCTGAACTGACCGCATTTCTCCGTTTTCAAAAGCTCGGTGAAGCTACCTCTTGCATCCACATTCATTTTCAAAGGAAAAGATACTTTCTCTTTGGGAAGATAGCTAAGGTATGTGCTGTAAAGCTTCTTAGCAAAGCCGTTATATGGAATTTCAGGCATTAAAAGGGTGTTTTTCTGTGCCTTGAAACTTTCAAGCAGGTCTACAATTGTCCCAAGCGTTACTTTATGCGTAATGGGAGCAGCACAGTATTTTCCGTCAGCGCATAAAACCGTTTCAATACCATCAAAAACACAATGATGCTCATTACCCTCCAAAGCATCAAGCATTTCCGTAACGAGATCATCAATATAAAGCAACTCAAGCTGTGCATTCCTGTCATTCACCGTGATAGGCAAATCGTTTGCAATATTGTTACAAAAGGTTGCAACAGCACTATTGTAATTCGGTCTGCACCACTTACCGAACAGATTTGGGAAGCGGTACACAAGAACTTTTGCCCCTGTTTCTTCTCCATATGCAAAAACAAGATTCTCTCCGGCTTTTTTGCTCCTGCCATAATCACTGTCATAACGACCGATACAAGTTGCTTGAATAGAGGAAGAAATCATCACCGGACATTTGTTTCCGTGTTTTTTGAGAGTGGCAAGCAGGGTAGATGCAAATCCAAAGTTGCCCTGCATAAACTCATCTGAGTTCTGTGGACGGTTCACACCGGCAAGATTGAACACAAAGTCCGCCTTAGCGCAGTATTCGTCTAACAATACCAAATCTGTGTCAATATCATATTCGAATATTTCTCCGATAACAAGAGAAGGATGAGTTTTGTCCTTTCCTTCTCGGATATTTTTTAAATTCTCACAAAGATTTTTACCAACGAATCCTTTCGCTCCAGTTACGAGAATGTTCATCATCACTTTGCACCCTTTGCAAGCTCGTCTTGGATGTACTGCAGGCTTGCAATCTTCGCCTTGGTCTGCTCAACAGTCAAAAGTTCGGTATTGTTAGAATTAAACTCGGTCAAGGTGTTGCGCTCAGTATCGCCGTCCTTAAAATACTTATCATAGTTCAAGCCACGCTTGTCGCAAGGCACCCGATAGAAATTGCCCATATCAATAGCATTTGCGCATTCTTCGTTGGTAAGCAGAGTTTCATACATTTTTTCGCCATGACGGATACCGATAATCTTGATTTCCGTTTTCTGCTCCTTATCGAAAAGTTCAATAACAGCCTTAGCCTGAGTTTCAATGGTGCAGGCAGGAGCTTTCTGTACAAGAATATCTCCGCTTGTACCGTGTTCAAATGCAAACAACACAAGGTCAACAGCCTCATCTAAAGACATAATAAATCTAGTCATCGTGGGATCGGTAATGGTAATCGGCTTACCTGCACGTATCTGATCAATCCAAAGAGGAATAACCGAACCACGGCTACACATAACATTACCATAACGTGTGCAACAAATCTTTGTTTTTGTAGGATCAACCGTCCGCGACTTAGCAACAATAACCTTTTCCATCATCGCCTTAGATGTACCCATAGCATTTACGGGATAGGCTGCCTTGTCGGTAGAAAGACAAACTACATTTTTAACGCCCGTTTCAATAGCGGCAGTCAGGACATTTTCAGTACCAATAACATTGGTACGTACTGCTTCCATTGGGAAGAACTCACAAGACGGAACCTGTTTGAGTGCGGCCGCGTGGAATATGTAATCAACACCAAACATCGCGGGACGAATGGAGTCGATGTTGCGAACGTCGCCAATGTAGAACTTAATTTTTTCCGCATATTCAGGATATTTTGCCTGATACTCATGGCGCATATCGTCTTGTTTCTTTTCGTCACGAGAGAAAATTCGAATTTCCCCAATATCGGTGGTAAGGAAACGGTTAAGTACGGCATTACCGAAAGAACCTGTTCCACCGGTAATAAGTAGGGTTTTGTTTGAAAAATTGAACATAGTTGTACTCCTTTTAAGTAAGTAATTTTTTAATCTGATTGTTTATCCAAATAAATTGGTATACGCAAAACACTAAGAGCACTGCAGAAGTATACGCAACAACCACACTCCAATGTAACCCTGTGCTTTTTAACGCAATAATTATTGGAACCTTTAATATAGCCCCTATTCCATAAAATACTATTTGCGATCGAACTTTTCCAATCCCATTTGCTATGGTAGTTAAAACTATATTAAAAATATAGAGCCCGCCATATACTGCAAAAATAACTGCAACCCAATATTCAACAATAATAGCGTCCTCTTGTAACCATACATCTACAATAATTTGTAGAAATGGAACAACAAGCAACTCGAATATACATGCAAACAAAGCAATTAAACTAAGAAGTTTATGAGTTTTTTGGATTTTAGTGAATTGTTTTTCGGAAAAATCCTTCGTAACTTTTGACCACATTGGAGTCAGAGCTAACATAAATAGTGAACCAATCGCCGTGAACAATTTATAATAAACGCTATAATCAACTACATAATCAGGCGAGAATATATTTGTAATAAGAATCTCGTTTGTTTGCATAAGTAGCATAAAGAAAATTTGTGCCAAGAAAAAATGCATTCCAAAATTAAGCGTATCTTTGGCTGCTTCTTTAGAAACCTTTTTAAAAGAGGGTTTACATTTCTTTAGTTCTTTTGAGTTGAATAAAATAATGCTTGCTACTATCAATGGTATATTTATAGAAAAGATATGTACTATAGATAAAAGCACCAGATTTGTTGATACATCGTCTCCTTTAAACACGGAAACAAATATTAATGGCAGTATGCTGCTGATTAAAGTCAGCACGTTATTTAATGATGATTTTTGCAGTGCATAAATAACATTTGTAATCACCTTGACGATAAAATTAGCACACACTCCTAACACAAGGATTGTCATAGCCAATTCAATATCTTGTCCATCGACAATAGTATTAGAAATGTTGAAAAAATTATTGAAATTTACAAACTGTAACAAAATGCATATTATTGCAGCTATAGGTAAAATAATCGCACATAAAACGGCATATGTTGCAGAAATATATTCTTTCGCTTTTTCGTTTTGCCCTAAAGATAATGCCTCCGTTAACCTATTACGTAATCCGTTACCCAAACCTAAATCACACAAGTTTATCCAAGACAACATTGACAAAATTGTGTACCACATTCCCAAGGCCGCATTATCATCAAAATATTTGATATAAAGGGGCATTGAAAAAAGTGAGATAAATAATGAAATTCCTTTCACAAAAAAAGCCAGTAGGATGTTGCGAAGCAGATTTCTTTCGTCTGCATTAGACATTATTTTTTTTAATCTCAGCAAATATTTTCCTCCCAACATATTTAGTGATCCCTCTTAAAAAAATGTTTTATCTTTACATCTGCTGGAATACGAAAAAGAAATTTCACGCATTTAACGGCTGTTCCTTTCAACCATCTTTTTATCCGAAAACTTCTTGGAATCAAAATGATATTCCCAATTTTTTTCTCAAATTCCTCATCCTGCAAGACGGTTGTAGGATGTTTCAAAGGAAATTCTATTGGGAAAGAATCCATTCCACAAAAACGCCTTGTCATAACCAGGTCAAAGGAATTTCCACCATGTATAGAATTTTCATCTACACCTATATTTTTGATTTGATTTCTACAAGGACAAATTCCAAGCAAATTGTGTGCCTTTATTGAAAAATCCATTTGATAATCCCACGAAATTGGATTTAGTCCTTGCGATAATCGCTTATATTCCTTCATCCACAATTCACGATATTGTCGATAAACTTTTTTATTGCAATACATACCACCAATACGGGACAAAATTATTTCATTCGAAGCAAGTGCAAGCTCGCCATCATAGAAACGTTCAAATTTATTTGCCCATGATGCCCATCCACAAGGCAGCATATGTCTTGTAAAAACATAACTTTCATTAGATGAAGGATGATAGTCCCCTAGATAATTTGTCCCACAAACCCAAACGATTCTAGTGTCATCTTCATATTTATGCAACATTTCTCTGCAAAACGGAAAAAAGGTTATTTCGGGCAAATTATCATCCTCCAAAAAAATTGCCCATTTTTCTTGTCTTAAAACCCATTTTGCTCCCTCTCCGATATTCTTATAAACACCACGATTTTCTTCAGCATAGTTTTTAATTACTTCGCAATCCCAATTAATAGCGTTCTCAACTGCTACACGACATTCCGAAGCAGCATTTTTTTCCATCTCATCTCTTCCTTGATCTGCCATAATGTATAATTTTGAGGGTTTAACTTGAGCAATTCTTTCGATAATTTCAACTGCTTTCATTCTTTTGAAAATAAATATACATATTGGTATATCAAATCTATCCATAGCTTTATATTCTCCTTTACAAAATACTATTAGTTTATTCGTCTCCTTTGGCACCCCGTAAAATCTTGTCCCGTATAAGTTTAGCAACACTTACATCCGTGTTTTCCTTGAAACAACTAAGAATTTTATCCCTACTTAAAACTATATGCAGGTGTTTTTCAACAAAGTTTGCAATTAATTTTGCATTACTCTCAAGAAAGCCTTGTTTTTCCATAACACATACACCATTTTCATATTTGTCCATATATGTTTGTGACAAACACTTATCAGACTTACATAAGTTCACTATAGGCTTTCCTGTGCTAATGTACTCAAAGAGCTTACTCGGCAACTGATTTGTTATTGTATTATTGACATTAACCAAAACATCGAATTTCTCAATATACGCATTTGCTTCCTCTTTTGATACCCAACCATGTCTAACCAATCTTTTGCCCAGGATTTGTGCATATCGTTCCAACTCCTTGTCACACCCACCACCAACAATATGGAGAATGTAGTTGGACGGAAGATAGGAAAACAGTTGCAATAAGTAATGCGGATCCCGAATCTTTTCATAGAATTGCCCAACAAAAAGGAAATTTATTATTTGGTTGTTATTATCAAACACATTTGGTTTCTCTACCATATTGTCACAAACCAAACCCGGTAATGGAATTGGAATAATATTTCCATTCGCATTTGAAATAATTGTCATCAAGTCATGATATAGATAATCTCCAACAAACAATATACTCAATTTACTATAAGTGCGAAGTTCAATTCTTTTCCTTCTTTTTTTTAATCGAGAACTTAACGTATAATTATTTGTAAACGGATCAAGCTGCAGTGCCATTTTTGTACAATCAATATTCGCCTCTGCCACTGCTTGCATGATGTAGTACGGTGCAGATACTGCAATCACAACATCATACTTTTCTTTTCTACATACTTCCTCTATTGCTTTTTTGCATTTCTTTTTTGTGATACTGAAATCAAAATATTTAGCATCAATCATTGATATGAATGTAGTTGGTGACTTACAAAAGCGCATTAGCTTTTTAAGCCCACTCACCTTATTCCAATCATTTGATGTAAATTTCGCAAGCTTTCCAGGTTGGTCAGCATAGAAGGTGTGAACCTCGCTAAATGTTTCTTTTTTTTCACAAGCAATTTGCTTGACCTCATCGTATCGAGCCAAAGCATGGACTTCAAAACTCTTGGCTAATTGCTTCGCTAAAACAATCGCTATATTGACGTTTGCCCCGCATCTATCGGCTAAATTTTCAAGAATAAATAAAATCTTCACGACATACTCCTATTCATCTTGTGCGACATCGCATGTCCCTTTTCTGCCAATCTCTTTATAACATAAATATTGATTCATAAAAATCCCAAGCATCATCCAAATAATTTTTCTCTGCTCATTTGTCGAACTAACGCTTGATAATATAGGAAACAGTATTAATGTTGATAACAACAAAACAATAAACCAATCATCTCGTTTTAGAGAAGCAGCACGAAAGTACCTAAATCCAAATTTCAGGAACACAACAATCAAAAATATGGCAGCCAACCAACCATAGTCACATAAAACAAAAAGCAGAAAACTATGTGGCGGAAAGTCATTTGCAGTGTAAGCAGAACCGAATCCCCCTAATGGCAACTTTGCTGCAACCGCCAAAACATCAGCATAAATGTCTCCACGCCCTGAATAGTAATCCGCATTAGTATCTATCGAAAGAAACTGCTCCAATACAGTTGTTACTATTCCCGTTTTTGCATTAACAACAAGCAATCCAATTATTATCAGGATTGTGATTAAAATTATTGTTAATAGGGTTTTCGCCCGTCTATCAGATAAAAGCTTCCAAAACAGTGACAGTCCCCAAATACCCAAAAAACAAATCATACACAATCTAGAACCACTTGTATATATGACATAAAACACTAAAATAGATGAAATACCCCACGCCAACTTACTCCTTTTTAGAAGAATAAGCGATACCATTGGAAATAAAAGGGTTAAATATTGAGCAATATCATTGGTGTTCGGAAATGCAGCTATTGGATAATGCATTCCGTTCCATGTTGGGCGCTGCGTAAAAATTTCATGGTTTGATAAAATATAATTTCCAGTAAAACTTTCGTAGCATCCCCAAATCGCAAAAAGGACACACGAAAACAGTCCCCCCAACATAAATTTCTCAAACATATCATGCTCCAGCATAGAAACATACAAAAAATAAATCACACCAGTAGCAATACTAATATATAAGGACAAATTAAACGAGGTGGCTTGCCCCAAAAAAAACGTACAAAACGGCGAAATGAAGAAAAACAAACAAAAGAGCAAAGGTATCTTTTTCTGCAGTATCCAGTTTCTTTTTGCCAACAATGAAATTAACAACAATCCAGAAATCAGCCAGCTTAAGTTAATACCTGCAATTTTTATCCATTGGAGAACAATTGTTAATGTAGGTAAAAGAAATATGAATTTTTCTTTAATCTTCCCCATTGAAACAACCCCCTGATTTTACGATATTGCTATATACAACTTTTAATTGCATGGAGATTGACTCTTCTCCATACTGACTAACACATTGATTGGCAATATATTTTTTGTCATACTTATTATATGTTGAATATATCTGCTTCATTGCGCTTGCCAACTGCAGTACATCATCAGTATCCACCAAAATCCCACAAGTATCATTTATAATATCATCTGCTCCACCATTTCGTGTACCAATGACAGGAGTTCCGCATGCCATAGCTTCAATATATACAACACCGAATGTTTCATAATCGCTTGCTAAAACAAATGCATTTGCTCTTTGCAATTCTTGTGCAACGTTATTCCTATCCATTCTACCAGTAAAGATGACCTGATTTTCTACTCCCCGCTCTTTCGCCAAAGTTTTTAGTTCATCTTTCAAGGGACCGTCTCCTATGATAGTAAGCATAACCTTATGGTTATCCTTAAAAATTCTGGCAAACGCATGTATTGTCAAGTCAAACCTTTTTCTTTGTATCAAATTCCCAATTGATACAAAGTGAAAGATATCGGAAGTTTTTTCTTCTTTGTAATTAAAGATTTTATCTACTATATTAGGAATCACAGTGATGTCTTTTTCGGTTTGGATATATTCAATCACAGCATTTTTTAGTCCGTTCCCAACACAAATGAATTTTTCACAATTTTCAACAGTTTCTTTCAACAAATCCGTCTTTTGAACATCCAATTTTCTTGAAATGATATCACTAGAATGTTCTGTTACAACAACCGGAATCCCATATTTTTTTCCAAGCCTCGTCGCAGCAACTCCAGCACAATAAAAAGAATGGGCATGAATTACATCAACTTTATGCCCATCTTTTATGATTGAGCGAAATAATTTTTCTAAATTATGAGCATATATTTTGGCTCCAATTTTAGGCATTCTCATAAGCCCGAATGAAGGCATAAGATATGAATATGTCACCAAGCCTTCGTCATTCTTCTTCTGGATGGAAAATAATTTTTTTCCTTTTAAATTTTTCATGCTCTGAAGCGTTGCATCTGCAACAATTACATTGCATCCCGATCTCTTTAATGCGAAAGCCTGCTCTCTAAAGAAAGAACCAAGTTGTGCTCCTGAACGAGCTTCATACCATGAAGGCACTATCAAAATATTCATATTTCGTCCTCCGCTATATTACCAATTCAAAACATCATCTAAATATTTTTGTGCCACCGCAGAATCCCTAAAGCCAAGAGCAGTATTCACTGCGCTTTTTCTCAGTCTATCTAAATCCTCGTCGGACATCAACTCAATTTTCTTATAAATCTCCACCAAGGAATCAACATCTCCTTCTGTAGATAAGTATCCATTTTTTTCGCTGACAATAACCCCGTCAACGCCACCGCCTTTTGAAGCAATGGTTACACAACCAGCTAGCATAGCTTCAATATATACCATTCCAAAAGTTTCTTTTTCACTGACCATCGTGAAACAAAAGCATTTTTTCATCAGTTCAAAAACTTTATCGCGAGGTATTTGTCCGTGAAATACAACATTTGAGTTCAGATCTAATTCATCAGCAAGGCTTTGCAACTTCTCTTTTTCTGCACCCGAACCTATAATATGTAAAACAAACTTTTTGTCTGCATACGCCTTTGCTAATGCTTTTATAATCACATCCACCTTTTTGTATGAAACCAATCTGCCTGCATACAAAAATTCCCGGTTTCGCTGTAGCAACTTATCTGTTAACAAGATATTCTCCTGTAATGCAGCTTGCTCATCCGGAATTCCCGAGTAACAAATAAAAGGTTTTTTAGATAGTTTGAGAGATTCTTGTACATAGTCAGCATATGCATCGCTTCTACATCCTATTGCATCAAAGATTTCCGGAAGTTCACGTAATGCAAACTTATCTATATTTTTCTCGCTACAATCGTTATGAAAAACTAAAGATGTACGGGCTTTGTATTTCTCTTTTAACCTATGGACCAAATCAACTTGAGGATTTACCCAATGGCTAATAATGACATCTGGCACAAAAGACTCCCGTTCAAGAACCTTTTGAATTTTTTTTACCTGTGCATCTAATACACGATTGGAGAATTTACTATACGGAATAACTTTTAGCATTGGGATACGGTAAACGCTCACTCCACAATCATCTCTGACCAAAGCCTTTCTACTTTCAGCTGCAGGGAAGCTATGCCCCAACTTAGACGACAGCTTCTTTCTAACTCTGCTTGGAATCCAGTACAATACAGCAGGAAAACAACTATTATTATGAATTACAATGACACTATGACCATTTTCCACCCATTTTTTGCACAAATACTGCACCGTTGGTGTAACAATCTCAGTCCCATCGTCCGGTTGTGGATACGCACTTGTTAAAGCAAGAATATTCATATATACCTTTCCCCTAGTCCCATCTTGAGACTAGAACCTTATGTTAAATATATTTTAGAAAGCCCTCAACATTTTCAAAATTATCTGCCAGGCGAGCTATTTTTTCATCATCCCAATCCCACCATTGAGTTTCTAGCAATTTTTTTATTGTATCATCATCAAATCGTTTTTTTATGAGCCGAGCCGGAACTCCTGCTCTTACTTCATAAGGAGGCACATCTTCTGTCACGATGGCTCCCATACCGATTACAGCTCCATCACCAATTGTTACACCTGCTTTAATACAAGCATTAGCACCAATCCACACATCGTTACCGATAATTGTTTTAGGCGTTTCAATCTCTTCCAAATTGCAGAAGTTTTTTTTCATAACATTCTTCCCCGCATGAAACACTGGCGAGGAAGAAACTCTGTGAATTGGATGCATTGCTCCACCCACTCTACAACCATCAGCAATAGAACAAAATGAACCAACATCAACATTCACGAAAAAGCAATCATGCCCAATATACGAATATCTCCCCATTGAAGTTCTGTTTATCTGTGAGCCTGAACACACAGCAGATGTTTTATCAATTTTACAATTTGTCAAGGCCGCTGGTTGCAAAATACAACGTAATCCTTTGGCGATATATCTTTTAATCTTTCCACTCATTGCTTCCCTCCATTAGCTTCAACAATAACTGCATAACCCAAATCTACTGTATAATTCTCATTCATATAGTTCCACGCTCGGCTACCCATATCATTCCTATCTGCCTGACAAGCGGCTTCAACGATAATATCAAATCCTTCAATATCGCAGCTCTCACACCACCAGCCGAAGCCATTTTCCACAGCTATTCTGCCAACATCCGTATTTTTATCAGTTACACACAACACAGGTAATTTCGCCTGCATATAGGAAAGCAATCTACTTGGAAAATTGGGGATAGTAAATCTATAATCAAGAAAAATCATCCCGACATCACAAGCTGCAACCATGCGATCATAATCCTCTTTCGGCAACCGCCTCATAAGCTTTACATTTTGAGGCTTATCTTCTCTAATATAGGCTTCTAATTTGCCATATTCTGTGCCATCGCCAACAATTAAAAAATAGGATTGATCATTATTGATTTGATTTTTTAAGCACTCAATGAGAAACGGTATCCCCTGAGGTTTACCAAGATTCCCCCCATAGACAAACACTTTTTTATCAAGCGGAATATCGTATTTCTCTCTCATTGCAATTCGTTCTTCGTTGGATATTGACATATCCACAGGATCAATGCAGTTCGGGCATATCTCAACTTTTTCGGCAGATATATTCGGATTATGTCTCAAAATAAAATCAACATTCGCAGGGCTCATGCAACCGA
Source organism: Candidatus Scatosoma sp. (assembly GCA_045542595.1). Classification (GTDB taxonomy): domain Bacteria; phylum Bacillota; class Clostridia; order Christensenellales; family Borkfalkiaceae; genus Scatosoma. Next base: position 97,633 of record JAZQLI010000004.1, on the reverse strand, counting down.
TTTTGTCTGACAAATCATACAGTTTCTTTTCCTTTACACGGAAATATTGATACAATAATCCTTTGACTCCAGACTTGCTCATCATTCCCATATCTACAGCATTCTGCGGAAAAATATCTTTGAGCAATAAATAAGTTTTTGCACCATCTCGCTTTTTTATATATTGAACCGCACCTGCCAATGTAATAGGCGGTGTAGAATATAGCACCAAATCGAATTTTACATCCGATAAGTATTTCTTTATTGCTGATATATACTGTGTTTCAAGCAAAATTGTAGCTATACCTTTTTCTATCAAATTTGTCTTTTGAATATTCCCAGTTCGAACCCGTAAAATATTTACATTATCGTTTTTGATTAAATGTGTCTTTTCTTGATTTCTACGTTCAGTAGGGGAAACAACAAACACCCAATGTCCTTTTCGTGCAAACTCTCTTAATAAATCTTGATAAATTCCACTCTCATCAATGTTAGAAATATTACTTAACGTAAGAAATAAAATATTCTTCATATCCCCACCTTTCGCTTATTACGTATAAGACAGTTCCTTGTCCTTGTAGATGTAATAATTTGTAGCTATCTCATCAACTACAAGCTCTAAAAGCCTTCAATTCAATTTACGATTATTGCGGTATTTGTATCCCTTAAGGAGCGCTTTGTTGCGCGGAATAAACATATAAAAATGTATTCCATCGTGAACTTCTTGAATCGTATACAACCATCTTGTTTTCGCACAATAACTTTAGGAAGGAACGTCACATTTTCGGCAAATCTACTAGAAGAAATGCTATTCTTGCTTATGGATTTATAAAAGAGCTTGTAGCTTGACTGAACATCTTGCAGTATTATTCTTCACTTCAATGTTTCTATGCCTTTTTCTCTATTCTTGAAATAAGTCCATATGAAACCGTATAATAATTCTTTTTTTGCACTTTCTAATAATTCTATATTTGCTTAATAATAATTATGGATAAGCTTTTCATTCCGTTTAAGGTAAAGAATAGATCACCCTGAATTAGCATTATGTGTGGTTTGTGCAATAAAGAAAAAAAGATTCGGTGGTTCGTTCCTTGTACTTAAAAGTCTCATCGTTATAATAAAGAAAAAAACAACAATAGCTTAAACAAGTAATAATTAATTGCATTTTCGTTTTTTACAAGTTTTAGTCTCTTATCGGCAGTCATTTTCTCAGCATGATTTCGTTATATTTCATCATATAAACGCCGTCATCATATGCACCGATGTTTTTCGTATTCGTTATGCCATCAAGGTTATTGCAAATCAACGACATATGATTACACCCACACTCGTATGCATGAGGATAACCGCCACCAAATCGAGGATTTACCTCGGATATGTAATATTCTCCATTGATCTCAAAAATATCAATGTCAATCTGACCGGAATATCCTGCTTCTTTTACAAAGCGTTCAATCAAAGCAAACAGTTTATCATCCTTAAAAGAAACAGCCTTGTCGGTTTCGCCTGCTCGCATCAGCAGTTTCTTTTTGGTGAAAATAGAAACAATCTCGCCGCTGAGCATATCAATATACACATCTGCTCCGATTTCTTGACCATTTAGGAACTCTTGAATCATCAGGTCATCCTCACGAGAAAACAACTGCTCGATGGTATCTTTATCGTTTACTTTGGAAATGCTGACACTTGCGGAACCTCTATACGGTTTAACAAATATAGGGTAATTCACTTCACCTGCTTCGACAGCCTCATAGAACTCATCCTTATTAAGCCAAGAGCGAGCGCACCTATAACCGTGAGTAACCAGCCATTGATACATCTGCATCTTATCCAAAGCCATTTCACAAAGATCATAAGAAGAACCGATCACAGTTGTTCCGACTTCAGCAAATTTATCTGAATTTTCAGCAAGCAAACTCAATTCGGGGTCAATCAAACTCAAAACTCCTGAAATCTTCTCTTTCTTACAGATATCAAGGATTACATCCAAATATCCGGGTTCTGTCATACGAGGAACTATGTAGTGTTTATCCGCTTCATAGAGAGCTGGTGCAAGGCTACTGCAGTCGGTACATACAACCGTACCCTTGCCTTCAAATGTTTTCATAAAATACTGCACCACTTTATTTCTAGTTCCGCAACTCAAAATCAATATATTGTTCTTCATACTGTTACATCCTCATTTTGCTCTTGTTGTTTTTTACGAATCTCCGCAAAGTTTCCTTCTGATTTGCTTGTATCTTCTGAAACGTCGCTTTTTCCAAGCACCTTTTTTATAGTCAACAATACAATTTTTACATCATTGACGAATGAAATATTTCTCACATATTCCACATCTAATTGGAATCGTCTATCCCATTCAACATTGTTTCTACCACTAACTTGGGCAAGTCCCGTTAATCCCGGTCTAACATCGTGTCGGTGTCGTTCTTCTTCTGTGTACCAGGGAAGATATTCTGGCAAAAGCGGGCGTGGACCTATACATGACAAATGTCCTAACGCTATGTTAATGAGTTCTGGCAATTCATCAAGTGAGCTGGCACGTAATGCCTTGCCATAGGCATTTAATCTCTCAGAATCAGGAAGCAATTTGCCGTCTCGTCCCTTTTTGTTAGACATAGTTCGGAATTTAATCAAAGGAAATATTTTTTCTTTTCCTGTTTTCTTATCAATCTTTCCCGGACGCATCTGAACAAAGAAAGGATTTCCTCTCATTGCAACTGCTCCTAAAATGGTCAATATAACAAGAATTGGTGAAAGGACGATCAGTGCAACAAGCGAAATCACGATATCTAAAAATCTCTTAAAAAATTTAGCGTACATCCCGTATTACCTCAATTTACTCAAAGCAATGCTTTACAATCTCAATCACTTTATCCTGTTCCCCAGCGGTCATCTTATTATCAGACGGCAAACACAGCCCACGATTAAAAATATCCGCACCGACATCAATGCAACCGCCCGCGATATAAGCGTTGGTTCTACAACGACCGCTGCCCTCGCACGTTACAAATTCGTGCATGCGATACATCGGCTGCATATGCATCGGTTTCCAAATTGGACGCCCCTCGGCGTTATACTTCGTCAGCGTTTCTAAAATTTCGGTGGGGCACGTTTTACCGAGTTCTTTTACGTACAGTGCAGCACTATCATCTCTGACTTGCTTGCACATAAACGCACTATCAATAGTCATACAACTGAGCCAGTAGTTAGGCTCTGTACCTTCCGTAATCGGATTCATATGCACAGGTAAATCTTTAAAGCCTTCTTTATAACGTTCATAAATCGCCTTTTTTTGTGCGATATGCTCTTCCAAGTAAGGATACTGACCGCGCACAACGCCCGCAATAACATTACTCATACGGTAGTTATAGCCGACCTCTTCATGTTGATACCAGGGGGCATTTTCTCTTGCTTGCGTTGACCACTTACGAGCCTTGTTTGCCACTTCAATATCGTTTGTGAGTAAACAACCGCCTGCGGAACCGGTAATAATTTTATTCCCGTTATAACTGATTGCCGAGTAGTCGCCAAAAGAGCCGCACTGTCTTCCATAGATGGTCGCCCCCATCGCTTCGGCGGCATCCTCAATCAAAAGGGCACCGTGCTTCTCACAAATTTTTTTAATTAAATCCATTCGTCCAGGATAACCGTACAATTCAGCAGAAACCACCAACTTAACATCAGGATACATTTCAAAAGCCTTTTCAAGAGCAACTGGATCCATATTCCATGATTCCGCTTCGGTGTCGATAAATACGGGAACCCCGCCTTCGTAAACTACAGGATTCAAAGTAGCGGCAAACGTCATATCCGAACAAAACACTTTTTTGTTTTCCAACGCGCCGTGTCCAATAGGCGGTTTACCGTACAGTTTTTCGCCTGCAAATTTCACGCAAAGATGCAACGCAGCCGTACAGGACGACAAACCAACGGCATATTGCATTTCCGCCTTTTGAGCGGCAATGCGTTCCACTTCATTGATATTTTCGCCAACGGTAGAAATCCAGTTATTATCGTAGGTCTCTTTCATATATTTCAGTTCGTCGCCGTGCATTGTCGGCGTAGATAACCACACCTTCTTTTCAAACGATTTTAATTCCATTTAGCATCTCCATTTTTTTCGAAATTTGCATAAAAGCATAATATTCGACAATATGATATAATAATATTATATCACCCATACATTTTATTGTCAAGTACCTACTAGAAAAAACCAGTATTTTCTATATTTTCTACCGTTTATGTAAAAAATCCATTTTTGTATTTTATACGGTAAATCCCGAAATCGAAACAATCGATTTCGGGATTTGCTTGCTTTCCGTTTTTATTTTTTCTTTTTCTTTTCTTCCGCGCGTTTATCGTTGATGATTTTCATATGCTCTGCCGTAATCAACGTAACGCCGTTCTCTTTCGCCCATTTTACACAGCCCTTTAAAACAAGGGGCAAAAAGACTCTGGGTACGCCGAGTACCGTTTGCAACGCATCGTCGGTGAATTTCACAACGTCGTCTACCCTATCCGCCGCATAACGGACGGATGCAAGAGAAGCTTGGCGCACTTGTAATAATTCCGCGCGCATTTTCGTCTTTTTATGGAACCAGAAATTTTTACTGTCGCGATAGCCGTAATCGACGGGCAGCGCAGGGAAATCACTCGCTTTCACCCCACGAATAATGGCGTCGCTATATTTCTTTTTCATTAAAATTTTATCTACTTTCAAAATAAAGTGCGCGCCGAATTTACTGGTAATACCGTTAAAATCGTGATACGGCGGTTCGTAGCCGTTCAATTCGCCCGGCATATCCTTGTCCGCGCCGTCCAACTCTCTTACCCACGTACATTCAATTACTTGAATGGCATCCGTCATAACCATAGGACGAATTTCGCCCGTTTCTTCTTCTATCATACTCTTTTCCAGTTTAAAATTACACTTGGGCATTTTCTCACTAGGTTTATCCCCCGGCCAAGAAAGCTTCACAGCTTCTTTAAACGTTTTGGGATTGTCGTCGATAAAGTTAATAGCACATTTGCCTGTCCTTAAAATGTTTTGCGCCGTGTTCGAAGAATTTCTACACGAAAGCAACATCGCATAATAATCTTTCCCCGCCACGTAGTACGGCTGTACTAACGAATATGGACCAAGATTTGTCATTCCGTCTTCGCAAAGCGTACTAATCACCACGGTAGGCATCGGGAAGAACAACGACGTCTGATAGAAATTGTCTACGATACGTAAATTTTCAAAACTACTCATAATACACTCCTTAATCATTATGGATTATGTTTATTATAACACATAAAAATACTTTTGGCAACCCCCTTACGATAATTTTTTGCATACAAAAACCCCACGACTTAGAATCGTGGGGTTTGCAATACGTTTTATAATTGATACCAAATAGCCAAGAAAATTAAGCTGATAAGGAAAAAGAACAAACCTGTAAAAAAGATACTATGATCGCCCTTCTTTTTCTCGCCACCCGTTTTCCGTTCGCAATATTGTGCATACGTTTCGTGCGGCTTTTTGGAAAAGGGAATCAACGCGCGAACCGCTCTTCCAAGCGCATAACCGATACCGAGAAACACACCTTCGCCGCTTACGTATAACAGCCCTGAAAACAACATCATCAGCGCACCCGAAGAAAAGAAAGCGTCGTGCAATACTTGCATATTTTCCTTTGCGGTATCCTTGAAAAAACCTTTTATCCAAAGCGCGAAAAAGGCAAGGAGTAATGCCACGCAAAAACATACCAAATATCTAATGAGTACCGATTTTTTATCGTTTTCCACTTCGCTTTATTTGCTCCTACTTATTTTACCAACTCTTTATATTTTGCTTCTTCTTCGTCATTACAATACACGAAATGACCAGGAGAAATTTCACGCATAGACGGCAAATTCACCGAATAATCGTGTTCGGCAATCGGGTTATACGTCATTCTTACACGCTTCTTTTCATAGTGCGGGTCAGGCAAAGGAATTGCCGACAACAAAGAACGCGTATACGGATGCAAGGGGTGTTTGAACAACTCTTCCGAAGTAGCCAATTCTACCATCTTACCGAAATACATTACCCCGATTCTATCTGAGAAATATTTGACAACGGATAAATCGTGTGCGATGAACAAAATCGTAAGCCCCAAGCGTTCTCTCAAATCGTTAAGCAAGTTGATAACTTGCGCTTGAATGGATACGTCGAGTGCAGAAATTGGCTCGTCCGCGATAATCATTTCCGGTTGCATAATAATTGCTCTTGCAATACCGATACGTTGACGTTGACCACCCGAGAATTCGTGCGGGTAACGGTCTGCGTGCTCGCGCACCAAACCAACCGTTTCCAAAATTTCGTACACCTTTTGGTTAATGTATTCCTTATCGCGAATACCGTTAATAATTAACCCTTCCGCAATAATTTCACGTACCGTCATACGAGGGTCTAACGAAGCGATGGGGTCTTGGAAAATCATTTGAATTTGCGTAATCAATCGGCTCTTTTGCGCCACACGACGTTTTGCCGCGTACTTCTTTTGCAAAGCTTTTACCGCCGCTTCGTCGCCTTCTACGTACGTCAATTCTTCTTGATATTCTTTATCTAATTCTTCTATCCGTTGCGCTGCATACAGTCTATCGGAATTTTTCACCGACGTTTTCGCGTCCCGAATATTTTGTCTGTTTTCTTCAACGATTGCATACAGCTTTTCGTTGACCGCCGCAATTTTTGCATCCACTTCCGCTTTTTTGCTTGCGTCCGCTTTTAATTCCGCACGCAAAAGCTTTATTTCTTGAGCGGCTTGTTTACGGGCTTTCGTGATAGCGTCCTTATATGAACGCGTACCTGCCCCCACTCTTTGTCCCTTGAAATATACGTTTCCCGAAGTGATATCGTACAGCTTGATAATCGACCTACCGGTGGTGGTTTTACCGCAACCGGATTCGCCTACCAGCCCAAAAACCTCGCCTTTTTTTACTTCAAAGCTAACGTCGTCTACCGCTTTCAGGTCTCTTTTACCCATACGGAAATATTGACAAAGATGTTCAACCTTTAATAAAACTTCGTTATTGTTCATCTTGTTCGCCTCCCCGTTCTTTCATACGCTTAATTCTTTCGGTGATAATTTTGGGAACTTCCACCTTTTCCGCGTTGGGATGCAACAACCACGTTGCCGCATAGTGCGTGGGCGAAACTTCAAACATCGGCGGTTGCATTTCAAAATCAATTTCCATCGCATATTTGTTTCTATCCGCAAACGCGTCGCCAACGGGCGGATAAATCATATTCGGCGGCGTACCGGGAATGGCATCCAGCTTTTCGTTTGTATCCAAATCGGGCATAGACGAAAGCAACGCCCACGTATACGGATGACGGGGGTCGTAGAAAATATCTTCCGCCGTACCGTATTCTACAATTTTACCTGCGTACATAACGGCAATTCTGTCCGCCATATTCGCAACTACGCCCAAGTCGTGCGTGATGAAAATAATAGAAAGATTACGTTCCGCTTTCAATTTATTGATAAGTTCGAGAATTTGCGCCTGAATGGTAACGTCGAGTGCCGTAGTCGGCTCGTCGCAAATCAAGATATCGGGATTTGCAGACAACGCGATTGCGATAACGATACGTTGACGCATACCGCCCGAAAATTCGAAAGGATATTGATTGTAACGAATTCTCGGTTCAGGAATACCAACTTCTTCCATCAGTTTAATCGCCTTTTCTTTTGCGATACGCGGCGTCAGCTTATAAACGACTTGTGAAGCTTTTTCCTTCAAATAATCTACAAGCTCGATACAACGCTTGTCGATATCCACCGATTCCGCATTGTCTACGTCCGCTTTAAATTTAGCGATAATACGCTCGATTACCGACACAATCGATTCGATTTGCTTTTCAGGTTCAATAATGAACTTGGGCACGACCTTCCAGTCTACCTTCTTGCCTTTGGCAATCAACGCTTCGCGTTTTGCGGTTTGACGGGCAAAACGAGCTTCTTCTTTGGGATTGTTCTTCAAATAGAAGAAATATTTATCCACTTCTCTTTGCAAAGCGCCGCCGAACGTATACGCTACGCTGTCCTTGACAACTTCCAAAGGGTCGATAGCCGAACGCACCGCTTTGCTTGCTTTCTTGCTCATTTCCGCAGCGGATTTTGCATCAAAACCGCCCTGCTTAAAGAATTCTACTGCTTCTTCGAGTGTCGTAAGCGCCGCACGCTTGTTTTCCAACGTCTTGGCAAACGAGTACGAAACCGCTGCCTTTTCCATATCCAAAAAGGCGTTCATATAATCTTCCTGCAAGAATGCATACGCCATTTCATTTGCTTCTTCCGCAGGCATAGTGCTTAAATCCGCTTCGGGATGCTTATATACGTAATAACCGATTCTGAAGAAATTATACGGCGTTTGTGCAAGCATTTCGGTAAGCGTTTGTTTGAGTTCTTCAAAAACACCCACAACGGCTTCGGGAACAGCCTTGTTTGCTGCCGCCTTGCCGAAGAATCCCTTCACCGTATCCATCACGGAAACGCCTTTTTCTACGCGACTTGCTTCTTGCATACGTACCGTGTACGCGTCTAAGGTTTCAAAATACTTCGAAGCGAAGTATTTATCGCGCAAAGTTTTCATCTTGCGGACCACCAACTTTAACGTGCCGGCGACGTCTACTTTTTGTCTCTTTTCTACCAAGAACAAGAAATCGTCCACGATAGAAATGAGTTCTTCCGCTGCGTTTTTCGCGATATTATAGCTGTTTTCCAACGAAATGGCTTTAATATTAAATCCGTCAAACGTTTTAATATATTGCGCCACTTGGTTTAAATGCGAAACGGTTTCTTCCGCCGCCTGTACGCTATCGAGAGAATTTTCACTAAGCGCCGCCACCATCATATCGGATAACGCCGCAAGCTTACTGTTAAACGCTTTACGACCTTCCTTGCGGTTTGCTTTATTTTTCAAAAGCATAGCTTCGGTAATTTGATGGCCTATGCGCATAATGGGGTCAAGCGAAGAAAGCGGGTCTTGGAAAATCATCGCAATTTTATCGCCGCGCAGCTTGTGCATTTCTTCTTCGGGAATACGCACCAAATCTTGTCCGTCGTACAAAATTTCACCGCTTTCGATAATGGCGTTCGCCGCCGAAATACCGATAATTTCTTTCGACGTAACCGACTTACCTGAACCCGATTCCCCTACGATAGCAAGTGTTTCACCCTTATACAAATCGAAAGAGATATCGCGTACGGCTTGCACCTTTCCTGCTTGTGTACGGAAAGAAATAACCAAATTTTTAACTTCTAATTTCTTTTCCATACGATTAGTCCTCCGCGCCTCTAAGCGACGGGTTGAACGCGTCGCGAAGTCCGTTACCGAACAAGTTAAAACTAAGCATCAATAAACAAATGAACAATGCAGGGAAGAACATCATATACGGATATTCTACCAAATACTTTTGCGCGCCGGCAAGCATATTACCTACACTGGTCATATTACCCGATTGCAAGTTGATAATACCCAAATAACTCAAGCTCGATTCCGAGAAAATCATACCGGGAATCGCCAAAATCGAACCCGTAACGATAGTCCCGAGCGAGTTAGGGAAGATGTGCTTGAACATAATTCTTCTATCGCTTGCGCCGAGCGTTCTTGCCGCCAAAACGTATTCTTGATTTTTAAAGCGGTAGAACTGCATACGCACACGCCCTGCCATACCTATCCACCCCGTTAGGAAGAACGCGATAAACAGGATTAAAAGCTGACTGGTAGAGCCCATATGCAATTTCAAAAGCGTAATAACAATCATAAACGGAACCGCGGACAAAATATCCGAGAAACGTTCCATAAATAAGTCGAGTTTGCCGCCGTAATAGCCTTCGATAGCGCCGTAGATAGCCCCTACGAACATATTAACTGCCGATACGGTAATAGCGATAATGAAGGACAAACGAGCCCCCGAACCCAAACAGGTGAAAATATCTTTACCTGCTTGCGTAGTACCAAACAAGAACGAAGGTGCTTCAATACCGTCCTTTAAAATTTGCGTATGATAATAAATGTAATATTCGTAATAGTTCACACGGACTTTATACGAATCGCCTTGCATTTTCACAGCGTAATCGTACTGCTTGGTATCCCCTTCAATAAACATATTGCTGGTATACCCGTCCGTTCCGCTTGCAGGGCGGTAGTTGGGCGTAAATTGTACGTTTCCTTCTTCGTCGAAAGCAATAGTACCGTCTTCATTGCGTACTACGTCGGGAACGGCAACCTTTTTCTTTTTATTTACTTTGCCGTTTTCGTCTACGTCATACGTCTCTTTAATGGTATACCAAAGATTATCGTTGGTTGCAAGTTGCGGATATTTAAACGCCATATTTTTATCCAAAGCGTTTATCGCAGGATACACGATTTGAATATTTTGCGCTTCTTGATAATTTTGTAACGCTTGGAATTCCGCCAAAGAAAGCGTAACGGCAACGCACCCCTTTAAACGGTAGGAATCCATACGGTAGGTATAATATTTGCCGTTTACTTTATCGGTTACGGTATATTTGTTGTTCTTGATAACCAAACCGCCCGTTTCTTGACCGATAGCGCTATGTTCCAAAAAGTCGCCTTCGTTGTGCATACCTTCTTCACAACCGTCCCAAAAATCCCAGCCCATAGATACACAAAATTCGTTTTTGGGATAATTGTAACGGAAATAAGTATCTTCGTACGCTACCGTGTACGGACTGATAATGGGCACGATAATAGCAAACAGCAATAAAAATACGATAATGCCGAACGCCACAACCGAACCTTTATTTTTACGGAAACGGAGCCAAGCGTCTTTAAAATAGCCGATAGGCTTGGTTTCCAACTTTTTGTCGTGATTAATATCCCTATTTCCCGCCGGACGAAATTTCTCTTTGGGAATATTCATAATATTCATATTTTCCATATTATTTCGCCCCCATTCTTATTCTCGGGTCAATAAACCCGTAACTGATGTCGATAACAATACCTGCCGCAAGCCCGATAAAGGTATAGAAACCGGATAACAACATAAAGAAGTCGTAATCGAGCGAGTTGATGGAATTCAAATACAATCTTCCAACGCCGGGAATTGCAAAAATTTGTTCCAAAATCAACGAACCGGAAAGCACCGAAATAAATTCGCCTATAATCATAGGGAAAATGGGCACCATTGCGTTTCTAAGCGCATGGCGGTAAATAGATTGCTTTTTGGTAAGACCTTTCGTCCGCGCAAGCAATAAATATTCTCCTGTGAGCACTTCCGTCAATTCTGCTCTCGTAAAGCGGCAATAGCCGGCAATAGAACCGAACGACATAGAAAGCACCGCAGGCAACATAGATACGAACATATCCCAAGAGAAATAATCGTATCCCGAATTCATCGTCAAAGGCATCAAGCCGAGCAAATGACAAAGGAAATATTGCACAAGGAATGCAGTAACGTACGAAGGCACGGAAATTAACACCATAACGAGCGTGCTGATGGTGTGGTCTTGCCATTTATTTTTACGAAGCGCAGCGTAAATACCCAACAACAACCCGATAGGTACTGCAAACAAGCTAGAATAAACGTTGATGAGTACGGTGGGCGGCAGCTGAGAAATGAATACTTCCCAAACGGGTTGATTACGGAATTCAGGCATATTTACGCCGATACCGAAATCTCCGTATAAAAAGATACGTTTGAGATAATTGATAAATTGCACGAAAATAGGGTCGTAATAGCCCCGTGCTTTTAATTGAGCTTTGATAATATCTGCGTCCTTACCCATTTGCACGTCTACCACGATGGGCAACAGCTTAACAAGGATAAAGGACGTAACCATAATGATAGCGAACGTCATAATCATCAAACCGATACGCTTCATTATATACTTAAACATATACATAGTGAAAAACTCCTACGAAATAAAAGGTTTCCCCTTTCTCTTTTAAAGATTGATAAACCGAATTATAGTGGGGCATACTATCCCCACTATAATCGGCTTACAATTTCAAGATACTTGCGCTAACGCGCTAAACGAATCTTACTTGTAGTTCAATTCGCCGTTTTCGCTGTTTGCAGCTACCCAAGCCGTCCATTCAGCGTCGGTGTAGTTGTACGTCATATATTGCGTACCGCCGTAACCCATGAACGTGTTGTATTCGTAGGTGATATAGTCGGTCTTATACGAGATAAGCGAAGCGCCGAAGCTATACATTACAGGAACGGTATAATACGTAAGAAGAATGGTTTCTTCCAAGTTAGCAATTAAGCCAAGACGATATTCTTCATCCAAAACTCCGGAAATCCAAGTTTGGTTAAGAAGTTCCCACCATTCCATCAAAGTATGTGTAGCCGTGTAGCTATCGGTTGCCACGTTGGTAGCTTCGCCGTCAGCGTTAACGCCCTTTACAGTGAATTCTGCCGTTTCGGTGTTGGTATCCCAACCCAAAGCATATCTATAACCATCGGAAAGGTATGCCATCAAGAAGTAGCCAGGATTCCAAGCAGCACCCGTCCAGCCACCTTTACAAATATCGTATGCACCTGCACGGAAGTCGTTTGCCCATGCATTACCAAAGCTCGTATCGAATTCAAGTTCAAACTTGCCTTCAAGCTTCGTACCTTGCATAAGTTCGGTCCATTGTGCTTCCAAGTTTTCATAATAACGACGGGTAACTTCGTTATCAACAGCCGTACCATAGGTAAGCACAACCTTATCCCCTTCCTTCAAATCGCCTGCAGCTACTGCTTTATCATATGCGCTGTCTACCAACGCTCTTGCTGCTTCAAGGTCAAAACCGGTGATGGAGTCAACCGCTGCGTCAAGGTCTGCATATTTGCTAACATCTACGCCGTAAACGTTGCAAAGTACTTGCTTAGCGAGATCGGTTTCTCTATATGCACCGCCGTTTGCTACGTCATAGTAGTGCATAGAGTTGAACAAACCGAAACCAGCCAACGAAGACGTCGTCGTTGCTTTTGCATATTTGTCTCTATTCGTACCAAGCGACAATGCTTTTCTGAAGTCTTCTTGCAAAAGAATCGTCTTGTTGATACCATCTTTTTCACGTGCTCTCAAGCCTTCTTCACTCGATTGTAATTGAAGCGAATCAACATAATCGTCAGGGGTGAAGTATGCTCTGGAAGAGTTCTTATATTCGTCAGCGATAGATACGTCAATACCGATACCGTTGATTTCACCTTTCTTAAACTTCATCCAAGCGGTGTTGTATTCAGCAATCGTTTCACAAACGATATGCGTCGTTTGATATTGGCCGTCGTATTTATCCATGTTCCAGCCGTACCAGTTGGGGTTCTTTTCCATCTTGTACATTTTACCTGCTTGGAATTCGGTCAACATATAAGGGCCCCAGCTTGCCGTCGTTTCAAGGCTCGAACCGTAGTTGCTCGTCCAAAGGGTAGAACCTTCTACAGGTGCAACTTTACAGGTATCATATAAAGCTTTCTTAACCAAGGGAAGGCTAGACATATTATAAGCCGCTTTGTAGCTGAGCGAACCGTCTTCTTTCAAAAGTTTCAAGGGTTGTTCAAGTTCAAGAACAATCGTCGTGTCGTTAGGAGCCGACATACCCACTTCAGAGAAGTCCATTTCAGGATATACGTAATTGAGAACATGTACGTAGCTAATCCAGTTGTCAGCTTCTTCGTTCCAATTAGGCGTATTAATCGCAGTACCCATCAACGCAATCGTTTCATCCGTTACGTTAACGTAACCGTCTTCGTCGCACAATGCAACAAGCGCATCAATAGACGCTTTATCAAGATAACCAGCGTAATCAGCCAAAGCATCGCCGCCACACCAAGAAGAAGGTACTTTAACCGCAAACTTAATGGTATAATCGCCATACTTATAAACGCCGTCGGTACCTTTTGTAAGGTCTTCCGTGCTGTTGATATAATATACGTCAGCGTTATCAACAAGTTCAACCGTTTGACCTTGATACACATAATTTCTTGCGTTCTTAATTACCGTTTCGCCTGCATAGAAAGAGTCTGCACGGTAGTGCATGAAATCGGGGTTAAGTTGTTCTTCCATCGTGTAAACGAAATCGCCTGCAACGATGGGCGTACCGTCGTTCCATTTACCGTCTTCACGAATGGTAATCTTCCAAGCCATACCGGAATTTTCAGCATAACCCTTTTCAGCGGAAACGTCTTCCAAAGCGGTTGCGAAGGAATATTCTACTTCGAAGTCGCCAGGAACAATTTCGCCTTCAGCGTCGAACTTAAAGTCGAATTCGAACAACGGGCTTACCAAATAGTTCATAATTTGCGTATCGTTGTTGTCTTGATACGTAAGTTCGTTCCAGTTCGAAGGCGACACGGACGTGTACGTATTATAAGTATACGTAGCGGGGGTCGACGTACCAGAACTGCTTGTTCCGCCATTGTCGCCGCAAGCAACGATGCTGCTTGTCATAACAACGCTCAAAGCCATGGCAAGAACGGATCTGAGTTTCTTGTTCATAAATCTTACCTCCAATAAGATATTAATTATTTATAAATTTCTTTTTTGAAATTTAAGCCTTATTTGTATGTATCGGGTTTGTCCGATAAATATTTTTCTTTGGGTGTAATATCCCTATTACACCCAAACAGGAGCTAGCTCCTGCTGTTTTTATATGTGAAAATAGCCTTTAGTATACCTAAAGTTATCTCACATTATAGCACAATTTACCACCCTTGTCAACAAATTTATACGCTAATTATTATTCTTTTCGTTTTTTTTCGTCAAACAAAAAATGGCATTTTTAGGGCTTTTTGCACAATTTATGCGTTAATTAAGTCCATTTTGACAACTAACGCTTCGCTTTCGTCCGCGTCAAATACGCCTTTTGTGCTAACGCCTACAAAGTCGTTACCCAGCATATCTTTGATATTGCCGCTTGCGGAGAAATCGGTTACCCTTGCAGTGATTTTACCGTTCTCTACCAAGAATGCAAGTTGTACGGGCATACCCACTACTCCTTCCGTCGTCATATCGCCGCCCGAAGTGATAGCCATAAACACCGCTTTTTCGTTGCCAAGCAATTCCTTTAAGTTTTGCGCGGTACGTTTTAAATACAAACCGGGCAAGCCAACCGACGGCACTCCGTCGTAGGGTGCTGCCGAAGTCTTGGAAAGGGGCAAATGGAACATAGCCGAAGTATTTTTACTAGTCAATACGCTTTTAAAGGTACCGTTTTCGATAATCGCCGCGCGGTAGTCTTTCGCAATTTCCCCTTCGCTATCGTAGAACGCCGCCGAACGGTTGGTTACGGGGTTTCTGTCCACCGAAACGCTCAAGTTCTCATTGAAGATTTTTTCGCCGAGTTTACCGCTAAAGAGCGAACCGCCCGAAACGTAATATTCCGCAAGTACGTCTTTAATCATATTGCCAAGCAGGTCGTAGGGTGCAACTATCATAGGATATTTGCCGTTGGGCAGGGTTACCTTTTCGCCGAAGAACGCGTCGTGTAACGTCTTCATATCGTCTACGATTTTTTGTTCGGTTACGCTGCCGTATTTGCCTACCGTTACGCCGTAATACGCGTCGGCGATATTAGACGAATCTTTATCCTTTACCTGTAAAAACACTTGAAAAGCGTTGTTTTCGTAAGCGAGCTCCGTCCCTTGCGAGTTTTTATACGAGCCCACGTGCTTGGAAGCTTGCGTTTTGCCGTTAATCAAAAATCTCGGACAAGCCTTTGCTACTTTACTCGCCAAACGCTTACTCACACGCATAATGTCCTTTTCGGCTACGACCGCTTTTTCACGGAGAATACTCTTTTTTACTCCCTTATTCATTTGACAAGGATAGGGAATTCCGTCGTTAAGTTTTGCGCTCGCCTGCGTTTCCAGCGCCGCGAAGTCTACGTCGCCGAGTGCGCCTGCCACGCCGATTTTACCGTTTTCATACACGCGTACCGTGCTTTGCGTTTCGTCCTTTTCGCGGTAAGAGTCCACTTTGCCGTCCGTGATATTTAAAGTGATTTCATTGCTTTTATTTACTAAATATTCTTTTTCCATCGTACTTCTCCTTTACTGCGCAAACATTTTGGAAATACGCACGTGCGGTCCGCCAAAGCCTACGGGCAAGGGATTTTGTTCGTTCTTGCCGCAACCGCCCGAAACGAAGCTCATAAATTCCACTTTATCCGAAAGTCCGTCGATAAGCCCAAGCGTCGTGAACACGTCGCCTGTGATGACGCTGATTTTTACAGGACGGGTAATTTTGCCGTCTACGATTTCATACGCTACGTTGGGCGCGATTGTGAATTTACTCATACCCGAGCCGTGCTTTACCGACTTGATATAGTAACCGAATTTCACGCCTGCAAACAATTCTTCAATCGTCGATTCGCCCTTTTCGATATAGGTGTTCGTCATTCTTACGATAGGTTCGAACGTGCAATTTACGGCACGTGCGTTACCCGTCGTTTTTTCTTTTAAGTACGCCGACGTTGCCGCGCTGTGCAGTCTGCCAGCCAACACGCCTTTCTTGATTAAGTAATTTTTGCGCGCTTTCGTCCCTTCGTCGTCGTAAGGCACGTAGCCGCTGCCAAGCGATTTACCGCAGTCTACAATGGAAAGCAGGGGCGAAGCCACCGTCTTGCCGATTTGCCATTCTCTACGGATACCTTCGTCCGCGAGCATAAAATCCGCTTCCGATTTATGACCGAACGATTCGTGTGCGAAAATACCTGCCGCTTCCGGCGAAAGGATAACGGGATATTCGCCCGGGGTAATGGCTACTCCGTTTTTCAAGCAGTCGATTTGTTCGTCAAAGGACGCCTTAATAACGCGTGTTTTACCCTTCAAGCGCGAAAATTGCGTATCGCCGATTTGGTGATGCGCTTGGAAGAAGTTCTCCCCGTCCACAAGCGTACAAGCGAGTACGATGCCGCAAGTTTGATAATCGTATTTTACCGAAGCGCCTTTGCTGGAATAAAACTCGAATTGACTGTTTCTATCCAGGTACATTGCGGTGGGCATTGCCATCAAGGGCGAAGAAGAGAGAATGGGCAAATACCCTTCTAAGAGCGCGCGTTTTTCCGCAATGGGAATGTTGCGCACCGACGTTTGTTCGAACGCCTTCTTTTCGTCTACGTTTACCTGAAAACGACTCACCGTGCGGTTTTTTAAAATTTTAGGGTTACGCTTTGCTTGCGCGTAAAGTCCGTCCAGTTTGTTTTGTACGTCCGCAATATCCGTCGTCGAAGCGAAATACCACATCTTCCCGTCGAATACACGGATAAACGCACGTTTTTCTTTACGTTCTTTAATTTCCTTGAGCATACCGTTCATATAGGTAACGTTCGTGGAAAATCTGTCTTCTATGCGCACGTCTGCATATGCGTCTTGTTGAAATGTAAACAAATTAAATCCTCCTTTCGTTTACTTTAAAAGCATTTTACACTTTTTCTATAATTATAATATAAATTAGGTTATTATGCAACTCTTTTTTTTGCGTTTTTTTAAATTTTGCTTGACTTTTCTTCACGCGCGCGTTATTATATATGGTATATTTAATTTGCAAATACTTACGCGAAGGAAGACGCGAAAGGAAAAAAAATTATGATTTTCGGAAAATACATCAACCGCTATTATTTAAAATATTTACATATGTTTCTATTCGGTTTGATTGCGCTTGTCGCCGTCGACGCCGCGCAGCTGGAAATCCCCCTGCTGTATAGATATCTCATCAACGGCATCAACACCGGCCTTGTCGAAATTGACGGGCAAATGCTCGCGTTCGATTTCACGTTTGTGTTAAAATATATTTGCGAGCCTATGATGTGGATTATTCTCGCAATGGTAGTGGGTAGATTTTGTTGGAGAATTTGCTTTTTCGGGGCAGGTATCAAAATGGAAACGGACTTGCGTTTACGTATGTTCGACCATTGCAAAAATTTATCTCAACAATACTACCAAGTGAATAAAGTAGGCAATATGATGTCCTTATTCACCAACGATATCGAAACAGTGCAAGAATGCGTTAGCTGGGGCACTATGATGCTGGCGGACGCTTTGTTTTTGGGCGGCTTATCCCTTATCAAAATGTTTATGATGCACGGAGTATTGACGTTGTTTGCCTTAATCCCTATGGCTTGTATGCTCGGCGTTTCCTTGGTGGTGGGAAAATATATGACGGACAAATGGGACGTACGCCAACAGGCGTTTTCCAACCTTTCCGATTTCTCCCAAGAAAGCTTTTCAGGAATTGCCGTTATCAAGGCGTTTGTCAAGGAAGCCAAAGAACTTTGGGCGTTTAAAAAGCTTAACACCGAAAACGAAACCGCCAACGTCGATTACACGAAAGTTTCCACGCTGCTTCGTATCTTCGTTTCGCTGTTTGTAGAATCGGTAGTGTGTATTATTTTGGGCTACGGCGGCTATCTCGTGTACGAAAAAACACTGGATGCAGGGCAGCTTATGGAATTTATCGGCTATTTCAATTCTATCATTTGGCCGATTATGGCCATTTCCGAATTGATTGAAATGACGTCGCGTGGGAAAGCTTCCTTAAAGCGTATCAGCGAACTTTTGGACGCCAAGCAAGACGTGATAGACTCCCCTACCGCCGCGCCGATAGAAACCGTAACGGGAAAAATCGAATTCCGCGACCTTACTTTCCGCCATTTCACAGGCGATTTCGACGCGTTACATAACGTTTCGTTTACGATAGAAGCAGGCGAAAACGTAGGGCTTATCGGTAAAACGGGTTCAGGGAAAACCACACTTGTCGATTTGATTATGCGTAATTATAACGTAGAAAACGGTTGTTTGTTTGTAGACGGACAAGACGTTAACGACGTTACCATACGTTCCTTAAGGCAACACATAGCCTACGTTCCGCAAGATAATTTCCTTTTCAGCGACACGGTGGCAAACAACATTGCTTTCGCTTGCGACAGCGCGGATTTCTCAGCTATAGAACGCGCGGCGCGTTTAGCGGAAGTGAGTGATAATATCGAAGGATTTACCGACAAGTACGATACCGTACTCGGCGAACGCGGCGTTACCGTTTCCGGCGGTCAAAAGCAACGTATTTCCATTGCGCGTGCTTTGATGAACGACGCACCTATACTCATTCTTGACGATTCCCTTTCCGCAGTCGATACCAAAACGGAACGGGCGTTGTTGCAAAATTTAAAAGCGGAACGGGCGGGCAAGACGACTATTTTAATTGCGCACCGCATTTCCACTATCGAACAAATGGACAAAATTGTATTTATCGACGACGGACGTATCGTTGCCGTCGGTACGCACGCGCAGCTGATTGCGACCTGCCCCGCCTATAACACTATGGCTCAGTTGCAAAAATTAGAAGCGGAGAAAAATTGATATGCCTATATTTGAAACGTATTATCCTATTATCATTATGGGCGCGATTTTGGGCGTATTCTCTTTGATTTTCGCCATCGCTTACGCGCTTATCAAAAATAAAAAAGAAGCTATCGGGTTTGATAGAAATATTCCCGATAAGGAAATTATCCGGCGCTTGCTTGCTTACGCCAAGCCCTACTGGAAAGGTTTTGCTTTCGTACTCCTTTTGATGGTATTCTCCATTTCGTACGATATCATTTCTCCCCTTTTGATAGGGCAAATTCAAGGTATGATAAAGGCGGAGTTTGCGCTGTCCGATTTATTTATTATGATTGCCATTTACGCAAGCATACTTATTGTAACGCTCGTTTGCTCGTACGCGCAAGCGATTATTCTGCAAAAAATCGGTCAAAAAATCGTATCGAATATTCGTATGGATTTATTCGAGCATATCGAAAAATTATCCCACGAACAACTGACGCATATCCCCGTAGGAAAACTGGTTACGCGGGTAACCAACGACACCAACGGCGTTTCTATGATGTTCACGAATATTATCGTCAATTTAATTAAGAATTGTTTCGTTACGCTGGGCGTTTTGGTGGCAATGCTTTGTTTGAATTATTTATTGACGTTGATGATTTTGTGCTTCGTGCCCTTTATCGTATTTTTCACGATTATTTTCCGTAAGTTTTCCCGTCGGGCATACCGTCGCGTAAAGGACAACACTACCGACGTAAATACGTTCTTATCCGAAAACCTTTCGGGCATTAAAATTACGCAATTTTTTAACCGTGAAGAGAAAAAGCTGGACGAATTCCGTGAGAAAAATGCAAAACTCGGTAAATCGAAACATCAACAAATTTTCGTATTCGGTATCTTCCGTCCGCTCGTATATATGCTGTATATCGTTTCGGTATTGTGCCTGTTCTTCCTTGGTGCAAAAGGCGCGCTGGACGGCGTAGCTGTGTTTGGACAAGTGATAACCAGTGAAATTATCGTATCCTTTTATATATACATTTCCAAGTTCTTCAACCCTATCCAAAGCCTTGCCGAACAATTCAACTGGTTGCAATCGGCTTTCGCTTCCGCGGAAAAGATATTCACGATTATGGATATGCAGCCTACGGTAACGGATAGTGAAGACGCTATCGATTTACCGAACGTACAAGGGAAAATCGAATTTAAAAACGTTTGGTTTGCCTATGAAAATGAAGACTGGGTTTTAAAGGACGTATCGTTTACCATTCAAGCCAAACAAACGGTGGCGTTCGTCGGCTCTACGGGGTCGGGTAAAACCACTATTCTTTCCTTGATTTGCCGCAATTACGACATTCAAAAAGGACAAATTTTAATTGACGGTATCGACATTAAAAAGATTAAAATTGCATCACTTCGAAAACATTTCGGTCAAATGCTGCAAGACGTATTCCTTTTCTCGGGTACCATTCGCGATAACGTATTACTCCGCGAAGAAAATATCAGCGACGAAGAAGTATGGGAAGCTTGCCGCTACGTCAATGCCGATTCGTTCATTTCCAAACTGCAAAAGGGTTTAGATTATGAAATTTTAGAACGCGGCAATAATTTCTCCGCAGGACAACGACAGCTTTTGTCGTTTGCGAGAACGGTTGTGCATAAACCCAAAGTAATGATTTTGGACGAAGCCACCGCGAATATCGACACGGAAACGGAAATACTTATTCAAAATTCGTTGGAAAAGATGATGAATATCGGCACAATGCTTATCGTTGCGCACAGACTTTCCACCGTACAGCACGCCGATAATATTATCGTTTTATCACACGGCGAAATTATCGAACAAGGCAACCATTTCGAACTGTTAAAGAAGAAAGGAAAATATTATACGTTATATACCTTGCAGCATCAAAAGGAAACGCTGTTAAAGGGCAACGTAGACGTTGCCGTGTAAATAAACGCGTTTAGCGGCACGGTTAACACGGTTAACGCAAATTTTTCCTTTTTCCGCTTGGTGCGAAAACCCACGATAACACTTGGTTTCCGCGGAAAACATATTTTTACCAAAATAAAGGACTGTCAACCGACAGTCCTTTATTTTGTGAGTAATCTAAAATTTTGATACCATTTTTAGACGGGTGCAAATTTTAGCAGTATAGGTGCATTTACCTATAAGGATTTGCACCTATTTTAATTTGATAAATTGGAATTTGTTTATCAAGACTTTTATAATGAATACATCAGCATTCCGAGCCCCGCCGATATGATGATCATCAGTATCGGAGTTGGTTTTTTCTTGAATGTAAGCTTCGCTACGATGCTGATCAATATCAATATGGCAAATATGATAATGCCCTTAAAATCTATGGCAAGTGTATCTCCTATGCCACCGAACCCGATTGCCGTACTCATAAACATTGTGATAGCCGTTGCGAGTATCAATCCAACAACACACGGACGGATACCGCAGAGAAACGCTTTTACCCCCGCATATTTCAGAAAGTTGCGTATCAAAGCCGCAATTACGAGAATGATAATAAATGACGGCAATACCACGCCAAGTGTAGCGAGGAGTGCGCCGAGGACACCGCCTTGTGACGAGCCAACGAATGTTGCCATATTAACTGCTATCGGTCCTGGGGTAGATTCTGCTACGGCAATCATATTGAGCATTTCTTCCTCGGTAAGCCAACCGTACATCAAAACTTTTTCTCGTATCAGCGAAATCATTCCGTATCCGCCGCCAAAGGAGAATGCACCGATCTGAAAGAAGGTTAAAAACAATTCAAGATAGATCATGTTTTTTCTCCTTCCTGATCTTGCCGAGGAGATATACCACTACGCCGCAGATTCCACTGATCAGTATGTAAAATATCGTTGAAAACTTCACCGCGAACAATGAAAACACGACCATACAGATAAGTGTTATTGAGATAATGATCATGTTAAAAACGGTTTTCTTCATCTGCTTCAGCATCTTCAGTCCTGCTGTAAGGATCAGATACACCACACATATCTGAATACCCTTGAAAGCATATTCAACCAATGTCAACGAAAGAAAGGCATCAAAGAACAGCGATATAGCATAGATAATAACAAAAGACGGAATACAAATACCAAGCGTAGCAATAATTGAGCCGATAATTCCGGCATTTTTGTATCCCATGTAAGTTGCTGCATTGATAGCAATAGGACCAGGCGTAGATTCGGCAATCGCCGTAACATCCAAAAATTCATCTTTTTCAAGCCATTTCTTTTTTTCTACGAACTCTTTTTCAAGCAGAGCAATCATGGCATATCCACCACCAAAGGTGAATAACCCTATTTTCAGCATTGTCAAAAAAAGCCAGAGATAGCCTTTTATTTTCCCCACAAGAACCTCCATTTATCTCACTTACAAATTTTTATTTATCTATGAGTTTATTATAGCATAATATATAACTAAAATCAAGGAGTTTCTTCGGTAATTCAATAATTGAACGATACCCCATAAATTGAACGAAAGGGGTATAAAATGAACGATTTACATTTTACAAATAAAAACAAAGAGGCTTGCAAGGATGAAAATTATCCCGGCAAGCCTGCTTTTTTCTAAAAAATCTATGAAAAGGGGCAAAACACCCCTATTGGAGCAATAAAAAAGCCATAATACCGATATTTTTCGTATCAATATTATGGTTTCTTTTTGGTTGAGGCGACGGGTATCTGCCCTTTGGGCAGGGCGTCGTCGCGCCGTCAATTTTCGTACTATTTCCAACTATCGTTTGCGGTCGCTCCTCGCGTGAACCCACGGTAATCCGCGTTTTCTACGAAACTCATCACAGAAACAATAAAAAAATACAGCACATCAGCGATGTACTGTATTTTTTTGGTTGAGGCGACGGGACTTGAACCCACGACCTCTTGGTCCCTAACCAAGCGCGCTACCAAACTGCGCTACGCCTCAATATGTATACGCCGTATCACGATTTCCCTCGCTCAACAGCATAAACAATTATACACGTACAAAAACGTTTAGTCAAGCGTTTTTGCCCGTTTTTTTAAGAATTTTCAAAAAAATTCCGTTATCGGATAAATCCTTTACCTTTTAAAACAATACGCCAAAAAACGTCGTTACGTTTTCCCATAAAAGCGGCGCGGCGAGCACCGTTTTTGTAAGCCAAACCACGGTGGGATACAACATAAAGAACGCCATTACCCCCACCGACAACGCAATACCTGCCCACGAAATTACAGGCGCGCTCCAGGTAAAGAGTTTCGTCTTTTTCAGCACGAATGCCACCACGCACAAGCCCAAAACCGCCGCGACTGCGCCAATCGCCATATACTTGGCGTATGGTGAAGAATATACAAGCTCTACCACGTTTTCGCCTGCTTCCAGCTCTACGCTGATAAGTTTCAAATCGTTCTCCACAAGCGTCGCGCTTTTACCGTTTACCGTCGCCGTGTAGCCTTTGGACGCTACGAACGGCATAAATAAACACTCGCCGTCCTTTTGCGCGGTAATACGCACGGTAATTTTCCCTGCGCCCACGTCTACTTTCGCATCTTTTCCGCCACGTTCTTCGCGTAAATATTCCGCCAACTCTTTCGCCGTTTCAGGCGTTACGAAATCACCGCTGCTACTGCCCGTAACCCTTTTCATTTCTTTCAGCGTTTTACCGCGTAAAAATTTATATAAAGCCTGTTGATTATATTTGCGATAGGTAGAGTTCGCTTCGTTGGGTTTTTCAAAAGCAAACGCCCCGTCGTCCACGGTAAACGCCAACGGAAATACCGATTCGTTTTCGTATACGAAATAATAATAATTCGAATCGAGTTTATCTGGCACAACGTACTGTACTTCTTCACCGTTTTCATTCATTACCATCAACGGCTTCCACCACTTCTTGCGCGAAGTGCTGTTTTTATACGTGCCTTGTTCTTCTTTATCGCGCACAATAATATATTTATAGCCCCAAAACGAATCGCCAAATTCGTCGCTGCGGTTAATTTTACTGCTATTATGCGCGCTTTTCAAGCTGTTTTTTCCGTTTCCTTTGTACCCGAACAAATGATACGTGGCAAAATTATCCGCGTCGATTACCGACGAAAATACACTGACGGAGTTAAAATTCGCCGAGAACGGCGCATTCGCCGTAATATTATCGCTGAAATCTTTTACTCTGAAATAAGCCAAATTACCGTCTTCGTCCGTTTCCAAACGGTTAAGCGTTTGCGAAATTTCCGTAAACGTTGCCGATTTAATATGCTGGGACGAACGGTTACCGATTACAATTTGATTGTTATAAAAAAGTACCTGTATCCCCACGACAACGATTAGCATATACGAAACGATTTGCAAAGACACCGCTTTATAGCGCACCAAAATAACGCCGATAAACGCTACGATAGCCACAATTACGGCAAGTAATGCAATCACTTCCAAACCGCCTTCAGAATGGGCAAACCGCCCCGAAACGGATTTGAAGTTGGATATGAGTTCGGACGCGTCGGAGAGTCCTGCCACGAAGCCGTCCCACATAGATAAATAGGTATCGTTGGTGATAACGAATATCAATACTACGGCGGCAATAACCACCAGTACGCCAAAGACAATAAGCACCGTCCAAAGCATTTTCGACTGTTTTATTTCAGCCGATTTGTACGCGGCAATTTCTTCGTCCGTTTTTCCGTTCAACGCATCCCTGCCCCCGTCCAAATACTTTTTCGGCAGCCGTTTGGACAGCCGTTGGGGCAAAGCGGCAAACAACGGTAAGTGCGTACCGTCGTACGCTCTATCCCAGTCGTAACATAAATCTTCAAGCGCCAAACACGCACCGCCAAGAAAATACAGCGCGTTTAAAAATCCAAACCGCAACGCATACGACATATACGAGCCCATATTCATAAGCAGCATCGCTTCGTCCACCACTACGGGGAGCATAGTTGCTATGCCGCAAAAGAGCATAAATTTGGCAAAATTATCCTTTAAGCCCCTACGGAAAAACCAAGCGATTGTAAGCACTATGAAAATGGTATCGGATAAAATATACGAAAACTTTTCGTATAACGATTCGCTATATCTATCCCAAAACTTTTCAGCGTTAAACGAAGTCAATTCTCCCGTGCCCGAAACGGAAAATCCGTACCAAAAATTCTCGAATAAATCGCCGCCCCTGCCGCCGTTGAGATAGGCGGAAAGCGCAGGCAACAATATAGGCAACGACAATAAAAGAGCGATAACAAACGCCCAACAAACGCCGGCAATAAGCGTATACTTTTTACCTTTTTCGCCGCAAAGTAAGCCGTAAAACACCAAGCACGGAAAAGCGGTAAACATAGCAAAGCAAGCAATGGAAAAACAAGTGTAGATACAGCACGCCACTAAAATAGCAAAAGGAAGTATTTTCTCCGTTTTAACGTAGTGTACAAACGCACCTGCCGCAAACGGCATATAGATAAGAAAATCCATCCAGTTGATATACGTATTTGCCACGAACATATATCCGCAATACGCGTACACCACGCCGATTACCGTACAAATATATTCGGGAATTCCTTTAAAAAGATACTTGGCAAACCATACGCCCGCAACGCAAATTGCCGCAAGCTTTAACGTCATAACAATACTGCTCATATGCGCGACCATACCGTCGCCCGCGAGCAAGAAAATAAAGCTAAACGGACTGATAAAGAAATACAAAAACGTACCCGTTACGTCCGCACCGCCTGCAATAGCGTACGAATAGAACAACGACGATTTTCCGTCTAATACGTCGAATAAATGCTCGATAAACGGACAAATTTGCGCGGATAAATCGTAGCTGGCTGCCGTCAAACCGTTCCCAAACGGCCACACGCCGCTGACAAACAACGCTACTGCGTATAAAACGACAACGATTAACGGTGCAAAAAACAGGGCGTAGTTTATATCCATAAACCGCCCTAAGCGCTGAAACCGCGTTTCTTTTACTTGCGCCGTTTCGTCTATATCTTCCGTTACGTTTACATTTTCTTCCATTTCCATATAAAGTATTGTAGCACTTTTTAATAATCTTGTCAACGCAAACGCTACACCGCCCATAAAAAAGCGGCGCGGATTTCTCCGCGCCGCCTTTTTATGTGTTTTAAACCTTATTCGGTCTTTTTATTTTTTATTCTTCCTGCGGATTCATTTGTTGATAACAATGATAACAAACCGTCATATCGTCAACAGTGTACCAAGTTGAATTAAATTTATAGCTATTGCCGCAATTATCACAATCAATTATAGTATGAACCGTAGCAACGATATCCAAAGCACTATCCGTGTCCGATATGATTACTGCATAATACGTACCCACACTTAATTTCTCATCCGTATTCAGTAGCCATATGCCCGTCGAGCCTTCGCCTACGCTTGAGCCTTCGTAGCCGTTTGTCAATTTTTGACCTTCTGCGTCATAAATTGCAATGTCCACGTCGCCAAATTTATAAGACGTTGCCATACCGGCAAGCTCTAATTTAACAACGCTGTCTTCCGTTACGGTAAATTCATACGCAACCGCACTATGCGCCGTAAGCGTTTTTTGTACGCCTTCATTTAAAGCAATCGCTTCGGGATTTTCAAGCGCGTAGCAAGCACCGCACAAAATCGCGTTATCCATATCTTCGCGTGTGCATTCGCTTACAATACACATCTCGCCACAACCGTTTTCACAGAGCCAAACTTCTACTGTTGTTGCGCCTGTAGGCAATGCAATAGCTACCGTGTTGGTACTGAAATCGCTCCAAGCGTACTGCATAGAAACCACGTTTGCCGAAGTGTGCGAACCGATATACGTCTTTACTTCGTCAACCCACTCGTATTCCTTTATAATAAGAGTTGCGTCTACGTCGAACGTATAGTACAAATCTTTCAAGGTAAGGTTTTCGCCTTCGCCTTCGAATTCCGCGCCGATTTCCATACCGAGCTTATCAAACGTCAACTGTTCTTTTGTTTCTTTTGCCCCTTCTTGCACTTCCACGATAGCGGGAATTTCATTGAGCTTCGTTGCGGAGAGTTCTTCTCTTAACATTTCCGCAACCATTGCCATCGTAACAGGCTCTTCTTCTGTGCTGCTCGGAGCACTGGCATTGCCGTTAGGTGCGGATTCCGCCGACATCATATCTATAACCATATCTACCATAACGTCTACCGTTACGCCCTTATACGCACCTTCTGCACCGAAGAATGCAGTATACAGGTCAGTCATAGCTTGTAAATCGGTAGCTGCGTCAGGGTCGCCGGATGCAAGCACAATGATTTTTGCAAACGTACTATCGTTTACAACGGTATTATAAACGGTTTGGATATCCGTATCATATTCCGTTTCAAGGAAATCGTCCATTTCCAGCCATAATTCTTCCAACGTAACCGCGCCCCACGTAGCCATTTCGTCGAGCATAACATCCATCGTAAGCTGCGTTTCGCCTGCTCCTGCAGGAACGATTTCTAACAACGCTTCGTCGATAACCGCTTCTATCGTTCTATCCGTATTATATTCGATAATCGTGTCTAACGTAGCTTCAATAGCAGGCACTGCGTCTACCGTAAATTTCATTACGTTGCCGTCAATGGTAAACGTATTGATAAGCTCTGCTTTCACGTCGTCCCAGGTAGGTAAATCCAGGTCGGCGTTTTCAAGCTTCGTCAACAATTCATCCGCGATTTCCATAATTTCGGGCATTACGGGCACTTGCTTGTTGAGCATATTTTGCAATTCTCCCAACGTACCTGCAAGGTCTTCTTTTACCTTGTAATAAGGGGACATTGCGTATGTATCCGTTTCGTAATCGTAATCGCGATAGCTTACGTACATATAACCGTCTACCAAGTATACGTCCGCTTGTTTGATTTCCGTTTTATCTTCGGTTACCTGGATAACTTCCGCGTGAATGTTTGCGCCGCCTTCTTCAAACGATACCGTAACGGGCATCTTCGCTTGAATATACTCGTCGTCGTTGCTAGGATTATCCACGTCTTCCTTAATATCCACTTTAAATTCATAGGTCATTTTAAACGATTTCGCTTCGTTTATCGATTTTTCAATCGTCCCCATAAATTTTTCTCCAAGCGGATTCGTTACCACACTAGAATCATCTGACGAACTGTCGCCAACCGATTCGCTCGTTGCTTCACTAGTGCTTTCGCTCGTTTCTTCGCTTGCCCCAACGGAACTTGTCGTGTTCGACGAACTCGTCGTATTCGACGAACTCGTCAACGACGAAAGGCCGCCTTCGTCATCACAAGCGGCAACCGAAAAAGCCATACCGAGCGCCATCACCATAGCTGCTGTTGCTTTCCACAATTTCATTGCAAAAAACCTCCAAATTTTAATTTGCTATTATAATATGTATTATAATAAGTATAGTTTCATTATAACATACCCCCCTCCCTTTGTCAACTGTTATCCACTTTTTTTTACGTTTTTATAAAAAATTAACGGAGTGCAAAGTTTGTCGCTTTGCACTCCGTTTCATTTCGGTTTGAAAAAATATTTATTTGTTTTGAATATACTCGTCAATGGCTTTCGCCGCTATTTTACCTGCGCCCATTGCCTTGATAACGGTAGCCGCGCCCGTTGCCGCGTCGCCACCGCAATATACGCCTTCAATAGAAGTTTTACCCACTTCGTCCACCGCAATTTCGCCGCGACGGAGTGTTTCCAACCCCGGCGTCGTATCCTTTAACAAAGGATTAGGCGACGTACCGAGCGACATAATCACGCAATCGACGGGAATAACAAATTCGCTCCCAGCAATTTCTTTGGGCGAACGGCGTCCGCTTTCGTCGGGTTCGCCAAGCTCCATACGGATACATTCGATACCGTTTACCCAGCCGTACGACGGGTTGCGCGGGTCAGTGGTTTCGGTTGCCAAAATACGCGTGGGGTTGGTAAGTAAATCGAAAATTATACCTTCTTCTTTCGCGTGTTCAATCTCTTCACGACGGGCAGGCAATTCTTCTTCGCCACGACGGTATACGATATGCACTTCCGCGCCCAAACGCTTTGCCGTACGCGCCGCGTCCATCGCTACGTTTCCGCCGCCGACAACCGCAACGCATTTGCCGTGCTGAATGGGCGTATGGCTACCTACGCGGTACGCTTTCATCAAGTTAGAACGGGTTAAAAATTCGTTTGCAGAATATACGCCTTTCAAACTTTCGCCAGGAATATTCATAAACTTGGGAAGTCCTGCGCCCGAACCGATAAACACCGCTTCAAAACCGTATTCTTCCTTGAGTTCTTCAATGGTAATAACGCGCCCGATAACCATATTCGTTTCCACTTTAACGCCAAGCGCTTTTAAGTTATCCACTTCCTTTTTTACGATAGCTTTGGGCAAACGGAATTCGGGAATGCCGTATACGAGTACGCCACCTGCAACGTGCAACGCCTCGAATACCGTTACTTCATATCCCATTTTCGCCAAATCTCCTGCGCAGGTAAGCCCTGCAGGGCCGCTACCCACTACCGCTACTTTATGTCCGTTGGAGGGGGCAGGTACGGCTTGAACGGTGCAATTTGCGTTGTGCCAGTCTGCAACGAAACGTTCCAACCGACCGATACCAACCGCTTCGCAGCCAGCTTTGATACCGCGCGTGCATTTGCCTTCGCATTGCGTTTCTTGGGGACAAACGCGTCCGCAAACGGCAGGCAAGGACGAATCTTCCGCGATAATTTGATACGCCGCTTCGAAATCCCCTTCCGCTACTTTTGCGATAAATTCAGGAATTTTAATATTGACGGGACAAGCCGCCACGCAAGGACGATTTTTACAGTTGATACAACGCTTGGCTTCGTCGATAGCCATTTCTGGAGTGTAACCGAGTGCTACTTCTTCGAAGTTACCGTTTCTAACCTGCGCGTCTTGCGTAGGCATGGCGTTTTTCAAAGGATTCATATTAAACTTCGCCATAATTTATTTTACCTCCATTTTGAACAGGTTGCACGCTTCTTCTCTCTCGTGCATTTCAAAATCCGCATACGTACGGGAACGACTCATTGCTTCGTCGAAATCAATTTGATGCCCGTCGAATTCCGGTCCGTCTACACACGCAAATTTCATTTTGCCACCTACGGTGAGTCTGCAACCGCCGCACATACCCGTTCCGTCAATCATAATAGGGTTCATACTGGCAATCGTTTTTACGTTATATTCTTTGGTGAGTGCGCATACGAATTTCATCATAATAAGCGGCCCGATAGTAATTACTTCGTCAAACTGTTCGCCCTTTTCCAACAATTCTTTGAGCGGCACGCAAACGTTGCCTTGTTGACCGTAGCTACCGTCGTCCGTCATCATATAAAAATCGTTAGAAGCTGCTTTAAATTCGTCTTCCAAAATAACAAGGTCTTTATTTCTAAAACCGATAATAGACGTAACTTCCGTGCCTTGTGCGTGTAACGCCTGCGCTACGGGTAACGCGATAGCGCAACCTACGCCGCCGCCCACCACGCATACCTTTTTCAAACCGTCGGTATGCGTAGGTCTGCCAAGCGGACCTACGAAATCGGGAATATAATCCCCTACGTTTTTATGATTGAGAAGCTCGGTAGAGCCGCCCACAATTTGGAATATAATGGTAACGGTGCCCTTTTCACGGTCGTACCCTGCGACGGTAAGGGGAATACGTTCTCCGTCTTCGTCTACGCGCAAGATAATAAATTGACCAGGGAGCGCCTTTTTCGCTACGAACGGCGCGGCAATTTCCATTTGCGTAACCGTAGGATTGAGCGATTTTTTGCCAACGATTTGATACATCAGGTAAAATCTCCTTTCTTTTATACTCGCAACTATTATACAACGGATAAAATAAATTGTCAAATACTTGTACCAAGCCAATACAATAATTTTTTACGCTACCGGGCTTAAAATTCTTTTACGTAATTTTTATTTTTCATTCGTTTTTATTTGCCTTTCTAAAAAATTAGTAGTATAATGTTTAACGAAATAAACGAACACGCAACGGTTGTGTCCGCACGGAGGCAATTTTTTTTATGCAAATTTTACTTTCCTTATCCATATCGCTTTTGGCGGGCTTGCTCTTGTCCCGTTTGGCAAAGCTGGCAAAACTCCCTGCCGTTACCGCGTACTTGGTTGCAGGTATCCTCGTCGGGCCGTATTGCCTTGGCGCATTCGGCTTGCCCGGCTTGGGCTTTACTTCCGCCCAAGATATTGAAACGGTGAGTATTCTTGCGGACGTAGCTTTAGGTTTTATCGCCTTTTCTATCGGCAACGAATTTAGATTGTCGCAACTGAAAAAAATTGGCAAGCAAGCTACTATCGTGGGTATTTTCCAAGCGGTAATTACTACCGTAGTGGTAGACGCGGTGCTTATCGGTTTGCATTTCATTATGCCCGATAAACTTCCCTTATCCGCTGCTTTGGTGCTTGGCGCTATCGCTTCGGCAACCGCACCCGCGGCAACGCTGATGGTTGTTAAACAATACAAAGCCAAAGGCAAAGTAACGGATATTTTATTGCCCGTAGTGGCTTTGGACGACGCAGTAGGCTTGGTGCTTTTCGCCATTTCTTTCGGTATCGCGAAAGCGTTAAAAGTCGGCGCAATTTCCATTATCTCTATCGTCGTTGAACCTTTACTTGAAATTGTATTATCTCTTGGGCTTGGCGCGGCTATGGGATATTTATTCAGCCTTTGCGAACAGTTCTTCCACTCCCGTTCTAAACGTCTTGCCGTATCCGTCGGTTTCGTACTTTTAACCATTGGTCTTTCTATGCTGAAATTTAATATCGGCGGCGTCCATATCGGTTTCTCTTCGCTGCTCGTATGTATGATGCTCGGCACTATCTTTTGTAACGTATGCGATTTTTCCGAAGAGCTTATGGATAGAGTAGATAGATGGACAGCACCCCTTTTCGTCATCTTCTTTGTGCTTAGCGGCGCAGAATTAGAGCTTTCGGTATTTGCCGATATTATGATTGTTATTATCGGCTTGGTATATGTCTTGAGCCGTTCGGCAGGGAAATACAGCGGCGCGTTCCTTTCGTCGAAAATAGCGAAATGCGACGATGCTATCGTGAAATATTTAGGCATCACTCTTTTACCCCAAGCAGGCGTAGCGTTGGGTATGGCGAATATGGCAATGAGTTCGGCAGAGCTTGGCGCGGAAGGACTTTTAATTGCAAACATTACGCTTTTTGCCGTACTCATTTACGAGCTTGTAGGTCCTGCACTCACGAAAATGGCGCTTCTTAAAGCAGGCGATATCAACCCTGAAGGCAAGACGAGCGCGCGCCACGAACACGCACAAAAGATGGTTGCAAAAGCCATGGAACAAGTAGAACAAGCGCAACAAGAACAATCCACAAATCTTTAACTGTAAACGAAAAGCGGAACGGTTTTTAGCCGTTCCGCTTTTTTATCGTTCTTTCTTATTTCTTCTTTTTAAATTCTTTCATACCGTTGGTCGAGCCGCCGTCGCAAAGCACGTCCACGCCTGCCAAATACCCGTTTCTTTCGTCCGCAACCGTAGCCAACGCAAAACCGAGTTCTTCCGGTTTACCCATTCTCTCTTCCGCCGAGAACGGAATAAGCATTCCGCCGTCTTCCTTTTCCAAATTACCCATATCGGTAGCAATCAACCCAGGGCTCAACGATACCACGCGGATACCCTTTTTGCCGTATTCGAACGCGCATTTCTTCGCATACCAAACCACGAAGTTTTTAGAAAGGGAGTACGCAAAGCCCTTTTGTTGGTATTCGCCTTTTGCCAAACCGCTGCGTTTGATAAGTTTTTTCAAGAACTTCGCTTCGTCCGTTTCCGCCAACGCATACGCCTTTTTAGGAATAATAAACGACGGCAAAATATACGCCGAGTTAGACGAAACGTCCACGATAACACTACCGGGGTTCATCACTTTGGAAAATTCTTGATTCATATACACCGTACCGAGTGCGTTGATACGCAAAATAGATTCGGGCGTGCCTTTCATTGCAGGCGAAACCCCTGCCGAGTTGATTACGTTTTTCACTTCACCGAGCTCGCAAGCGAATTTTACAAGTTCTTTTACGCTTTCTCTATCCGAAGTATCGCAAGTTTTTGCATACGCTTCAAAACCGAGTGCTTTCAGTTCTTCCACCGCACCTTCCAACTTTTTCAACGTTCTGCCGCAAATGACGATAATTTTATCCTTGGGCATACATTTTGCCGCTTCCAAGCCCATACCGCTACCGCCGCCGGTAATCACACATACGTTTGCCATATTGTATATTCTCCTTGTAAACACAATGTATTTTGGGGTATCCCCTATCTTTTATTATAATATATTTACACGTTTGTGTCAAGTATTTATTCTTTAAAAATAACGGAGCGTTGTACCGCTCCGTTAAAGATTATTCGCTTTTTTCTTTCTTTTTGGTTTTCAAAATATAGAAATACACTACCGTTGCACCCAAGGCGAACAACGCACCGATAAGTAACCCTGCTTTCATACCCAGCTGTTCAGCAGTCAACCCCCACTGCAACGCCGTTTGCGCAAGCGTGGCGTTCGAAGCAACTACGTCGGTAACCACCCCCACGAGTTGTGGCGCAACCGACGCGCCCAAATCGCCCCCTGCCGCCATCATAGCGTACATAAATACGCCGCCCGTCGGCAGTTTATCCGCTGCGACAATCAAACTCCCCGGCCACAGCATAGACACGCAAAAACCAGTCAAGCCGCAGGCAATAAGCCCTATAATCGCTACGTTAGAAATCGCCGCTATGGCATAACATACGGTAGCGCCCAAAGCACCTAAAAACAACACCTTTTCAATGCGTTTGCCGTACTTTGCATACAACGAACGCCCCAGCCCAAGCATAAGCGCAAACACCGCAACGCCAAAAATATCTCCCCATACTTTGGGTATTCCCAACGCCTTTTCAATATAGCTCGAACTCCATTGTGCCATCGTGCACTCGCTTGCGCCGCCAAGGAATATAGCCAACACGCAAAGCCAAAGTGCGGGCTTTTTCATAAATTCCACCACGCCCGACGCCTTTTCGGGTGTTTGCATTTGCGGCAATTCTGCGCGAGAAAACAACGCGCACGAACAAAGCGGAACTACTAAAAATCCAAGCGCCAACCATTGCCAATTTGCCGCTTGAAATACGAGCAAATACAACGTAGCTATGATAATTACGCCTACCACTCCCCAAGCGTAAACGGAGTGTAACTTACTCATATCCCGTTCGGGATTATCGCTGGGCAACGCGGCGATAACGGGACTAATCAGCACTTCGGTAAGTCCGCCTGCCGCAGAGAAAATAATGGTACCTATCACAAGCCCAACGTATGCGCTTTGCGGCAAAAACATAGGATATAACGCGTAAATGAGTAGACCTACTACAACCAACACGGGCGTAATTTTAACGGCCAACGGAATATTGAATTTATGCGAGAAAAAGGAGAACAGCAAATCCACCGTCAACTGCGTTACGAAATTGACGAGTACTAAAAGCCCTAAAAGAGAATAAGAAAGTCCGTAAAGATTGCGAAACGTAACGAACAAAACGGGAGAAATATTCCCGACGATAGACATAGAAATATTGGTGGTATAACAAGCGAATTTAACGCGCGTAGTATTTTGCATAACCGTTTTCTCCTAAAGTACGTAAACCGTTTATTATTATAAAATAGCCGCATAAAAAAGTCAATGAAAACACTTCAAAGTTTTTATTTTTTTCCAACTTTTTACACATAAAATGCCGACGAACGTAGCACACTGCTACTATGGCAAAAATTCTCATTATCGGCGGCGGCGTAGCTGGCTTGTCCGCAGGTATTTACGCAAGACAAAACGGACACCGCGCTATTATTTGCGAACGCCAACATATAGCAGGCGGTAACCTTACGGGCTGGCAACGCGGCGCATACCATATCGACAACTGTATTCACTGGCTTACAGGTACAAATCCGCGCACGCAAACGTATCAAGTTTGGCAAACGCTGGGTATGCTCGATACCGACGACGTGTATCAGGCAAACGAGCTATACACCTGCGAAATTGACGGGCAAACGCTTGCGTTAGACAAGGATTTGCAGGTTTTGCAGGAGAATATGTTGCAAATTTCCCCTGCCGACAAAAAGCAAATTCGTCGACTGATTAGCGCGGTAGAAACGGTGCAAGCGCTTTGTTCTATCGCAGGAAAGCAACACGATAAAAAGCTTTCGTTTACGCAAGCCGTACTAAAAACTCCGTCGCTGTTGTATTTTTATACACGCTCCACGGGCGAGCTTGCCAAAACGTTTAAACACCCCCTTTTACAATCGTTTATCGCAGGGTTTATCGGCAACGATTTTTCTTCGCTTGCCTTACTTGTCGTATACGCTACGTTTTGCGGCGGCAACGGCGCACTGCCCAAAGGCGGCTCGCTGGCGGCGGCGAAACGGATTGTTAAACGGTTTGAAACACTTGGGGGAGAACTGCTATTAAATAAGGAAGCAACGAAAATTCACGTAAAAAACGGCAAAGCCACGTCCGTTTCCTTTGCCGACGGAACGAATATCCGCGCCGATTATATCGTTTGCGCCGCGGATGCTAAAATCACCTTTGATACGTTGCTTAAAATGCCTATGCCTAAGCGTTTGCAAAAGCAATACGCAAACCCTGCTTCGCCGCGCTTTTCCAGCTACCACGTAGCCTTTGCGTGCGAGCAATCTGCCCTGCCCTTTACAGGCGATTATATCTTCCCTACTCCTGAAAAATATAGAAAAATTTTGCACACCGACTATATCGTTTTACGCGAATTTTCCCACGAAAGCGGCTTTGCGCCAAAAGGCGAAACGGTGTTGCAAACACTCACTTTTTGCGACGAACAAACCGCTCGGGAATTTGTAGCTTTGCGCAAAGATAAAGCCGCGTACGAGCACAAAAAAGAAGAACTTGCCAAAACTATGCAAATAGTTATTCAGCGGAAATTCCCCAAACTCAAGCTGCGGCTAATCGACGTGTGGACTCCTGCAACGTACGCGCGATATACGGGCGCGGAAATCGGCTCTTGGATGAGTTTTATCTTGCCGAAAAACACGTTGCCCGTTCGTATTCCCGAAAGGATAGACGGGTTAAACAACGTTGTTTTGGCAACGCAATGGCAACAAGCGCCGGGCGGACTACCCACCGCCGCCGAAATGGGTAAACGCGCGATAGAGCGTATCGTCAAGCAGGAAAACGCTTTATTAAAGAAAGTAAAGCTTATTCTACCCAAACGAAAACACACGAAACGGGCGTAAAAGAAACAGCACCTTCGCGGTGCTGTTTCTTATGTAATTTTAGTTATCGTTATACCCAAATTTTATGGTTTGTAGGCATTGTTTCCAATACTGTTCTCTTTCTATTATTTTTACGCTGTCATACGATAAACCGAAATTATGTACCTTTTAAAATTGTTTCGCCGACGATATACTCAATGTAAAAAATAAATTATAATACTTTATTATAAAATGCATTAGAACTTTAAGCAAACCAAGTAAGTTTATATATTTAAGTAAAAACGTAAAAAACACCATATATGGTGTTTTTTACGTTTTTACCGTTATCTTAACATTTTGAAATGAAATAAGCTTAGGCATTTTCTTAATCGGCTCATAATCTATTCCATAAATTTGACAACGGAATTTTTCACACTCTTCAAATATATTGTTTTCAAACTCTGCCCATACTTTTAAACAGTGGT
The DNA here is from genome assembly GCA_045542595.1 of Candidatus Scatosoma sp. Classification (GTDB taxonomy): domain Bacteria; phylum Bacillota; class Clostridia; order Christensenellales; family Borkfalkiaceae; genus Scatosoma. The sequence continues at coordinate 60,661 of JAZQLI010000004.1, read as the reverse complement.
TTTCAAATTCTTCCCTGAAAAACAACTTGTTTAGCTCTTGAATTTTACCAATCATCACCGGCATGTTTCCACGTTCTGCTTCTATATAATCTTGAAAATGTTTCCGTTCTTTTGCTACTTTTCGCTGAGTTTCCGTTACCGCTTTTAAAAACGTCTTATATAATTCTTTTTGTTTTTTTCTCCTAAGAAATATATTCATAAAATATATATTAGCATACGTTTCATTAAGCCTTTCTAAAGAATATTCTCCGAAATCAACATACGTTTGCATTACCTTTTTCATTTTAGCTTGTTGTTCTTCGGTTTTAGGTTTTATAAAAGCAAGAAAATCAGTGTCGCTGATATCTTTGTCGACTTTACCTTGGGCAATAAAATATTCTTTGTACGGTTTTAATTTTTCCGAAATATTTTCTTCTGGATAAAAATCAAGCCAACGACTATAGTCAAAATCCGCTATTATATATTTTTCTTTTACGGTTCTTGTATAAGTGATATTAGAAATCACTTTCAAACAATCATAAATAGCAGTAAGATATTTCTCCAACGCTTTTCTCTTTTCTATAAAATATTCCGAAAATGTAATAACAAACGTAACCACACTACTTCCCAAAATACCATACCCGATATTTTTCATTGCATCGGCAAATAAATTTACCCAAACGGAAAAAACAATAATAATTGCACATGCAATGAACATTAAAACAATAGAAACATATACTCCAATAACCTTTGATTTCATAAACAACTCCTTTTACCTATTATATCAATATTTTTTTTATTTTTCAACAATTATGATAGTATTGTTTGCAAATATTACCTTGAAAGAATTTTTCGCCGTGATTCTTTTAATAACATAACCGACTTGGTATAACGCAAAAACGCACCGTACAGATTCTATTTGTATTTAGAAAGCTTTACCTTTTAATCGCATATTCTAAATAAGCGTCGCATATAATATTCTTATGAAAAAAGCAAAACCTTATATCTTTTCTATTTTACTCGCTTTAACCGTCGGCGGTTTGTCGGCTTTGGCAACCGCAGGCAATATGAATATTTACGACAAAATCAATATGCCGCCGTTATCACCGCCAGGCTGGCTGTTTCCCGTTGTTTGGACGATATTATATATCCTAATGGGCATTAGCGCGGCAATCATTTTCACTAGTGATTCGCTTCAAAAAGACGATTCTCTTTTCGTATACGCCGTCAGCCTTGTACTCAATTTTTCTTGGAGTATATTTTTCTTTAATATGCAATCTTTTATTGTTGCTTTTATTATACTTGTTGCGCTTTGGCTGTCGATTATTATTACAATTATCAAATATTATAAAATCAATAAAGCCGCCGCGTGGTTACAGCTGCCCTATCTGCTTTGGGTAACGTTTGCAGGATATCTCAACTTTGCCATTATTCTTTTAAATTAGTGTTTATGGCTAAATAGCCGTATAAATATAACGCATCATACCAAAAGAAGAGAACACCTTTTCGGTGTTCTCTTCTTTTGTGAGTAATCTAAAATTTTGATACCATTTCAAAATGGGTTCATTTTGAAGTGTAATGGGTTCAAAATTTTTGCCCTATGGGTTCACTTTCTTCGACAATGGGTTCAAATGAACGAAAAAATGGGTTCAATTCTATTTTTAATTTTGGGATAACACCGTTAAAATAGCTGCAACCATTTCCGTAGGCGTTTTTGCTTGGTCAATCGCCTGCTTAATCAACTCTTTTTGAACATCGCTCAATGGACGATTGCTATTCTCAACCGCCAATTTACATAAAAATTTAATCTGCTCTTCCGTCATTTTTATCCTCCAACCTTTTCCTTATCATTACAGTTTCACGATATTGTTGAGCATCAGGCACGTTAATAAAATCAACTGTTTTATCATGATTTTCTTCTACAACCTTCTTGATTTCTTCCAACGTTACCCTAAAAAATTCTTTTCGTCCATTTACTAAATTCATTTTTTTATCCGCAAACGCATTATGTAAAGCCGCTTCCAATTTTGGGGCGTCATTTGAAAATATCATAGCATGGACATCAAAACGAAACGGAACCGCCGCACCACTCAGTTCGGAAATACGGTCTTCGGGATCAAGTCGCCTTGTCATACCAATTTTATAAACATTTTCCCCAAATGCTCCTATATTTGAAATAATATAAACGTAACCTGCTCTATGATTTGCTTCCCGATAGTCCAAATCCTGCAACGCTTTATCAACGTCCAAAGCATTATTGTCAAGTTCTTCTTTCCTTTCTAATAGAAATTGCTTTCTTTCTTCACTTCTTTCAACCGCAATTTGTTCGTTTATTTTCTTTAACGCATTTTCATAGTGGGCTTGTTCCTTTTCAAGTTCAAGTCTTTTTGCCTCAATTTCCTTAGCTATTCGTGCCTCTTCACGTTGCTGTTCTCTAAGTTCACGTTGCAATTCGCGTTCTTCTTTTTTCTTCTGCTGATACTCGTATGCCAATGCAAGTTCTTCTAGCTTTAACAATAAATATCTACGCGAAAGAGAAATTTTGTTCGTTTCGTTTAAACGATTTTGCATTTCAAATGCTTTATAAATACGATTTTGCGTATTTTCATAATTGCTAAACTTAACTTTCCCTATACAAATATCACACTCAATATTGAAATTCCTTATAATTTGTTTGATGCTTTCAGCAATAAGTTTTTTGCCTTCTTTTTCACTACCATTAACTCTCCAATTCATAGCACAGGTTGCCGCTGTGCCTTTTCTTATCATTTCTTTTTGTTCGTTTCGAATTTCCTCCAAACGAGCTTTGTATTGATCAAGTTCCGCAAAATTATATTGTGGTTGATAAACCCCAAATCCTTGAAATAATATTTCGTCGTCAAGCTGTATAACTTCTTGCTTTAATCGTTCTTTAAGAACTTTCAATTCTTGTACTTGGTTCAATAATTCTCCATTATCCATCTTTTAATTACCATAATTTTTTCTTTTCTTCCTGATACTCTTCAAACGTAATTTCGCCACGCTCAAAAGAGTCCCTTAAAAGAGTAAGTCTATCTGCAGAATCCTTTTGGGCTTCCATAATGGGTTGTTCTAGCACTGTTTCATTCCTCGTATAAATATGCCCTTTGGTTGCTAATAAAAATTCATGTTCTTTTCGAGCCAATTCTTCTTCTCTTTTCAAAAGTTCTTCTTGCTTTTTTAACAAGTTCTTTAATTCAGCGCGTTCTTTGGCTTCTTTTTGACGTTCCATTGCTTGCTGTTTCTTTTTCTCTTCATCAAGCTGTATTTCTTTGAGCAATTCGTTTATATCTGTAGCGTCAAGATATTCTTCTTTTTGATATTGATTTCTTCCCGTCGGGCTGGAATATCGTATAATATATTGAATTTCTTTTTCCCAAATAGGACGAGATTTCAAACGACTTTCGTATAAGGCTTTTTCAATTTCTTGTATTTTTCTAAAATCGATACCATCCATTTCAATGGTGATTTCTGTAAACAAGCAATATTTACAAGCATCATATTCTTTTTTATATTGAGAATATAATGCAAAATTTTTATCCGCTTTTTCAAAGAAATCATCAAATATTTTAGGGTTCTTCAAAAGCTGTTGTTTTACGTGCTTTTGGATATTAAATTTATTGTATTGAGCATAGCTTTCACAATCAATGTAGAAAATCGGTTTTGAAATATTATAAAACCTATACTTTTCTTCCATAAGTTTCAAGCGACGAACAACCTCACTGTGTTCTACAACAAATTGTTTTGCTTTTTCATATTCTCTTTTTCTCTTTTCCTCTGCCTCACGAGCTAAACGTTCTTGCACAAGCCTTAATTGTTCTTTTTTATACTCTTCTTGTATATTTTCCAATTCACTTTGAGAAACTACAACTCGTTTTTCCGTGCCTTGGCTTTTTATCTGTATAACAATAGAAATGTATATTGTCGGTCTTTCCTTGATTATAGAGCTTTGAAGCTCTTTCTCTAACTCTTTGAATCTTTTGACCGACATTTTTCTATGACAAATTTTCTTTATTTGCTCTTCGGAGGTATATTCTTCGCAAGCACAGAATTCTTTGTAATATTCCTTATAAGTATTTTCATTCTTTTTTACATTTTCAAAAAGCTCATTTATAATTTGGGGCTTTGTTTTTAGCAAATCTTTTATATATTTCTTTTTATCAAAATTCTTAAAAATCTGCCAATTACACTCAAATACTTCTTTCCATTCAACAGACAAAAATACATATTTATGGTTTATCTCTAACAGTTTTTTATAGAAAAGACTATGCTCTCTAACTATTTTCCGCTGTTTATCCTGTTCAACTTTATCTTTTGCAGACTTCTTAAATTTTCTTTCTTCTTGATCTTCCAAACAATGGGCTCCCACCCTAATAGAAATAAAAAGCATTACTACAATAAAACCTATAATGGCAAAAACCACCCAATTTTCTATTATAAAATTAAAGATCGCAACTATGATTGCAATAATCAACGCAATTATCCCCAATATCCCCAAAAACTCCATAATTTTTCTTTTCCTTTATTTCCATTTTAAAAAATCACTAAAGAGCGTGCCTAAAAATACAACAATAAATACTATCCACATAACAAACCCCTTTTTGAGTCCATTATAGCATAATAAATATGACAATATCTGTCAGCTTTTATAAAAAATATTTTACAAATATATTATAGCATATATTTCAACAATTTTCAAGTTTTTGCCATAAAGGGTAGAGATAATTTTAACGATTACCCTCATACTTTTAACGATTTGGGTATCTTTTTAACGATTACCTATAATTTTAACGATAACCCATATTTTCAACGATTAGGTTGCGCAAAAAAAGTAGGCGCAACCAAAAAGCAGGGTTCTGACGAACATTTTCCGTTCAAAACCCTGCTTTTTGCCGTTTTTATGTAAAAAAGACGGTAATTTTGATACAAGAAAAGTATCAAAATTACCGTCCAATCGTGGTGCGGACGAATATTTTGGCTACGCCAAAGCTTCCTCGCGCCGATAAGTTTCGCCCTTATTTCAATCTTTTACACGCGGTCGCTCGTCGCGTGAACCCACAATAATTTGTGCGTCCTTGCAGACCTTCGTCCGCGCCAACGAAAAACGCACCCACAAGGGGTGCATTTCGTTGGTGCGGACGAAGGGATTTGAACCCACACGGTTGCCCACAGGAACCTGAAACCTGCGCGTCTGCCAATTTCGCCACGTCCGCTTATTAAATTGCGGTGCTTACGGTGCCGCAATTTCTTCCTTTTTTAATACGCCGTTTTCGGTAGTCAATTTCCACGCTTTACCGCCGCTGGATATACTGCCGACAATTTCGCCGTCTTCTATCACGAGTGCCGCATTATCTTCTATCGCATAAGCACAGTGGAAATTATAACATACTATTTTATCAAAGTCAAGCATTCTTGCGCCGTAATGGGGGGAAATTTTACCGTCTATCCACCCTAAACCTTGAAACATAGCGTATTTATCCCCTTCGCCGAGTGCCGCTGCAGAATCGGTATACATATCCGAAAACCAACAAATTGCCCCAGCGGAGAGCCCTGCAATAATAACGCCGCGTTGATACGCGTCTTCTATCAAAGGCAGCAAGCCCGACTTTTTCCAATGCTCTATCATAAACACGGTATCGCCGCCGCCGACGTAAATAACGTCCGCCTTGTCAAACTTCCCTTTCATTTTTTCAAGGTCAACGTCCTTAAACACCGTAAGCGCGACGTCCGTTTTGATATCGAAAACACCCGTATATACTTTATGGAACGTATTATAATAGGGCATAAAATCGTGGCTGGCGGTAGGAATAAACAGCGCGTTGGCGCGCCTATCCTTTGCACGTTCTTTCGCAAGCCCTGCAACATATTCGTCGATTTTCAGCGTCGTTCTTTCACGGAGTTCGCCCCCGCCTATCGCGATAATTTTACCCATTTACCGTACCGTATACAAAAGCTTATTTGCTATACTTTTCTTCGATTGCCTTAATTTTAGCAACTCTTCTTTCGTGGCGTTCGCCGCCTTCAAACGGCGTAGTAAGGAATATGGAAACGAGTTCTTCCATCAAGCCTTCTCCCACTACTTTTTCGCCGAATGCAATTATATTAGCGTCGTTATGCAAACGAGTAAATTTGGCGCAATAGGTATCGTGGCAATGCGCGCAGCGCACACCAGGCACTTTGTTGGCAACGATAGACACGCCTATCCCTGAAGAGCAAACCAAAATACCCCGTTCGCACGTGCCGTTTGCTACCGCTTCCGCTGCTTGTACGGCAAAATCGGGATAATCGCAAGAATCGTTCGTGTACGTACCAAAATCTTGACATTCGTGTCCAAGTTTTTGACAATATGCGATAACGGCATTTTTTAAACGCAAGCCACCGTGGTCGCAAGCAACTGCAATTTTCATAGTATAATTCTCCTTAAACAGTTTTTTTCTTTTTAGTGGCGCGCGGTTTTTTGATAAACGCCGCGCGTATGTTTTCGGGAACAATTTTATCCATCAACGCGGACATGCCCCCTGCAAGCAACTCGAAAACGTAGCGGTAACAGTCCATATCCCTACCGTACGGGTCTAATACTTGATAGCCCGTAATATCGGAAAAGGAATACACGTTATTTTCTATCTCTTCCGCGCCAGCTTCGCGTAACGCTTTCCAACGCATTTCCATCAACGTATCCCGTTGCGAATCGGTCATACAAATAATAGCAAGCGAGTCTTTTAATATCCTTTTATCCACCTTTCTCGAAGCGAATGAAAGCACGTCAAAGCCTTTCTCCGTAAGGATTTGCGCCGATTTTTCGTTCATCTTGTCCCCACGCTTGGCTTTGATGCCTGCCGAATAAACCTTCAGCTTATACAACCCCAAGCTTTCCGCTTTTTGACGGAATAAATATTCTGCCATAGGAGAACGGCAAGTGTTTCCCGTGCATACAAATACGACGTTTTTTTTCATTGTTTCGTCTTTCATCTCGTACCTGCCTACTCTCCTTGTTTTAATTTACCTACTTTCGTGCGGAATATCTTCCGACGAACAAGCCTTGCGCAAACGGTTTAAAACGCCCGTCATAACGCCGCCGCGCTCCTTAGGTTCTATCGCGATAAGCACGTCGCAAATACTTTCCGCTTCGCGCAGCAATTTATATAAGTTTGTTGCCATTTCCGCTTGTGTTTTACCCAAGTTCAAGCATTTTGCGCCCGTCTTTTCAAACTCGCAAATACAATTTTCTTCGCAAAGCACCGCAACCCGTTTCTTTTCAAGCATTTCACGCAATATTGCCGACTTTGCGTTTTCCACGTTTTCAGGCGAAAAAAGCAACGTTTTGCAGCGCGGCGAATAGTGCTTATACAACACCCCGGGGCTTTTTACCCTTTCCCCTTTTTGCAAAGTGGGCGTATATTCTAAACAATCTCCCACGACTTCGGCAATCATCTCACGAGTGATTAACCCCGGCCGCAAAATAACGGGAACGTCTCCTGTGCAATCGCACACCGTACTCTCTATGCCGCCCACGCATTCGCCACCGTCCAAAATAAGTGGAATTTTACCGTTAAAATCGTCAAACACGTGTTTTGCCGAAGTGGGACTTACGTGCCGAGAAATATTTGCACTGGGCGCAACGATAGGAATTTCCACTGCCTTTAAAAACGCCTGCGCGCCATCGTGAGCAGGTACGCGTACGGCAAGCGTATCCAAACCGCAAGAAACGAAAGGACTCACTTTGTTTTTGGACGGATACACTAAAGTAAGCGGACCGGGCAAAAACGCCTTTTGTAGCTTTTTAGCGTACTCTGGACAAAAATCGACGATTTTCGACAAATCGTACTCCTTATGTACGTGCGCAATTAGCGGATTATCGTTAGGTCTGCCCTTAATTTCGAAAATACGTTTTACGGCGTTATCGTCAAAGGCGTTACCGCCCAAGCCGTACACCGTTTCGGTAGGCATAGCCACCACGCCGCCGTCGTATATAATTTTTTTAGCCGCTGACAAGCTTTCCCTTGTAACGGGCAAAATTTTCGTTTCTAACATAACTTACTCAAACGGCAGTTCGTCGTCGGCAGGCTTTAACTCCCCTTTCCGCATAGGCGGTTCAGGCGGAGTATAATCGTCGTCGGGAGCGACGTATTCTTCATCGTCGTCATACGGAGTAGGCGCCGCCGAATACTGCGGCGGTTCTTCTTCGCGGTTTTGTTCGTCCACGTCGACGAATTTGGTACACTCGCCGATAAATTTCAGCGAAATACGACCTTGTTCGCCCCCTCTGTGCTTGGCAAGAATAAGTTCTGCCGCGCCTTTTACAACTTGTCCACTGGCAATTTCTTCCTTGGTAGCCGTTACTTCGGGACGGTTGATAAACATAACGATATCGGCGTCTTGCTCGATAGCACCTGATTCACGAAGGTCGGAAAGTTGCGGCTCTTTCGATTGGATACGACGAAGCTGCGAAAGCGCGATAACGGGCACACCCAACTCCTTTGCCATAATTTTTAAATCACGCGTGATAGACGCAATTTCCTGTTGTCTGTTTTCCGCGCCTGCCATACGGGAATCCCCGCTCGACATAAGCTGGATATAGTCAATCATAATCAAATCGAGTGCGCCGTGCGTGGCCTTTAACCGACGGCATTTCGATTGAATTTGCCCTGGCGTAACACGCGAAGAATCGTCGATATAAATATGACTTTTACGAAGCTGATCGCACGCAAGCATCAGTTTTTTCCAGTCTTTTACCGCAAGCCCACCTTGACTTTCGTCGCCGCCGCGAAGCGCTTTAGACATACTCACGTTTGCATACGAGCATAAAAGACGTTGGGTAATTTCTTCGCGCGGCATTTCCAACGAGAACACGGCGCAAGTTTTGCCTGCGCGTAAAGAAGCGTGTTCGACAAGGTTCATCGCAAGCGACGTTTTACCCATACCGGGACGAGCGGCAAGCACGATAAGCGCGCCCGGTTGTAACCCGTGCGTAATTTTATCGAGCATTTTATAGCCCGTAGGAATACCGCGGAAAGAGTTCGGGTCTTCCTTGAGTTTTTCAAATTTATTGAGTACCGATTCGATAACGTTGCCCTCGCCCATACCAAGCAAAGCGGAATTTTCCGTTTCCTGCGAGATATCGAAAATAGCCTTTTCTGCAAAGGAAAGCGAAACGTCCCCGTCGCTTGACGCCATCGACGTTTCAATAATTTTTCGCGACGCGCGAATCAATTTTCTGTTGATGCTGTCGCGCGAAATAATTTCGTAATACGATTTATAGTTTGCCGCACTGGGCGTAATTTGCGCTAGCTCGGTAAGGTAGACGATGCCACCTGCCTTTTCCAACCTACCTTCGTTTTCCAGTTCGTCGGAAACGGTTACGATATCAATGGGTTTACGGTTGGCAAATACCCGTTTCATAGCGCGCAAAATATGCTGATGCGATTCCTGATAAAAATCTTCTTCACTCAGTTTATCCACGAGCTCGGAAGCGATATCGCTATCGATAAGGAAACAGCCCAAAAGCGCCATTTCGGCGTCGCGGTTATAGGGCATCGTATTCACTGGAGTTGCCATAATAATATCCTCTTTCGGTTAAAAATTTTGCCTTGCGGCGCAAAATACGCCTTATAAAAGAGCCTTGAATTCTTCAAGCGTATTTTTAAATTCTTGCATAGCCGCTTCAAACGGTGCTTTCGTAGTCAAATCTACGCCTGCCTTTTTCAAGATAGAAACGGGGTCGTTACTGCCGCCTGCGGAAAGGAACTCGAAATAGTCTTTTACCGCACTTTCCCCTTCGGCAAGAATGCGCTTCACGATAGAAATTGCGGAAATGATACCCGTAGCGTATTTGTATACGTAGAACGAAGTATAGAAATGGGGAATACGCGCCCATTCGTACGCGATTTCTTCGTCGTGAATTAAGCCGTCGCCATAGTATTGCTTATTGAGCGAATAGTAAATTTCGCACAAGTTTTCCTTGGTGAGCGGTTCGCCTGCTTCCGCTTTCGCGTGCGCCAACTGTTCAAATTCCGCAAACTGCGTTTGACGGAAAAGCGTACTGCGAATGGAGTCCATATAATACGTAAGCAAATATTTTTTAAGGTTAATATCGTCCGTTTTATTATACAAATGCTTTAAAAGGAGCACTTCGTTTACCGTACTTGCAATTTCCGCAAGGAAAATGGTGTAATCCGCTTTCGAATACGGTTGCGCCGCGTTCGATTTATACGAGTGCATAGCGTGCCCCATTTCGTGCGCGATAGTAAATACGTCGTGCGTGGTGGGTTGATAATTTAACAGTACGTACGGGTGGGGAGAATCGTACACGCCCGAACTGTACGCGCCGCTACGCTTGCCGTCGTTTTCGCAAACGTCAATCCAGCGTTCGTCTCTACCGCGCTTTAACAGCTCCTGATAATCCTTTCCAAGGGGCGCAAGGCCTTCGATAACCAAATCGTACGCTTCGTTAAACGGCAAGGAGATATCCGCGTTTTCCACAAGCGGAATAAATAAATCGTACGGGTGCTGTTCTTCTACGCCGAGTACTTGTTTCCGTAAGGAAATATATTCGTGCATAAGGGGAAGCGCGCCGTGCGTCGATTCGATAAGGTTTTCGTATACGACGGGGCTGACGTCTTCGCCGTCCATCGCTTTTGCGATACAGCTTTCGTAATTTCTTACGTTTTTATAGAATACGTTTTTCTTTACGTTATGGAAATACGCTTGCGTAATGGCGTCGATAAGGTTGATGTACGCCTTGTAATACGCCTTAAACCAAGCGCGGCGTTCTTCCGCCGTACCCGAATGTAATACCACGCTGTACATACCGTGCGTCATTTGCACTTCTTCCCCCTTGAACGTTGCCTTAGGCAAATTCAAGTTGGCGTTATCGAGCATCATAAATATTTTTTGGAAGCCGCCCATTACGTCGCCGCCGAGCGTTAACAATCTTTCTTCCGCCGCCGAAAGCACGTGCGATTTCGATTTAGATACTCTGCGTAAACGGTAATCGTAATCGGCAAAATCGGGGTCGGCGATAAAAGCATTCAACGTTTCGTCGGGAAGCGCGGTGAGTTCAGAATCGACGTACGCCACTTCCGCAAACAGTTTGGAAAAGTAGGACATAGTACGGGAAAGCGCCGCGTTGTGCTTGGACGAGCGCAAGTCTTCGTCGTTACGAAGGTGCGCGTATAAGTACAGCTTTTCCATACGACGGGAAACGTCGTCCATCATTTTAAAGCAATTTAACAGCGTTTGCTTATCCCCTAATTTACCGCTATAGGCGGAAAAGTCGATTTGAGAAAATTCTTTCTCGGTTGCGGCAAACGCCTGTTCCCAAGCCTCGTCGTTTTCAAACAAAGCGGACGTGTTCCAGGTTAATTGTTGGGGAATGTCTTTTCTTTCCATAATTTATGTTCCTTTTTATATTTTTTTATTTTAGCCTTAAAAAAGCTTAATTTTTGAAGGAGTGAATAGGTGCGGGAATCAATCCGCCGCGCTTGATAAGACGGGACGAATCGCATTCGTGCACGGGCATAATAGGCGCACGGCCTAACAAGCCGCCGAAATTGACGCTATCCCCCACCTTTTTACCGGGCGCAGGGATAATACGCACCGCCGTCGTTTTATTGTTAATCATACCGATTGCCGCTTCGTCCGCAATCATAGCCGAAATGGTAGTAGCAGGGGTATCGCCGGGGATAGCAATCATATCCAAGCCCACGCTGCAAACGCACGTCATTGCTTCCAGCTTATCCAAAGTGATAGCTCCCTTTTCCGCCGCCTTTATCATACCGATATCTTCGGACACGGGAATGAACGCACCCGAGAGTCCGCCCACGCGCGAAGACGCCATTACGCCGCCTTTTTTCACGGCGTCGTTTAAAAGCGCAAGCGCTGCCGTCGTACCGTGGCCGCCTACCGTTTCAATACCCATTTCTTCCAAAATTTGCGCCACCGAATCGCCCATAGCAGGGGTGGGGGCAAGCGATAAATCGACAATGCCGAACTGCGCGTTCAAACGCTTTGCCGCTTCTTTGGCTACCAACTGACCTGCACGCGTAATTTTAAACGCCGTGCGTTTAATCATTTCCGCCACGTCCGTTAAATCGGCTTCGGGGATTTGCTCTAACGCGTGCTTTACAACACCCGGGCCCGAAACGCCGACGTTGACTACCGTATCCGCTTCGCCTACGCCGTGGAACGCGCCTGCCATAAAGGGGTTATCTTCCACCGCGTTACAAAATACTACCAGCTTCGCCGCGCCGATTCCGTCTTGCGCTTTGGTGAGCTCCGCCGCCTGTTTAAACGTTTCGCCGAGCATTTGCACCGCTTCCATATTGATACCCGATTTGGACGAGCCTACGTTGACGGACGAGCATAATCTTTTGGTGGTGGCAAGCACTTCAGGAATGCTTTTAATAAACTCCCGTTCGTAGTCCGCCGTACCCTTATGCACAAGTGCCGAATAGCCGCCTAAAAAGTCGATACCCAGCGTTTGCGCCGCGTCGTCAAGCGCTTTACCGATAAGGGGCGCTTTGTGGGGAAACGCCGCGCAAAGCAAACTGACAGGCGTTACCGATACCCGTTTATTGACAATGGGAATACCGTACTCGCCCGCAAGCGACGTTGCCGTTTTTACGATATTTTCCGCTTTTTTACAAACGATATCGTATACTCTTCGTGCCGTTTCTTCCGCGCTGTCGCGGATGCAGGACAAAAGGGAAATACCCATCGTAATCGTTCTAATATCCAGGTGTTCTTTCTCCACCATTGCAATCGTTTCTAATACGTCGTTTTTACTAAACATACCTTTGCTCCTTTTAAAACGATTGCCCTTTTATACGTTATGCATAGCGTTAAAAATGTCTTCGTGCTGCATATAAATGGCCATACCGATTTGTTTACCCAGCTCGCTGCATTCCTGGGCCAAAACGGCCAACTCTTTGGTGGCGGACGAGATATCCACCATCATAATCATAGCGAAATATTCGCCTAATACCGTTTGCGAAATATCTTCGATATTTGCACCCTGTTCGCTTAAAAAAGTACTCACCTTTGCGATAATGCCTTTTTTGTCCTTTCCCGTTACGGTTACTACTGCTTTCATATTACTCTCTCCTTAAGATTGTTCTTCTTCCGTTTCTTCCGTTGTTTGCGGCGTTTGCGTTGCTTCCGCGGACGCTTCATTTTCGTCGTCTTCGTCGTCCACTTCTTCAAATTCTAACGCGCGTTTTTGTAAAATTTCGTACTGAATGATAAAGTTGCTTTGCGTTACGTAGCGGATAAAATCCCCTTCTTCAAATGCGGGCAACGGTTTTTCCACGTCAAAATACGCTTCGCGCTCCATCCATTCGCTCTTTTTCTTGTTCCACGTTTCAAATACACAACCTACCGTATCTAAATTATCCTTTTGCAAAGACTTTTCACGGAAGGTGTAAAAATAGTTAGCTTCTTCCATTTTCAGCCCTTCACTAACGTAAAAGAGCATTTTATTGTAGCGACGCACACGGCTGTATTTGATACCTAAGTACGGGAATGCAAACACAACGTATAATACGCTTGCCGCGTAAATGAATATTTGCGGCACGATGGGCATAGGGTCGGAATAAGGCAAACCCATAAAATATATCCACCAAGCCACACAAAAGGCAAGGTATGCGCCCGTTACTTCCATAAATATCCAAAACAAACGTTGTTTTTGTTTATACGCCGCGTAATAATCGGCGTCGCTGTATACCGAAACCATAATGATACCTTCTTATTTGTTATAAATGAACAATACGCCAAGCGTACCCTTACCGCAATGACTGGTAATGATAGACCCTGCCACCGTTTCAATGACTTCGTCAAAATCAAAATTCGCCGCTACCGCTGCCTTTGCCACGTCTACTAATTCCTTATCCGCCGAAGAATGCGTAACGAAACAGCGCGTTTTATCGTACGAAGGATATTGTTCTTTCAAATCCTGTACGTATTGCGTAATACAACGTGCCATTTGGCCGCGATATTTACCACCTTGCGTCAACTGACCGTTGGTCATCACAATTTTCGGATGAATTTTCAACGCGTTCGCCACGAACATAGTCATACCCGAACATCTGCCGCCCTTGTGTAAATAGTCGAGCTGGTCGGGCACGAACGACGTATTTACGTGCGTTTTCAATTCGTTAACCGTCTCTTCGATTTCCGCCGCCGATTTCCCTTCGTCGCGCATATCCGCCGCCTTTAAAACGAGCAAGCCTTGCCCAGACGAAAGCGCCATCGAATCGATTACGCGCACTCTGCCGCCAAAGCTTTCCGCCGCTTGTTTTGCAAAGGAGTGCGAACCCGAACTCTTCGCGGAAATATTGAAATGGATAAGCTCATCGCAATCTTTCAGCTGTTTCGAGAAAAAGTCTTCATATTCGCCGATACTCGGCGCGCTGGTTTTGGGTAAAATTTTCGTTTTAGCAACGAAATCGAATATATCCTGCGGCGTAATATCCACGCCGTCGCGATATGCTTTATCGTCCAAGTTTACTTGCAAGGGTAAAATGCGTATATCTCTCTCCTTTTCTAACACGCCCAAATCGCAAGTGCTGTCCGATGTAATTGTGATTTTCATAACTGACTATCTCCTTTTTTGTTCCGTTTTACTTTATCTCAAATTATTTAATTCCGAAAATTTTATGAAAAAAATTTTGTATGGCAAGCGGCACGGTAACGAATATTCTTTCCGCCGTTTCGCTATTTTCCACCGCCCAAGGCGTTACCACTCCGTAAATATCTTCCGCTTTATACAGCCTGTCCAAGCGCGAACCCAGCAGTTCTTTATAACGGCTATCCTTACTGTTGTTTCTATTGTCGCCAAGGAAAAATATTTCCCCTACTTGCACTTCGTATTCCGCAAAATCGTACGCATTTTTATTGCTGTAGTACGCATAGCCGCTTTCATCTACTTGTTGCCAAGTATATCCCGTTTCCGCGTTATTAATTTCCAAAACGCCGTCCACGCAACGCACTTTATCCCCTTCGATAGCGATTAACCGTTTGATAAGATGCGTCGTTCCGTCGTTATCGTTTTTAAATTCTTCATAGCCGCGTACGTCTACGACGATAATATCGCCGCGCTTTGCTTCCAAGCTTTTATCGAGCAACAACCATTGCTTATGCTGCAAGGTACAATTCATAGACGAGCCTTCCACCTGTACCATTTCATATCTGTTTACCCAATATACCCGCACCAGCGTAAATATTAATAAAAAGCACGTCAATATCAAATAGAACAGGAAAGACTCGTTCCGTTCTTTAAAGCGAAAACGTTCTTCATATAAAGGATTGTCTTTGAATTTTTTTTCTTCCATTACTTTTTATTCGCCCTTTTCCCGTTCTATCCTTTTTGCACGTTTCCGCATTTCGTCGTGCGTTAAATTAACGTACTTTTTACACGCGTCGCATTGTAATTTTACGTCCACGCCAACGCGCGCCACCGTCCATACGTTACCGCCGCAAGCGTGCGGCTTTTTTAACGTAACCTTTTCTCCCACTACGTACATAACGCACCTTGTTTACAGCCACAAAACGTTGGCTACGGCAAATTCTATCTCTTCGTTTTCGTTATCGAAAACAAGCGCTCTGCCGTCGGAGAAGTTGCTAAGCGGCATACCGCTAAGCTCCCCTTTGAAATCGACGGCGCGTAAAATAATACGCTTCCATTTTCCGCCGCCCTTTACGTCCACCGCGCAGGTGTAACGTTCTGCTTCGCTTTCCACGTCCCCCGTTTCCACTGTAATTTGCAGCGTTTCCGTCGTAGCGCAATACGCGTCGAATGCCAGCAGTGCGTTGTCATCGGGAACGTACATAGGCGAACTGATTTTATACGTACGGATACCGCCTACCGAGTAAGCGCCTACGATACCGCCATAGCCTTGTACGCGTTTAGGCGCGGCTTCTCTTTCCAAAAAGATATCGCCGATAGAATATTCTCCGTAATACGCCACACCGAAACAATCGCTTTCTTTACCGGAGAACAGCATTCTGCTTTTCACGGCGTTGGGGTTGGGGTTGGAAAACCGTTTCACTGTAATTTTCGACGTTACCCTAAACCCGTTGATATACTTTGCATACGCGTAAACGAACGCCGCTTTCGCACCCGTGAACGGCTTTACAACGTGCTTAATAACGCCGTCTTTCACCGCTTTTCCACTCGTTTTCAAAACACGGCGAAAATCGCGATAGGCGCATTTTGTTTTCACGTCCGCTTCCGCGTAATAGATACCCGTTTCTTCCAAGATACCTTCTTTATCGCATTCTACGGTGATTTCCAAGCCTTCGTCCGTTTCTCGCAACGAAACGTTGAGCGTATCGGGAATGTAAATTTCCCTGCCCTTTAAGTTCTTTTCCAAAAATAAATCTAAATCGTTTAAAGCATTCGGACCGATACAAGCGCCGCACGTACCCGAATACACCAACGCGTTGCCGTATTCGTTGCCGATTCTCGAATAGGTATCGTACGCTCTGTCGCAATCGAAACAAGAATCGTGCAAGGCGCACAAAACCAAGACGGGACATTTCACGTAGGGCGCGTAAGACTGCGCTTCTACCGCGGCAATATACCGATGCGTATCGTCGCTTAAATTATGCGCTACGTTATCCCCGAATTTTGCAATGGAAGCAAAGGAATGCCAACCCACCGCATTGATAGGTACGCCGCATTGCACGTCGGGAGAGAGCATAGTTTGCCAAGCGATTTCACCGCCGATACGCACCCCTACTACGCCGATATTGCCTACGTTTTCCTGCGCCTTTAAAAACGCAACGGAAAACAGCGCAACGTACGTCCATTCGAACCACGTCGTTTCGTCCGCCTGTAAATTTTGCATATCGTACAAGCCGCGCGCCCTTTCAAAATTACCGTAGTCTAACGACGGGGGATAGATAGTCCGTAAAACGCCGTCGTTATCCGACTGCATTTTCCCCGAATAGTCGGGCATTAAAACGGCATAGCCCTTGTCGATAAAATACCGCATAAGTTCTACGTCCACAGGTTTTCCCGCGTCGCCAAGTAAAAGCACCGTCGGTTTTTTACCTTCGCCAGCCGGTCTGCCGTAGCGCGCGTAAATACGCACGCTGCCGTCTTCTACCGCGTGTCCGGAATACGAGACGTGGCTCATACGCACGCCGTCTTTTTCTTCGATACCCCACTCGCTTGCGCACAGCGGAGACTTCGTATTAAATTTTTTCCATAAAGATATTGCGCTGACTATCATAGTTTTTCCTTTTCCGTCTGCCATAGTATCTTTTTACACGCCGAAAAAATTTTTCATCGGCAAAATGCGTCGCATTTTTTTCTTTTTTGCTATTTTTCTTAAAATGGGTAAAAAACAACTTGCTTTTCCGCGTTAAAAAAGGTATAATGTACCTATCTTTTGAAAGTTGCGGACACTTGCACTACCTTATTATACACTATTTCTTCGATAAAATCAAGGAATAGTCAAATCAAAGACGAAATTTTTTCGCGATTTTCATAAAAGGTTTTCAGGGGTGGGCTATGGCTTTTTGCTCTTTTTCCAAAGACGGCGATGCAAATTCGTACGTTACGGTAGAAAACAAATTCATAACGAAATATCTGCCCGAAGTAGACGGGTTTGCCGTAAAAGTATATCTTTACGGCTTGTATTTGTGCAAAAATCCCGATTCTGATTTCGGTTTGAAATCTATGGCGGAAGTATTGAAAACCACCGAAGAAAAAATTACGCAAGCGTTTGAAATTTGGGAAGATTACGATTTGGTAGAAATTTTATCCCGTCAGCCTTTCGCCGTGCAATATTTACCCGTGAAATCCGCCGTGGGCCGCCCTAAAAAGGTGCATTACGAACAATACGGCGATTTCAACAAGGAATTGCAACGGCAAATGCAAAAGGTGGGAAAATTTGTTTCCGCAGGCGACTACTTAAAGTATATGCGCTTTCTGGAAGAAAACGCTATGCAACCGCAAGCATTGTTATTGATTGCGGAATATTGTATCAACAAACAGGGCGACGCCGTTTCCGCTTCGTATATTTTCAATAAGGCGAAAAAACTACTCCGTGAAGGCGTTTGCACGTACGAACAGGTAGAACGCGCGCTCTCCAACTACAACGCGCACGAAAGCGAGCTCTCCGCGGTGTTTACGGCACTGGGTACGTCCTTTCACGGCAAAACTCCTACTGATGCCGATTATTCACTCTATCGCAAATGGACGGAAACGCTGGGGTTTGCAAAGGACGGCGTACTTGCCGCCGCAAAGAGTTTGAAACGCGGTAGTATGAACGCGTTAGATATCACTTTGGAAGATTTGTACGATAGAAGAAAAACGGAAGCGGACGAAATTACCGCCTATCTTACCGAGCGCGAAATGCTTGCCAACCTTACTTTCCGTATTGGGCGTAAGCTGGGCGTGAAAGTGAGCAATCCCGTGCCCTATATCGAAGAATACGTGGAAAAATGGTACACCTACGGTTTTGAAAGCGAATCGCTTTTGGATATCGCGCTCTTTTGCTTAAAGACCGAACAGGGCGGCTTCGACGGTATGCACGCCATTGTGGAAAAATTGTTCGCACTCGGCATTATTTCCGCCGAAAGCGTAAAAGCGTTTTTGAAAGAGAAGAATGACGAATTGAAGCTCTTTTCGAAAATCAGGGATATTTGCGGTTCTGCCGTACGCAAAAACGCCACCAATTTGTCCTTGATAGGTACTTGGCGCAGCTGGAATTTTAACGACGAAATGATTTTGGAAGCGGCGAAACGCAGCGCAACCAGCAGCAACCCTATCCCCTATATCAATAAAATTTTATCCGACTGGAAGCGTTTGGAAATATTCCACGTCAAAGACATTCCCGAAACCGAGCACGCGGCAAACGGCACTACCTATGTGGCGAAAAACGCGTTTGTAAACGCAGCGGTAGAAGCGGCAAACGCCAAGGCGGACAGGGAAAGATATTACGGAAAGCTCCGCGAAAAAGCGCAAAAGCGCGCCGATAGCTTTATGGCGCAAGCCAACGCCAACGCGCGTTTTAAAGAGATTTCCAAAGAGCTTGCCAAGCTGGAAATTGCCCAAGCGAAAGCGGAAATTTCCCAGCCGGATACATTACCGCAAGTTTTAAAAACACAAAAAACGTTGCGCGCGGAAAGAACGGAAATTTTACACAGCTTAGGTATTACCGAAAACGATTTAATTCCGCAATATGCCTGTAAAAAATGTTCGGATACCGGCTTTTTACCCAGCGGTGCGGCTTGCGATTGTTATAAAAATTAAATTTGCCTATAAGAAAAACACTCCTGTTATAGGAGTGTTTTTTCGTTCGTTTTGAAAGTTTATTCTTCGGGCAGTTCAGGCGTTGTCGTGTTATACTTACTAAAAGTAAACGCCTGCGTTTGCGTGCCTTCCGCACTTACTACGGTTACGCCCACCGTATGCACTTTGCCGTCTTTCACCTTTAACGTAACGTCTTTGTACGTCTTTCCGTCCGCCGTGTAAAAGTCGCCGTCGATAACATACGCTTTCGCCGTGCTATTATAACTGAGTTTATCAAACGCTATTTCCGCAATAAAGCCGATGAGCGCCGCACGCGCATTAGCAACTTCCGTTGTGTCCGTCGTGGCGTACGCCAAATCGGTACCGTTAACGCCGCCGAGAATATTTCTCTTGCCCGTACGGCTATACCCGTCCGCAGAGAAAAGGTGTGTAGAATTTTCCGTCAAACCGCTTCCTGCCGCGTCGTTCATTGTATAGGCCACGGTGCAGTTTTCAAAGGACGAAAGGGAAACGAGTGCTTCCCACGTTTCCGCCGTGTAGTTGCCCACCTTTTGCGCTTCTGCCATACTGCTTTGCGTAGAAGAACTGTTTGTGGTTACTGAAGACGACGTGCCGCCCGTCGTAGAACCGCCGCCGCAAGACGCTATCCCAAGCGAAAGACCTAACGCCATAATAAACGCAATAAGTTTTACGTGTTTTTTCATAATTTTCTCCTTATTTTGAAGTTTCAACACCGCTTATTATAGCATAAAAAATATGTTTTGTGAATGCACTCTACTTGCATAAATATGGACAATATTGACTTGTCTGCAATCGGTAAACGATAGGTTATTCCGCTTTCATTTCTTCTTTTTTTGCTTTACGTTTTGCAATCATCGAGCCAATCCATACGATAGCGTAATGCAATACAAGACCTACGGCAATCGCTTTGACAAGGTCGAAGATAACGGTGAGCGCGAACGTGAGCACGAGAACGAGTATATCACTCCATTTTTTCGTTTTGATAATTGCCACAAATTCTCTCCATTCGCTCATATTATACGCAACGATAAAGAGAATAGCGGCGATAATCGGCATAGGGATATACGACGCAAGCGGCATCAAAAGCACCAAAACAAGCAACAGCACTATGGCGTGCACCATTCCTGCCAACGGCGATTTACCGCCGTTTTTTACGTTTGCAGCCGTTCGCGCTATCGCGCCCGTGGCAGGAATTCCGCCGAAACATCCAACCAATATATTGCTTGTGCCCAACGCAATGAGTTCGGTATTTGAATTGTGTTTATCCTTTACCATTTCATCAGACACTACGCAGGAAAGGAGCGATTCTATACCTGCCAGCAACGCAATGGTAAACGCGCTTGGCAACAAAGCGAGAATTCTTTCTCCCGTAATTTCGGGAAAACGGAAGGTAGGTAATGCCGAAGATATGGTATACAGGGAACCTATGGTATTTGCATTGATGACAGGAATCAGACAAACCAACGCCCCTACGAGCACGGCAATCAGCGAACCGGGAA
Source organism: Candidatus Scatosoma sp. (assembly GCA_045542595.1). Lineage (GTDB taxonomy): Bacteria > Bacillota > Clostridia > Christensenellales > Borkfalkiaceae > Scatosoma. The sequence continues at coordinate 39,886 of JAZQLI010000004.1, read as the reverse complement.
TTTTCTTGGAAACTTTCGGCCAAAAAATAAGAATGGCAAGCCCAAGCAAACCGATAACGAACGCCCAAATATTAAAGGTGGAAATATGTTCTACGACAAGCGATAATTTTTCTATCGTCTCGATAGCCACCGTGCCTGCAGGATACGTAAGCCCTAAAAAATCTTTTAATTGCCCCACGACGAGCGTAACCGCAATGCCTGCGGTAAACCCTACCGTAATGGTATGCGGAATGTATTTAATCAACGAGCCTAAACGCAACACGCCCATCAAGATAAGCAATATCCCTGCCATAATCGTAGCAAGAAAGAGCCCGTCCATTCCTTCGCTGAGTATAATTCCTGCTACAATCGTAGCAAATGCTGCAGTAGGACCTGTGATATTTACTTTACTGCCCCCTAAAAGCGCAGCGATAAAACCTGCGATAATCGCCGTGAACAGTCCCGTTTCGGGTGATGCACCCGACGCAATGGCAAGCGCAATGGAAAGGGGCAACGCGATAATAGCGACGATAATACCCGCAACGATATCTGAAATATAATCTTTGGTTTTATAATTTTTTAAAGCCGTCAACAGTTTAGGTTCAAACAGTTTCATAAGTCTTTCTCCTTTGTTCTATCGTATTATATAACAATTAAAAATAAAAAGCAAGAAAATATGCCAAACAAAAAAGGCACGGTGTCCGTGCCTTTTTTGTTTGGCGCAGAGAACAGGATTTGAACCTGCGGTGAGCTTCCACCCACACACGATTTCCAATCGTGCTCCTTAAACCACTCAGACATCTCTGCAAAGCGCTTATATATATTACTTTATTTTTTTGAAAAAAGCAAGCGTTTTTGATATCTTTCCAAAAAAATGTTCCATTTTTCTTTTACTTTTTTTAAATTACAACGCTTTTTTAAAAATATATTATGGCAGGTACGCGTTCAACGCATACCTGCTGCCCACCTTTATCGTTATTCCGTCTTTTTCGGTGCAGCTAAACCGACGTGTTTTCCCCTATCCAACAAGAAAATCACCGTATATACCACTGCCCCCAACGTTTCAAAAAGCATATCTTCCATCGTATCCAAAATTCCCGTGTCGATATACCCTTGTACGACAAACTGCCCGTTCGAACCGTTGATAATCGTTTCGGTAATCACGCCCGATTGCCCTACTATACGTTCGTCCAAGCTTCCTAAGACGTACGAATTAAATCCTGAAATAACCGTATCCTGTTGCATATCCATTATAAAAAAGCAATCGCAAAAATATTCGATAAATTCCCATACGGCGGAAACGGTAACGGAAAAGAACAACCCAAACAGCGCGCAAACGAGTAAATTACACTGCCCGTGCTTTTGGAAAACGTGCGGTAAATACGCGCCGAAAAGCGCAAACACTACACCGCCCGTCGCGTGCAACAGAGTATCCCACCAAGGAATAATAGCGTAAAAGGTATACGCGTGCCCCAACATCGGCCCTAACGAGTATACGAGCGCGAACAAATAAATAGGCGTGGGAATTTGTATTTTCAAAAACCGTTCCACAATTTCCGGCGCGATTAAGCATAACGCCGAAAGCAAACAAATTAAAACTTGTGAAATGCCCCGATAGTCGATACAACGGAAAATAATCGTCGCCAAACAAAACAACTCTCCCGCCGCCACACAGCTGAAGCGAAGCAGCTTATCTTTCGTAAAAAATTTCGCTTTATCCATCCTATAAAACTCCTGCCTATTTATTACAGAAAAAAATTATAGCACACCTTGCGCGCTTTTGCAATGCTTTATAATACACTCTTAAAAATTTTTACACAATTTTTACATTAAAATACGAACAAATGTTTGACTTTTGTAAAAGCTTGTCGTATAATGGAGATATGATTGACGGTGAAAGATTGACAATTTTAACGGAGAGTGCGAAATACGACGTATCGTGTTCGTCTTCGGGAAGCAAGCGGAAAAACGACGGCGGTATGGGGAACGGATACGTTGCAGGCTGCTGCCATTCGTTCACGCCCGACGGACGGTGCGTTTCGCTTTTGAAAATTTTGCTTTCTAACGATTGTATTTACGATTGTAAGTACTGCCCCAACCGCGTTTCGGCGGACGTACCGCGCGTGAGTGCTACTCCCGAAGAAATTTGCGAGCTGACGATGGATTTTTACAAGCGCAATTATATCGAAGGCTTATTTTTATCTTCCGCCGTGCATAAAAATCCCGATTATACGATGGAACGTTTGGTTTTGGTGGTAAAAAAGCTGCGTTTAGAATACGGCTTTCACGGCTATATCCATTTAAAGGGCATACCGCGCGCAGACGAAGCGCTTTGCCGAGAAGCGGCGAAGTACGCCGATAGAATGAGCTTTAATATGGAACTTCCGTCCGAACGGAGTTTAAAATTATTAGCGCCGCAAAAGAGTAAGCAAAGTTTACTACTCCCTATGCGGCAACTCACCGTAGAAAAAAAGCAATTTGTAGAAGAGAAGAAAAAGGGACTTACGGAAGGATATTTTTTACCTGCAGGGCAAACGACGCAAATGATTATCGGCGCTTCGCCCGAACAGGACGGACAAATTTTGCGTTTAACGCAAGCCTTGTATCGTCAAATGGATATGAAACGAGTGTATTATTCGTCCTACGTACCTGTCGTTCACGATTCGCTTTTACCCGAAATAGGCGCAGGACAACTGCGCGAACACCGTTTATACCAAGCGGACTGGCTATTGCGCTTTTACGGTTTTACGGTGGAAGAGATTGTAAACGAAGGCGAAAATTTGCCGTTAGAGTACGACCCTAAATGCGCTTGGGCGCTACGGAATATGCATCTTTTTCCCGTGGAAATCAACCACGCCGACCTTGCCGCGCTGTTACGCGTACCCGGCATCGGCGTACGCGGCGCAAATAAAATTATACAGGCGCGAAGATATACCAAGCTTTCCTTTGAAGATTTGATAAAAATGCGAATTTCCTTAAAACGTGCCAAACATTTTATCACGTGCAACGGGAAATATTTAGGCGCGAAAGACGAAAACCGTGTAAAGGGATTGTTGATTGCGGCGGAAAACGGAGAAAACGCCGTGCAAACGGATATGTTTTCACTCCTTCCCACCGCAAGCGTTATCAGCGAGAAGAAAATTATGCTTTCCGACGCGCAAAATGCACGCTTAGCGTTGACGGGAGAACTATAAAATAGATAGGCAGGTATGCGTTGAACGCAAAAAGGCAGGGATATGATATACTTTTTCGACGGCAGTGAAGACGGATTTTTAACGGCGTTTTTGGAAGCGTTCCACGACGAGCACGCCCTAATTTCTTCACGGAAAACGCAGCTTGTTTTAGGAGAAACACCCGTGTTTATCCAAACGGACAAAGGGCGTGCGCTGCGCGCAAAAGCCCGCCTTGCGTCTTTCGATAAACAGTTCCCCCACGATTTAACGTTACTGCTCCGTTGCAGTCAAGCGGATAGCGAACAGGTGGCGTTTGGGTATTTGCGAGCGTTGGCTAAGCGAAAAGCGCCCGTAAAAAATATGTTGACGGATAGAGTGGTATTCCTTGCCGTAGAATATATGAAAAAAGTCTCTTTTGAAATACACCGTTTTCACGGTTTTATCCGTTTTATGGAAACGGCAAGCGGCGCGCTATACGCGCCCTTTTCCCCTGATAACGATATTTGCGATTTATTATTGCCGCACTTTAGGGCGCGGCTACCTAAATATCCTTTCGTTTTGCACGACGTCAGCCGAAACAAAGCGGCGGTATACGACGGAGAGCACTCTTTTACCGCGCCTTTATTTCGCGCGGACGTATTATTATCCGCTAAGGAAACGCAGTGGCAAGCGCTTTGGAAACGGTATTATGCTGCCGTAAATATTCCCTCACGCGAACGGTTAAAGCAAATGCGCGGTTATATGCCTGCTCGGTATTGGAAGTTTTTGCCCGAAAAAAACGAAAACCAACCGCCAAACCGTTGACAATTCTCCGTTTTATAAGGTATAATAAATACACGGCAAGGGCTGTTGCCTTTGCCTGTTTTCGTATTCACGAAAGAATATTACCCGTCAAGGAGTGGTTTTATGGAACTTGTATCCGATTATTTTGGTTGTATGGTGTTTAACGACGAAGTGATGAAAGCGCGCCTTTCCCCCGACGATTATAACACGTTAAAACGTACGATGGAACACGGCAGAAGCTTAAATTTGTCCGTGGCGAATGCCGTTGCCGCCGCTATGAAGGATTGGGCTGTGGAAAACGGCGCAACCCATTACACCCACTGGTTTCAACCGATGACGGGTATCACCGCTGAAAAACACGACAGTTTTATCGTGCCTGAAAACGGTGGTAAAGTAATTATGGAATTTTCAGGCAAGGAACTTGTAAAGGGCGAAACGGACGCTTCGTCTTTCCCTTCGGGCGGACTTCGCGCTACGTTTGAAGCACGCGGCTATACCGCTTGGGACGCTACTTCGTATGCGTTCATCAAAGACGGAGTGCTTTGCATTCCCACTGCCTTTTGTTCGTACGGCGGCGAATCACTCGATAAAAAAACGCCGTTGCTCCGTTCGATGGAAGCCATCAACCGTCAAGCACTGCGCGTATTGAAGTTATTCGGCAACGAAGACGTAACTTCGGTAAAAACCACCGTTGGCCCCGAACAGGAATATTTCCTGATTGATAAAGACTTATTTAAAAAGAGAAAGGACCTTACCTATGCAGGGCGCACTCTTTTCGGTGCGAAACCGCCTAAAGGTCAGGAAACGGAAGGGCATTATTACGGCGTTATCAAGCCGCGCGTGCAAGCGTTTATGAAAGACTTAGACGAAGAGCTTTGGAAATTAGGCGTGCCTGCCAAAACCGAGCATAACGAAGCCGCACCCTCGCAGCACGAGCTTGCGCCCGTATTTGAAACGACGAATATCGCCGCCGACCATAATCAGTTGACGATGGAAATTATGCAAAAGACGGCGAAAAAGCACAATTTCGTTTGCCTTTTACACGAAAAACCGTTTGAAGGCGTAAACGGAAGCGGTAAACACAATAACTGGTCTTTATCCACTAACACGGGCGTAAACCTACTCAACCCCGGCGAAACACCGCAAACCAACGCACAGTTTTTATTATTCCTTTGCGCGGTGATTAAGGCGGTAGACGAATACCAAGCGCTGCTTCGTATTTCGGTAGCGTCCGCAGGAAACGACCACCGTTTGGGCGCAAACGAAGCGCCCCCTGCCGTTGTTTCTATGTTCCTTGGCGACGAGCTTACCGATATCTTGGCAGCCATTGAAAAGGACGAAGCCTACGGCGCGAAAGAAAAAGAATTGATGCGCGTCGGCGTACATACGTTACCGAAATTCCCTAAAGATACGACGGACAGAAACCGTACGTCCCCCTTTGCCTTTACGGGAAACAAATTCGAATTCCGTATGCTCGGCTCGTCGGCGTCCATATCCGAAGCGAATACCGTACTTAACACGGCGGTTGCCGAAATTTTGCGGCAGTTTGCCGATAGCTTGGAAAGCGCGGAAAACTTCAACGCGGCGTTGCATAACCTTATCAAAGACGTTATTATCAAGCACAAACGCATCATTTTCAACGGCAACGGTTACGACGATAAATGGTTGAAAGAAGCGGAAAAACGCGGACTTTTAAATTTAAAAACCACGCCCGACGCTTTGGAAAAGTATTTAGACGAAAAAAATATCGCGCTTTTCACTTCACATAAAGTATACACCGAAAAGGAAATGCGTTCGCGGCACGAAATTTTCTTGGAAAATTATTGTAAGCTTATCGGTATTGAAGCAAATACTATGGTAGATATGACTCTTAAAGATATTTTACCTGCGGTAAGCGAATACGCTTTGACGTTGAAAAACTCGCTTGTGGCGGAAAAAACACTTTCTTCCTTTAGCGTAACGGAATTTACTTCCGTTTACGAAACGCAAACGTTAAAGGAAATTTCCGCATTGTCCGCAAAAGCATACGAAGCGGTTACGCAGCTGAAAGAAGTTTTGGAAAAGAGTAAAACACGCACTTGCGCCGTAGAATGCGCCAACGTATACAAAAACGAAGTATTACCCACTATGCAAACACTCCGTAGTGCGGTAGACGAATTAGAAAACTTGGTTTCTTCGAAATATTGGCCTTTCCCCACCTACGGCGATTTACTGTTCGGGGTATAAAAAATACGAAAAAGACGCAGGATGGAAATATGTTTAACGTAGAAAAGACAACTGCCGATTTAATTGAATGGGTAAAAAACTGGTTTGAAGAAAACGGCAAGGGCTGCAATGCAGTAATCGGCATTTCAGGCGGAAAAGATTCGTCCGTTGTTGCCGCCGTTTGCGTAGCGGCACTTGGCAAAGAGCGCGTTATCGGCGTTTTAATGCCCAACGGCGAGCAAAAGGATATGGATTGTTCGTTGCAACTCGTCAAGCATTTGGATATCCCCTATTACGTTTGCAACATCAAAAAGAGTTTTGACGGCGTAATAGAACAAATGCAAGAAAACGGAGTGGAAATCAGTAAACAAACGCGTATCAATTTAGCGCCGCGTATCCGTATGGCGACGCTGTACGCCTTTTCGCAATCGAAAAACGGGCGCGTCGCAAACACCTGTAATCTTTCCGAAGACTGGGTTGGTTATTCCACCAGATACGGCGATATGGCAGGCGATTTTTCACCGTTATCCCGTTTGACCGTACAAGAAGTGAAATCTATCGGTAAATATCTTGGCTTGCCGATAGAACTCGTGGAAAAAGTACCGTCCGACGGATTGACAGGCAATACCGACGAAGACAATTTAGGTTTTCAATACGCCGTTTTGGATAAGTATATCCGCGAAGGCGTATGCGACGACGAAAAAACAAAAGCGCGGATTGATTATCTCCACCGCGTAAACGAATTCAAGTTAAAACCATTACCTGCCTTTGCATATCAACCCTAAAGCAAAACCCCACTCTTCTAGAGTGGGGTTCGTTTTTCGTAAATTTGTTAAATTTTGCAATGTTTTCTCCCCTTTTAACGTTTTTACGCTGTAAACACAAAAACAACGCATTCGTTTCGAACGCGTTGTTCGTAATATTATTTTTCTTTACCGTGGAAAATAACGCCTACCGTACCAGGGCCGCAATGCGAGCCGATAACCGGGCCAACAGGCTGTAGCGTAATATCTAAATCGCCAAATTGTGCACGGATTTGTTCGATAAAATCTTCCGCTTCTTTTTCGCAATCCGCTTGTAAAACGTATACTTTATATTTATCGAGTTCGCTACTCTTTTCTTTCATATAGCCAAGCAAAGCGGCAAGTGCTTTTTTCTTACCCTTCGCCTTTTGTACGTTGATAATTTTGCCTTCGTCGTCCATATACAAAATAGGCTTAATTCCCAGCAAATTACCCACCACTTTGGAAACCCCCGAAACTCTGCCGCCACGATACAAATACGTTAAATCGTCCACGACAAAATATACCGACGTATGGGGTATTAACTCGTCTAAATACGCGTCGAGTTCGTCCATAGTAGCGCCGTCTTTATATTTAAGAGCTGCATAATAAGTAACGAAACCGCTACCCAAAGAAATGAGTTTGCTATCTTTAAAACGGATTTCTCTTTCAGGATACTTTTCCTTGAGTTGTGCAATGACGTTTTTCATAGCGTTGAACGTGCCGCTCATTTGATGGGAGAAGGTAATATAATAGATATCTTCTCCGCGCGCTAAAATCGGCTCGAAATATTCGGTATACGCATATTCGTTAAGCGCCGACGTTTTCGGTGCTGCACCTGCGCGCATTTTTTGGAAAAAGCCAGCAAAGTCGTGCGCTTCACCCATATCGTAAAAATATTCTTCCCCGTCAAGAACGTAGGGCATACGGATTACGTTCAACCCTAATTCTTTTACCGTTTCATGCCATAATTCACAATTTGAATCACAAAATAATTGATACATACCTTTTCTCCCTACTTTTTTCTTATGTATATAACATATGGGATTTGTATTTTCTATTATACCGCATTTACTATAGATTGTCAAGTCTAAAAACAAATTCAGCGTAAAAAATTAACCGCCTACCTTTCGATAGGCGGTTTTACGTTATTTCGTACCGAATAATCTATCACCCGCATCACCGAGTCCGGGTAAAATATACCCGTGTTCGTTGAGCTGACGATCTAACGTTGAAACGTAAATATTGACGTCTGGATGCGCTTTAGCAACTTTGCTAACCCCTTCGGGCGCGCCGATAATCGCCATAAATTTAATATTCTTGCAACCACGCTTTTTCAGCATAGCAATGGCGTCGCAAGCGCTACCGCCCGTTGCAAGCATAGGGTCTACCACCAAAACTAATTTATCTTCGATACCGTCGGGAAGTTTACAATAATATTCCTTAGGTTCTAACGTTTCTTCGTCGCGATACATACCGATATGCCCCACCCGTGCACTGGGGAAAAGCACGTGAATACCGTTTACCATACCAAGCCCTGCACGCAAGATGGGAACAATGGCAATGGCGTTATCCGCTACAACCACTTGTTCGCATTCTTCAAGCGGCGTTTTCACCTTTTTCGTAACGGTAGGTACGCCGTCTTTTAAGCATTCGTACGTCATAAGCGTGGTGATTTCTTCAATCAGTTCACGGAATTCTTTCATCGACGTTTTTTCGTCGCGAAGAATGGCAATTTTATGTTTGATGAGTAAATGGTCGAAAATGACTACGTTATCAAATTTTTCCATAATTATTCCTCTGTTTTTGCAGCTGCAACTTCTTCTTCAACGGGTGCAGTTTCTACTACCGCTTCTTCATTTTGTTCCGCATCTTTCTTTGCCGCTTTCGACGTTAAAAGGTTTACCAAAATACCAAGGATAAGCGCGCATGCAACGGAAGTAATGGTAACTTGACCGAAGTTCAACGTCATACCGCCAACACCTGCAATTAAAATTACGGATACGGTAAAGAGATTGTAGTTTTGATTAAGGTCTACCTTTTGAATCATTTTAAGACCGGACACCGCGATAAATCCGTACAACGTGAAGCATACGCCGCCCATTACACAGGAAGGAATGGTTGCAAGCAACGTAACGAAAGGCGCAAAGAACGCCGCCAAGATACAAATGATAGCCGCCGTGAAAATGGTTACAACCGATGCGTTTCCCGAAATAGCAACGCAACCAACCGATTCGCCGTACGTAGTGTTAGGGCAACCGCCGAAGAACGCACCAACCATCGAGCCAACGCCGTCGCCAAGCAACGTTCTGTGTAAACCGGGGTCTACCGTAAGGTCGGTACCGATAATGGAAGAAATATTTTTGTGGTCGGCAAGGTGTTCGGCAAATACAACGAACGCAACGGGTACGTAAGCAACCGCTACCGTTATGAGATATGCACCGAATTCACCAAGATTGCTAAAGCCTTTAAACGCTTCTACAAAAGTGAAATCGGGCAGCCATTGCATATTTGCAAAAAGTCCGAAATTGATTACTTGCAGTGCGGGAACGTTTGCTGCAATTCCGATAACGGTAAAGATAGCAGCAACTACGTAGCCTGCAATGATACCGATAATGAACGGAATGATTTTCATCATTTTCTTACCGTATACCGAACAGAAGATAACCGTGCCAAGCGTTACAAGTCCGCAAACAAGCGCTACGTAAGGGTTGGTTTCGCCAAAGCCTTTCGTCAAATCTCCCACCGCGTTGCCTGCAAGCGAAAGCCCGATAACCGCAACCGTAGGGCCTACAACCGCTGCCGGCATCAGTTTGTTAATCCAGTTTACCCCTGCATATTTAACGATAATGGCAATAACTACGTATACAAGACCTGCCATTATCGCGCCGATAATAAGGCCGAGATAACCAACCGAAGCGCTTGCCGCACCAGCAAATGCCGCCGTCATCGAGCCAAGGAATGCGAACGAGCTACCCAAGAATACGGGGCTTTTAAACTTCGTAAAGCACAAGTACACCAACGTGCCGCAGCCTGCGCCGAAAAGCGCCGCCGATTGCGACATATTCGACACAAATGCCAGTTCGCCGTCCGCAAAAAGTTTTGCGGTGTTGCCGTTAATGATTACGGGTACTACGATAGTCGCTGCCAAAATTGCAAGCACTTGTTGCAAGGCAAAGACGATAGTCTTCCAAAGTCCGGGTTTGTCGTGTACGCCGTAAACGAGTCCGTTTTTGTTCATAAGTGATACTCCTTTTATAAAATTTATCGTTTGTTACAAAAAAAGAAGCCCCTATCAAAGAGACTTCCTTTTATTGCCGAAATGAAAAGAAAAAATGAAGGCGGCGTTTAAAGCGGCATTATTTTGAAAAAACATACACCCTTTCATAACACGTTTCCCCTTCGTATTTCCTATATCTATTGTATCACATTACAAAAAGGAAAGCAAGCAAATACGCCTTTTTTAAACATTTTTATTAAAAATTTTAATAATCGCGTCTATCCAAGCAAGACGTCCATCACCAACATTAAACAAAACCCTAATAAAAGTGTATACGTTGCACCGCGTTGGCTACCGTCGTGATGCGTTTCAGGAATCATTTCGTCGCTGATAACGTAGAGCATCGTTCCCCCGGCAAATGCCAGCGCAAACGGCAAAATCGCCGCGGAAAAACGAACGGCAAAATAGCCGATAAGCGTACCTACTACTTCCACAAGCCCCGTAATCAGCGCGGCAATAAACGTCTTTTTCTTGGAAATGCCTGCAGCGAGCATAGGGCTGATAATCACCATACCTTCGGGAATATTTTGCAGCGCAATACCGCCTGCAATGACCATAGCCTGCGCCACGTTGCCCGAACCGAATCCCACTCCCGCGGCAATCCCTTCGGGAAGATTGTGTATACCGATAGCAATTACGAACAACAATACTTTATTTAAGTTGGCGTTATGGTGTTCTTCCGTTTCCACTCCCATCAACTTATGCAAATGCGGCACGGCTTTATCCAAGACGTTTAAACATACCGCGCCCGTAAAAACCCCTAGCGTGGTAATGAGCAAGCCCCATTCTCCGCCGTAATCGAGCGAAGGCAAAATTAAACCGACGATTGCCGCCGCCAACATTACCCCTGCCGCAAACGACAAGACGTAATCGGAAAATTTATGAGAAATATTTTTAAACGCAAACCCTATCAACGCGCCGACCACCGTCGCGCCGCCGACGCCGAGCGCCGTCAATATTACCATTTCCATAAGGGTTCTCCCTTTTGCTTTTTCTTTGATTATACCCCATTTCATAAGAAAAGTCAAATTGTTATAAAGAAAAACGGGCAAATGCGTTGTTGCATTTACCCGCCACGATTATCTTACTCGACTTTTTTCGTATTCTAATTTTTCTTTGATTTTAAGATACGCTTGCTTAGTGGACGCCGATACGGAGTTGCAATACATCACTCCGCCGCCTGCGTCTTTATAGATATGGAACGGATACTTTCTAATCGTCTTTAAACTGAATGTGTATGCCTGCAGCGTTTCCGTTTCGTCGGTATACGCCAAACGAACGGGAAAGTGGGTTTGCTTAAGTTTTGCCATTTCGCTTTCGCGATTAAGCGTTACCCCCGATAACGAGCCTACCACAAGCCCCACACCCGTTTTTGTACCCACGGCAATTTCTTCGTCGGGACGGTCTTCGCAGGAAAGATTGACGTAGTTTTGAATGGGACAAATCATTTGCTCTTTACCGTCAAAATAGAAACCGAACGTAGCGTTTTCAGGATTGTAATAAAACCATTGCAACAAGTCGTGCTGCAGCTGGATAAATTCGTAGTTTTTCGCCTGTAATTCCTGTTCGATTTCCGCTTTTTTCGTTTTAAAATAAGTACGTTTTTCGTAAAGATTTGAGAATAAAAATCTATTCGTAAGTAAATATACGAGCAACGCAGGAATCCCAAGATAAACAAACAACAAACCACTGACCATATATAATTGAAACAGTATATGTGTTTCGGAGTTAGGCGTATCCATCAAAGCAATAGCCTGCACAACAAGCAAAACGAGAAATAACGCAAGCGTACCCACCATAATACCAAACGACGCCCCCACAACCGCTTTTCTTATTTTCACTTTCTTTTGCTCGTCGGGGAGAAAGGTAGTGTTGTCCGTTTCCGCGCTATCGCTACTCGGCGTATCCAAAATAACTACTTTACCTGCTTTTGTCTTTTGCGGTGCATTTTTATAAATAATGTCCGCTTCGTCGTCTAATAAATTATCTACGGATACGTTAAACATCTTGGATAATATCCTTAAATTATCAATATCGGGTGTCGATTGAGAAGTTTCCCATTTATACACCGCTTGTCTGGACAATCCCAGCTGCACCGCTAAATCTTCTTGTGAGAAGCCTTTTTGTTTGCGTAGAAGTTCAAGTTTTTTTGCAAAAATCATAACCGTCTCCTTTATTCTTTCTACGTAAATTATAGCATTTGTCCGTTTTTTTGTCAACAACCGACAGTTTACAATTCGTTAACCGTTGGTTACAAACGAAAAAATATAAAATTCCCCTTGAAAGTTTTTTAATTTAACAAAATACCGTAACTGCAAAAAAACCGCCTTAACGGCGGTTTTGTCTTTTTGGTGGAGGTGGTCGGAGTTGTTCCTTTAGCGGAGACGCCCCGCTCGGCAATTATCAATTGCCGCCTTTGCCGCCAAGTAATCCTTTATTCTTTTTTACTGTGGCAAAGCGTTTTGCTTTCGCAAAACGGCTCCCACCCTCAACTCCGACCACAAATTCGTAACACATACCAAAAAAGGCACAACCGTCTTTGGGACGGTTGTGCCTTTTTTGGTGGAGGTGGTCGGAGTTGAACCGACGTCTTACTCGGCTGCCAAAAAACTTTCTACATACTTAGTTGGTCTATTATTGCTTACCCCTACGCGGCGGACAAACACGCGTCGTAGGGCGCAGGGAGCTAAATAATCTTTACCAACACTCCCGTATTAGATAAAGATTTTTCCGTCTTGTTGACGCCGCGGCCCCGCCCGACGGATAAAACGGGCGCGACGTTCGTTTTAAAAAACGAGGTTACGCTGCAAGAGCGTATGCATTATTATTTGCATTTAAATTTAGGTGGAATGTTTTTGCGCAGGCACTCCGTCTGCGGTATGCTTATCCTTTCGCTCACCGGCAATCGAATCCGGTACACCCCCATAGGTGCGACTCTTTTTATGCGTCGGCTATATTATTATACACATATTTATACAAAAAGTAAACGTTTTTTACTCTTTTTTGCTTTTCTTTTTTAACATTTTCTTGAAAGACGTGCGGTGTTCTTCCCCGGCAAACAGTCGTAAAAGATTTTGCCAGTGTGCCGCCCACGTGATAATTTCAATACCAAACATCCAAATATACGCCCATACCAGGTATGCGTTTATCGGTAAAAACTGATAACGGAAGAAGAAAAATACTCCTTGCGCAATACAAAAGACCGAAACGCCCAAAAGCGAACCCAAAGACCCCCATTCGGAAAAGAGAATAAAGAGTAATATTCCTAGTACAATAAGTAAACCGAAGAGTATCCACCACAAGTTTTCGCAAGAGAGCGCCGTCCAAAACAGCCCAAACGTGGAAGCAATACCCTTTCCCCCTTTAAAGCGCATAGTAAACGGAAATACGTGCCCTATAATTACGAAAAGTCCTGCGAAATACCGAGCAAAATCGGAAACGATAAACGCCGTGCCCGTAAAATAGAAGTCCTTATATAAAAGATGGGCAACGAGTACGGGCAAACCGCCTTTTAACGCGTCGCCGACAAAAGTCAACGCACCCCAGCCAAAGCCGAAATTGCGGAACATATTCATTGTGCCGGGGTTACCGCTACCCATTTTCGTGATGTCGCCGTGCCGCGCCTTGGAAATGAGCTTAGCGGAATTGACACAGCCGATACAATAGCTGCAAATTGCAAGTAAAACAAATTGCCACCAGTTTTGCGTAAATGAAAATTGTTGCATAAAACTCCTTTAATTGCTTGGGTGTATATCCCAAGCCAAATAGTAGCGAAGTAAAACGGTTTAGATACGAGCAAGACAAGGCGAAATAAATTTTTTCGCCGCGCGCGTACATAGACGTACGTAAGCAAGAAATAATTTGTTTCAACGCCGTATTGCGAAGTATATAAAGCGTTTTACTCTTCGTCTTTTTTCTCGCGCACCGTAACCCTTATCGGCGTTCCCGAAAAATCGTAGGCGCGGCGAATGGTGTTTTCCAAATACCGTTGATAAGAAAAGTGTAAAAGACGTTCGTCGTTGACAAATAACACAAACGTAGGTGGACAAACGGATACTTGCGACGAGAAAAACACGCGCATTCTTCTACCCAGATAGGAGGGCGGTTCTTGCAAGCGCACTGCATCGCCTATCAAATCGTTAAGTTCTCCCGTAGGCACACGGAAAGACGCGTGCGCATACACTTCTTCCGCCGCCGCCAACAATTTCTCTACTCGTTGCCCCGTCTTTGCGGAAATATATACCGATTTGTAATAGTCCATAAACTTCAAATCTTCTTTGAGTTTTTCTTCAAAACGATTGACGGTATGCGTATCCTTTTCCACCAAATCCCACTTATTCATAACGATAACGGACGGTTTCCCCTGTTCGTGTACGTACCCGATAATTTTTACGTCCTGTTCGGTAAGTCCTTCCACGCTATCCACCACAAGCATACACACGTCGCTACGGCGCACCGCGTCGAATGCGCGCATATTAGAGTAATATTCCACGTCATCTTCTACGCTTCTTTTTTTGCGAATACCTGCCGTATCGATAATGGTATACGCCTTTTCTCCGCGATAAAACAAGGTATCGATAGCGTCGCGCGTCGTACCTGCCATAGGCGTTACAATACTTCTTTCACTGCCCAACAGCCGATTGACAAGGCTCGATTTTCCCGCATTCGGTTTCCCCACCACCGCAATTTTGAGCGACGGAACGGGTTCTTGCGTGCCGTCGGGAAAATAGGTAATTGCTTCGTCGAGTACGTCGCCTATACCCTGCCCGTGTTCGGCGGAAACGGCAAACGGCTCGCCCAAGCCCAGCGAATAAAATTCGAATATCTGCTCGGGAGAATAGTTATCTATTTTATTGACGACGAGGATAACGGGTTTTTTACTGCGGCGTAAAATATCCGCTACGTCGTAATCGGACGGGTGTAAGCCGTCGCGACCGTCGGTAAAGAATAAAATAACGTCCGCCGTGTCGATAGCCACGTCCGCTTGTTTCGCGATTTCGCGCCACATTACGTCTTCCGATTTGAGTTCTAAACCGCCCGTGTCCACCATCGTGAAATGCTTAGAACGCCATTCCGCGTCGGCATAGAGTCTATCACGCGTAACCCCCGGTCTGTCTTCCGTGATGGATATTTTTCTACCTGCTACTTTATTAAAAAAGGTGCTTTTCCCTACGTTGGGACGCCCTACCAAAGCGATTAAAGGATTTGCCATAATTCTTGTTCTCCACTTTTCTACGTTATATTGGTTGCGTTTTTATAACTTTCGTTTTTGCCATTTTCCGTCGTATAAGAAATACACGCCGTCAAACCCGACGTTTTTCAGTAATTGCTCCGTTTCCGTAAACCGTGCGCATACGTTGTCCGCTTGATGGGCATCAGACGAGAGTGCAACCTTCCCACCGTTTTGCGCAATGAGTTTTAACAACCGTTCGTGTGGGCAAGGGGAAGTGCGGTAGCCCCTTGACATAAGCCCCGTATTCACTTCGAAAATACAACCCGTTTCAAGCACTTTTTTTACGCTTTCTTCCGCCAAAGCCCAGTAGCGTTCGTCGTGCAAATATTTGCCCTTTTCGGTTTCGTCGAACTTACAAACAAGGTCGAAATGCCCTACTAAATCGGGTTGGCGCGCCTGCAAATACGCACAAAATTGTGTATAATACGCTTCCGCCAAGGCATACGCGTCGCCATTAAAGAGTTTTAAACATTCTGAAAAATACTCGTAATTCGAATCTAAAGAATAATACTTCCCTGCAAACTCGATATAATGCAACGAGCCGATAATATAATCGAAATCGCTACGGTTGACAAGCTGCGTACCGTCTTCTTCTACGCCTAAATAGATTTGAATTTTATCCGCATATTTTTGCTTTAAACGTTTTATTTCCCGTATATATCCCGATACGTCTTGCAGGCAATAACGCGTATCGTGCTCCGTCAAAGCGTGGTCGGAAAACCCAAGCGATACCATTCCGTTTTCAATGGCGTATAACACCGTTTCTTCGGGTGTGTTTTTTCCGTCGCTAAATACCGTGTGCATATGAAAATTTGCTTTCATTTTACTTTCCTTTCTTTTCGCTGAGCACTGCTATCAAACCGTAGCCGCCGTCGCGGTTGACGCGTATATTTTGTACGCCCGTTTTTTGTTTAAGTCCGTCCAACGTCATTCCGCAAAGGAATACGTCTTCAAATTCTTTCATCGTGTTCCCCGGCAATACAATTTCGTCAAACGTGCCGCCGTTGGCGCGGTACGCAATAATCGTCGCCGCGATATCCTGTCCCGTGAGCAGGCCCGTACACGTAACCGTCTTTCCGAAAAATTCGTTTTCAACGGCTAATATTTCCGCCTGTAAACCGACTATCGAGCGGTTACATTCTTCCATCAACGTACTACAAATTTTCGCCGCGCTTACGCCACTGATGAGCAAGCTTTTTTTCGGCTTTTTCAAAGTGTAATTTTTCCCCAGTGCGGAAAGCGCCAACGCTGCTTCCGTTAAAAACTTACGGCTAAGCCCCACGCCGTTTTCCACCTGCTCGAAATCGCCGTAGAACGCTTCGTCTTTTAAGGGTAATTCTGCTTTCACGAAATATTCGTCGGCGGGCAAAAGGAAATTGACGCCGAATTCTTCATTCAATTCGTCCACCAAACGCAACAGCTTCCTGCTATACTCCCCGTCGATATCGGGAATGTGCGTTAATCCGTCGCGGTAACGAGTAATGCCGGTGGGCACGCAAGCCAAGTCTTTTACCGCAGGGTAATATTTAAACAATTCCCTTGCGGTATACGCCAGCTCTTCCCCGTCGTTTTCGTTCGGCACGATAACCGCTTGGCAATGGAGCGTGATACCGCCCTTTACAAGCGCGTCGATTTGCTCTGTTATTTTTCCTGCAAAACGGTTGCGCATCAGCTTTTCACGCAATTTACCGTTCATAGTATGCACTGAAACGTACAGCGGCGAAAGCTTTAAACGGATAACCCGAGCGATATCTTCGTCCGTTACGTTGGTTAGCGTAACGAAATTACCGCAGGAAAAACTCATAGTATAATCGTCGTCTTTGAGGTACAGGCTTTCGCGCATACCTTGCGGCATTTGGTCTACAAAACAAAATACACAACGGTTATGACAAGTTTTTATCGCGCCGTTTTTTTCAAATTCTAAGCCTAAATCTTCCCCTTCTTCCTTTTCCACTTCCACCGTTGCTTCTTCGCCGCTGCGGTGGTCGCGTACGGTAAGCGAAAAGGCGGCAGCGTCCAGATAGTATAAATAGTCGAGCTCGTCCACGCAAGGAAAACCGTCGAGTGCGACAATCTCGTCCCCGACTTCCAAACCCAGCTCTTTGGCTAAGCTTCCGCGTTTTACCTTCGTGATTTTTAACATATTAAATAAGTCCTTGTAAAATATTTTCTTCTACGAAAAAGCGTTTGCAAAGCTTTTGTAAAATTTCCGCAAACGACGGGGGCAGGGGTGCGGTGAACGTCATCTCTTCGCCCGTCGTTGGGTGCGTTAACTGCAATTTTTGCGCGTGTAACAGTTGTCCGTTTGCCGCTATCTTTTGCTTTTTAAATCCGTACACGGGGTCGCCTGCTACGGGATGCCCCATATGCTTAGCGTGCACGCGGATTTGATGAGTGCGCCCCGTTTGCAAGCGGAATTGACAAAGGGTAAAATCCGTACCAAAGCGCGCAATCACTGTAAAATCGGTAACGGCAATTTTTCCTTTACCGCTTGGCAACACCGCCATTTTCAACCTATCGGTAGGGTGTCTGCCGATATCCGTCGTAATCGTTCCGCTATCTTCTTTTACACTCCCTTCCAGCAGCGCGTAATACGTACGTTTACAAGTTTTACAGGCAATTTGCGCAGCGAGAGAAGCGTGCGCTTTATCGTTTTTGGCAACGACGAGCAGCCCCGTCGTGTCCTTGTCGATACGGTGCACGATACCCGGGCGCAGTACGCCGCCGATACCGCTTAAACTATCCAAATGATACAACAGCGCGTTGACGAGTGTGCCGTTTACAACTCCGTTGCCTATATGCACCGTCATACCCTTGGGTTTATTGACTACCGCAAAATCCGCGTCCTGATAGACGATATCCAGCGGAATGTTTTCCGCTTGCACCGCGTATTCTACGGCGTCGGGAACGGTAATTTGCACACTATCGCCCGTTTTGACTTCCGCACCTGCCTTTACTACCGTTTTACCGTTGAGCGACACACAGCCGTCTTCAATGAGTTTTTTTAAGCGAGAGCGCGTACAGTCTTCCATTTGCTCACTCAAAAACAAATCCAACCGTTTATAGGGCGTTTCGGCAACGAAAAAGCGTTTATCCATTAGTTACCGCCCTTATCCGCTTTCGCGGCCTGTTTTGCCGCCTGCTTTTTTTCTTCCTTTTCCTGCACTTCTTTGGCAAGCGCCTTGTATTTTCCAAGCGGTTTCAACGCTTCCGAATCGAAAAACAGCAAAGCCAAGCCCAACGCTATCGCACCGCCCACGATAAAGAAATCGGCAAAGTTACAAATTCCGAATCCGAATGCGCTTAAATCGACCATATCTCGTACGCCGTACGAAGAGGGAATCCAAATTTGATAGTATAATCGGTCGATAAGATTGCCCACTCCGCCTGCGATAATGAACACAAGCGCGTTTCTAAGCCACGCGCGGCGTTTATCCAAGCAAAAATAGAATACGGTAAGCCCCAGCATAAGCGCCGCCGTTACAATGGTGATAAAGCCTTTTACCCAACCTTCCGATTGCCCAAACATACTAAACGCAATACCGGGGTTATAACTCAAACAAACGTAGATAAGGTTGGGGATAATTTCTATCTTGGTAAAACGGTCGTCCCCGAAATACGCCACCGCGAGAAATTTTGTTATTTGGTCTATAAATACCAAAATCAAAAAGAGTAAAATTCCCCACAAAACCGAGCCTTTCAGCGAATACCTGCCCCCGTCGTTTTGTTTTAACAACGTATTTTTCGACATATTACTTCTTTCCTTTTTTTGCGTTTTGACGAATGCCGTCTATCATACCTATTTTCAAAGTATGCAACTTGTTGGAAAGGTCCACTTTATAAAGCTGCGGCATATCCAAACGCAAATATTCTTCCCAGAATTTTTCCAGTTCCGCTTTGGAAAACGCTTGAATTTCCATAAGCGTAGGAAATTTATAAACGAGTTTTCCGTTTTTCACAATGGTATGTTGCAATTCTTCGACGCGGAAGTTTTCTACTTCGTGCGTTTTCCACGTTTCTACGGGGTGGAAAATAGTCAGGGGCTGCGTATCGTCCACTTCTTCGTCGCGCGTCGTAATGAGGTCGGCAATCGCCATTCCGTTTTCTCTATCGTACAAGCGATACAATTTTTTAAACGACGGGTTGGTAATTTTCGCCGTGTTATCCGAAAGCTTAATTTTCGGAGTCATCGTGCCGTCCTTCTCAATCACCGCCGCCAATTTATACACGCCGCCGAGTGCAGGCAAATCTTCCGACGTAATGAGTTTCGTCCCCACTCCCCAAGAATCGATTTTTGCGCCCTGTTGGATAAGGGAGTTGATAGAGCGTTCGTCCAAATCGCCCGAAACGCAAATTTTTGCTTCGGGGAATCCTGCTTCGTCCATCATTTGACGGGCTTTTTTGGATAAATATGCCAAGTCGCCACTGTCTAAACGGATACCCTTAGGCGTATAACCTGCCGCTCGTAATTCCCCAAAAACCTTTATAGCGTTGGGAACACCGCTACGGAGCGTATCATAGGTATCCACAAGCAACATACAGTTGTCAGGGTACGCTTCGGCGTAGGCTTTAAACGCTTCGTATTCCGTGGGATAATCCATTACCCAGCTATGCGCCATCGTTCCTGCAACGGGTACGTTGAATTTTTGTCCTGCAAGTACGTTGGACGTACACGAGCAACCGCCGATAATAGCAGCGCGCGCGCCGTTGATACCTGCGTCAGGGCCTTGCGCACGGCGCAAACCGAATTCCATTACAATCCCCTTACCTGCCGTTGCGCGACAAATTTTAGAAGACTTGGTGGCAATCAACGTTTGGTGATTGATGATATTAAGTAACGCCGTTTCGGCAAATTGCGCTTGGATAAGCGGTGCTTTCACCGTGAGTATCGGTTCTCCCGGGAATACCGGCTCGCCTTCGCGCACAGCGTACACGTCGCCCGTGAATTTCATATTTTTCAAATAGCTTAAAAAGCCTTCGTCGAACAGATTAAGCGAACGTAAATATTCGATATCTTCGTCGTCAAAACGCCAGTTCAGTAAATAGTCCATCGCTTGTTCAAGCCCTGCGAACAACGAATAGGTAATCAATGCGTTTTTACGGAAAAACAAATCGAATACCACTTCTTCTTCGTGCTTATTTTGACGGTAAAAGCCGTAACCCATCGTCAGTTGATATAAATCGGTTAAAAGGGTTAAATTTCTCATACGTTATCTTCCTTTTCGTTTATTTCTTTTATTTCTTTTATTTCTTTTACGTCGTCATTTTCCGCCTTATCCGCCGTTTCCGCCTTATCCGCCGTTTCCGCCGTTTCCCGTTCAAACAGTTCGGGATGCATTTGGCAAACGATATTCAGTTTATCAAATTTAGGTTTTTCATTTTTCGTATCGCCGATATATTGCAAAATAGCACACGGTTCGCCGTTTAACGAACCGAAAAGCTTTCCTTCCTTTTTCTTGTTGGTCAACAGCACGTATACAAGCAAACCGATACCTGCCGCAAGCAAGACGAGCGAGAATACGAACGACCAAGGAATACCGCTATTGCCCGGTTCTTTACCTAAGATATAGGTAGGGTCGCGCAAGGGCTCCATAATAGAGCGGATAAGTCCGTACGTGATAAAATAGCAAGCGGTATTTACGCCGTTTGGCTTGTTAGAATTTTTCCACGCATTCAAGAACAGTAGCACCGCCGCCGTACCCGTTACCAAGCTTTCATAGAAGAAAAACGCGTAGTGCCAGCTTTGGTCGGCGTCGATAAACACCGCAAACGGAAACCATTGCAGTGCAGGATTATCCACCACCATACCGTACACTTCTTGGTTGGCAAAATTCCCCCATCTACCGATACATTGCGCTAACAGTAAACCCACCACGATACAATCGCCTGCACGGAAGAAGTTTACTTTCTTTACGATACAAACGCCGACAACGCTTACCGCGCCGCCGATAATACCGCCGATAATCGATAAGCCGCCGCTTCGGATAGAATCGAACGCGAACCATTCTTCTATCGGCATACCGCTCGTAATGCAGTAAAAAAGCCGCGTGGTAACAATGGCAATGGGTAAACAAATACAAAAGAACGTCAAGAACAGTTCCGAAGACATATTTCTACGGCGAAAGAGTAAAGATATTACGAAAAACGCGGCAATCATACCGCAAACGATAATGATAGCGTAAGCGTAAATATCAAACCCGAATATAGTAATATGCGGATTAGCGGCGTTCAAAAGCCAAGTAAGATTCATTGTTTTTTCTCCTAAAAATCAACGTATAGGCATACTGCCACGAGAGTATTATAACACAACAAAAAAAAATCGTCAACAGTTGCCGACGATTTTTTCAACATTTCACATTGATTTTACACGTTTTTTATTATAAGCTTATAATAAAATGCGCAAAGCTTTTATCTTTACCACAAACGGTAACCCCACCACTACAAGCACGCTGTTTACTATAGAATTATAAATTTGCCCTTGCGCAAACAGCCGAAAGGATAAGTACTCGATATACGACATACTTGCAAACCATACTTTATTGAGATATACCGTAGTGATGCCTGCGGTGCAAACGATAAAAATCAACACGCAAGCCACCGTCAGCTTGATGCGAAGAAATTTTTTCGCGTTTGGCAAAGCGTACACTGCCCAACCTACGATAAGCGCCATACAACCCGTGGAAATACCTATCCAAGGAGAATATTCCCCAAACGGATGAATGAGAAAGCCGAACAAATCCCCTAAAAAGCAGGCGCAAAAACCGGAAATACCGCCAAGCATAAGCCCTGTGAATGCGGAAATGCAAATGGTAAGCGAAAACTGTACGTTGCCAAGCTTTATTTCCAGCATATTCGCCACCACGCAAAAGGCGGTAAGAACGCCGATATACGCTACTTTATGGCTATGATTTTTGCCCAAAAGCGTTGGAGAGAACAAAAGCCGTTTCCAAAACGCGCAGCTATTTTTTTCTTGTGTGGAAACCATAAAAGAAAACCCCCTTGTTACAAGAGAGTCCGCAAATAATTTGAGTGGAGCATATACGCATTCAACGCATACCTGCCTACCCTGTTTTGTAGCGGACGCGCCTTGACACCGCAGAAAACGGTTGACAAATTTCCGTTTCCTTTCGTGTGCCGACAACGTCCCGTTCGGCACCACTTTACGCGTCAAAGGCTACTCATACGTGTTACCATTATTATACTGCAATACGCGCAAAAAAGCAAGCGTATACGCGCATATTTTTTACCTTTTTTTACAAACTGAAAATATGGGGCTTATTTTTATACGCGTCGTTATTATTTTTATCGCTACGCTACTGGTTATGCGACTGATGGGCAAACGGCAAATCGGGGAAATGCAACCTTATGAGCTGGTTATCACTTTGATTATTGCCGACCTTGCCTGTATCCCTATGTCGGATACTTCCATTCCTTTATTATACGGCGTTATCGCCATTTTAACGGTATATCTACTGCATCAAATTATTTGCCTGCTCGATTTAAATTTCAACAAGGCAAAAACGTTGATTAGCGGTGAACCGAGTATCGTTCTCAATAAAAACGGTATCGACGATACGCAACTGAAAAAAAACAATTTAGACGTTTCCGATTTAATTGAAAGTTTACGCGTAGAAGGCTATTTCGCGCTTGACGCGGTAGAGTACGCACTGTACGAATCGGAAGGCACTTTTTCCGCTTTACCCAAACAAAATTATCAAAAGCTACAAACTTCGTTGCCGATTATTCTTATCGACGAAGGCAAATGGGACGTGGATAATATCGCCCGTACAAAGCGCGATAAAGCGTACTATCAAAAGCTGCTTGACGAGCGTAATTGTAAAAACGTGAAAAAAGTGCTGGTTATGACGGTGGACGGCAACGGAAAGGTGTATTTGCAAATAAAAAGCAAGAAATACGAAGTCATTGATTTGGCTTGGAAAAAGGCGGTGTGGTAATATGATAAAAACGATTGCGAGTATCGTTGTAACACTCGGTTTAATTTTAGGCGTTTCCATATACGAAACCAACCATATCACGCAGGTATTCGACCGTTTTGAAAACGCCCTATTGGCGTTATACGATAAAACGGAAAGAAACGAAGCCACGTACGAAGACGGTACGGCAGTACAAACGCTTTGGGAAGAACAAAAACGAACGCTGCACGTATGGATTCCGCATACGTCCATTCAAGAAGTGGATTATCAGCTGTACGACGCCGTAGGTTGTTTATACGTACAAGACTTTCAAAACGCACTCCCTAAAATAGAAGTGCTTTTGGGTATGTGCGAAAACATTCCCCATTCGTATACCTTCCGTTTGGAAAATATTTTATAAACAGGATAGACAGGCAGGCAAAAAGCACTCGCGTATTGCGAGTGCTTTCTCTTTTTTTCTATTACGCCAAACCGTAGGCAACGACTATGCGTACGTTTGCGTCAAAGATATTTTTCAAAAACTTTTTTACCGCTTCGCCCGTAACCTTATCGTGCGCGTTTTTGTCTTCACTCTTTATCATCGTTACTACGGCATTGAAGTTTTTATAGATAATTTGTGCGTCTTCTTCAATAGCCGTATACGCATCTTCCGTGCCGACGTGTTGGATAGCATACATCTCTTCCACGGTATCGTTCATCTTCACAAGCACGCGCGTATCGCCCGTTTTTAACGCGTCCACCGTTTGATGGTTCAAATCCGCTAAAAGCTGAATAAACCGTTGCAGTTTTTCGTTGCCTTCCAACTCGGTTGCCATTATAATTCTACTCCGTTTAACTTCAAAAGCTCGCGAGCGGATTCTACGCTGTCCACACCCGTTTTGTTTTTAATGGGAGCGAATTCTTTTTCACGAACGACTTCGAAAGGCAATACGCTGCCCATAGGCTTGATAAGGTCAACGGCGAGCGTTTCAAACTTTTTGCCGTTTTCCTTTTCGGGTTTTCTCGTTACGCCGTCTTCACATACGCTTTCAATTTTCTTTTCAACGATATGCACGGGGATTTTTTGGCTGACGATTTCTTCCAACTTGGAAAGGCGGAACAAGTAGTTCATAATAGCGCCGTACAAGTATGCCAAATCGCCGTTTTCGTCCTTTTGGTTTGCCATTTCTTCGGTGAGTTCGTAATATTCGATAATATCGGGCTTATCGCCGTCCATACAAAGTACGCCCACCTTTTCATAAGGGTTGGTTTTGCAAATAACTTTCGCGCCGCAATTTACGCCACTGTCAATCGTCGCGCCCACAAATACGGGGTCGGCAATGCGTTGCAATACGTTGTCCACCGCGTAGATATTCAACCATTCTACGCCGCGTTTATGCAAATCTTCGCCTAAGCCTGCGCGCATAAGCGAACCGAACCAGCCGCCGTTGCCGTTAGGGGAAAGCGCGGGGGTATCTTTCGTTTCCAAGAAAATTTTGCCGTTGAAGTCTACTGCGGGCGCCATATCTTGTTTGAAGAATTTCACTTCCGATTCGGGATAGCCGAAATAGCCGTGTTCTTTCCAAAACGACGTCGTTTGTTCGTGGTTTTTATCACTCGTCATAATGTACAAAGGCACGAAAACGCCGCACTTATCGTTTACTTCTTGCAAGTTTTTCATTTGTTGTTCGAAGATATACAAAGGCTTGGTAACGCCGATATTGTACGCCCCTTTCGGTCCGTCAACCCCAAGACGAGTACCCATACCGCCTGCAAGCAACACAGCCGCTACTTTACCGGCTTTAATTGCTTCTACGCCGATTTTTTCAAATTCCGCTTTCTTTGCTTCGATAGCGGAAAGACGCAAACCAGAAATGGGTTTGATATCTCTTCCTTTACCACTCATATCCACGGGGTTGGCAAGGGCGTCTTCGAAATCCCAGTTCAAATTTTCAATAGCCGTAAGCAATTTTTCTTTGCCTGCTGCGTCTAATTCGTCATAGTAACGCAAAAGTTGCGTTTGCTTTTTGCTTTCCAAAAGCGCTTTCGCTTGTTCGTAAGTCATCATTAAATACTCTCCTTATGATTTATTTCTTATATTGTAACAAATTGCCGACGGAATTGCAAGTCTTTTAAAATATTTTCCCATAAAAAATCTTTCCCGTTTTTGTGGAAATCTTTCAAAGAAAAAAGCAGGGTAATTTTACCCTACTTTCCGTCTTTTATTTTTTTACCGTAATGCCTACGCGCGCCATAGCTTGCGCCGTCCAGTTGGCTTGTTGTGCCATTCTGTATTCTTCAAAACTATCAATTTGTCCCAAAATGGTATTTTTAAAATCTACCGCGCCGTGCAATTTATCCACGATACGCCCCACTTCGGTGTTTATGTAAATGCGGTTGGTGTTGAATACCTTGCCCCAAAACGTAGTTTTTACGCTGACGTTGATAATTTTATTGAGCGGTACGTCTACCGATTCGGTACGGAACACCCCTTCTTTACGAACAATACGCTTGTTGGTAAGCGTTAATTCGGTACAGTTATATTGCACCGTCGCCACGATAGCCAAAACGGTGGGAATTAGGAGCATCCAACAGCAAAGAATGCCAAAAATCCATTTTCCGACAAGCCCCCAAACGCTACGCTTTGCCTGTTGCACAATCAATTCGTTTTCGTATAAATTTTTTTCTACGTATTTACTCATAACTACCCTACTGTTTTAAATGCGGTAAAGACGCATAGCGTTACGTCTTTTATTTATTTTACAACAATCGGAAAAAAATGTCAATATCTTTTCCTTAAAAATAGCCCACTCGGTAAAAATATTTATAAATTTTTTTCTATACCTTCCCTTCCGATTGTTTTTTACATTCTTTTATCCGCGTTAAACGCGCCACTAGTAAAAAAGTACGTTGCAAAGGCAAAAACAACAGCGCAACCGAAACCGCCGAGCTCGCCGTTTGCACGCCCATTACGGGTAACGACGCGTAAACGTATAATTGCCAAGCCTGCAACCCGTACCCCAAAAACCACGGCGTAACAATATCGTCGATAAGGGTAAACGATACCGTACAAATACAAGCGAACACTACCAAAATCCATAATCCTTTTACAGGATTTTTTACGCGGCTACCAAGCAAAGCAAACGTTACCGTCAATATATTATAATACAGTACATACAAAATAAGAACAGTGGGAAAGAATCCGAAAATCAACTGACGGAGTAAAGAAAAGACGGTTGCCGCCGCCATACCACGTTTTACCCCAAAGACGAACGCGTACGAAGCGAAAAGCACCGTAACTACTTCCACCCCTGGCACGGCGGAAAGTGCTAATTGCGCCGCGAGCACCATTGCAACAAACACGGCGATAAAGGCGCATTCTTTTGCAGAACACACCGCTATCCTTTTCCACTTCATTTTACCGTTCATCGCATACCTGCCCTATTGTTTTTCTTTAAAAAGACCAATAATCGTACGAGAGAATAATCGTTTCTCCCGTTTTTATTTGAAGCTGTTCCGCCCCAAACGCCGCACTGTAGCAAACGACGTTGTCGTACGTTTTCGAGCCGTATTCCTGATACGAAAGAGAAGTATTCGACGTATAAATCATCCAGCTGTAGCCGCTTGTCGCGCTCTCTTGCACGTTGGCTTTTCCGTTGACGGAAATAATCATTCCGCCCGACATTGCAAAGGTAATTGCGCCGCTTTTTTCCAAGTTATCCAACGCGTTAAAAAGAGTGGCGTTCTCTTTCGCTGCGTCAATACGGATAATCACCGTTTTTTCTTCACTGGAAAGTACCGTCGCCGAAGCCGTTGCGCCGCAAGCGGTGAAACAAAACAGACAAACCACCGACCATAAAGTAAGAAATAAAGAAATTATTTTACGCTGCATATAAACACTCCTTATAAAAAATAGTGAACCAACAGTATCGTTAATTTCATTTATTATACAACGAAATTAAAAAAAAGACAATCTTTTTCGACAAAAAATCCCTTTCCACGCCGAATTTTTCCATCTTTGTTTTTTTCTTTAAAATTTTATTAATTTTTTTCCGAAAAGACTTGAAAAAATTATATAAATCCTTTATAATAGTATATATGACACTCGCGCGTAACGCACGCGCGACGGCAAACAAAAAACCGTGAAAGGATGACCAGTATGACTTTGAACGACTATTTGCATTTAAAAAACGGTACGGACGTACGCGGCGTTGCCTGTGAAGGCATAGAAGGCGAAGATATCACGCTCACCGAAGAAGCGGTAGCCAATATTGCCAAAGCGTTTTGCGTATGGCTTATTTCCCGTACAGGAAAAACACAAGTTACCGTTGCCGTTGGATACGATTCCCGTATTACGTCCCCGTCCATTTGCCAAACGGTGGTAAACGCTATCATTTCTACGGGGCACAACGTTGTCATTACAGGACTTTCCACTACGCCTTCTATGTTTGCTTTACTCAAAGACGAAGCGCGTATGCAAGAAAAATATTGCCACGGCTCGATAATGATTACCGCCAGCCATTTACCTTTCAACCGCAACGGTTTGAAATTCTTCTCGCACGACGGCGGTTTGGAAAGTGCGGACGTACAGGAAATTTTATCCCTTGCCGCCGATTACCGTTTTGCCGAAGTGGCAAACTACGGCGAACAGGAAACGTTGCCCTATCTTGATACGTATGCGGCGTCGCTCGTCAAAAAAGTACGCGACGCAACGGGCGAACAGACTCCCCTTGCAGGCAAACGTATCGTAGTAGACGCAGGCAACGGCGCAGGCGGGTTCTTTGTGGATAAGGTATTACAGCCTTTGGGCGCGGACACGACGGGCTCGCAATTTTTAGAACCCGACGGCAGTTTCCCTAACCATATCCCTAACCCTGAAAACGCGGAAGCTATGCATTCCGTTTGCGAAGCCGTAAAAGCCGCCGAAGCCGATTTTGGTATCATTTTCGACACGGAC
Source organism: Candidatus Scatosoma sp. (assembly GCA_045542595.1). GTDB lineage: Bacteria > Bacillota > Clostridia > Christensenellales > Borkfalkiaceae > Scatosoma. Next base: position 11,581 of record JAZQLI010000004.1, on the reverse strand, counting down.
GTGGACAGAGCGGGCGCTGTGGATAAAGACGGCAGTGAAATTAACCGCAACCGTTTAATTGCGCTTATCTCCGCTATTTTACTTTCGGAAAACCCTGCTTGTTCTATCGTAACCGACTCGGTTACGTCGGACGGATTGACGAAATTTATTACCGCGCGAGGCGGAAAGCATATTCGCTTTAAACGCGGTTACAAAAACGTTATCAATGAAGCCATTCGCCGTAACGCGGCAGGCGAGCTTACTCCCCTTGCCATTGAAACGAGCGGCCACGCGGCATTGATGGAAAACTATTTCCTGGACGACGGCGCGTATTTAATTACTCGGCTTTTAATCGCTATGGCAAATGCCGCAAAAGCAGGAAAAAATTTAACCGATTTAATTGCCACGTTGCAACTCCCCGAAGAAGAAAAGGAATTGCGTGTGAAGTTCGTACCCGATTGCGATTTTAAAACGCTCGGTAAAACAGTCATTGACGATTTCACGCAATACGCGCAAAATGTATATTACGCTACTCCTGCGGAAGAGAATTACGAAGGTTACCGTTTGCAATACGACGAACTGCACGGCGACGGTTGGGCTTTAATCCGTATGAGCTTGCACGACCCTATTCTTCCCATCAACGTGGAAAGCGACAGCGAAGGCGGCGCGATAAAAATTATCAAGGACTTGTACTATTTCTTAAAGAAATACGAATTTTTAAACCTTGCCCCCTTTGAAAACGCCATTGCCAAGTGGAGAGAAGAAAAGCTGGATAGCGTCAAGAAAAAAATCGTTGCAAGAAGAGCAGCGTTTAAAAAGTAAACAAAATTAAGGAGAATATAAATGAACGTACAAAAAACCACCATCAATGCCCTTCGCATTTTGTCTGCGGAAGCTATCGAAACCGCAAAATCCGGCCACCCCGGTTTGCCTTTGGGTTGCGCGCCTATCGCGTACACTCTGTTTCAAAACTTCTTAACGTTTAACCCCCGCGACCCCAAATGGGAAAACCGCGACAGATTTATTTTGTCCGCAGGACACGGCTCGGCGTTGTATTATACGTTATTGCACCTTTACGGATACGGTTTGAAAAAGGAAGACTTGATGAAATTCCGTCAACTCGGTTCGAAAACACCCGGCCATCCCGAATACGGTCATACGGTAGGTATTGAAACGACGACAGGGCCTTTGGGACAAGGTATTGCAAACGCGGTAGGTATGGCGCTTGCGGAAGCGCATCTCGCCGCGAAATACAACCGCCCCGGTTTCCCCGTTGTAGACCACTACACCTACGCACTCTGCGGCGACGGTTGCTTGGAAGAAGGTATTTCCTACGAAGCTTGTTCGTTTGCAGGCACGGAAGGCTTGGGCAAGCTTATTCTTTTGTACGACGATAACGATATTACCATTGAAGGCGACACCGACGTTGCCTTTAAAGAAAACGTAGGCGCGCGTTTTGCAGCGCAAAACTGGCAAGTATTACACGTAGATTTGGTTTGCTCGCCCGACGACGTAGACGCGCTTTCGGCGGCGATTGCAAAAGCCAAAGAAAACACCGAAAAGCCTTCGATTATCATTTGCCATACCCGTATCGGCTTCGGCTCGCCTTTGGAAGGCAGTGAAAAGAGCCACGGCGCGCCCCTTGGTGCGGAAAATTTAGATAAAACCAAGCAAAAGTTGGGTTGGGAGTATCTTCCTTTCGAATGTCCCCAAGAAGTATTCGACCACTGCGAAGAGGCTGCAAAAGCAGGCAAAGCCGTGGAAGTTCAATGGAAGAAGATGATGATTGATTATGAAAATCAATATCCCGAACTCGCGGAAGAATACCGCGCGGCAATGGCAGGTGAAAAACCCGATTTCGATACAATGGACGATTTGTACGATTTTGAAAAACCTATGGCTACCCGTCAAACTTCCGCAAAAGTACTCAATAAATTAGCGGCGAAAATGCCCCAACTTATGGGCGGCTCAGCTGACCTTGGTCCTTCTAACCTTTCGGAAATGAAAGACACGGACGAAGTGAAATACGGCTGGTTCTCCCCTGCAAACTATGCAGGCAGAAATATGCATTACGGTATCCGCGAACACGCGATGGCAGCGATTGCAAACGGTATGCAACTCCACGGCGGTATTCAAGCGTATACGGCTACGTTCTTCGTATTCTCCGATTACTGTAAACCTGCTATGCGTTTATCCGCGCTTATGAAATTGCCCGTAACGTATATTATGACGCACGATTCTATCGGCGTGGGCGAAGACGGACCTACCCATCAACCGGTAGAACAGTTGATTATGCTCCGTTCCGTACCCGGATTAAAGGTTTACCGCCCTGCGGACGGCAAGGAAACGGCGGCGGCTTGGGTATCGGCGTTGAGCGGCAACGAACCCACGGTATTAGTGCTTACCCGTCAAAACTTACCGCAATATGAAAACAGCGGTAAAGAAGCCTTGAAAGGCGGTTACGTTTTGGAAGACTGCGACGGCGCGGCGGACGTATTGTTGATTGCCACCGGTTCGGAAGTGGAACTTTGCGTAAAAGCGAAAGCAGCTTTGGCGGAAAAAGGTGTAAATGCGCGCGTAATTTCTATGCCTTGTATGGAAGAATTTGAAAAACAAAGCGAAGAATACAAAGCAAGCGTATTACCCAAAGACGTAAAAGCAAGAGTATGCGTAGAAGCAGGCTCGCCTTACAGCTGGTATAAATATGCAGGCGACAACGGAGAAATTATTGCAATGAGCACGTTCGGTGCTTCCGGCCCTGCAGGCGTGTTGTTCCCCCATTTCGGGTTCACCGTAGATAACGTTGTAGAAAAAGCACTTGCATCTATCGAAAAAAATAAATAAGCGTAAATAGAAATATACCCCGTGGCAAGTATTTGCCACGGGGTATATTTTCGTCAAATTATCACTTTTTCAAAACACGATTTACGCAATCGTATAGTATACTATGTGCAATAAACAAGCCTATCCGTTTCCTTTATTCCGAGGAACACCTCCATATAATAGCAAAAGTACACGCTTCTTGCGTGTACTTTTGTTTTGTTTCTACTTTCAACGCATACCTGCCCATTGTCTTTATGCAAATAATGCCTGTATTGCCGCAATCAACTCGCCATCGTCAACGGTATTTTCTGCTACCGTAAGCGCACCGTCTTCAGGCAAAATCCCCCTACCGTGTATGCAATTATTACTCTTCGGCCAACAAATTTGTGCCGTAGTCAACTTCACCGCTTCCCCCGTAAACCCTATCAAAGGATAGGTGGTTTGCATAATACCCTTGCCGTACGTTCTCGCTTCCCCTTCTCGTTCTATCAAACAAATATCTTCGTATGCAATCGCGCCGTAATCGAGCATAACGCCTAAAAGGCATTCGGAAGCGGACGCAGTGTTTTTATCGGCAAGCACGCAAATGCGGCTGTCTTGTTGAAAATACTCTCCGTATAAATTACCGCTCGCTTTGTAATATTCCTGATACTCCCCAAAATCGGCAATCGCCGCTAAGGGATTTTTCTCGGTTGCGCCCTTGCAAAAGTATGCCGATATCTTTTGCATAATATCCAAATATCCGCCGCCGTTGCCGCGCAAATCAAGCACTAAATTTTTCTTACCGTCCGTTTTAAACTGCTCCATTGCCGCAGCAAATTCTTCCGCCGCCGCGCCGTTAAACCGCGTCAGTTGGATATACGCCGTATCGGCAGGTAACGCTGAAATCGGCGTGCCGCGCTCGACAAGCGTTTGCGCATTATTTCCCGTAAACCCGTACGAAGAATTTGCGGTTTTATAATAGACGTAGCTTTCCACGTACGCACTTTTTACAAGGGCAACCACTCTTTCTTTCCCCGTCGCCGCGCGTACTTTGATATATAACGTGTCTCCTGTGTTTTTACTGTCTACAAACGCTTTAAATATATCAAATTCTTCACAAGGCGTAATTTCCGCTTCATTATTTCCGTACCCCAAAACTCGTTCGCCTGCTATAATTCCTGCCTTTTCCGCAGGGGAATTCCCCAATACGGAAGCAACAAGCAACTGGTCTTTCCCGTCGGGCGTTTGCGTAATAAACGAAATACCTATGCCCTGTTGCGCGCCCTTTGCACTCTCCTGCATAGCCGCGTATTCTTCCGCTGTTAAATATTCAGAATAGTCGTCTAAAATATTCTCGTTGACAGCGTCGAAGAGTACGGTATAAAACTTCTCGTCGTCCACTTCATAATAATACAGCCTTTGAATACGCTCCTTCAACTGCATTAACGAGCGTATTTCTTTATCGAGTGTTAAATAATGCACGGAAAAACCGATAAAAAAGGAACAAACGGCAATAAGAATTGCCGTAGCCGTATAAATGACGATATTTTTTATCTTTTTCGTATCGTGCGGTTTGGGATTATTTTCCATACGTTCTCCTTCACTTCCCAAGCAAATGATAAATAACGGTAAGTACGCGGAAAGAAACGGCGTCGGAGAACGAACGAATATTCAAGCCCGTCGCCCTTTCTAATTTATCCAAACGGTATAAAAGCGTGTTGCGATGCATATATAAATTGCGCGACGTTTCACTGACGTTTAAACTGCAACGCAGAAATTCTTCAGCGGTGGAAAGCATTTCTTCGTCTTCAAATACTTCACGGAACGTTTCGTCCGTCAAATCGGATAAATATTCGTTAAGCTTGGCTTCGGGAATATCTTCCAACAATTTCACGAGTATAAATTTACGGTACGAATGTACCCGTTCGTTCATACCGAATACGTCGGCGTAGCGGAGTGCATTTTCCGCACGCGCATACGAGAGTGCGATATCGCGCAACTCTCGTACGGTAGGGCCTACGCCCACTTCTACTTTTAAGCCCAACTCTTCTTGTAACGATTGCGCTAAAAATTCGGCATAATCGACAGAAGATTGATATTCGTTATCCGTCTTATCTAAAAATTTCACCAAAACGCAGGTATCGTCGCCCATTTGCACGGCGGTATCCAAGCTGTTGCCGCCGTACTGTTCGATAACGGCAAGCGTTTCATTCATCATTTTCGGCACGCGTAAAACAAGCGCAAAGCACGCCGAGCCGCGCACGGAAAATTTGGTGGCGTATTTATATATTCCCATAGACGAACATTCGCCAAGTAAAATCTTTTTTAAAAACTCCGTTTTGGAAAGGTCGGCTTCGCGTTCGTTAAAGCTTTCAATATACGCAGGCAACAAAGCGGCGTAATTGCGCTCCGTTTGCGTTGCGCCTTCAATAGCGCCGATATAGCCCACTCCCTTAAAGGTAAAGCGGAAAAACGTATAACTGCCGTCGTCGGTTACTTCTTCAAACGGTTTCTCGCAAACGGGCATATCCGTCGGCTTGGTGTTTTCGGGATAATAAGAAAATACAATCCCTAATTTTTGTGCAATTTCTTTGGTGTTTTTTTGTAATTCGGTCATCTCTTGACGCCACCTTTTTCCCTTGTTCACGCTTGCTTTTTTAACAAGTCTATTTCTATTATACCCCAAAATCAAAAAAAATTCAAGAGTTTTTAACGCCGTGATACACTACGTTTAAAAAAATATCAAAAACCCACTAAAAAACGCCAAAGTTTTTCCAAAAAACCTTGAAAATAATTCTTTTATGTATTGACAACTTTCTTGAAAAGTGTTATAATACAATAAACTCAATTATTTTATTCTTTTCTCTTTTTCGGAAAGGAAAACCAAAGAGAACTAAAAACTTTTTCAGGAGATTTGTTATGAATAACAACACCGTTTTCGAGTATGACGCTACATATCCTACCGTCGAACCCGAAATTCTTCCCGAAGCGCCCGTTGAAGCGGAAGCGCCTGTGGTAGAAGAACAACCTCAACCCCAAAAGAAAAACGGGGCAGCGCGTTTGTTCGCCGTTATCTTCGCTTTGGTAGCTATTGCTTGTGCGTTCCTTACCTGCACCGTCGCTCAAGACGGCGGCCTTGCTACGGGTATGGTTTACAACGCCGTTCTTGCTACCGTTCTCGGTTCGAACAAAATTTTCGGCGTTATCCCTACCGTTGCTTCCACGGCAACCGCACTTGGACAGCTTGCTGGCATTTCCGTATACGTAACGGCTTTGTGTTTGGTGCTTGCCGTCGTTTGCGGTATCGTGGCTGCTTTCTCTAAAAAGAACGCACCCTGCCGTTTGCGCGCAACCGTATTCTTCTTAACGTTCGGTATGTCTGCGCTTAGCGTATGCAATTTCCTGTTTGCTTATCAAGTAAACGGCAATTTAACAGATTCGCTCACCGCAAACTTATTCCCCGTAATCGTTACGGTAGTCGGCTTTGTAGCTTACCTTGTTTTGGCATTTGCTAAAGTAGGCAAAAAAGCTTGGTGCAACTTATTACAAACGGTGCTTGCGTTTGTAGCAGTTAGCGCTATCGCGTTCTTTGCATCGGCAAACGAAAAAGCACTGGAAACCCTTTGCACAAACTTTGGTTTGGGCAGTATGGCGGCAACGGTTACGTTGGTTGTATACCTTGTAGCTGTGCTTGGCGCGGCTCTTGCTTTACTCCGCTTGGCGGCTCGCAAGAAGAACGCTGGAGATTTAATCCGTTATATCGTAGTGCTTTTGGTTGCGGCGGTTGTCGTTTACGCGGCTTTCGTTGGTAGCGTAGAACAAACGATGCTTATCGTGGCTATCGTTGCTGCGGCAGCGGCTTTATTGAACGTAATCGGTTGGTTCTTGAAGAAAGGCTGCAAGAAGTGCGCAAAAGAAAAGAAAGAAAAGGCAGCTAAGCCTGCTAAGAAAGCGAAAAAATTAAAAGAAAAAGCCGAAGTGGTAGCACCTGTCGTTACGGCTGCCCCCGCTGAAGAATATATCCGCGAAGAATATGCGGAAGCGTTGCCTTATGAAGGCGGACCTGTAGAAGGCGTGGAAATTGCTGAAGAAGTGAACCCCACCTACGTTGCGCCCCCTCCCGAAGTGCAAACCGCCGGTTACGATTTCTACAACTGCAAGAGTTTTGACCCGTTCATCGCTATCTTGACGAATGAAGAAAGAAATCAGTTTACCGAATTGTTTATTTTGAAATACAAGGGTGTTATGCCTGAATTGCCCGACTATGTAGTAGGCGGCGACAATAAAGCGTTCTTCCGCAAACTGTTTATCTATCTTGGTCAATACCGCGATAGAATTCCTGACGGATTGCTTACGAAGATGTATCAATTTGCCGTTAGAATGTAACGATTTTTTGAAAAAGGTAACCGCCTTGGCTTGCACAAAGCCAAGGCGGTTTTTTGTATAGAAAAACCCGAATACACGTTTATCGCGTAATCGGGTTTATTTTTTTAATATAATTTTAATAGCACCGTCGGGGGTAACACTGCGCGATTGACATACACTATCCACCAAATACAATCCCCTACCGTGTTCACTGTCGACGTTAGAGCAACGGCTTTTCAAGGGCGGAATAAACGGCTTGGACGAATATACGTATACAGCAATGCAAGCATCTTCCGTTTCTACCTTAACAGTAGCGGTGGCTTTTGCGTGCTTTAATACGTTTCCCACCAGTTCGGTTACCGCCAGTCTACCGTTAAACACTGCAGTTTCCGAAGCGTGATTTTCCGCGAGAAAACAACACAGCCGTTTCATTTCGGCGTGTAAACTTTCGTAATCGTTAATTTCCAAAAGCATACCGTTTCCCCCTTGTCTTTATCGTTACACGTTTATATACTGTCCTTTAAATTCTCTTTTAATTTCAACAAAAGCTTGCGTTCCATACGCGACACAAACATTTGCGAAACACCCAACCGCCGCGCCGTTTCGCTTTGAGAAAGTTCGTCTTCATAACGGTATTTGATAAGTGCTTTTTCAATATCCGAAAAACCTTTCATTGCCGCGCGTAGCGTTTCTTTTATTTCAAAACTCTCGTACCTATCTTCATCATCAGGCAATAACGCATATAACGAGCGTTCTTCGCCGTCTTCCACGCTTGCCGCCATACTATCCAAGGACAACGTGCCGCCGATTTCCAAAGCCTTTACCACTTCTTCTTCCGTAAGCTTTAACCCTTCGGCAATGCGTTTCACCGTAGGTTTTTCACCCGTACGGGCTTCTTCTTCCGCGGAGAATTTTTTCGCCGCCGCGCTGATTTCCCCTAACCGACGGGGAAGCTTTACCATACGCGACTTATCACGGAAATAATTTTTAATTTCCCCCGTAATAGTGGGGGTAATAAAAGTGGTAAACTGCATACCCATATTGGGTTCGAAACGGTCGATGCCACGCAAAAGCGCGTACGACGCCACTTGTTTTAAGTCGTCGTACTCTACGCCTCGCCCTACAAATTTTTTGGCGAGAATGTCCGCTATGTAGAGATATTTCTCGGCGATTTTATTGCGAATAGCAACGTCGCCCGTCTCTTTGTAGCGCGCAAAAAGCGCTTCCACTCTCTCGTCCGTCATTCCCTTTAGCCTTCAAACGTTATTTTTTGCACGTTGCCTTTTTCGTCTTTTTCAAAATCCACTTTACCTAAAAGCGCAGACAAAAGCGCATAGGATATCTCGTCTTCTAACGTATCGTCCGTTATTTCTCCACGCGTTTCGCCTGTAAGCTCGCAGGAAAGTGCTTGACTTACGGTAAATACGATTTTCGCCGTTTGGTAACCGTTCCGTTTTAAAATGAGTAAGCTTTCGGTAACGCATACTTTAAAATCTTCCGCGCTATCCACGTCAAAACCGACAAGCGAGCAAAGTCCGCCCGTCGTCAAGCGCACGGTAGTGAGATATTCGCCCGTAAGGGGTAACTGCACTGTAAATTTATCCATAATTCTTTCCCCTTTTACGCGATATCCATAATGCTATCGAGTGAACAAATAACGAACAATTTCTTAATTTTAGGCTGTAACCCCTGTAAATGCAAGGTATAGCCGTCCGTCTTTACTTGCTTTAAAATTTTCACAAACGTACCCAAAGTGGTACTGTCAATGAAATTCAAATTATCGCAAACAAAACGAATATCGGCAGGCGACGTTTTATAACCGTCCATTACCGCCGCAAAAAATGCGTCGGCATTCCCCAAATCGATATCCCCCGACAATGCAATTTCTAGCGCGCCGTCTTTTACGCCCGTAATTTTTACTTCTTCCATTTTTTTGTATCTCCTAAAAAGGTTCTCTATATATCTTTATATATTTATACCACGTTTTAAACGTTGCTTAAACAACTTTTTTATTTTTTACCCGACTATCGGCAATGCGTTCAACAAAAGCCCCACTGCCACCGAAACGAAATAGGAAATTGCTAACAGGCAAAAATTACGCTTGTATTGCCGCACGTTTTTCAAGAGTACTACAAACCCCATACCGGCGTTGGCGCAAAGTCCTGCCACGAACGAGCCGAATGCAATACCGCCGCTTAAAAACGTTTCGGTAATGACTACGCTAGACGCACAATTAGGAATTAGCCCTACCGCGCAGGTGATAAACGGTTGAAAAAACTTACTGCTTTGCATAAACGCCGCAAACGAGTCTTCCCCTACCGAGTGAATGATTGCCGTCAATACGAAATTAACAAGGAATATAAACAACGCCACTTGCAGTGTACGCAAGATAGGCGAAAGGATATATTTTTTCCAAGGCGCGCCGTTGTCGTGCATTCTTCCGCAAGAACAAACCACGTCTACTTCTCGTTCTTTTAAAAACTGCGCCATAAAAATCTCGTGCGTGGTGGTAGGGACGCCGTCGCGCTCTTCGGGCATTTCAACGCATACCTGCCTACGCCCTAACGCCGTCAACAATCCGTCTACTCCATACCCTACCGCAACGCCTATAATTACTTTTACCGCCAAGGTAGGCAGTACCCATATCGCACCTTCGCCCGACGATAACAACAAAATAAACGCTTCGTCGCTAGTGGAGAAAAAGATAGCGAGCAGCGTGCCCATGGTAATATATTTCTTTTCAAACAGCTTCGCCGCCATAACGGAAAATCCGCATTGCGGAATAAGCCCCGTCGCCGAACCGACTAACGGACCTAATTTACCGCTAAAGCGCGCCCCTGACATATCCGTTTTGCTTTCTAAAAGCTCCACAAGGATATACATAAGCAAAATCCACGGCAGCATAGGCAACGTATCTTCTACGGCGTGCAAAAAAAATTCAATAGCGTGTTCCATATATTATTCCTTTTGCTTTTTTGCACGGCTTTGTACCGTTTCCAGCGTTGCCGCCAGCGGAATGGAAGCCTTCGCCGTAAGCGAATTATCGGCAAAATTGCCTAATTGATACTGTACTAGCCCTTCTGCGGCAATCATTGCCGCGTTATCCGTACAATATCTTTTTTCAGGCAAAACAAGTTGCAGTCCGTTTTGTTGGCACGCCTTTTGCAACGCCGCGCGTAAATACCCGTTTGCCACAACGCCGCCGCCTGCCGTTACCGTTTGTACACCGCGCTCTTTCGCGGCGTCTACCGCTTTTTCCACAAGCACGTCTATTGCCGCGCTTTGGAAGGACGCCGCCACGTCCGCCACGTTAATTGGTTCGCCTTTTTGCTCTTTATTATGACAATAATTGATTACCGCCGTTTTCAAACCGCTATACGAAAAATTATATCCGCCGCCGCCCTTTAACATTTTGGGCATTGGTACGGTTTTTTCGCCCGTTTTCGCCGCCGCTTCAATATGCGGTCCGCCTGGATAGGGCAAACCGAGTACGCGCGCCACTTTGTCAAACGCTTCGCCTACCGCATCGTCTAACGTCGCGCCTAAAATTTCAAATTCCGATTCCGTTTTGGTATGCAAAATAGCGGTATGCCCACCGCTTGCAAGCAACGTAATAAACGGGGGCTTTAACTGTTCGTCCGATAAATACGCCGCGGCAAGATGACCGCGAATATGATTGACTGCAATAAGCGGTTTCCCCAACGCATATGCAAACGCTTTGGCAAACGAAACGCCTACGAGTAACGCGCCCAAAAGTCCTGCCCCGTACGTAACGGCAACTGCGTCGATATCTTGATAGGATATCCCTGCGTTTTGCACCGCTTTTTCCACCACTTTCGCAATAGCGTCGGTATGTGCGCGCGAAGCGATTTCAGGCACAACGCCGCCGTAGAGTGCTTGTACGGTTGCCGACGAAGCAATTTCGTCGGATAAAATTTTTCTACCGCAAATAACCGCCGCTGCGGTTTCGTCGCAGGACGATTCTATGCCTAAAATAATGGGGTTTTCCTTTTTTATATTTGTCATTTTTTTCTATCCGTTGTTCATAAAAGAGCGGCTTGTGCCGCTCCCCTATTTTTACGCTTTTTTCAAATAATCGATAATAAAACCGTGAATGTCGCCGTCCATAACCGCTTGTACGTCGCCCTTTTCATAGCCCGTTCTATGGTCTTTTGCCATCGTATACGGACAGAACACGTACGAACGGATTTGCGCGCCCCATTCAATTTTCTTCACGTCGCCTTTCATTGCAGCGGCTTCCGCTTGGCGTTGTTCAATCTTCTTTTCCAAAAGCTTGGAACGGAGCATGTTAAAGCACATTGCTTTGTTTTGAAGCTGGGAGCGTTCGTTTTGGCATTGTACCACAATCCCCGTCGGGAAGTGCGTAATACGCACCGCAGACGCTACCTTATTGACGTTTTGACCGCCTGCA
>JAZQLI010000003.1:0-96174 GCA_045542595.1 Candidatus Scatosoma sp. | reverse complement strand
CCGGTCTTGGCGTTGTTGTAACCAGTGGCCATGCGAAGCACAACGGCGTCTTCGGCCACGGCGCCGGTGAGAGAAAGCATCATGCAAAGCGCCAGCACGGCGGAAAGGATCTTCTTCATAACGGTATTCAACCTTTCTTTTGATCGTTGGATGCATCCGCTTTGGCGGCGGGAAGGGCGTTGTTTGGCGAAACGAAATACGATGCGTCCACCATTGCGCAAAAGGCGTTGAAAATTGCTTCGGAAATTTGTGTGTACACCAACGGCAATATCCGTATGGAAACCATCGGCGAAGTGAAAAAGCCTGCTAAAAAAGCGAAAAAGGAAGACTAATTATGGATTTATCCCCCAAGCAAATCGTTTATAAATTAGACAAATATATCATCGGCCAAGACGATGCGAAAAAAGCGGTAGCCATTGCGTTGCGCAACCGTTATCGTAGAGCCCAACTTCCCCAAGAAGTTCGGGAAGAAATCACGCCGAAAAACATCATTATGAAGGGGCCGACGGGGGTTGGTAAAACGGAAATTGCACGCCGTCTTGCCAAGCTTGTCAAAGCGCCTTTCGTCAAAGTAGAAGCAACCAAATACACCGAAGTAGGTTACGTTGGCAAGGATGTGGAAGGTATGGTGCGCGATTTAGCGGAATGCGCTTACCGTCTTGTCAAAGCGGAAAAGGAAGAAGAAGTAAAATCCAAAGCGACGGTGGCGGCGGAACGCCGTATCGTGCGCGCGCTTGCGGATGCGAAAAAGGACGAAAAGGGCGAACTTGCCAAAGAAGTGTTTGAAAACAATTTGTTAGAAGATTTCCGCAAGGGCGTTTATGATAACTTCGTTATTGAAATGGAAGTAATAGACAATCCGCAACCCATGGAGCTAGTGCCCGGCGGCGCTGCGATTTCTATCGGCAGTATCTTCGGCGATATGTTCCAAGACAAAAAGAAAAAACGCCGTTTAAGCGTTAGGGAAGCTTTCCAAATTGCGTTGGAAGAAGAATCGTCCAAGCTTGTGGACGAAGACGCTATCAAGGCGGAAGCGATCTACCGTGCGGAAAACGACGGCATCATCTTTATCGACGAAATTGATAAAATTGCAGGCAAAGGCAACCGCAACGGTGCAGACGTTTCTCGTGAGGGCGTGCAACGGGACATTTTGCCTATCGTAGAAGGCTGTACCGTAGTCACCAAATACGGTCCCATTAAAACGGACTTCATTCTTTTCATCGCCGCAGGTGCGTTCCACGTTGCAGCCATTGAAGATTTAATTCCAGAATTGCAAGGCCGTTTCCCTGTCTCTGTGGAATTGCAAAGCCTTACCAAGACGGATTTCATCCGTATCTTAACCGAAACGGAAAATTCGCTCACCTTCCAGTACGCGCAGCTTTTGGGTGTGGATAATATCGATTTGCACTTTGATAAAGGCGCGATAGAACGTATCGCGGAAATTTCGGTAGAACTCAACGCCACCAGCGAAGATATCGGCGCGAGAAGACTGCACACCGTTATGGAATATTTGCTGGAAGATATTTCCTTTAATGCAGGCGGTAACGATTATCCCACGTTCACGTTGACCATTGATAAAAAATACGTGGACGAACATTTGCAAAAGCTGACGGGCGATAGAAATTTAAGAAAATACGTTTTATAATATAACGATAATACAACGGTAAAAAGCGAGAAAGAAATATGATTAACGTACCCAAGGGCACAAAAGACGTTTTGCCCAACGAATCTTATAAATGGCAATACGTGGAAAGCGTATGCCGCGAAACGGCAAAACTGTTCCATATCAACGAAATTCGTACTCCCGTGTTCGAACATACCGAGCTTTTTCAGCGCGGCGTAGGAGAAACGAGCGACGTCGTTACCAAAGAAATGTATACCTTCAAGGACAAAGGGGATAGAAGTATCACCTTAAAGCCCGAAGGCACGGCAGGGGTAGTGCGTTCGTTCATTGAAAACGGTATGGGCGGCGGCGTATTGCCTGCTAAAATGTACTATATTATTCCAGCGTTCCGTTACGAACGTCCGCAGGCTGGCAGATTGCGCGAATTCCATCAATTCGGCGTAGAAATATTTGGCGCGAAGTCCGCGCAGACGGACGCGGAAGCGATTGTAACAGCGGATACGCTTTTGAAGAAATTAGGGTTACACGTGAAACTGTATATCAATTCTATCGGTTGCCCTACTTGCCGCGCGCGCTATAACAAGGCGTTGAAAGAATTTTTCGCGCCCCGTTTAAACGAACTTTGCTACGATTGTAAAACTCGCTATGAAAAAAATCCCTTGCGACTTTTAGATTGCAAGGAAGAAACGTGTAAAGCAGTCAATAAAAATGCACCGAGTATGCTCGACTATCTGTGCGAAGACTGCGCCAAACATTTCGAAGAAGTAAAGTCTTGCTTAAACGACGCAAATATCGCTTACGAAATCGATAGCCGTATCGTTCGCGGACTCGATTATTACACGCGTACAGTGTTCGAATTCGTATCCACCGATATCGGTGCGCAAGGTACGGTATGCGCTGGCGGTAGATATGACGGACTTATCGAAAGCTTGGGTGGAAACCCCACGCCTGCGGTTGGTTTTGCGGCAGGTATCGAACGGCTTTTAATTGTTATGCAACAAACGGGAGTAGCATTCCCCGCGCCCCAAACGCCTACGGTATATCTTGCCGGAATGGACGAAGCTTGTAGAAAGAAAGCGTTTTCACTTGCTTATGCACTCCGCTTATCGGGTGTGAACGCGGAAATTGACCATATGGAGCGTTCCATCAAAGCGCAATTTAAATACGCGGATAAAATAGGGGCGAAATACGTAGCCGTTATCGGCGGTAACGAATTAGCAGAAGGGGTTGTCAACGTGAAAAATATGCAAACGAGCGAAACCGAAAGGGTGGCGTTTGATGACTTATGCGCATATTTTAGCGGAAAATAATACACACTGATACAAGGAGAAAAATTATGGTAGAACACGTAACAAGTCAACAGTTGGAAGAACTTATTCAATCCTCCCCCGTGCCCGTCGTATGCGATTTTTGGGCGAGCTGGTGCGGACCTTGCCGTATGCTTGCGCCTATGTTCGAACAGGCGGCGGAAAAGCTTGACGGCAAAGCAAAATTCGTCAAAGTAAACGTGGACGAAGAAGAAGATGCGGCGAGAAAATACGGCATTTCGTCTATTCCTAACGTATTACTCTTTAAAGAAGGGAAACTTGCGGCAAACAATTTAGGCTTTGTCCCTGCCGAAGCGTTAATTGCGTTTGTGGAAAGTAATTTGTAAACTAAAAACTCTCGGAAAACCTTCCGAGAGTTTTTTATTTCGTTATCGTGAAAATGTCTTCAAAGCGCACTTTTAAAATTTCTTTTATTAGCATAATTTCATCAACGTATACGTGTCGTTGTCCAACTTCTATTTTGGCAACGGCACTTCTTGTTATATCGCAACCGCGTAGTTGTAACTGCGCTGCAAGCTGTTCTTGCGTCATTTTTGCTTTTTCTCGTAACTTTCGGATATTCCAACCAATTCTTTTTTCAATAACAACGTTCATACTATCCCATTTTTGCACTTATTTAAGAACAAATTTTTGACATTATTATAAACCTTTGCTATACTAATATTACACCTATATAAGTGCAATATTAAGAAGCAAAAAGCAACCACCCGACGAAGGGGCGCTCCGTCGGGTAATTTATTATATTGTAGGTTTGTTATGAAATTGTCGAAATTAAAGAGAATTAGTAGTTTTCCGCACGTACTTGGAAGTATGCTTGGGGATGCGCACAAACGGGGCAAACTTCGGGCGCTTTCTTGCCAACTACGATATGACCGCAGTTAGAGCATTGCCATACCGCGTCGCCGTCTTTGGAGAATACCAAATCGCCTTTCACGTTTGCAAGCAACTTTCTATATCTATCTTCGTGTTCCTTTTCAATCGCCGCAACACCGTCGAAGAGTTCGGCAATTTTGTCAAAGCCTTCTTCACGCGCTTCTTTTGCAAATTGATGGTACATATCCGTCCATTCGTAATTTTCGCCTTCCGCAGCCGCCAACAAGTTTTCCGCGGTAGAACCGATTTCGCCGCCGTTTAAAAGCTTGAACCAAATTTTAGCGTGTTCTTGTTCGTTTTTAGCCGTTTCTTCGAAAATAGCCGCAATTTGTACAAAACCTTCCTTTCTTGCCTTGCTTGCAAAATAGGTGTATTTATTTCTCGCTTGCGATTCACCTGCGAACGCCGTTTGCAAATTCGCTTCCGTCTTCGAACCCTTCAACGTAGGCTTTTCTTCAAACTTACCGCTTTGCTTGCAAACAGGGCAAACTTCAGGCGCAGCATCGCCTTCATGCACGTAATGACATACTTTACATTCAAATTTCTTCATACCTTTTACCTCGTCTTTTTTATTTTACTTAATAGGATTAAGTTTTATTAACTGTTTATAGTATAATATAAAAAAAGATATTTGTCAAGAGTTTTTTTAAAATTTTTTAAATTTTTTTTAGGAGTGCAAAAAAGTGCCGTAAAAAAGAGTGCAAAGCGCGAAATTTAACAAATTTTTAACCTTTTTTTCATAATTTGACAATAAAGAAATTGTATAATCGTTAAGTAAAATGGCGATAAATAATTTTTTCGGGGTTGACAATCTTGAAAAAGGCGTATATAATATAATAAGGAGTAGAGATGAAACCGTTAAACGAAAGGCAAAAGAGAAAAATTGAACGTACGCTTCTCAATAAAAGAAGCTATAAAGCAATTATTTACGGCAGGTTTTTTACGTGCCTTATTTCGGCTATGCTACAGCTCGCCTTTTTTATTTTTCTTGTATACGGTATTGCCTACGGTTCGCCGATAGCCACGTTGGTGCAGCTTGTTACACTCGTTGCCGAAATTGTCGTCGTGTTATACTTAATCAATAAAAACGAACGCACTTCTTCGAAAATGAGTTGGATTATTCTTATTTTAATAGTACCCGTATTCGGCGTGCCTATGTACCTGTTCAACGGGGACGGCAGACCGACTCGTAAAATGAAAAAAGCTATGCACGAAGCGCACGACAAAGTGTATGAAAGCGTCAATGCCTTTTACGGGGAAAGACCGTTACCCGAAATTACGCACCGCAGCGACGGCGTAACCAAATACCTTGCCGATTATTGCCGCTATCCCGTATTTTACGACGGGGAAATCGACTATTACAAAACAGGCGAAGAGATATTCCCCGTTATCAAAGAAGAGCTAAATAAAGCGGAAAAATTTATCCTACTCGACTATTTCATTATCGGGCCGGGGAAGATGTGGGGGGATATTTTACAAATTCTCACACAAAAGGCGCAATCGGGTGTGCAAATACGTATTATTTACGACGATTTCGGTTGTATGAAAACGTTGCCGCCTAAGTACGAACGGTATTTGGAAAGCTTGCACGAAAATATTCGCTGTATGACGTTTAATAACGTAGTGCCCTTTTTCGCGGTGCGAATGAACAACCGCGACCACCGTAAAATACTGGTTATCGACGGGAAAGTGGCGTTTACGGGTGGGTTTAACCTTGCGGACGAATACATCAATGAAACGCGGCGGTTTGGTTACTGGAAAGATTCGGGCGTGCGCATAAAGGGCGAAGCCGTTTCGTCGTTTACGCAAATGTTTTTCTATATGTGGAATGCTTTCCGCAAGGACAAAGAACGGGTAGAAGACTATTTCATTATGTATGAAAAAGGCGTAAATACTGCGGAAAGTACGCCCTTCCGTTTGCAACCGTACGACGATTCGCCGTTGGACTTGGTGAGTGCAGGGGAAGCGGTATATATCGACATCATCAACCGTGCGGTCAAATACGCGTATATATTTACGCCCTATCTCATTTTAGACGATTTATTGCGCGTGGCGCTTTGTCGTGCGGCGATGCGTGGGGTAGACGTGCGTATCGTAACGCCGGGGATACCCGATAAAAAAATGGTAAACCGCTTGACGCGCGCAAATTATGCGGTACTGATGAAAGCAGGCGTGAAAATTTACGAATACTCGCCCGGGTTTATCCATTCTAAGAGTATCGTTTGCGACGATTTATACGCGGTAGTAGGTACGATTAACTTCGATTATCGAAGCTTGTATTTACACTTTGAGAACGCGGTGTATTTTTCGGGCTGCAAAGCGGTAGACGATTTAAAGCGCGACTGCGAAGAAACGTTCGCCGTTTCCAAACTTTGCACGGCGGAAAACACCAAACGCGGCATTATAGGCAGGCTTGTCGATTCTATTCTACGCGTATTTGAAACGTTGTTATAAGGAAAATAAAATTTATTAAGCGAGAAAAAAACAAATAAGGCATAAAAATCCATTTTTTATGCCTTATTTGTTTGACAAAACGCAAGGGGGAAAGGTATAATAAATTTATGATTTTATAAAATCAATACATAAAAAGGAGTATTCAGAAATGAAAAAGAAATTCGTTGCTTCTCTTGTAACCGCTTGTTTGGTTTTGCCGTCCGTGCTTTCGTTCACCGGCTGCGGCGGCGTAAAAATCGGCGAGCTGGATTGGTCAAATTTTATGCACTACTATCCCTATGCCCCTACGTTTACGGTATACGAGTGTCAAAAGGGATGTGCGCTTACGTATGAGTTTGAAATAGGCGAAGTGAAAGATATTAAAGAAGGAAAAGGGAGATATTATATCAACGTGAGTCATGCCTACGAGGGCGACAGCGTGGAAAATTTAAAAATAAATTCTATAAACGTAGGATATTATTATAATATGAATGCCGAAAACGAAGAGAAAGGCATACAATATATGGCCAAGCCGAAGAATGGCGAATGGTACGTAGCGGACGATAACGGCGATTATAAAAGTGTATGGAGCTATCCGTATAGAGAAACGCCCGACGGAACGGAAGCCAAAATTACCAGTCCTGCCTTTTACGCGTCGATACTCGATTGGGCTAGATATAATTATTCCGCCTTTGAAAAAGCAGGGGAAACGGACGACACCGTTACGTACGTGGTAAAAAGCGACAGCTTGTCCGCGGTAACTACCCTGTGCCAAACGGTATATAGCAACTCTACCGTAGGCGAAATGAGCCTAATCTTTGAAAAGGATGTATACAGCAATGAGGGATGTAGCCAAGAATCTACTGCACCTTACTGCTTGGATTCTATTTCTGTAAAAGACCAAAACGGCTTGCTTTTCGTCATGAAGAATATTGACACCACCATTTTGGAAAAAGAGCATGAGTTGGCGTTTATTTCTTTTTACGACAAGTCGAATTTCACCTTAAAAGGTGGAGAAGGCGTTGATTACGGCGAATATTATTTCACCAAAGACACGGTAAGGGTTTGCACGCCGAATAATCCTAACAAGGCGCAAAGAGAATTTTATCTTGTTGCCGACCGTGAAAACAATACGGCAAAATATATGGTGAAAACGGAGCAAGGCACGTGGAACGTACAAAACATTACTATTGAGCAATTTGAAAGCAGAAAGCAAAGCTTGATAGACGTGTACTTCGACGGTATCGTATCCAAAGGCTACGGCAGCTTTAAAGGGTATGTAGACTATACAAACCTTAACGTAAATCCGACGCTTGTTTGGCTTGCAGACGAAATACAAGCTACGGGGCTTGGCGTTGCCGTAACGTATAAAAACATAAACATTCGCTTTAATTATTATAAGATTTACGGACAGGAGCTCAACATCAAAGAAGCGTCTTTTGATTACGTGCTTTCGGCTGGCGATACAAGCGTAACGCACCACTTCAAATTGACGGACGGCGGAACGACGACGGTTACCGTTCCCCAAGCATAAAAGCATATAACCGCTACGGTAGAAAAACCGCGGCGGTTTTTCTTTACAAATTTCATAAAATATGCTATAATATAAAAGCTATGAAAATTATACACACGGGCGATATACATATAGGTTCGGCGTTTGCTTTTTTAGATAGCGAAAAGGCGCGGCTTAGACAGGCGGAAATAACCGACGGTTTCCGTCGGCTTTGCACGTGCGCGCGCGAAAATAAAATAGAAGTAGTGCTGATCGCAGGTGATTTATTCGACGGGAATGCGTTATCCCCCCAAAATAAAGGGGAAGTATTCGCGGCGATTGCCGCCGCTGCGCCCACCCACTTTTTTTACGTATCGGGTAACCACGACGACGAGTTTTACGCGCAAAAACCATTACCCCAAAATTTACATTTATTTTCCCAAAATCACGGTTGGCAAGCGTACCACTTAACGGAAAATATCACCGTTACGGGTATGGACACGCGCAATTTTTCTATGGAAAAATTTGCAAATATACCGCTGGATAACAGTCGGTTTAATATTCTCCTTTTACACGGGGATATTCACCAAAACACGGGCAAAGAAAGTATTCCGCTTTCCCTTATAAGTTCTGCGCCCATTGATTATTTGGCTTTGGGACATATCCACAAGCCCGATTTGCAGTGCGTTCGGTTTTCTTCGCGTGGACAGTACCGTTATTGCGGTTGTTTAGAAGGTAGGGGTTTCGACGAAATCGGCGCGCGCGGATTTTTCCTTTTGGAAGTTGTAAACGGCAGATTGCAAGACGAAAAATTTTATTCGATAGCCACGCGCGAGGTATGCGAAGTGCGTGTGGATATCACGGGTTGTACGTCGTACGCCGCGTTGGAAAACGCGGTGTTTGCCGCCACGCGTGAAGTACCTGCCAAAAACCTTGTAAAAGCGGTGCTTTGCGGCACATATTCCTTGGGCTTGCAAAAGGAACTGCTCCTTTTAACGGGTAAACTTAGTCAGCGGTTTTTTCACGCTCGAGTGGAGGACGAAAGCCGTTTAGCATTCCGCTTGGAAGACTACGCAAACGATTGTTCTTTACGCGGTGTGTTTGTAAAGGAAGTGGGCAGGTATGCGTTTAACGAAGCGCAACGGGACGAAATTTTGGAAATAGGGCTGAAAGCTTTAAACGGGGAGGAAATTGAGTTATGAAAATTCTCTCCGCATATATTGCAGGGTTTGGTAAATTTGTCAAACGTAAAATGGACTTATCGCAGGATATCGTCCAAATCAAAGAAGATAACGGTTGGGGAAAAACTACTTTCGTCGATTTTTTAGAATGTATGTTTTACGGTATGGACGAAGGCAGGAAAAAGAGTATATTAGAAAATTTCCGTGTAAAATATAAGCCTTGGCATAGTGAAACGTTTGGGGGAACGCTCACGTTTCTTGTGGGCGGCAGGACGTACCGTATAGAGCGTACGTTTGGCAAAACGCCGTCCTTTGATACGGCGAAAATATTCGACGAGCGCAATAATCCCGTATACGATTTTGGGGACAAATGTGAAAAATTAGGCGAAACGTTGTTTGGGTTGGATAGAGAAAGCTATCGCCGTAGCGTGTATTTGCCGCAAGGAGAAATTGCAGGCGAAGGATTTCCGCAGGATATCAAGGGCAAGCTTGCCGCTTTGCTTACCGCAAACGACGAAAAAAACGGTAAAAAGGACGCCGTAACCCTTTTGGACGAAGCGGAACGCGCTTTGCGTAGCAAACGCGTGCCTAAAACAGGCAAATTAGACGTTATCGACGCGGAGCTTGCTACGCTGGACGAAACTCGTCGCCGTTTACAAGCGGCAAATATCACCGCCAAAGAACTGTACGAAAAAGCGGAAACGGAAAAGAAACGCTTGGCGGCGGCGCAAGCCGAATGGCAAACCACCGACGAAAAAATTACCGCGTATAATTTTAGGAAAGAACGCGCGGCAAACGCTACGTTGCAACAGGAGTTGCAAAATACTGAAGTCGAAGCCGTTCGCCGTTTGCAACACTTAAACGCTTTCTTTGGCGAAACACCGCCTGAACAGGTCAATTTGCAGGGCTTGCAATCGGCCATCGACGAATATTACGCAGTGAAACAATCGTTAGAAGCATTGCAGGAGAACGTTCGCCGCGGCGAAGAACTGCATTTGGAAACGGAAAAGGCGCGTATCGAATTAACGGCTTGTGAAAAGAACGTAGAAACCTATCAATCGTTGCTTGCCGCACAAAAGAAAAATAAGGGCAAGGAAGAACGTTCGAAAAAAGAAGAACGCAAAAAAGCAGGTAAAAAGGGTGGTTACGCGCTTATCGGTGTGTGCTTGTTTTTGGCGGTATTACTGCTCGGCTTAACGCAGGTGGAAGCGCAGCCCGCGCTTGGCTTAGGCGCACTTTTTATCGGATTTTTCGGTACGCTTATCTGTATGCGTTCGTTTTGGAAAAATACGTTAGCTGCCACGCCGAATAAGGCGGACGGCTTTGCGGATAAACAAATAGACGGAGCGTATAAACAGGCGCTTGCAGCGCACACGCAAGCACAAAACGCTTACCGTGCCCTTTGCGATAGACAAAAAGAATTTTCCGCCGCGCAAACGGAATACGATAAACAAACGGCGCGTATGCAGGCTTTGGAAACCGCCGTCAAAACGTTTTTGTCTCATTTTGCCTTGGAACAAACGTACGATTACCGTGCCGTAGCGGCGCTCATCAAACAAAACGTAGACGAATACGCCCGTTGGAACGAAACGTTAAAAGCCTGTCGAAAAAAACTGTCGTCGTTGCCTGCATTTGAACAAACGGATATGCCGATAGACGAAGGGGAATTCGCTCGTTTGGGGTTACGCCGCGCGCAGTTGGAAGAAGAAAAAATCAGCTTACAAAAAGCGCAGGCAACCTATTATACGCAAGCGGAAAACTATGCCCAAGAAGGCGCGAAATTAGCGGCTTGTGAAGAAAAATATCAACGTCTGCAGGCGGAAAAAACGCGTTTGGAAAACCGTTTCCTGTCGATAAAAACCGCGCGCGAGCTTATTCTCCGCGCAAGAGAAGGTATTGCGGCGCAATATTTAGTCCCCGTGGAAAACGCGTGCAAACGCTACGCCAAAGCACTGGGGTTTGTGGAAGCGGAAAAATGGCGCTTTAACACCGCCGCTTTGCCGCTTGCCGAAGAAGACGGCGCGTTAAAAGAAAGCGAATATTACAGCGCAGGTATGCGCGGACTTTGGGATTTGTGTATCCGCCTTGCGCTGACGGAAACACTCTTTCAAAAAGAGCCGCCCGTACTTATATTCGACGATTGCTTGCGCGATTTTGACGATGATAAAACGGAAAAGGGGAAATTACTCATTAAGGAATTGTCGCGCAAATACCAAATTATCTATTGTACTTGCAAGGAAGAACGGAAGTTATAATACAGCCCCTTAAGGGGGCTGTAAAAATGAAAAAACGGTGAAAGTGGCGAAAAAAAACCTTGCAATGCTTGACATTCTTTTGCAATGAAAATATAATATACTTTGTATAGAGTAACAAGGAGAAATGAAAGGAGTATGTTTGAAACGGTAAAGCCTTTACTTAAAAGCGTAAGACAGTATAAAAAGACTTCGCTCATCACCCCGATATTTATGGTGGTAGAAGCCTTTTGCGAATGTCTTATGCCCTTTTTTATGGCGCAGCTTATCGGCGCGATAGATATCGACGGTATCGACGCGACGGCGGCTATGCAAGAAATATTAAAATACGGCGGAATTTTGTTAGGGTTGGCAATTTGTTCGCTAGCAAGCGGTGCGCTTGCAGGAAAATTTGCAGCGACGGCAAGCTGCGGTTTTGCCAGCAATTTACGGCACGATTTATTTTATAAAGTGCAAAAATTTTCCTTTGCCAACGTGGATACATTTTCAACGTCGTCGCTCGTTACCCGTTTGACGACGGACGTTACCAACGTACAGCAGTCTTACCAAATGTGTATGCGTATCGTTATCCGTGTGCCCTTGCAATTTTTATTCGCCATTATTATGAGTTTTACGGTAAACCCCAAACTCGCGTGGATATTTTTGTTGGTAGTGCCGTTTTTGGCGGCGATTATTTTCTCGGTAATGGGGTTTGTTATGCCCTTTTTCCGCCGTATCTTTAAAAAGTACGACGCGCTCAACAATTCCGTACAGGAGAACGTAGGCGGTATCCGCGTGGTAAAATCGTTCGTGCGTGAAAAATACGAAACGGAAAAATTTGAAAAAGCAGCAAGGGAAGTGAGAAACGATTTCACAAAAGCGGAAAAAATTCTCGCACTCAACAATCCTATGATGACCTTTTTCATCAATTTCGCCTCCATTTTAATTTCGGCGTTCGCGGCGTACGCTATCGTGGATAAATTCCACTGGGCGGCGTTTGAAGGGTTTGGCAAGGGCGAACTTTCCGCACTCATTTCCTACGGAATTCAAATGCTTTCCTGTCTTATGATGTTTTCTATGATTTTCGTTATGCTGTCTATGTCGCTAGAATCGGCGCGCCGTATCAGCGAAGTGCTCACACAGGAATCGGATTTGACAAGCCCCGAAAACGGAATAAAGGAAGTGCAAGACGGCAGCGTGCGTTTTGAAAACGTTACCTTTAAATACGCGCAAACGGCAACGAAAGCGGCACTTTCGGATATCGATTTGGATATAAAATCGGGCGAAACAGTGGGTATTTTGGGCACGACGGGTTCGTCGAAAACCACGCTTATTCAGCTCGTTCCCCGTTTATACGACGCAACGGAAGGCAACGTGTACGTAGGCGGCGTAAACGTAAAGGACTACGATTTAGACGCCTTGCGTAAAGAAGTGGCTGTAGTGCTGCAAAAAAACGTACTCTTTTCAGGTACGATAAAAGAGAATTTACGTTGGGGGGACGAAACTGCGACGGACGAAGATATCGAGCGCGTTTGTAAGCTTGCTTGCGCGGACGAATTTATTCAATCGTTCCCCGATAAATACGATACGTATATCGAGCAGGGCGGCACTAACGTTTCGGGCGGTCAAAAACAACGCCTTTGTATCGCGCGTGCGTTGCTCCGTAAACCGAAAATTCTTATTTTGGACGATTCTACGAGCGCGGTAGACACCAAGACGGACGCGCTTATTCGACGTGCGTTTGCGGAAGAAATTCCTAATACCACGAAAATTATTATCGCACAGCGAGTGGCGTCTGTGGAAAACGCCGATAAAATTATCATACTGGACGGCGGTAAAATTATCGCCTGCGGCGCGCACGAACAACTGCTGAAAGACAGTGCAATTTACCGTGAAATTTACGACGCGCAAACCAAGAGTAAAGGGGCGGAAAACGAGCAAGGGGGTGAAGCGTAATGGCGGAACAAAAATCGTACGAGCAAAAACCCCGTGCTATGCGTCCTATGCGCGGACGCGGTATGCCTATGCCCAAAGGCTCTATTAAAAAGGGTACGTTTAAACGGCTGTTCAAAACGGTATTAAAGCATTATAAATGGCAACTCTTCGTCGTGCTTGCCTGCATTTTATTCAGTTCGGTAGGTAGCTTGGTATCGTCGGTGTATATGCAACAACTTGTCGACAGAGTAATTACTCCCGCTCTTTCGGTAGGCTTTACGGCGGAAATTCAGTCTACGCTCGTCGGATTGATAATTATGATGATAACGGTATACGCTATAGTTATTTTGGCGTCCTTTTTCCATACTCGATTGATGGCTACTATCACGCAGGGCGTACTGTATCATTTGCGTAGGGATATGTTCGAAAAGATGCAAAGCCTGCCTATTAAATATTTCGATACGCACGCCCACGGCGACGTTATGAGTACGTATACCAACGATACGGACGCTTGCCGTCAGCTTATCGGACAAAGCTTGCCCAACCTTTTAAGCGGTTCGCTTACCCTTATCGTATCGGTAACGATTATGCTCACGTATAGCGTTTGGTTATCACTCGTCGTGTTCGTTTGTACGTTCGTCGTTACGCTCGTCGTGAAAAAGATAGGCGGTAACAGTGCAAAATATATGGTGGCGCAACAATCTTCGCTTGCCCGAGCGGAAGGGTTTGTCGAAGAGATGATGAAAGGTCAAAAAGTGGTAAAAGTATTTACCCACGAAGAACGGGCGAAAGAAGATTTTGATAAACTCAATCAACAGCTTTTCAAAGACAGTGAACGCGCGCACGTTTTCGGGAATATACTCGGTCCTATTTTAAATAATATCGGCAACATTACCTACGTTTTGTTATCGATTATCGGCGGCGCGTTGTTTGCGTTGAACGTGCCTAATTACGGTATTTCCACTCTTTTTGGCGGCGGTACGGCGCTGGGTATCGGCGTTATCGTGGCGTTTCTTGGTATATCGAGAAACTTTACGATGACTATTAACCAAATGTCCCAACAGGTATCTATGATAGCTATGGGGCTTGCCGGTGCAAGCCGTGTGTTTACGCTGATGGACGAACAGCCCGAAGAAGATAACGGCTACGTAACCCTTGTCAATGCCGAAGAAGACGAAAACGGTAATCTTAAGGAATCGGATAAGCGCACGGGCGTATGGGCGTGGAAACATTACCATAAAGCGGACGGAACAACGACGTATACTCGTCTTCGCGGCGATATCGTAATGGATAGCGTCGATTTTGGTTACGTGCCCGAAAAACAAGTGCTTTCCGACGTTACATTATACGCGAAACCCGGTCAAAAAATAGCGTTTGTCGGCGCGACGGGTGCAGGAAAAACGACGATTACCAACCTTATCAACCGTTTCTACGATATCGCGGACGGAAAAATCCGTTACGACGGTATCAATATCAATAAAATTCGTAAAAGCGATTTGCGTCGTTCGCTGGGAATCGTATTGCAGGATACCAACCTGTTTACGGGTACGGTAATGGAGAATATCCGTTACGGGCGTTTGGACGCAACGGATGAAGAGTGTATCGCGGCGGCGAAACTTGCTAACGCGGACGATTTTATTTGCCGCTTGCCCGAAGGCTATCATACTATGCTCACCAACAACGGTGCAAACCTTTCGCAAGGGCAACGCCAACTCCTTTCCATTGCCCGTGCGGCGGTGGCGGACGCGCCGGCTATGATTTTGGACGAAGCTACGTCGTCTATCGACACGCGCACCGAAGCGCTTATCAACGACGGTATGGATAGGTTAATGCACGGCAGAACGACGTTCGTTATCGCGCACCGTCTTTCCACGGTCCGCAATGCCGACGCGATTATGGTACTCGACCACGGCAAGATTATCGAACGCGGCACGCACGAACAGCTGTTGGAGCAAAAAGGTACGTATTATCAGTTATATACAGGCGCATTCGAGCTGGAATAACACACGGTTTTCTTGCTTTTTGTAAAAAAGTATGCTATACTGTATAGAAGATAAACAATGTACAAGGCGGATAAAAGTTTTGAACAACGAACATTTTTCCTTTGAAGTAATAAAAACGGACGAAGAAACGGGCGCGCGCGCAGGTATTTTCCATACGCCGCACGGCGATATTGAAACGCCCGTGTATATGCCCGTAGGTACGCAAGCGACGGTAAAAGGCGTATTCCCGCGTGATTTGAAAGAAGCAGGCTCGCAAATTATCTTGTCGAATACCTACCATTTGTATATGCGTCCAGGAGACGAAATCGTTAAAAAAGCAGGCGGCTTGCATAAGTTTATGCACTGGGATAAACCTATTTTGACGGATAGCGGCGGTTTTCAAGTATTCTCTTTGGGAAAACTCAATAAAATCACCGACGAAGGGGTGGAGTTCTCTTCCAACGTCGACGGCAGTAAACACTTTTTTACGCCCGAAAAGGCAATGCAGGTAGAACAAAATCTCGGCGCGGACGTCATTATGGCGTTCGACGAGTGTAGCGAATACGGCTACAACCACGCGCAAGCGGAATCGGCTATGAAACGTACGGCGGCGTGGTTGGAACGTTGCTATAAATTCCACGACGTACCCACGCAAGCGCCTTTCCCTATCGTGCAAGGGAATATGTACAAAGATTTGCGCGCGGAAAGTTTGGCGCGTACGTTGCCGTTCGTGAAACACGGTATCGCTATCGGCGGACTTTCCGTCGGCGAGCCCAAGCCCCTTATGTACGAACTCTTGGACGACTTACAACCCCGTTTGCCCACCGACGTACCCCGTTATTTAATGGGTGTAGGCTCGCCCGATTGCTTGATTGAAGGCACTCTTCGCGGCGTGGATATGTTCGACTGCGTGTTGGCAACCCGTATCGCGCGAAACGGTACGGCGATGACTTCGCACGGCAGAGTAGTCGTTCGCAACGGTAAATACAAAGAAGATTTTTCACCGCTGGATAGTGAGTGCGATTGCTATTGTTGTAAACATTACACCAAAGCGTATTTGCGCCACCTGATCAATACGGGCGAAATGTACGGTGCAATGCTACTCAGTTTGCACAATATCACTTTCTTGCATAAATTGATGAAAGGGTTGAGAAATTCCATTCTCGGCGGCTACGTAAAGGAATACGTACAGGAATTTTACCGCAAGTACGGCGGCGAAGGCATTTGGTAATAACAAAATGGCGGAAGATAAAAAAATCTTCCGTTTTTTTGTAAAAAATACTTGACAAGCACGTTGGTTGTATGATATCATTGTGATATCAAATAAATAGCAAAGGAGCGAATTATGTTAAAAATCGAGCGTCTTACGAAAGTTTACGGGGACAAAAAAGCGGTAGACGACGTCAGTTTACACATTCAAAAAGGGGAAATATTCGGGTTTATCGGGCATAACGGCGCGGGGAAGACGACTACGTTGAAAGCGATTTGCGGTATTTTACGTTTTGAAACGGGGGAAATTTACGTAGACGGCGTATCCGTAAAGGAAAATCCTTTGGCGTGCAAGCAAGTGTTGGCATACGTGCCCGACAATCCCGATTTATACGGATTTATGACGGGGATACAGTATCTCGATTTCGTAGGGGATATCTATAAAGTGCCTGCTGATATTCGTCGAGAGAAAATACACGCGTATGCGGACGCATTCTCTTTGACGGACGATTTGGCACAGCCGATATCTGCGTATTCGCACGGGATGAAACAAAAGCTGGCGCTTATTTCGGCGCTTATGCATAGTCCCAAACTCATTTTATTAGACGAACCGTTCGTGGGGCTTGACCCTAAAGCTGCGCATACGCTTAAAGAGATTATGCGCGATTTTTGCGCGGGTGGCGGCGCAATTTTCTTTTCGACGCACGTTTTGGAAGTGGCGGAAAAACTTTGCGATAAAGTGGCGATTATCAAAAGCGGTAAAATCGTCAAAGTGGGTACGATGGAAGAAGTCAAAGGCGACGAAAGTTTGGAAGAAGTATTTTTAGATTTGGAGAAAGAAGATGCTGAAAGCCTTACTTAAAAAACAGTTGTTGGAAGCAGGCGCTTTGTTTATGGGAAACGGACGTAAAGGGAAACGCCGTTCGCCGCTATTTATTATCGGTATCAGCGCGTTGATAATATATGCGCTTGGTGCGATGGTTGTTATGTTTTGGTTTCTTGCAGAAACGTTGTGTTTGCCGCTTGTGCAAAGCGGTTTGACGTGGGTATATTTTGCGCTTATCGGCTTGTTGGCGTTTTCAATGACTGCTATATTGCTTGCGCTTGCCGCAAAAAATACGTTATACGAAGCCAAAGATAACGAGTTGCTTTTGGCTATGCCGATAAAACCGAGTGCGATATTATTCGTCCGTATGCTTGGGTTATATCTTTTGGCACTCCTTATCGTTGTGCTTGCGTTTATGCCGGGCGTGGTTTACTATTTCACGGCGGTAGAATTTTCGCTTTCGGCGTTGTTTTGCAGTTTGATAATCGTACTTGTTTTACCGCTGGGGGCTATGGCGGTAGCGGCGTTAATCGGTTGGTTGATTGCGTTTATTACGTCGAAAATTCCTGCCAAAAATTTAACTTCTATCATACTGCTTATCGCGTTTTTAATAGGATATTCCGTTTTTGTAAGCGAAATGAACAATACGCTCGGTTATATCTTAATGAACGGCGCAGCGGTTGCGGAAACGTTCCAAAACACGTTGTATCCCTTATGGCAAATGGGTTTGGCGGCAATGGGCAACTGGCTTTCCTTGCTTGCGTTTTCGTCGATTTTTATTACGGCGTTCGCGCTTGTGTACGTGTTGCTTTCCGCTACGTTTTTGTCGATTATTACGCAAAAGCGTACGTCTAAAAAGGCAAAATACGTAAAAAGAGAAGGGAAAACGCGCTCGGCATTTACGGCTATTTTATCGAAAGAAGGCAAGCGGTTTATCAAAACTCCTATGATATTATTCAACGCAGGGTTAGGCTCGATTATCGCGCTCGTGTTTGCTATTTACGCGTTGGTTAGTCCTGAACTTTGCGCGCAAATTGCTAACGCTCCTATTGATAAGGGAACAGTGGCAACCATTGTAACCATTATTTTGGCGTTTATCGCCACCACTAACGTTATTACGGGTTCGTCCGTGTCGCTCGAAGGGGATAATTTATGGATATTACGCGCAATGCCCGTAAACGCGCAGGAAATTTTTAAAGCGAAAATCGCATTCCATTTTGTATATACGGCGTTGCCCGTTTCTCTCGCGTTAATTACCGTTTGCGCGTTGCTGCAAATTCCCTTTTTGACGGTAGTTTTCGCCACTTTGACAATACTTGCCGTTTCCATACTTTGCGCGTTGGTGGGCTTGGCGATAAACTTGAAACTTCCCAACTTAAAATGGACGAACGAAATCGTAGCAGTAAAACAGAGTTTATCCGTGCTTATTTCTATGTTCGTGGGTTGGGCGATAGCGGCGTTGTTTTTAGGCGGACATTTCTTGTTCGGGCAATATATGTACGCCGAAGGGTATTTTGCGATCGCGTTGGCGGTATTTTTAGGCGCGGCGGCGATTTTATGGCAATGGATTAAAAAACGCGGCGTGGAAATTTTTGAGAGTTTATAACGTTTAAATCAATAAAGCAAGGCGGCAGGTACGAGTTGAACGCGTATCTGCTCCTTCTTTTTGAAATGAAAAGTGAGTGAAATTGAAAAAAATTAAAAATAAGCCGATAAAACGCTTGCAAAAATTCCCAAAAAACGCTATCATAGAAGTATAAAAAAGAAAGGGCGAACTACTTTCGCTAAATAAAGGAGATTTTTAATTATGGGAATTTTTTCTTGCGCATCCGATGCGACGAACGACCCTTGGAGCACAATTATTTTTATGGCAATTATCATCGGCGCATTTGTGTTGATGATGGTCTTTAACCGCCGTAGCCAAAAGAAAAGACAGGAAGAAACGGAAAAACTGTTAGGGGCAGTTAAGCCGGGTAACAAAGTTAAAACTATCGGCGGCATTTGCGGTATCGTTGTAGAAGTTTGCCGCGACGATAATACGTTCGTTTTGGAAACGGGTACGGAAAAGAGTGGTAAATCGTATCTTAAATTTGATATGCAAGCCATTTATCAAACGGATGCCGTAGCATCGAAAGAAGAAGCACCTAAAGCGGAAACGAAAGAAAAAGCAGCGGTAGAAGAAGTAAAGGAAGTAAAAGAAGAAGCTCCGGTAGAAGCTCCCGTAGAAGAAACGACGGATAAATAAGAAAAAAGCATAAACGATAGACGCCTTCGCATACGATAATGCGGAGGTGTTTTTTATGCAAAACGACGTAACCGTATCTATCTTTCAAATAATTAAAAGCGTGGCACTTGCCTTGGCATTTTCCTTTCTTTCCGCCGTGGTTTTAGCGGCTATTTTACGCTGGACCCCCCTGCCCGATAGCGTTATTTATCCCGTTAATCAAGTGGTAAAAGCACTGGCGATAGCACTGGGCGTAATCACGTTTATACGCGGCGAAAAGGGATTTATAAAAGGCGGCGCGGTAGGGCTCATTTTTACGGCGCTTTCTTATCTTGCGTTCTCTGCAATCGGCGGCGATTTTTCCTTTTCTTGGCTGATTTTAATTGAAACGGCGGTGGCACTTTTGGTGGGCGCACTGTGCGGTGCGTTGGCGGTAAATATGCGACGGGACTTCTAAAAGAAGCGAAAAAGCAGTTAAAACGGATAAAAAGCCTAAAAAAGTATGGGAAATTCTTTTAAACCGCTTGCAATTTCCGTAAAAGTATATTATAATAATACCATAAAATCTACTTATTAGGAGAATAAGAATATGATTAAGACGATTGCAAAACCTACGGAAAAGAAAGTTACGGCTTGCGGCGAATGCAGAAGCACCTGTCAATCGGCGTGCAAAACCAGCTGCACGGTAGGCAACCAGTCCTGCGAAAGAATTACGCGCGAAGATAAAATCGAGCGCAAATAAGCGTAGGCTAAAAAGGACGACATAAAAAACGGCGTATGGTTCGCGTACGCCGTTTTTAGCCGATTATAAAGTTTTCAAAGCCGCTTTCTTTTTTTGGCGGCAGGAGTAGTATTTTGATACACGTATTCAGTTATAGAAACCAAAATTACATATACGACGTAGGCAGCGGTTCGCTGCACGAATGCGACAAAGCCACGGCGGATTATTTAAAGGCGCAGGAAGGGGAACAGGTGGATATCACTTACGTTTCCGACGAACAAATTAAAGAAATTCTTGCGGACGTGGAAACGCTTAAACGGGAAGGTTTGCTCTATAAAGACGAAGTGAAAGCGTATCCTATGAAAAGCAACGAAATAAAGGCGCTTTGTATCCATATTTGCCACGATTGCAACTTCCGTTGCCGTTACTGCTTTGCCGACGAAGGCGCGTACCATTCTAAACGCGAAAGTATGACGTTTGAAACGGCGAAAAAAGCGGTGGATTTTCTTATTGAAAACAGCGGTAAACGCAAGGTGTTGGAAATGGACTTCTTCGGCGGCGAGCCGCTTATGAATTTAGAAGTTTTAAAACAAACGGTGTATTACGCGAAAGAAAAGGGCGCGGCGGCAGGCAAGAAATTTTTGTTTACCACCACCACGAACGCATTGCTTTTAAACGACGAAACGATAGCCTTTTTCAATGCAGAAATGGAAAACGTAGTGCTTTCGTTAGACGGTAGAAAAGAAGTGCACGACGCGATAAGAAAAACGGTAAACGGCAAGGGCACGTTCGATTTAATTATAGATAAAATTAAAAAATTCATTTCCCTGCGCGGCAATAAAAGCTATTACGTGCGCGGTACGTTTACGGCAAAAAATCTCGATTTTGCAAAAGACGTACTCTTTATCGCCGACCAAGGGGTAGACTCTATCTCGATGGAACCCGTCGTAACGGATATTCCCGATTTGCAAATTACGGACAAGCATTTACCTGCTATCAAAGCGGAATACGAAAATCTTTGCGAAGCGTATTTACAACGCCACGCGGAAGATGAAGGATTTAATTTTTTCCACTTCAATATCGATTTGGAAGGCGGCCCTTGTCTTTCCAAACGCGTTTCGGCGTGCGGCGCGGGCAACGAATATTTCTCCGTAACCCCCAACGGCGATTTGTATCCTTGCCACCAGTTTGCGGGGGACGAAAATTTCCGTATGGGTAGCGTATTTGAAGGGATTACGCGTCCCGATATCCGTGAAAAATTTAAAAATTCCTGTCTGTTTACCCGTAAAAAATGCGAAAACTGCTTCGCGAAATTCATTTGTTCGGGCGGTTGCAGCGCAAACAACTATCATTTCAACGGCGACATTGACGAGCCGTATGAAACCACGTGCGAAATGATGAAAAAGCGTGTGGAATGCGCTATGCATATTTTGGCGAAGAAAAAACAGGGAATCAATGGTTAAAACGGTTAAAAATCCGTGCAAACTAAGCAAAAATTTTCACTTACCCGTCGATATGACTTGACGGAATAAGGGAAAATAAGGTATAATAAATAAGTATTCATTGTAAAATTCGGCATAGGCCGAAATTATCAGGAGGCAACATGGGCAAAAAGAAGTCGGTGGTACTGATGGTTTTGCTTACCATCTTAATCGTCGCAATGAGTGTGATTACGCTTATTCCGTTCCCCGTTTCGGGAACGCAAAGCTTTAATCCCACCGTTTTGCAGTACGACCTCGGCGCGGATTTAGGGGGCGGATACTACGTTTACTATTATCCGGAAGGGGTAAAAACCGAAACCGAATATGAAGCAGACAAACCCACGGACGAAATCGAAGCGGAAAAATACGCGGCAGATTACGTTAAAAACGGTTCGCTGTATTTAAGCAAAGAAAGCAAATATAACCTTGTAAACAATAAAACGGGCGAAGTAGACGACGCGTTTCAAGCGCAGTTTGCAAAAGCCGCGCAAGTAATTGCGGACCGTTTTGAAGCAAGGGGATATTCCGATTACCGCGTAGCAGTAGTGGACGATTACGCACTCCGTATCGAGTTGCCTGCGTCCGACGCGACGGTAAACGAAACGCTGTCCACCTATCATTACACGGGCAAGGTTACCTTGACGAAAGGTACTTCGGCTGCCGCTACGGAATTGACCGAACTGCAAGAAGACGGCGCAAAAATTACCGATTATATTTCCGGATTTACGGTTGCGAACAATTATAAATGGTCGTATCTTAAAATCAACCTTACCCAAGCGGGTAAAGACTTAATGCAAGGCTTGAAAAACGAGCTTGCGACAGCGGACTCCGCTTCCAGCTCGTCTACGGCGTTATACTTGCAAATCGGCGACGCGAAATTGACGGGTATTTATCAGGACAATATCACGGATAACGATATCCGCGTGATGTTCGTGGAAAGCAATGCACAGCTTGTAAAAACGTACGAAGTATTGCTCAATTCCGCTTTGCATAACTCGTTCGAGTTTGATTTCGAAGTAGGACAAGTATGTACGTTTGAGGCGGTATACGGCGAAAACGTACTCACTCTTCTCTATATTGCGTTAGGCGTAGCGATGCTTGCAATTATCGTTTTAGCGATTGTGCTTATGGGCGGCTACGGTGTAACGGGTGCGTACGCAAGTATGACCTATCTCGTGGTAGTAGCAACGTTTTTTGCCTTCATTACGGGCAACGCGGCGTTTGAAATTACGCTTGGCTCGGTGCTTATCTTCTTGGTGGGTTTCGTGCTGATGAACGTATTGCAATACCATATCTACCACGCAATCAAGACGGAATTCAGCCTTGGTAAAACGGTAGAATCTTCCGTAAAGGGCGGCTATAAAAAGACGCTTTGGGGAATTGTAGATATCTATGCGGTGGCGCTTTTGGGCGCGTTGAGTTTGCTTATCGGTGCGGCAGGACTTTCCACTCTCGCTTGGCAGGCGGTCATTTGTATCGTAACGGCGGCGTTGTGTAATTTGCTTTGGGCGCGCGCTATCAACTATATGCTCCTTTCGGCAAGCAAAAACAAATATAAATATTTCCGCTTTGTAAGGGAGGACGATGATGATGAATAAGATTTTGTCCAAAACGGTAAATAAAGAGACGCTGATGTCTATCGTAATGGCGACGCTTCTCGTACTCTCTATCGTGCTTACGGCAATTTTCGGCGTGTCGTACGCGGCAACGCTCCGTAACGCCAATACCCTTACGGTAACGGTAAATCAATCGTTTTATAATAAGCGTTTAGACGACGTAAAAAGCGTGTGCGACGCGGAATTCAACAAGCAAGGTTTAACGGTAGAATACAGTGAAGAATCGCTTGTCGGCGCGGACGGGGAAGTAATTTATTACTTCGCTTCCGGTGCGGACGTGAAAGCGAAAGTAGAAACGGCGAAAGGTAAGCTTGCGGAAATGTTTGCAGCAAAAACAGATGAAACCAACGGCGAATGGAAAGAAGATTTGGCAGAAATTTCCGTTAGTGCCGCGCAAGAAGATATGCAAGTACAAATGCCTGTATGGTATGCACTTCGCGCACTCATTGCGGTTGTAGTATTTGCTGCGTTGGCGTTTGCGTACGCCGCGATAAGACACGGACTTATATCGGGTATTACGACGGGCGTTTCGGCGCTCTGCGGTGCGTTTTTATCCGCTGCAGTGGTGTTGCTTACCCGTATGCCCATTACCAACTCCGCATTGTATATTTTCGGAATTTCGGCTATAGCAACGTCGGTGTTTGCAATGCTTACTATGAATAAGCTCCGCGCAAAGAAAGACGAACAAACGACGGCGGACTTAGTAGTAGAATCTACCGCGGTAAAAGAAATTTGTACGTTTAGCGTAGTGTTCGGCGTTGCGCTTATTTTAGTGGGCGCGGTTGCTACGTGGTCGACGAGATGGTTTGCTATTGCCGCGCTTGTATCCCTTGTTGTAACGGTGTTCGTAGGTTTAATATACGTGCCTGCGTTATACTGGCTGTTGAAGAAACGCTCGGATAAAAAGGCGTTTGATAACGCACAATACGGTAAACAGCGTGCGGAAAAACAAGAAAGAAAAGCTGCTAAAAAAGCAGCGGAAACGGTTGTTGTAGAAGAACAACAAACGGACGAAGAATAAGATAAACAATACAGGGCGGGGAGGAGGCAAGTCCACTCTCCGCCCGTTTTTTCACTCAATTATAAAAATAATAAAAGGAGTTTTATGAAAAAAATCGTCCCCGAATATTCGTTTTCGGCAGAACAATTGAATAGCATATCTGCCTTGGCGAAAAGCACGGGGCTGACGGAACAAATCACGCGTATTTTATACGCGCGCGGTATTGATACACAAGAAAAAATCCGTCGATTTATGCACCCGTCTAAGGCGAATTTTCTTTCTCCTTTTTGTATGCAAGGTATGCGTGAAGCGGTAGAACTCATCACGCAAGCGCGCGACGAAGGGCGTACCGTGGCGGTATTTGGCGATTACGACGCCGACGGTATATGCGCGTCCGTTATTATGTATCACGCCTTGAAAAAATTCGGTATCGAGCCGCACGTGTATATCCCTGAACGCGCCGACGGCTACGGCTTGTCTACGGAAATGATTGACCGTATTTTCGACGAGTGCAATCCCGAACTTTTTATCACGGTAGACTGCGGTATTTCCAACGCTAAAGAAGCGCAGTATATTTACGAACTCGGCTCGGATATTATCGTAACCGACCACCACGAACTTCCTGAAGTTTTACCCGACTGTATTATCGTCAACCCCAAATTAAAGGACGATTATCCGTATGACAATCTTTGCGGCGCAGGGGTGGCGTTTAAAGTAGCTTGCGCACTGCTTGGGGAAGAAGCGTATGAATATTTAGATTTTGCAACGCTTGCCACCGTAGCGGATAGCGTACCCTTGCTGGGGGAAAACCGTGATATCGTAACGGAAGGCTTGAAACTGTTCAATAACCGTTTGCGCCCCTGTTTTGCAGGGCTTATCGGTAAATTGTACGACGGCATTACGGCGCAAACGCTTGCTTTTACGGTAGCGCCGCGCGTAAATGCGGCAGGGAGAATGGGCGACGCGTACGCGGCGTTCCGCCTGTTTATCGCACAAGACGAAACGGAAATTTACGATTTGTCGGTAAAGCTTTGCTTGTATAACACCGAACGGCAAAAACACTGCGACGAACTCTATTTATCCGCCAAGAAAAAACTGTTACAAAAAGGTGCGTACGGCAACGTAATTATGCTTTCCGACGAAGGCTGGAATGCGGGCTTTATCGGAATTGTAGCGGCAAGAATCGCCGAAGAATATAATCGCCCTACGTTACTTTTCGTGCATCACGGGGATATGCTAAAAGGCAGTGCGCGCAGCATTGAAAGTATCAATATCTTTAACGCGCTGAAAAACTGCTCGCAATATATTGAAGAATTCGGCGGGCACGCGCAAGCGGCGGGCATCAACGTCCGCGTGGAGCAGTTCGACGGCTTGGAAGCGGCGCTCGATAAAGAAATCGGGGAGAAATACACGCAGGAAGATTTCGCGCAAAACGTATACGTTTGCGAAGAAATACAGTCGGCAATCCCCGAAAAATTTGCCAAAGAAATTATGATGATGGAGCCGTACGGAGTAGGCCACCGCCGTCCTTTGTTTACGCTTTCGGCAAGCAAGTGTAGCGCTAAACCGCTAAAATTTGCTTCGCCGCACCTTTCTATCCGTTCAAACGGTGTAGAACTCACCTATTTTTCGGGCATAAAACATTTGAAAATTATCGAAAGCGACGTGCAAAAGCAGTTTGTTTTCGAAATATCCGTTTCCCATTTTAAGGGTAGGGAATATATAAAAGGTTTGGTTCGCGACGTATTATACGACGGCAGAACGGGTAAAAATACAGCGGAAAGTATTTTTGCTAACGCCGTTACAAGATGTTATAGCACAACTATCGAACCGGAAATTATTTCTCTTTCCTTAGAAGAAACGAAATCGCTTATCGCGCAAAAACGCGCCGAATGCGCGTACGGCACTTGCCTAATCGCTTCGGATAGGCGTACCTTGCGTTTCTATGAAAACTTGGAAGATTTGGGTTGCGATTTATTCTATCCTACGTCCCGTAACCTTGCCAACTCGCTTATCGTTTCGCCTGCCGCCGACGCCGATTTGTCGGGCTATCGCGATTTTATCTTTCTCGATACCCCGTCCGATTTCAACGTTGCGGCGCTTGCAGGAAGACGGGTTTACGTCAACCGCGATATTTGCGGTTATAAAATGTTTGAACAGCTCCCCGTGCAGCGCGAACGGCTTTTGGATATCTTTGCCGCGCTTAGAAAGGACGTTTCGTCTTTGCTAGGTGAAACGGCGGAAGAACTCGCTTTTGCCTGCGACGGCTTGGGCTTTGATAAACGGGAATTTATTTTCGCAGTCAACGTCTTTGAAGAACTCGGTTTGGTCGCGTTTGGCGACGGTAGACTTACCGTATACCGCGGCGTGAAGGCGGAGCTGAACGATTCGGCTATTTATAGAAAGGTTTGCTTGTTACAAAACGAGTTGTAAAACTCATACAATAAACAAGGGCATTATTTTTACGTGAAAGAAGGTATTTATGGAAATAACCCTGCAAAAAATCAAAGAAAATTATAACGAGAAAGAAAGCGGAATTTTGCAAAGAGCATACAATTACGCCGCGGAAGCGCACGCCAACCAAAAACGCGCTTCGGGCGAGCCGTATTTTATTCATCCTTGCGAAGTGGCGAAAATTCTTATCGATTTA
Organism: Candidatus Scatosoma sp.; assembly: GCA_045542595.1. Classification (GTDB taxonomy): domain Bacteria; phylum Bacillota; class Clostridia; order Christensenellales; family Borkfalkiaceae; genus Scatosoma. The sequence continues at coordinate 69,368 of JAZQLI010000003.1, read as the reverse complement.
GGATTAGACGCGGCAACCATCGCCGCGGCGCTTTTGCACGACGTTATTGAAGACACCGCTTCCACTGAAGAAGATATCAAACGGGAATTCGGGGAAGAAGTGCTTGCACTCGTTTCAGGGGTTACCAAGCTTGAAAAAATCGTGTTCAAATCACAAGAAGACGCCGACGCGGAAAATTTCCGTAAAATATTCGTTGCTATGGCAAAAGACGTGCGCGTTATCATTATCAAACTCGCCGATAGATTGCACAATATGCGTTCGCTCAATTTCCTTTCTTACGAACGTCAACAACGTATGGCAAGCGAAACGTTGGATATTTACGCGCCCCTTGCAGGCAGACTGGGTATTTCGCAAATTAAATGCGAGTTGGAAGATTTATGCTTGAAATATCTTGACCCCGAATCGTTCGAATATCTCGTATATAATATTCGTGAAAAGCTTTCCGAACGGCAAGAATTCGTTGCGCAAATCGTAGAAGAAATCAAGGGAATGATGCAACACGACGGCGTAGAGGGCGAAGTGTTCGGCAGACCGAAGCATTTCTATTCCATCTATAAGAAAATGAAAAATAAGGGCAAATCGCTCGACCAAATTTACGATTTAACCGCCGTTCGCGTTATCGTAAAAGACGTACGGGAATGTTACACGGTGCTTGGCGAAATTCACGAACGCTGGAAGCCTATTCCCGGGCGCATTAAGGATTATATCGCTACGCCCAAACCCAATAAATACCAATCTTTGCATACAACGGTTATGACCAAATACGGTCAGCCGTTTGAAATACAAATCCGTACCGAAGAAATGCATCATATTGCCGAATTCGGTATCGCGGCGCACTGGAAATATAAGGAAGGCCGCACAACGGAAGAAACCAACAACCATTTGGAAAACCGACTTTCTTGGCTTCGTGAAGTGATGGAATGGCAGGGCGATTTAAAGGACTCTAAAGAATTTATAAACGCTTTGAAAACCGAACTCTACAGCCACGAATTGTTGGTGTTTACGCCGCGTGGAAAGGTCATTTCCCTGCCGCCGCAAGCCACCCCTGTCGATTTTGCTTACGCTATTCACTCGGAAGTGGGCAACCATTGCACGGGCGCGCGCGTCAATGCGAAAATTGTACCGCTCAATACTACGCTGGAAGTGGGCGACGTGGTGGAAATTATCACTTCTCCCAACTCGAAAGGCCCTTCGCGCGACTGGTTGAAATTTATCAAATCGTCGTCGGCAAAAGCGAAGATAAAACAGTTTTATAAAAACGAACTCAAGGAAGAAAATATCCGCGTAGGGCAAGCGCGGCTGGAAGAAGAAGCGAAAAAACGCGGATTTTCTTTGGCTACGCTACTCACCGACGAAAGCTTTAAACGCATTTCCGAACGCTTCTCTTTTGGGGAAAGGGAAGAAATGTTTGCGGCGGTGGGTTACGGTTCGGTATCCGTCAATCAAATTCTTTTTAAACTTATCGATTATTACCGTAAAGAAACGCCGCTTGCGTTGAACGTACACGCAGGGGACGGTGGAAGCCGTACGCCGGGCGGTGTGCTTATCAACGGACAATCGGGTATGTTAGTACGTTTTGCCGGCTGCTGTTCGCCTGTGCCGGGTGATGCTATCGTGGGCTATACGTCCCGCGGTAGGGGTGTAGTGGTACATCGTCGCGATTGTATGAATATAGCAAACGTGGATAAAGAACGCTTGCTTTCGGCTTCGTGGCGTATCGAAGCAGGTACGAAACAACGGTATAACGCAAATATTTCCATTCGCGCGGCAGACCAAGGCTCGGCACTTTCCGTGTTGTCCTTAGTCGTAGCGGACTTAAAGCTGTCCATTACCGCAGTGAACGGCAGAATGGATAAAAACCGCGACGCGGTGTTAGAAGCTTCCATTTCGCTTACCGATATTTCCGAAGTAGATTTACTCATCAAGAAAATGCAAGCGGATAAGCGGATATATGAAGTGCACCGTATCACTTCCTTATCTTAAAAACGCCTGAAATACTTCGTATTTCTGCGTCGAACTTTCGTTTTTTCTCGCTCGTGTACGTCTATGTACACTTTCTTCGAAAAATACGCGTTCTCCTTGAACTACTCGCATTTGAGGCGTTTTTTGCTTAACCCGTGTCTTGCTCGTGTACGTCTATGTACGCGCGCGGCGAAAAATCCGCATTTTCTCTAATTTATAAAACCTTATGAAAATACACGTCATTTCTCCGCGCGGTTTTGCGTCGAATACCTACGCCATTACCGCGGACAATCAAACGGCAATCGTTGTCGACCCGTCCCAACCCCGTGTCCAAGCGGAGTTGGAAAAGCGCGGTCTTATTCCCGTTTGTATACTGTTAACCCACTGTCATTTCGACCACGTTTTCGGTGTACAGTCTTTGCAAGCGCAAGGGGCAAAAGTATTTTGTTCGGTGGCGGAAAAGCCGCTCGTCGGTACGCAAGCGGATATGTCGCACGCCTTTGGCGCACCTAAAGCGCAGTACACGGTGGACGAAACGTTTGCCGACGGCGAAACGAAAACGCTTTGCGGTATACGGGTACAAGCTCTTTTAACCCCTGGGCATACGAAAGGCAGCGTGTGCTATCTATTAGAACATAACGGTGAAAAAGCGCTTATCACAGGTGATACGCTTTTCGCAGGGAGCGTAGGCAGGTGCGACTTATTAACAGGTAACGTAGGCGAACTTCGGCAAAGCTTGAAAAAACTGTTATCTATCGACGAAGATTTACCCGTTTTTTCGGGACACGGCGAGCAAACTTCGCTTTTTGTAGAAAGAAAAAGCAATCCGTTTTTACAGGATTTATAATATGTTGACGACAAACTGTTCTTTTTTGGAAAACGAATTATTAGACGCGGCACGCTTATTCAAAGTAAGGCCGCAAAAAATTTTACACTCTTTCCGTTTTGAAGAGAGTGTTTTTTATAACGACTTTACCGTCGACGGCGTAGCATTTTCTTTTAAAGATACGGGGCAGGTACGCGACGAACTCGATTTTAAACGGTTAGAACGGCGTTTTGCCAAGCTCCGTTTATACGAAATTTTAAGTGAAAAATACAACGAGAAAATGCCTTGGGGCGCGTTGACGGGAATACGTCCTACCAAACTTGCGTATACCGAACAAGAAAACGGTAACGATTTTACAAAGTTATTCCGTCAAATGCACGTCAGTGAAGAAAATATCCGTTTGGTACAAGCCATATTGCAAACGCAAAAAGGAATATACGAAAAACGGGACGGCAATACCGACCTTTTCGTATCCTTGCCTTTTTGTCCAACCAAATGCGCCTACTGTTCGTTTATCACCGCGCCTATCGACAAAACGCGCCACTTCGTCCCCAACTATTTAAACTGTTTGGAAAAAGAAATAGTTGCCGCAGCCGACAGCATAGGCAATTTGCGCAGTATATACGTGGGTGGCGGTACGCCGTTCGCGTTGGAAACGGACGATTTGCGACGCGTTTTACAAGCGCTTTCGCCGATAAAAGAACGGTTTAATCCTGACGTAGAATATACGGTAGAAGCAGGCCGTCCCGACGTATTCACCGAAGAAAAATTGCGTTTATTAAAAGAATTTGGCGTAAACCGTATTTGTATCAATCCCCAAACCTTTTCCGACGAAACGCTGAAAGCTATCGGTAGGAAACATACCATAGCCGATTTTTATAACGCGTACGCGCTGTCCGAAAAATACGGTTTTACCATAAATATCGATTTAATTGCAGGCTTGGAAGGGGAAACGCCCAAGCAGTTTGCAAGCGGAGTAAAGCAAGCCGTTGAAACGGGCGCGGAAAATATCACGGTACATTGCTTATCGTTAAAATCGGGCGCGAAATTAAAAGAAGAAATTTCTTATATCGAAAACGACTACGTTTCCGAGATGATAGCCCTTTCTCGCGAATACTTATCCAATGCCGACTATTTACCCTATTATATGTACCGCCAAAAATACCAAGCGGGCAACAACGAAAACGTCGGTTGGACGAAACAGGGCAAAGCGTGCGTATACAATATTGACGTAATGGAAGAAACGGCGGATAATTTAGCCGTGGGCGCAAACGCCGTTTCCAAGCGTGTACGCACAAAGAGCGGACTCATCACCCGTTTGGCTTCGCAAAAAGATTTACGCACGTATATGGAAAACGTAGACGAAATTATCGAAAAAAAGCGTAACTTTTTCCAATAAAGCTTGAAAAAAGCTGAAAAAGCATTGAAATTTAATTTACATTATTAAAAGAATGTGGTAAAATAATACTAACGTGCGCTACGAGAGACGAATCTCCACGTTTCCCCTGGCGTATCGGGTTAAAAAATTCCATAGGAGGATAAAAGAAATGGAAAAGAATGAAATCATTGCAAAATTCGCAACGCACGAAGGCGACACAGGTTCGCCTGAAGTTCAAATTGCTTTGTTGACGCAACGCATCAACCACCTTAACGAGCATTTGAAAGAACATAAGCATGATAACCATTCCCGTCGCGGCCTTTTGAAAATGGTCGGTAAGCGTCGTGGTTTGCTCGATTATCTTAAAGAAAAAGATATCGAAAGATACAGAGCAATCATCGAAGCTTTGGGTTTGAGAAAGTAATGCAAGCGCGAGGGCGGGTTTGTTTAACTCGCCCTTTTTTATGGAAAAACGCAGGGTGTGGACAAGCCGCGGCATAGGATTGTCTACACGCGTTGCCCATTATTCCCGTTTACTGTCGGGCGACGTAAACGGACAAGAACAAAAAAGAATTATAAGACAAGGAGAATTTACAACAATGCCACTTTTAGAAAACAGCAGAGTATTTAAAACGGACTACGCAGGTAAGGAATTAGTAGTGGAAATCGGCAAATATGCCGAACAAGCAAACGGCGCGTGCTTGGTACGTTGCGGCGATACCGCAGTGCACGTATCGGTATGTATGTCCGAAACCGCCCGTGAAGGTATGGATTTCTTCCCCCTTTCGGTTGACTATGAAGAAAAGATGTTCGCCGTAGGTAAAATCCCCGGCGGCTTTAAAAAACGTGAAGGTAGAGCGTCCGATAAGGCTATTTTGACCAGCCGTCTTATCGATAGACCTATCCGTCCTTTGTTCCCTAAAGGAATTTTCAACGACGTAGTGGTAGTAGCTACCGCACTTTCCGTTGACCCTGATATCTCTCCCGAGCCTTTGGCAATGGTTGGTTCGTCTATCGCACTTTCCATTTCCGATATTCCTTGGGCAGGCCCTACGGGTTCGGTTGTGGTTGGTATGGTTGACGGTAAATACGTTATCAACCCCAACGTGGAAGAAAGAGCGAAGAGTACTATTCACTTAAACTTGGCTGGTACGAAAACGGATATTATGATGATTGAAGCAGGCGCGAACGAAGTAACCGACGCGGAAATGGTTGGTGCTATTATGTTCGGGCACGAAGAAATCAAGAAGATTTGCGTTTGGATTGAAGAACTCGCTAAAGAAGTGGGTAAACCCAAGAAGGAAATGGATTTCTACCATATCCCCGAAGATTTAGACGCAGCAGTAAAAGCATACGGCTATGATAAATTGTATGCGGCGCTCGATACGTTTGATAGACAAGAACGTCAAGTTCGCCAAGCGGAAGCGGAAGCGGAAATTATCGAACATTTCTCGGAAATCTATCCCGACCAAATGCGTGAAGTGAAAGATTCCATTTACTATATCGTAAAAGGTATCGTTCGTGCGAAGATTTTCGATAAGGGTATCCGTCCCGACGGAAGAACGTTGAAAGAAGTTCGTCCTATTTGGTGCGAACACGGCGTACTTCCCCGTGTACACGGTTCGGCTGTGTTTACGCGCGGTCAAACGCAAGCACTTACCACCTGTACGCTCGGTATGCTCGGCGAAGCGCAACGTATGGAAGGTTTGGACGAAGAAGAAGAAAAGAGATATATGCATCAATACAACTTCCCCGGCTATTGCACGGGTGAAGCAAAAGCACTCCGTAGCCCTGGCCGTCGTGAAATCGGGCACGGCGCTTTAGCGGAACGCGCTTTGGTTGCGGTTATTCCCGAACCGGAAGAATTCCCGTATGCAATCCGCGTCGTATCCGACATTATGTCGTCTAACGGCTCGTCTTCGATGGCTTCCGTTTGCGGCTCGACGATGGCGCTTATGGACGCAGGTGTGCCCATTAAAGCTCCCGTAGCAGGCTGTGCAATGGGGCTTATCAAGGACCAAGAAACGGGCAAGTACGTTATTATGACGGATATTCAAGGCTTGGAAGACTTCCTTGGCGATATGGACTTCAAGGTAGCAGGTACGGAAAAGGGTATCACGGCTATCCAAATGGATATTAAAATTAAGGGTATTTCCGAAGAAATTATGCTCGACGCTATCGCGCAAGCGCAAGAAGCGCGCCGTCATATTCTCGGTAAAATGCTCGAATGTATCCCTGCGGTAAACCCCGAACTTTCGTTGTACGCACCCAAAATTGTTACCTTCAAAATTAACCCTGAAAAAATCGGCGACGTTGTTGGTAAGCAAGGCAAAGTTATCAACAAAATTATCGAACAAACGGGCACGAAAATTGACATTGAAGAAGACGGTACGGTATGCATCGCTTGCTACGGCGATATTGCCAACGCAAACCGCGCGAAGGCGATTGTGGAATCTATCGCGCACGACCCTGAAGTGGGCGATATGTTCGTAGGCGTAGTTGTTCGTATCCTTTCCAAGGTAGGTGCTTTTGTAGAATTCGCTCCTGGAAAAGACGGTATGATTCATATTTCCAAGCTTTCCGAACAACGCGTAAACCAAGTGGAAGACGTGCTGAATATCGGAGACAAAGTAAAAGTGGAAATCATCAAAATCGGCGAAAAGGGCATCGACTTGCGCCTTCTCGAAAAGATGGATTAACGCAAAGCACGAAACGCCGACGGAAAACCGTCGGCGTTTATGATTGACAAAACCTTGTACATATAGTATAATACATTCAAGGGGGTAGTTATGTCAAAATATTCCGTTATCGTCCCTGCTTATAACGAAGAAAAAAGTTTACAGCTTTTTTACGACGCCGTAACGCCGTTGTTTGAAAGCTTACAAGAAGAATACGAGCTCATCTTCGTCAACGACGGCAGTACCGACGAAACCAAAACGATATTAAATAGGCTTGCCGAACAAGACAATCGGGTAAAAGTATGCCATTTTTCCCGTAATTTTGGGCAGCAAGCGGCGCTATTTTGCGGTTTAGAACAATCGAGCGGCGATGCCGTAATTGCTATGGATGCCGACTTGCAAGACCCGCCCGAAGTGGCTTTGGAAATGATTGCAAAATGGAAAGAAGGGTACGACGTTGTACACGGCAAACGCCGTAAACGTAGTGGCGAATCGACGTTCAAAAAAGCGACGGCAAGTATTTTTTACAGTTTTACCCGTAAAATTACAGGTTTAAATATACCGCAAAACGTAGGCGATTTCAAACTGTATAGCCGTAACGTGGTAGAGGTTATTCTTTCTATGGGCGAACACGATAGATTGCTCCGCGCGCAAACTTCTTGGGTGGGCTTTAAGCAAACGTTTGTGGAATTTGATAGACCGAAACGTATTGCAGGGGAAACCCATTATACCTTAAAAAAAATGGTACGCTTGGCGCAAGCAGGTATTTTTCCGAATACCGAATACACGTTGACCTTTCCCATAAAGCTCGGCATTTTGCTTGGCGTAGCCAGTTTAGCTTGCTTTATTACGTTTATCGTGTTATCCAGTTTAGGTATTGCATTCGGCGGTTTAACGGCTTGGCTTTTTCCCACGCTTGGCGCGTTGACGGCAATTATCTTGCTTTGTCAAGGCGTTGCTAATATGCATACGGCTATGATTTATAAGGAAGTGCAAAACCGCCCGAAATATATTGTAGCGGAAAGTAAAAATTTGGATAAATAAGCGTAGCAGGTACGCGTTGAATAAAAAAAATCACGGAACAACTCCGTGATTTTTTTATCGTTTATCAAGCATTTGGTTCTTCGTTTATAGTGTTTTCTTTCTTGTTTTGCAACGTATCGCAGGAATGGCGGTATACGATATATCGCGTATACAAATATTCTAATACGAAGTTACAAATCATAGTAACGGCAAGCACTATGTATTCGTTTACGCCGTTCGTTTCCGCGAGATCGCCAAGTATGGTGGATACGGGCGTGAATACGGCGTAGAATAAAAGTACCAGCAGCATAGAAAGCTTCACGTTGTTGGAAGATTTAAAAGTAACCTTGCGGTTGATGGTAAAATTCCATATAATAGAAGCAAGTAACGAACTGATATAACTTACCCAGTAATCTAAATGCAACAATTCGTTCAACACAGTAAATAAGCCTATTTGAATAACGCCTGCACTGATAGAAAACAGAGTAAATTTAAGGGTGCGTATCCATTCTTTTTTGTTTACCATACTATATCTCCTTATATTATCTTGTTGCCAACCATACCATAAGTACGGAAACGTCGGCGGGGTTTACGCCCGAAATGCGGCCTGCTTGTCCCAAGTTCAAAGGGCGTACGCGGTTTAATTTTTCCCTTGCTTCCAAGCGCAAGCCCAAGATATCGTTATAGTCGACGTCGGGGGGTAACAGTTTGTCTTCCAAACGTTTCGCCTTTTCTATTTGTTCCAAGCCCTGCTTTAAATAGCCTTCGTATTTCACGGTGATTTCCGCCGTTTCCAAAACGTCTTTCGAATATTCTTTAAATACGCCGAACGCTTCGATAATATCGTTTAAGGGTACGGAGCGTTTAATCATATCGGCATACGATACACTACCCGTTGGAGTGTCGTATCCGTACTTTTCCAAAAACGGAGCGGCTTCTTTGGGAGAAATCCGCGTGCGCATACTCTCTAAAAGCGTTTCGTATTTTTCTTTACGGGCAAGATACCGTTCGTAACGTTCTTTTGTAACCAAACCGCAGGCATACCCCTTTTCGGTCAAGCGGAAATCGGCGTTGTCCTGCCGTAAACAAATACGGTGTTCGGCACGCGAAGTCATCATTCGGTACGGCTCGTCCGTGCCTTTGGTAACAAGGTCGTCGATAAGAACTCCGATATACGCTTCGTCTCTACGGAGTACGAAAGGGGGCAATCCACGAAGTTTTAACGAAGCGTTAAGCCCTGCCATCAAGCCCTGCGCCGCCGCTTCTTCATACCCCGAAGTACCGTTGATTTGCCCTGCCGTGTATACGCCTTCCACCTTTTTAAATTCTAACGTCGGTAATACGTCTAACGTGTCGATACAATCGTATTCAATAGCGTAGCCGTAACGTACGATATCGGCGTGTTCCAGCCCTGCAACAGACGCATACATAGCCCGTTGTACGTCGTGTGGCATAGACGTGGAAAGTCCTTGTGCGTACACTTCCAACGTATCCGCGCCTTCGGGCTCTAAAAATATTTGATGCCGTTCCTTGTCCTTAAAACGCACCACTTTCGTTTCGATAGAAGGGCAGTACCGCGGCCCTGTCGACAAAATTGTGCCGTCGTACAAAGGAGAACGGTCTAAATTATCCATAATAATTTCGTGGGTGCGAAGGTTGGTGTACGTCAAATAGCAAGGCATCTTGTTTTCGGGCGGTGTGTCGTGCATAAACGAAAAGGGATAAATATCCGTATCGCCGTGCTGAATTTCGCATTTAGAATAATCTACCGTCCGTCCGTCTAATCTTGCAGGCGTACCCGTTTTAAACCGCCGTACGTTAAAACCGAGCGCTATCAAACTCTCCGTCAAACGAGTGGCAGGGGCAAAGCCGTTCGGACCAGATTTTTGTACGACGTGTCCCGTAATCGTTTCGCCGTTTAAGTACACGCCCGTACATAAAATAACCGCCTTGCAGGAAATAATACCGCCGTAGGTGGTTTTTACACCCGTACACTTGCCGTTTTCCACTAAAATTTCCGCCGCTTCGGCTTGGATAATGCGTAAATTTTCGGTGTGCTCTAACACTCGTTTCATTTCACGGTGATAGGCGTTTTTGTCCGATTGCGCGCGCAAACTTTGTACCGCCGCGCCTTTTCCGACGTTGAGCATACGTATTTGTAACGCGGTTTTATCGGCGTTTATACCCATTTCACCGCCGAGTGCGTCGATTTCACGTACCAAATGCCCTTTTGCCGTGCCCCCGATAGAAGGGTTGCAAGGCAAAAACGCAATACTGTCTAAATTGAGTGTCAACAGCGCGGTTTTAATGCCCGTGCGTGCCAAAGCAAGCGCTGCTTCGCAACCTGCGTGTCCTGCGCCTACCACTACCGCGTCTGCGGCGTATTCTAAAAACGTAACTTCTTTTTTCATAAACTACTTTCTCAAAAAGGGGAGCAAGTCCGCTTCAACGCGTAACTGCCCCCGTTATTTACCGTTATTTTTTCAAAATAATATTTTTGATATCGTCGATTTCTTTCGCAATATGGTCGTTGAGTTTTTCTAACTTTTCCATTTTATCGCGGGCATACATAATCGTCGTATGGTCGCGGCCGCCAAGCGCTTTGCCTACGGAAACAAGCGGCAAAGAAAGCATTTCGCACATCAAATACGCGCAAATTTGCCGTGCTTTGGCAAGGTCTGCCTTTTTGCCTTTCCCAAGCAAATCTTCTTTCTTTTGCTTGAAGTACGAACAAACGGCAGCGATAATTTTATCGGCGGTAACGTCTTCCTGTTCCGCGCTTTCGTTTACCGATTGATTGAGCGCAAGCTGTGCAAGCGATAACGTAATCGGTTCTTCGTGCAATTTGCTTGCAAAAATAACTTTGGTCAATCTTCCTTCCAGCGTACGTACGTCGTGTCCCGAATCCTGTGCTAAAAACTCTAAAACGTCGTCGGGGACGGAGCATTTTCTATCCAACGCTTTCCGTTTCAAAATGGCAATTTTCGTTTCGGTGGACGGGGGTTGAATGTCCGCAATCATACCGCCTTCGAAACGGGTGCGAAGTCTGTCTTCTAACGTAGCAATTTCTTTGGGCGGTCTATCGGACGTCAAAACGATTTGCTTATTTTGCGCTGAAAGCTCGTTAAAGGTATGGAACAACTCTTCCTGAAGCTGTGTTCTCGCCTTTAAAAACTGAACGTCGTCAATCATCAATACGTCTACGTTGCGATAATGCATTCTAAAGCCTGCGCCGTTCTTTTGTGTAATGGACGCGATAAACTCGTTCAAGAAATTTTCACAAGTGGTATAAAGCACTTTCTTTTCGGGCGCGCGGCGTGCCAAATCGTTGGCGATTGCGTGCATAAGGTGGGTTTTTCCCAAACCCGATTCTCCGTAAATGAATAACGGATTAAACACTTCGCCGGGGTTTTCCGCAACCGATTTTGCGGCGGCGTACACAAGTTTGTTACCAGGGCCGACGACGAACGAATCGAACGTAAACGCCTTATTGATAGGGGACGCTTGAAATGCTTCGTACGCGTCTTCTTCTTCGTCGGCGGTATACACCGAGCTTCCGTCGACAAGCAAACGGAAATCGCTTACACCCAAATCGCATTTTTGAATGGCTTCGCGCAGCTTGTCCGCGTGCTTATTCATAACGACGTTTGCCGCCATATCGGTGGCGGCTTTTAAAACGATTTTTCTTCCGACGATATCCACCGCTTCCAGCGGTTTAATAAACGAATCGTACGAAACGGGCGAAACAAGATTTTGCACCTTGTCGCTAATTTGTTTCCATACGAATTGTAATTGCGTGGTTTCCGGCATAACTTTATCCCCTGTTTATCGATTATTTTTCTTTTCTGGCTTCTATAACTTGAAATTTGCAAAATTATTTGATATAATTATAATACAAAACGCGACGAAAAGAAAGCGATTTTGGGCGGTGTTTTCGTAAATTATGCAAATAAAAAAATTATTTCTTCAAAATTTCAGAAATTACGGGAACGAACAATTCTCTTTTTCCGAAGGGCTGAACGTGCTCTTCGGCAAAAACGCGCAGGGAAAAACCAACTGTGCGGAAGCCGTTTTCTATCTTTGCACGGGTGCTTCGCTGCGTATCCGCCACGATAAACAACTGATAAAAATGGGCGCGGAAAGCGCGTATATCCGCGCGGAAGCGGAAAACCGCTACGGCAACGTAACCATTGAAGCGAATATTTACGAAAACAAACGGGAAATCCGCGTTAACGGCAGTAAAATTTCCAAAAATGCCGATTTAATGGGACATTTGGGCAGCGTGTTTTTCTCCCCCGGCGAACTTCGCCTTATCCAAGACGGACCGGACGAACGCCGACGTTTTATGAATATTTCCATCTCCCAAAATTCCCCGTCTTATTATACGGCGCTTTTGCGGTACAATAAAATACTCGACCAGCGCAATGCGCTTTTGAAAAACCCCGATATCAATTTGGTGTTGGATACGTTGCCCGTTTGGGACGAACAGCTTTGTCAATACGCCGCTACAATCGTGAAAAAACGCGCGGAATTTTTACAAAAGCTTACTCCCTATGCGAAGGACTTTCACTCGTATTTAACGGATAATGCGGAAACGCTGGAAGTTACGATGGATAAGCGTTACGAAGGGGACGAAGAACAAATTTCCAAAACGCTTTTAAAACGGCTTTCCGCTTCGTATGAAAAGGATTTGCGTTTGGGTTTTACCACGGTAGGTCCGCACCGCGACGATTTAACGGTACTCATTGCCGGCGCGGACGCTAAGGCATACGCTTCGCAAGGGCAAACGCGTACGGCAGCACTTTCTTTAAAGCTCGCCGAAGTGCAAATTTTCAAAGACGTTGCGGGGGAATACCCCATTTTAGTGCTTGACGACGTGATGAGTGAGCTCGATTTACCCCGTAGAAAGAAGCTGCTCAAACGTATCGGCGGTATGCAAACGGTGCTTACCTGTACGCACGCCGAACGCGTGCTGTACGGCGCGGACTGCAATAAAATTCGCATTGAAAACGGACGGGTAAAAACGGACGGCAATAAATAGAGTATAACTCTTCTTCTTTTACGCATACTAAACGGGAAATCAAGTACCCAGGTACGCGTTGAACGGGAAAGGAGAGTGCGAACGTATGCGAAAATATTCCCTATTGACCATTATACGCTTGGCGACGGTTTCCGTCGTCTTTTTTTTACATTTTTTATTGCCTTGGGGAGAAGGCATAGTCTATCGTCGGGCGTTGGCGGAAAAACCCGTTTGGACGAAATACGCTTCGTATACTACCTATTTCAACGCCGAAGAAAGGGGTAGAAGCCAAAATATAACGATAGCGGCGGCGCTTATCGACGGCATTACGCTGCAGGCATACGGCGAATTTTCCTTTAACCAAACGGTAGGGCGGCGCACGCAGGAAGCAGGCTTTCAACAAGCGAAAATTATCGTGAATGGCGAATACGTTTTAGGGGTAGGCGGCGGCGTTTGTCAAGTGAGTACTACGCTATATAATGCCGCCTTGAAAGCAGGTTTGGAAGTTACCGAATTCCACCCTCATTCCTTGCGCGTTTCCTACGTAGCCCCTTCGCGCGATGCTATGGTGTCTTCGCAAAGCGATTTAAAGTTATACAATCCCTATGCCTATTCCGTTCGTTTGCAAACGGAAGTAAACAGCGGCAGCCTGCGCGTGTGTTTTTACGCGCAAACGGACTCGGTTAAAACGTTCGACCGTTTTGAAATCAGTTCGTACGTGTTAGAAGAAATTTCGCCGCCGCCACCCATCGTGAAAGACGGGGAGAAGGACGAAATACTCCGCTCTCCGAAAAACGGAATAAAAAGCGAAGCGTATCTCGAACGTTACCACGGCGACTCGTTATTGTATAGTAAACGCTTACGGATAGACGAATACCGCCCCGTACAGGGTATTCTCGTCAAAAAAAATGAAAATCCGCTCTATTAAATAACCGTTAATTGCCTTTCAACGCTTGTGTTTTTTTATCAAAAATGTTATAATAAAAGCGATATATTATAATACAAGGGAGTCCGCTTAAACACGGTGGACGACTCTTGAAAATAAAGGCAGGTTTACGATGGAAAGATTACAACTGAAAACACTTAACGAAAACACGTCCGCATACGGCGGCAAAACGGTTACGGTGGCAGGTTGGGCGCGTACGATACGCGATTCCAAGGCATTCGGTTTTATCGAACTCAACGACGGTAGCTGTTTCAAGTGTACGCAAATCGTATTTGAAAGGGCAAACCTTGAAAATTACGACGAAATAGCCAAAGGCAACGTCGGTATGTCCCTTGTGGTGGAAGGCGTAGTAGAACTCACGCCCGAAAATAAACAACCGTATGAAATCAAGGCGAAAAACATTCGTATCGAAGGCGCTTCCACGCCCGATTATCCTTTGCAAAAGAAACGCCACTCGGTAGAATTTTTGCGTGAAATTGCGTATCTTCGTCCGAGAACGAATTTATTCGGCGCGGCGTTCCGTATCCGTAGCGAAGCGGCGATTGCCATTCATAAATTCTTCAACGATAGGGGGTTTGTGTACGTGCATACGCCCATTATCACGGGTAGCGATTGCGAAGGCGCAGGCGCTATGTTCCAAGTAACCACGCTCGATTTGGATACGCTCAATACAAAAGAAAAACTCGATTACAAGAACGACTTTTTCGGTAAAAAAGCCGCGCTTACCGTATCGGGACAACTGAATGCGGAAACGTACGCAATGGCGTTTGGCAACGTGTATACGTTCGGCCCTACTTTCCGTGCGGAACATTCGAACACGGCGCGCCACGCAGCGGAATTTTGGATGATAGAACCCGAAATGGCGTTTTGCGATTTGCAAGGGGATATGGACGTAGCGGAAGCGATGGTGAAATACGTAATCGATTACGTTTCCGAAACGTGCAAGGACGAACTTGCGTTTTTAAATCAATTTGTGGATAAAGGCTTGTTAGAACGTTTGAAAAACGTTTCCGAAAACGCGTTCGTTCGCCTTACGTATACGGACGCGATTGAAATTTTGAAAAAGAACGCGGATAAGTTCGACGATAAAAATATTTTCTGGGGTAAAGATTTACAAAGTGAACACGAACGTTTCCTTACGGAAAGCGTATTCCAAAAGCCCGTATTCCTTACCGATTATCCAAAGGAAATCAAATCGTTCTATATGAAACAAAACGCCGACGGCAAAACGGTTGCGGCGGCAGATTTGCTCGTGCCCGGTATCGGGGAACTTGTCGGCGGCTCGCAAAGAGAAGACGATTACGATAAACTTTTCAACCGTATTAAGGAACTGGGAATGAACCCCGAAGATTATTCTTGGTATTTAGATTTACGCAAATACGGCGGTACGACGCATAGCGGCTTTGGTTTAGGGTTTGAACGTATGGTTATGTATTTGACGGGTATTGCAAATATCCGCGACGTCATTCCTTTCCCGAGAACGGTTTCTAATCTTGATTACTAAGGAGAAGTAACGTATGACGAAAATCGTAATAGACGCAATGGGCGGCGATTTTGCTCCCCAACAACAGGTGGCAGGCACAATAAAGGCTTTAAACGAGGATAAAGATTTGTCGGTGATTCTCGTAGGGGATAAACCGCAAATTGAAAAAGAACTTTCCGCGTACAAATACGACGCGTCGCGTGTGGAAATCGTCCATACCACCGAAACTATCGGTATGGAAGAAATCCCCACCAAAGCGGTAAAAAACAAAAAGGATTCTTCTCTCGTCGTGGCGTTTCGCTTACTTAAAGAAGGCAAAGCGGACGGATTGGTGTCTTCGGGCTCGACGGGTGCGGTACTCACCGCAGGCGTGCTTATCTTGGGTAGATTGAAAGGCGTTTCCCGCCCTGCGCTTTGTCCTGCAATTCCTAATCACAGGGGCGCAACCACCTTCCTTTGCGATTGCGGAGCGAACTTAGAATGTAAGCCTGTCAATTTAGTACATTTCGCCATTATGGCAACGGCGTACGCACAATCGGCGTACGGCGTAAAAGCACCCAAGGTAGGGCTTTTGAATAACGGCACGGAAGACCATAAAGGACTTTTATTGCAACAGGAAACGAACGTACTTTTGAAAGAAACGCAGGGTATCCATTACGTAGGTAATGTGGAAGGACGCGATTTGATGTACGGCGACGTTGACGTAATGGTAGCCGACGGTTTCACAGGCAATATCGCTATGAAAGCGGTGGAAGGTTGCGGCAAAGCGGTTTCCGTCATTTTAAACGGAGAATTTAAGCGTAATTTGTGGACGAAAATCCGCGCGGCGCTTTCTATGGATATCATCAAGGGCATCAAGGGCAAGCTCGATTACGAGGGCAAGGGCGGCGCAATGTTTTTAGGGCTTTCCAAAGCGGTGGTAAAAGGGCACGGCAATTCGAAAGCGCGTGGGTTCTCGGTATGTATTCATCAAGCGGCAAACGCAGTCCGCGGCGATATGGTGGGTAAAATGAAAGAGATGATCGACCGTTTCAATTTAGACCAAACCGCAACGCAGGCAAGCACTGAGAAGACGAACGGGGCGGAATAATGTTATTTCGAGAAGAAATCGAAAAAAAATTAGGATATACGTTTCACAACGAAGACTTGCTTCGTGAAGCGTTTACGCACGTAACGTATGCCAACACGCACGGTGGCACGCATAACGACAGAATGGAGTATTTAGGCGACGCGGTATTACAGCTTGTCGTTACCAACTGGCAATATGCACGCAACCCAAAAGCCACGGCAGGCAAACTCACTGCCGAACGGCAAAGGCTGGTGTGCCAAAACGCATTAGATTCGGCTATCGACGCTTTAGACGTGTGGAAATATTTATTATACGAAGGCACGGTGCATAATTTACACGGTAAGCCTAAATCTAGTCTGTTTGAAGCCGTTGTCGCGGCAATTTATCTCGACGGCGGATATAAAGCGGCGGAAACGTTTATTTTAAAGCACGGCAATCTCACAGCGGGGCAATCGGTAGATAACCCGAAAGGCGACTTGAAAGAGTTTTTAGAAAAACGCGGAGAAAAGCCACCCCGCTATGAAACGGTAAAAACGGGTAAAGACCATACGCCTATGTTCTATACCACGGTATACGCGCTGGGAGAAAGCGCAAAAGGCGAAGGCAAAAGCAAAAAGGAAGCGGAAAGCTTGGCTTCCGCAAGGCTTTTGTGGGAATTGACTAAATTGAAGAAAAACAAGTAAAGGAGTACGTTGTGGATTTAAAGGAAATACAACTCGTCGGTTTTAAATCGTTTGCCGACAAAACAACCATTCGGTTTGAAGAAGGGGTAACCTGTATCGTAGGGCCTAACGGTTGCGGAAAGAGTAACGTAGCGGACGCGGTGCGTTGGGTGCTTGGCGAACAGTCAGCCAAATCCCTGCGCGGTTCGAATATGAAAGACGTCGTGTTCGGCGGTACGCTGGAAAGAAAAGCGCACTCTTTTTGCGAAGTAACGTTGGTGTTTGACAACGGCAACCGCATTTTCGACGTAGATGCGGAAGAAGTGGCTATGACGCGCCGTTTGCAACGCGTTTCCGACGATAAATACGAAAGTAAATATCTCATTAACGGACAAGCCTGCCGCCTGCGCGATTTAACAACGCTTTTCCACGGTATCGGCTTAGGTAAAGAAGGGTATTCTATTATCGGACAGGGCAAGGTGGAACAAATTATGAACGCGCGCCCTGAAGACAGACGTCTTATCTTCGAAGAAGCCACGGGGCTTATGGTGTATAAATCCCATAAGGAAGAAATCGAGCGTAAAATTGAAGACTCCAACGAGAATTTATTTATCTACCGTCAACGTATCGACGAAGTAGAAAGCCGTTTGCCGAAGATGAAAAAGGCGGCGGAAGCGGCAATGGAATATAACGAATATTCCGAAAGCTTAAAACGCAACGAAGCAAATACGTATATTTACCGCTATGAAAACGCGGAAAATGAGAAGAGTAAATTTAAAAAGGACGTCGCACTCATTTCCGATAAAATTATCGATTTGAATACGAGTATCGAACGCATCAACCGTCGTTTAGACGAAAACCGCGAAAAGATAAACGTAGCCGATATCCGCCTTACCGAACTCAACGATAAGCGTGTAGAATTATCGGTAGGCAACGAGCGTAAAGACGGCGAAAGAAAGCTGGTAGAAGAGCGTATCAAAACGTACCGTTCGCAAATACAAGCGGCAACGGAAATGCTTGCGGCAAGCAAAGTGCGTATCGGGGAAATCGACGACGAAATTGCACGTACGGAAAAGAAGACGGAACAAGATACCAAACGCGTAAACGAGCTGGAAACGGAAACGGAAGTATTGCGTGCGGCGGTGGCGGCACTCGATAAAAAGATAGAAGTTTTTGAAAAGCTTTCCGACGAAAGCCGTTTAAGTCAGCTTTCCACCGCGGACGATTTATCCGAGCTCAAGAAAAACTTGGGTACGCTTACGGCGCGTATGGAAGCGACGAAAGACCGCAGCGAAGAAATTTCCGCCGCGCTTAAGAAAACGCAAGAAAGAAAGGAACGCTTACAAGACGAACTTACTTCCGTACATAAAGACTTGAAGAAATTGCAATCACTCACAGCGGAAGGCATGCGCGAATTTGAAGAAAAGCAAGAAGAAGCGCGGGAAATGCAACTCACCGTGAACGATTTCAATCAAGAGTTGTTTAGCGCAAACGGACAAATTGCTTCGCTTAGAGACAATTTGGAAATGTACGTAAGTTTGAAAAACCGTTTCGAAGGCTATAAAGAATCGGTACGCCGTTTACTTTCGATAGCCAAAACCAACGCGGAAGTAGGCAAACACCTGCGCGGCGCGCTTGCGGACGTAGTATCTACCGACCAACGCTATGAAACGGCAATCGAAACGGCGTTTGGCGGCGCGATGCAAAATATCGTAACCCCCACGGCGGACGATGCGAAATATCTTATCGAATATTTGAAGCGCACCAACGGCGGCGTAGCCAGCTTTTTGCCCGTTACCAGTATGCGCCCCCGTCCCGATTCCCGTGAAATTCAACGCGCGTTAAACGAACGCGGCGCAATGGGCTTGGCTACCGAACTTGTGAAATACGACGAATATTATTATAACGTCATTTCCAACCTTTTGGGTAATACGCTCGTTTGCGATAACATAGCCAACGCAACGGCTATTGCTAAAAAATACGGCAATCTTTTCAAAATTGTAACGCTCGACGGCGACGTAATTGCTACCAGCGGTTCTATGACGGGCGGTAGCCGCGCCAAATCGGCAGGTTCGTTGCTTTCTAACGAGCGTAAAATTCAAGAATGTAAAGAGAATATCTTAAAGAAACAAAAATATATCGAAAAATTAAAGGCGGCAATCGCCGAAAGCGAAAAGGCAAAACGCGAAGCGGAAGAAGCGGTAGAAGCACTCCGTGAAAAATATCAGGGTGCAAACAGCGAAATTGCAGGGCTTATGCAACGCGAAACGGCACTCCGTCAACAAATTTCCGATGCGGAAACGGACGAAGAAACCTACCTTGCTGCCCTTCAAGAACTCAATACGAAACTGTCGCAGCTGCAATTTGAAGAAGCGAATTCTTCTATGAGTGAAGAAGAAATCCGTTCGCGTAAGCTTGCCGCACAAGAGCAAATGGAAACGCAAAAAGGGCAATGCGACGCGTTCAAAGAAGAGCGTGCGATAAAGAGTGAAACGCTTAGAAAAGCGGAAATCGAATACACGGCGTTGCGCTCGGCAATCGAAACGCAAACGGACGCTGTTGCTCGCTTGACGGTGGAAAAGGAAGACCTTGTCAAACGTATTTTGGATATGGAATACGAAAAGACGGATACGCAAACTCGTTTAAACGGCTTGGAAGCGGAAGCGCAGGAAAAGGAACTTACGGAAGAAGAGCGCGCGGCAGTACAAGCGATAGTAGACGAAATTACTGCGCTCAGCAAGGAAAAAGAAGCCATCAACGCTACGCAGCTTGCGTTGGAAGAAGAAAAAACGTCTTTGCAAGAAACGCTTACCAAACAATCGGATAAGCGGTATAAATGCGAGTTGGAAATTTCCAAAATTGATACCAACTTGGAAAATATCCGTCAACGAATGGAAGAAGCGTACGAGCTGGACTACGAAGGCTGCTTGCCCCTTCGCACGGAGAATTTCAACGTAGAAGAAGCGGCAACCATTATCGCGGCGTTGAAACGCAAAATTACTATGCTCGGTGCGGTCAACCCCAACGCGGTGGAAGAATACGAATACGAAAAAACCCATTGCGACGAAATGATAACCCAGCGCGACGATTTGCAAAAAGCCATTGACGATTTGCAGTCTGCACTCGACGAAATCCGTGCGGAAATGCTTCGCATTTTCAACGAAGGGTTTAACAAAATTAACGATAATTTCAAAATTACGTTTAAAGAACTGTTTGGCGGCGGCAAAGCGGAACTGCAAATCAATTACGAAGAGGGGGAAGACCCCTTGGAGGCCGGCGTGGAAATCGTGGCTTGTCCCCCGGGCAAAAAACTCACGAAAATTTCCTTGCTTTCAGGCGGCGAACGCGCTTTGACGGCAATCGCTATTTTGTTCGCTATCTTGCGTTCGCATCCTATGCCGTTCTGTATTTTGGACGAAATTGAAGCGGCGCTCGACGACGCTAACGTGGATAGATTTGCTTCGTATTTAAAGCGTTTTGCACAAGAAACGCAGTTTATCGTCATCACGCACAGAAAACCGACGATGAATCAAGCAGATTCGCTTTTTGGGGTAACTATGCAAGAAAAAGGCGTATCCAAAATCGTCTCCGTCAAGCTTGCGGAAGTGGAAAGCAAGCTGGGCGCAGGCACGGTAGAATAACGTATAAAACGGCGTGTTTACGCCGTTTTGTTCCCTAAATCAAAAAGGAAAATAATATTATTATGGGCATATTCAGTAAACTGTTCGGCGCGCTCAAAAAAACGAAAGCAGGTCTTTCGGAAAAACTCCGCGTGCTGTTTTCCAAAAATAAACTCGGTAACGAGTTTTATGAAGAATTAGAAGAAATACTCATCTCGTCCGACGTATCGGTAACGACGGCGGAAGAAGTGGTAGAACGCGTCAAGGCGCAAGCCATTGCCGAGAAATTAAAAGACGGCGATTACGTTACCCAAATTTTACGCGACGTGTTGACCGAAATGCTGCAAGAATCGGAAGTAGAACCGCCTGCATACCCTTGTGTAATTATGCTCGTAGGGGTAAACGGCGTGGGCAAAACCACTACGGTGGGCAAGTTGGCGCACTATTTCTTATCGCAAGGCAAAACGGTAACGGTAGCGGCGGCGGACACCTTCCGCGCAGCGGCAAGCGAACAACTCTCCGTTTGGGCGGAACGCGCCAAAGTGCGTATCGTAAAACACGAAGAAGGTAGCGACCCGTCGGCGGTCATTTTCGACGCCGTATCTTCTGCAAAAGCGAAAAAGACGGACGTGGTTATTGTGGATACGGCAGGGCGGTTACACGTCAAGGAAAATTTAATGAACGAACTGCGTAAAATGGATAGAGTAGTCTCGCGCGAATACCCCGAAGCGGACTTTTTAAAACTACTTGTTTTGGACGCTACGACGGGGCAAAATGCCGTCAATCAAGCGCGCGTATTCGACGAAGCGGTAGAGCTGGACGGTATCGTACTTACCAAGCTTGACGGCACGGCAAAGGGCGGTTTCGTATTTTCTCTTTCGCAAGAACTTTCCTTGCCTGTCATTTTTGCGGGTACGGGCGAAAAAATGGAAGATTTAGAATTTTTCGATAGCGCAGGCTTTGTGGAAGCTATTTTATAAAACGGGCATACCGTGTACGAAATGATTATAAAGGAGAAGCGTATGGCAAATATTATTGAATGTAAAAATTTAACCAAGAAATACGACGATTTTTGCGCACTCAACGCGTTAGAATTCTCCGTTCCGCACAGGGGCGGTATTGTGGGATTGTTAGGCCCTAACGGTAGTGGAAAAACAACGCTTATTAAATTATTGACGGGCTTGTTAGCACCCACCGAAGGCACGGTAAAAATTGCCGATAAAGCCGTGGGAGTGGAAACCAAATCTATCGTTTCCTACCTTTCGGATACCCATTCGTTGAATGATAACTATTCCGTGAAACAAGAGATAGAATACTTTACCGACTTTTTCGACGATTTTGATAAAGAAAAAGCACTGCGTATGCTGCGCGAGTTGGGCGTAGACGAACGCAAAAAGGTAAAAGCACTTTCCAAAGGTACGAAAGAAAAGCTGGCGCTTATTTTAACACTGTCGAGAAACGCAAAATTATACATTCTCGACGAACCGATTGCAGGTGTAGACCCTGCCGCACGCGATTACATATTACAAACTATTTTGGCGAACAAGGCGGAAAACGCCACTATGCTTATCAGTACGCATTTGATTTCGGAAATCGAAGACTATTTCGATTATATCATATTCTTAAAGGAAGGCAACGTAGTGTTGCAAGGAGATAGAGAAGAAATCCGTGCGCGCGAAGGTAAAACGATAGACGCATTGTTTAGGGAGGTGTTCAAATGGATGTAAACGAACAAGACGTATTTGAAGAATTCGCCACGCAAAGTGAACCAATCAAATCGGAAGAAATGCAAACGCCGTCAACGGTAGAAAAAACGTTGCCTGTTATCGAAGAAGAAATCACCTTTCCGTTACCCGAAAACGACTATAATAAAAAAGGCAAGCTGAAAACCGTTCGCGGTAGAATGCTGAAAAAATTACTCAAGTACGAATTCCGTGCTATTATGCCTGCGCTGTATCTTTGTTTGGGCTTGCTTTTCGGCTTAACGGTGCTTGCGTGTGTAGTATTCAATTTGCCGTCGTATGAAAACGAAGCGCTTTCTACGCTATTGATACTCACCGTTATTTTGTACCTTTACGGAGTGTTGGCAACGGTTATCGTGCCGTTTATCGTAGCAATCCATCGGTACGAGAAACATTTTTTCAAAGAACAAGGGTATCTTACGTTCAGTATTCCGGCTTCCGCGGAAGAACATATTCTTGCCAAGCATTTAAGCGGCACTATCGCGGCGCTTATCGGTATTGTGGCAAGTATTATTAGCGTAATAATCGTCGTTTGTAGCGGCGCGCACTTCTTGGAAATTTTTGAAGGAGTGCTGGAAGTTGCGCCTATGCCCGAAACCAACCTTGTTTCGGATATTTTCGAAACGATAGAAGGCATTATTTTAGCATTGATAACCATAGTCGGTGTTTTTTGCGTGGCAGGCGCGCTCACTTGCTGGGGACAAAAATTTAATAAAAAAGGGGCGATAGTACTCCGAGTCGTTATTGCATATATCCTGCTTATGGTAGTAGAAACGGTAGGTATGATGTGGGGTACGGAGCTTTTGATATGGTTCGAAACCGACCCTGTCGGTTTGCACGTAGGCAACGTGTTACTGATATTGCTGTATTCGGCTATCAGCGTTTTATGCGTTTGCTATCAGTTACATAGAGTAAAAAATAAACTCAATTTGAAATAAAAGAGTGGTATAAAAAGACCAAAGAGAGAAATAAGGAACAGCTATGAAAATAGATATCATTACCCTTTTTCCCGATATGTTTTCGGCAATGCAGGAAAGCATTTTAGGACGGGCGCAAAAGGACGGAAAAATTCAAATCAACGTCGTCAACCTGCGCAATTACACGCAGGATAAACATTTAAAATGCGACGATTATCCTTTTGGCGGCGGTGCGGGTATGGTAATGATGCCCCAACCCATCGGCAGCGCTATTGAAGCGCTCGACCCCGAACATAAAGCACGGCGTATTTATATGTCTCCCAAAGGGGAAACCTTCCGTCAACAAAAGGTTTTCGAACTTCTCAATTACGAGCATTTAATTTTGCTTTGCGGACATTATGAAGGAGTAGACCAACGCGCACTCGATTTATTTATCGACGAAGAAATTTCGATAGGAGATTACGTTTTGACGGGGGGAGAATTGCCTGCTATGGTAATAGCAGACTGCGTTTCCCGTTACGTAGACGGCGTTATCAGTCCGTCGTCGCTTGTAGACGAAAGCTTTTCGGATAACTTGTTAGAATATCCGCAATACACCCGTCCGCAGGAATACCGCGGCATACCCGTTCCCGAAGTTTTACGCAGTGGCGACCACGCGAAAATCGACAAATGGCGGCGAGAAAGGGCTATTGAGTTGACAAAGAAACGCCGCCCCGACCTGTTGTAAAAAGTTTTATATACTTCGCAATACGGCGTCGAATAAAAATTTTTCTTGCTTACGTACGTCTATGTACGCGCACGGCGAAAAATTTTCCTTCTCCTTGTCTTGCTCGTATCTAAACCGTTTTACTTCGCTACTATGTAGCGTTACAACTTACCCAAAGGAATAATTATGAAAAATATACAATGGTTTCCCGGTCATATGACGCGCGCTATGCGCGATATGGAAGAAAAGCGCAATTTATGCGACGGCATTATTTGCGTACTCGACGCGCGTGCGCCTATGGCTTCGGTGAACAAAAACTTCAAAAAAATATTCGGAGAAAAGCCCGTTTTATACCTTTTAAACAAAGCGGATATGGCAGATAGCGCCAAAACGGACGGCTTTTTAAAATGGTTTGAACAACGGGGTTTGTATTGTATAAAATGCAATTCGACAAATCCTTCGTCTAAACGTTTTATCCTGCAAAAGCTTACCGAAATCACGCAAGAAAAACGTGCGCGCGCGCAGGCAAAAGGGCTTACAAAAACGTTTCGCTTTATGGTAGCGGGCATCCCCAACACGGGCAAAAGTACGCTCGTCAACCTTATCAGTGGACAAAAACGCGCAAAAACGGGGGATAAAGCAGGCGTTACGCGCGACGTGCGCTGGCTGAAATGTGGCGAGTTCGATTTGCTCGATACCCCTGGTACAATGCCCCCTTCCTTTGATAATCAAAACCTGGCAAAGCACCTTGCGTTTATCGGCAGTATTAACGACGATATTTTGGATATGGACGATATCGCGTTAGAGCTTTTAGGCGAGCTTGCGGAAAAATATCCGCAATATTTAACCGAACGCTACGGCATTACCGATTTTTCCGAGAAGTTGGCAATGTACGAAGCGCTTTGTAAACGTCGCGGTTTTATTTTACGCGGCGGCGAGTTCGATTACGAACGCGGCGCGAAAGCGTTGATTGACGATTTCCGTAAAGGTCGTTTGGGGAAAATTACGTTAGAATCGGCAACCGATTACGCCGATTATACGTTATAAAAAGGTATGTTATGAAAAAAGTTTGGAATGCGGAAGAAAAATTAGCGTATGAAAAAGCGTTGCTTGCAAAAGGCTACCGTTATATCATAGGCGTGGACGAAGTGGGGCGCGGACCTTTAGCTGGCCCTGTAGTTTGCGCGGCGGTAGTAATGCCGTTGGATGAAAGCGCGCTTGTCGTCGGTGTGGACGATAGCAAAAAATTATCCGCGAAAAAGCGTGAACAACTTGCCGAAGAAATTAAACAGCGCGCGCTTTGTTATCAAATTATTGAAATCGACGAAAAACAAATTGACGAAATGAACATTTTACAAGCCACACGCTTGGGTATGAAAAAGGCAATCGAAAGCCTGCCGCAAGGGGACGTAGTACTCACCGACGGCAATATGACGCTGGATATTTCACTGCCCCAACAAAGCGTAATCCACGGCGACGCGCTTTCCTATTCTATCGGCGCGGCAAGTATTATTGCCAAAGTGCACCGTGATAGCCTGATGGACGAGTACGCAAAAACCTATCCCCATTACGCATTCGAAAAAAATAAAGGCTACGGCACAGCGGAACATATCAAAGGAATTAAGGAGTACGGTTTATGCCCGATTCACCGCAGGACGTTCACAAAAAACTTTTAGGTAAAAAGGGCGAACGACTGGTTGCAGAGTACGTAAAAAAGCAAAAAATGCGTATTCTACATAAAAATTACCGTACGCCGTTTGGGGAAGCGGATATTATCGCGCAGGACAAAGACGAGTTGGTTTTTATCGAAGTAAAAGCGCGCACTACCACCGCTTACGGCACGCCGCGTGAAGCGGTGGGTAAACAAAAACAGGGGCGGTATTACAAAATAGCGCAATGGTTTTGGATGCAAAAAGGGGAAGAACCGAACGCGCGTTTCGACGTTGCCGAAGTGGACGAAAATAACGAAATTTTTTATTATAAAAACGCATTTTAAGTTTTTTAAAGTAAAATGGCTGAAAGCCTTTTGTTTCCTAATGAAAACGACAAAAAAAACGCCTATTTTACAAAAGGCGTTTTTTTATTTTTTCAAAATATATGGTATAATAGCCTCAATCCCTTATAACGTAAGGCATTGAGGCTATTTTATGACGGTGTATATCGAATACGCGTTTTTGCAAAATTTTGCGTTGGACGGGGCGATATTGTATCTCGCGTTTTTTGCGGCAAGGCAAAAATGTAAACTGAAAAATATGCTTTTTGCGGCTTGTGTAGGGGCTACGCTTGCTGTTTTGTTTCCCTTGCTTATCCTGCCGCCTTGGGCGCTATACGTACTTAAATTTTCGGTTGGCGCGCTGATTTGCCTTATTCCGTTTGGTAAAATAAAATCGAAAAAGGACGTGGGCAGGTATGCGTTCATTTGCCTGCTGTTTTACGTTTTTACGTTTACGCTGGGCGGTGCATTGACGGCGATATTCCAGCAAAAGGTCAACCTATGGTTTTTGACGGGTATCGCGCTTGTGTTTTTGCTCGTTTTGGCATTTGTTTTGGTAAAAATTTATAAAAAACGGGCGTTGCATCAATATATTTATCCTTGCGAACTTGTTTTTCGCAACCACAAAGCGCGCGTTTTGGGGTTTATGGATAGCGGCAATGCCGCAAATAAAAACGGTTTGCCCGTTTGCTTTCTTTCTCCCGATATTTTTTACGATTTGTTCGGACAGGCTATCCTTGATAAAGAAGTGGGGCAGGTATGCGATGAAATTATATTTGAAACGCTATCAGGCATAAAAAAGACAAAGGTGTATCTTGCGGAAATTTCCGTTGAAACACCAAAGGGAAAAATACAAAAACAACAAGCATATTTTGCGTCTTCCGCGAATATGTTAAACCGAGAATATTCGTTACTCTTAAACGGAGCTTTATTAGAAAAGGACGGTTGATGCGTATGAAATTTACCGAAGTATTACAAATTTTCTTGCAAAAAATGGGGATTATTAACGCCAAAAATACGGTGGACTACGTTTGCGGTGGCGGCGAAGCTTTACCACTCCCTTTATCGGCGGAAGAAGAAGGGGAAACGCTGAAAAAAATGCTCGGCGGCGAAGAAGCGGAACGGGAAAAGGCGAAAGCGGAACTCATTCAGCGGAATTTGCGTTTGGTGGTATACATAGCCAGAAAGTTTGATAATACAGGCGTGGACAGCGACGATTTAATTTCTATCGGCACGATAGGGCTTATCAAGGCAATCAATTCGTTTAAAACGGATAAAAATATCAAGCTTGCCACGTATGCTTCGCGGTGCATTGAAAACGAAATTTTAATGTATCTCCGCCGTACGGCACGGCTTAAAAGTGAAATTTCCTTTGACGAGCCGTTGAATACCGATTTCGAAGGCAACGAACTGCTTTTATCCGACGTGTTAGGCACTTCGGCAGACGCGGTATACGGCGACGTGGAAGCGAATGCGGAAAAGGAACAGCTGAAAGAAGCGTTGAAAAAATTATCGGATAGAGAACGCAAAATTATGTTTTTGCGGTTCGGCTTGGGCGGCGGCGAAGAAATGACGCAAAAAGACGTTGCCGATTTGCTTGGCATTTCCCAAAGCTACATTTCACGGTTAGAAAAGAAAATTATCGTCCGCTTGAAAAAGGAAATTGCTAAAATGGAATAAAAAAACTACGGGGTGTCCCCGTAGTTTTTTTATTGAGATTATTCTTCAAAGTCGTTAAAGTATTCCTTATCAAAAAACTCAGATAAAGTGATATTAGCGCCTTGACAAAAGGCTTTAATGGTTGACACTTTAGAACATTTTGTTCTGCCTTTAATCAAGTCGTAAATTGCCGATGGCGATTTTCCACCGCTTAACGTCGCTCCGCATACGTTTATGTCCCTGTCTTCGCAAATTTCTTTAATTCTTTTAATTATCGCGTCATTGATATTCATATAGCCACCTTCGTGGAGTTCCTTATAGGTATTCCACGAAATTATTATATGAATTATTAAAAATATTATCTCGTGGAGTTCCACGATGTTGACTTTTTTTCGTGTTTTTAGTATAATATTTACGGAATTCCACGAAAACGCAGGGAAAATATGAAAGTTTGTTTTATAGGGCATAGGACGATTGAAAAAACTGAAAAACTTAAATTTTTATTAAGAGAAACAATCGTAACGCTTATAAATAAAGGCGTTACAACCTTTCTTTTTGGCAGTATGAGCGCATTTAACAACTTATCGTGGGAAGTTGTAACGGAATTGAAAGAAACGTATTCTTTTATTAAAAGAATATACGTTAGGGCGGTTTATCCAAGCGTAGATAAATTATACGAAGAATATCTACTTCAATATTATGAAGAAACGTATTTTCCGCTTAAATTAGAAAAAGCAGGCAAATATTCGTATATAGAACGCAATTACGAAATGATTGACAATTCTACTTATTGCGTGTTTTATTATAACGAGAATTATGTGCCACCATTTAAAAGAGAGACGAAGAGTAATAGCTTATGTCCTATAAGACGTAATAGCGGTACAAAAATCGCTTATAAATACGCTCAAAAAAAGGAAAAGAAAATTATCAATTTATATCAGTATTAAAAAATACAACCAACATATTAAGCGGCGGGCTTGGAAAAGGCTTGCCGCGTTTTAGGTATAAAAATTACGACGATAGCGCATACTCAATAAGCGCAGGAAAAACGCCGTTCAACGCGTACCTGCCGTGGGGATATTTTATCCCAAAGGAGTGAAAGGAGTATGCAAAAAGTGGAAATTTGCGGTGTGGACACCGCAGGGCTACCTAAGCTTTCCGCCAAGGAAAACGAAGAGTTGATGAAACGCATCAAAGCAGGGGATAAAGCCGCGCGCGATACGTTTATCGTCGGCAATATGCGGCTTGTGTTATCTCTTGTCAAGCGGTTTCGCATTAAAAACTTGGGCGCGGACGACGTATTTCAAGCTGGCTGTGTAGGTCTTATCAAAGCTATCGATGGCTTTGACACAAGCGTCGGTGTAAAATTTAGCACGTACGCCGTACCTATGATAGTGGGGGAAATTAAGCGGTATCTTCGAGACGGCAATTCGCTGCGCGTTTCGCGGAGTATCCGCGATATGGCGTACAAAGTGTTAAAGGCGCGCGAAGCGATTGAAAGCGACGACGAAGAAGCTACTACGCAAAAGATAGCCGAGCGTTTGCAAGTAGCTGAACGGGAAGTGGTATACGCCTTAGACGCCATTTCCGACCCTATTTCCATTTACGAGCCCGTATACAATAAATCGGGCGATACGTTGCTTTTAATGGACCAGCTTTGCGACGAAAAGAATACGGACGAAATTTGGACGGAGCACGTCGCGCTCGGTGAAGCGATAGGAAAGCTGGGCGAACGGGAACGGAGAATTTTGTATCTTCGCTATTATCAAGGCAAAACGCAAACGGAAATTTCCGAAGAAGTGGGTATTTCCCAAGCGCAAGTTTCGCGTTTGGAAAAAAACGCCTTACAAGCCATAAAAAAGAATATATCCTAATGAAAAACGCGCCATCTTCGAAACGTCGAAGATGGCGCGTTACATATTTAAAAACAACAATTACGGTCTTAAACCGCTACCGCCTTGCAGGGTAATCGTTTCGCCCGTGATATACGAAGCGTCGTCGCTGCAAAGGAATACGCAAACGCCGCCAACGTCCTTTTCGGGGTCGGCAAATCTGCCCATAGGCACGCCTTTAATCGTTTGTTCGTAGCGTTCGGGATATTCTTCTTTAAACTTTTGCAACCCTTCCGTCATAGCAAGGGGACAAATGACGTTTACACGCACTCCGTCGGGAGCCCATTCGGTTGCCGCGACACGGGAAAGTCCGCGAATGCCTTCTTTTGCCGCTGCATACGAAGACTGCGCAATACGTCCAAACAAGCCTGCGCCCGAAGCGAAGTTGATAACGCAGCCCTTGCTTTCCTTAAGGTAAGGATACGCTTTTTGCATATAGAAGAAGGTGGCATAGAGCCCAGAATAGATGGCAAGGTCTAAATCTTCCTTCGTGTGTTGTATAAGCATTTTACCCGAAGCGGAAGCTTGTGCGTTGTTTACTACCGCGTCGATACGCCCAAATTTTTCCACCGTTTTATCAATTACGTTTTGAATGGCTTGTTCGTCCGCGCCGTCGGCGGTTACGGTAAGCACTTCGCAGCCGTGTGCGCTTTCTAATTTTTCTTTCGCGGCAAGAAGAGTGCTTTCCGTTCTGCCCGTGATAACGATTTTCGCGCCTGCTTTAGCAAAAGCGGTGGAAAGTCCAAAGCCGATGCCTCTGCCGCCGCCCGTGATGATAACTACTTTTCCGTTGAGTTGCATAGTATATTCTCCTTATAGTATACTGATATTCGGCGGGGTTGTCCGTCCTTTCTATTATACAACGAGTTTTTGTTTTTGTCAACGCGAAAGGGGGAAAATTTCCGTCAGGGTTGACAAAAAAAGGAAAATTTGTTATACTCTATATGAAAAAATACATTTTCACACATATTTCACTCTTTTTTGTTGTATCCTTAACATTTTTTGGGTATAACTATAATAGAAAAACCAAAATTTACCTTTTAGGAGAAAATTTATGAGAATTTTAATTGTGGACGACGAAGAGATGATTCGCGGAGTGCTTCGTGAGTATATTGAGTTTGAGGGGAACGAAGCATTTGAGGCGGCTGACGGTATGGAAGCGGTAAAATTGTGCAGGGAAAACGATTACGATTTGATTTTAATGGACGTTATGATGCCCCATCTCGACGGCTTTTCCGCAGTGAAAGAAATAAAAAAAGGGAAAGATATCCCCGTCATTATGCTGTCGGCGCGTGGGGAAGAATATGATAAATTGTTCGCGTTTGAAATTGGCGTGGACGACTACGTAACCAAGCCGTTCTCGCCCAAGGAAGTGATGGCGCGTATCAACGCCGTTACCAAGCGCCGCAGACAAAAATCTTCGGGGAACGAAGTGTTAAAATTTGAAGGTTTGGAAGTGGATATGGCAGGGCGGAACGTATACGTAGACGGCGAAAAAGCGGAACTTACGCCTAAGGAATACGAATTGCTTTTTTATCTTATCCGCAACAAAGGTATCGCCTTAACGCGTGAAAAACTGTTGTACGACGTTTGGGGATTTGATTTTTACGGGGACGATAGAACGGTGGATACGCATATAAAAATGCTGCGGAGCAATTTAAAAGAGTATCGTAAATTTATCGTAACGCTCCGCGGTTTGGGATATAAGTTTGAAGAATAACTTTTAAAAACGGATAATATATGGCGAAAAACAACAAGGAAACAACACGGACGGGGGCGGAAAATGCCCAAGTAAAACCGTCTGCAAACAAACGGAAAGCGTACCGTCAAAAGCGAAAAAGTACAAGCATTTACTTTTTGCTTTGGGCGGTGTTTTCTGCGTTTACCTTTTTGATTCTGCTTATTTTTTCTTTTACGCAAAATTTTTTGCTCGCCCAAACGTATAAGGGCGAAGTGGCGAAAGACGTCAACCAAAAGGGCGAACGCATTATAGCCGACCTGTATGCGGAACTCCCCACACAACAAAATTGGAGTATTTACGTGGAGCGGCTTGCACTCCGTTACGGAGTGAATATCGTAGTCTTGGACGGGAATGGGCGAGTGCTTTTGCCCAAAACCGTGAACGGCACAAGAGATTTTTCTTCGGAAATTGCACGCCTGAAAGAACTGCTTGCCGAACGCAAGCAAAACGACGTTACCTATGAAGGCGACGGGGAGTACGTATTCGGGGCGAAATTACCCGTGTACGGTAACGATTCGGTGTATCTTTACGTGTATAAATCGTTAGATTTATTAGAATCGGTAGCGGCGGAAATGAGCCTTAGAACGGGTTTGGTATCCGTGTTTATGTTCGTGTTGGCGTTTGCGGTTTCCAGCGCGGTATCGGGCTGGCTGACAAGACCGATTGCGGAAATGACTCGTTCTGCGCAGCGGCTTGCCGAAGGGGATTTCAACGTCGATTTCCACGGTAACGATTACGGGAGCGAGCTTGCGGAGCTTGCCGAGTCGTTAAACTTTGCTCGCGACGAGCTTGCGAAAACGGACACGATGCAAAAAGAGCTTATCGCCAACGTTTCGCACGATTTTAAAACGCCTTTGACAATGATTAAGGCATACGCGTCTATGATAAAAGAAATTTCGGGTAATTATCCCGAAAAACGGGAAAAGCACGCGCAGGTTATCATTGACGAATCGGATAGGCTGACCACACTCGTAGGAGACGTACTCGATTTATCTAAACTCCGTTCGGGGATAGACTCGTTACAAATGGAAGAGATGGATATGTCGGCTACGCTGTCGGTTATTTTGGGAAAATTTTCCTATCTTACCACGGAGAGTGGTTACGTGTTTGAAACGGACGTGGAAAGCGATTTGTTTACGCGCGGGGACGAAGTGAAGATAGAACAGGTACTGTATAATTTGATAGGCAACGCCGTTAATTATACGGGCGACGATAAAAAGGTGTTCGTACGCTTAAAGCGGACGGGCGAAAAGGTATTCCGTTTTTCGGTAACCGATACGGGCGAAGGTATTGCCGAAGAAGAGCTTGTTCGCATTTGGGATAGATATTGCCGCAGTGCAACTACGCATAAACGCCCCGTAAAAGGCACGGGCTTGGGGCTTTCGATTGTGAAAACGGTATTGCAGCTGCACGGCTTTGCATTCGGTGTGGATAGCGAAAAGGGCAAGGGGAGTACTTTTTGGGTGGATTTTCCGCTTGTATAGCAATTTGCTTGACAGTACGCGTGAAAAATGGTATACTGTAAAAAAATAAAATAACCGATATTCTTTGGGGCGGGGTGTAATTCCCCACCGGCAGTAGAGTCTGCGAAGAGCGTTTGCTCCCGAACGGGTGAAATTCCCGTACCGACGGTATAGTCCGGATAGGAAAGGAATGGGCGGAAAGGACAAGGCGTCTTTTTGCCGATTTATTGCGCGCATTGCCGCCCCAAGGCTTTGGGGCGGTTTTATTGTGGAGATAGGTATGGACGAAAAAGAAAAAAAGCCGATAAAACAAATAAAGCAAAAGTTCTCTTCCAAACGTATGGCGTTTATGGCAGTGTTTGTAGCACTCGCCTTTGCAGTGAGTTTATTAGATTTTCCGCTTTTCCCTGCGCTGCCGTTTTTGAAACTCGATTTCGGGAACGTATTCATTTTATTAATTGCGTTTTTATTAGGGCCTGTGGAAGGGGTTATCGTGTGTATAGTAAAAGAGCTTCTTCGTACGTTAGCAAGCGGTAGCGGCGGCGTGGGAGAGATTGCCAACGCTATCACTACTTCGGCGTACATACTACTCCCTGCTACGGTTTACCGTTTTAAAAAAGGTTTAAAAGTGGTAATTCCCTGTTTGGTTGGCGCGTGTTTTATCGGTACGGCGGCGGCGCTTATCACCAACCGTTTTATTACCTTTCCCTTGTTTTTGGGCGCGGAAGCGGGAGTGGCACTCTTTTTGGAAGGGTTTTGGTTTATCGTGGCGTTTAACCTTATTAAGACGGCGGCGGTGGGCGTTTTAACGATGCTTTTGTATAAACGGTTATCGGCGGTGCTTAAAAAGTTGAAAATTTAAAGCTTGTAAACGATTGCAAAATTCGTAGGAAGGTATTATAATAGAATTATGGCAATATTCATTTCAAAATCGAGAGAAGAAACGGAATCGTTTGCTACGGCGTATGCAAAAACGCTTTGCGCAGGCGACGTGGTGCTATTAGACGGAGAGATGGGCGCAGGAAAAACGGTGTTCGCCAAGGGCGTTGCTAAGGGCTTGGGCGTGGAAGAAGAAGTTACCAGCCCCACCTACGCGTATATGAACGATTACGACGGCAGGCTGTTTCATTACGATTGTTACCGCATTGAAACCGTGGAACAAGCCGAACAGTTAGGGCTTGCCGATTATTTCGATATGGGCGGTATTTGCCTTATCGAATGGGCGCAAAATATCACGCCGCTATTGCCGCCCGTAGTAAAAAGGGTGCGGATAGAAAAGCGCGGAGTAAACGAACGCGCAATTATTATCGAGTAAAAGGGGTAAAGGCTTTGGGAAATTATTTGGCGTTGAATACGTGCGGCGAATATTTATGCGTAGCGGCAAGTAAAAACGGGAAAACGTACTCCCGTTTCGTACCCGATTGCGCGATGAAACACTCCGTTTTATGGCTGAAAACGGTAGACGAAGTACTTAAAGAAGCCGAACTGACTGTTGACGAGTGCGATTTTTTTGCCGCCGTTGTGGGGGCAGGCTCGTTTACGGGGATACGTATCGGTATTGCCGCAATGAAAGGGTTTGCGTTGGCGCACGCGAAAAAAACGTTGCCTATCACGTCTTTCGACGCGATTGCATATAATACGTTAGATACCGAAAATACGGCGCAAAAGACGCTTTGCTTGGTAGACGCTATGCACGGCGCGTACTACGCTTGCGGCTATCAAAACGGGAACGTAATTTTACCCCCTGCATACCTTACCGAAAGCGAAGTGTTAGCGCTTGAAAAGGACGGATACGTGCTTTGCAGTAACGGTTCGCTCCCTATTTCCGCGCACGCAAACGTACGCGTTGTTTCGCCTATAGAAGGACTTATTAAGGCGGTAGAAGTAAAGGAAAAAGCGGGCGCGTTTGCACCGCTTACGGCGTTATACGTACGAAAAAGTTCGGCGGAAATCAATTTATGCAAGTAAGCATTTTACCTTGGGAAAAAGAAGATATTCAAACTATTGCCGCACTCGAAAAGGAATGCTTTCCAGACGCTTGGACGAAGCAGCAGCTTTTCAGTGCGTTTGAAAGAACGGATTTTTACGGCTTGAAATTGCTTGTCGACGGCAAGCTTGTCGGCTATCTTTGCGCGACGAAACTCTTTGAAGAAGCGGAGCTTTTGATTATTGCCGTCGCGGAGAATTGCCGCGGCTTGGGGCTTGGCGGTAAGCTTATGGACGAATTTTTACGTACTATGCAAGCGCACGGCGTGGAAAGGGTATTTTTAGAAGTCCGTCTTTCTAACGTAGCGGCGAAGTCGTTATACGAAAGACGGGGGTTTGTAACCACTCGCGTTCGGGAAAAATATTATGCGGACGGAGAGTCGGCTTTGGAAATGGTGAAAACGTTGTAAACGAAAGGGGGCAAGGGGTTGTCGCAAACGGTATTATCCGAAGTTTCGTTTATACAAAAGGGGACGGGAAAGGATTTGCTTTTGCTGCACGGCTATCTCTCGTCGAAAGAAGCGTTTGCCGCACAAGTGGCGTATTTTTCAAAATTTTACCGCGTTACCGCACTCGATTTTTTAGGTTTTGGGCAAAGTGCGCCGTTAAAAGAGTCGTTTTCCGTGGGCGATTACAGCCGTTGGCTGGTTGCCGCACTCCACGTGTTAGGCGTGCGCAAACCGCATGTTATTGCGCATTCGTTTGGGTGCAGAGTGGCAATCAAGACGGCGGCGGAAAATGTAAATATATTCGATAAAATGATACTCACCGGCCCTGCAGGCGTTATTTTGCATAGGGGAATGGGATATAAGTTTAGGGTGGCTGCTTACCGTTTGGTGAAGAAATTTGCGCCGCGCTTTGCGGAAAAACGGTTTGGTAGTAAGGAATACCGCTCGCTTTCCCCGATAATGAAAGAGAGTTATAAAAAGATAGTCAACGAAGATTTACGCGCTTGCGCCAAAAGAGTGCAAAACCGAGTGCTTATCGTGCAGGGAACGCGTGATAAAACGGTTAGTAGCGCGGAAGCGGAAGCGTACGTAGACGCTTTTCCGTGGGCGAAGATGAAAAAAATAGAAGGCGGACATTTCGCGTTTGCGGAAAATCCCGTCGTCTTTAATTTGATAGCAGAGGAATTTTTATATGTTTGACGTATGGTCGAGAATAGCGGCAAGCCTGATATGTAGCGTTATTTTTTGTGTGGCTACCGTGCAATCGGTAGGCGCGTTGCAACAAGGCGGCTATAAGGGTGGCGCATATCTGCGTTGGCTGAAGAGAAAGGAAAATTTATTATTCAATCGGTTATGGGTTTGGGCGCTTACTTTGGCGCTCGTTTCCGCGGTGAGTACGCTTTGCTTTTCGTTTTTAGGAACGGTAGGCGCGCTTGCCGTTTCGTCCGTGCCTTTTTTCGCCTTGTGCGGCTTGTTTATCCTTTCCGATAGAAAATTTGCTTTAAAAGTACCCGTAAAACGCACGCCGCGTTTGCAGCGTTTGTTCGTGGCATATTTATTTATCGTAGCGGTATTTTGTTATATCTTTATTGCAGTGCTTACGTTTTTGGCGAAGTGGAACGGTTCGCCGTTTTATGCATTGATTGCGTACGTGCCCTTTAGCGTAACGCCTATGTTGTTGCCGTTATTGCTGTGTTTGGCGAATTCTATTATCAGCGTGTTTGAAAACGCGCACAACAAAAAATTTATAAAACGGGCAGGGCAGGTATTAGACGAAAGTGATATACTTCGCGTTGCCGTAGTGGGCAGTTACGGAAAAACGTCGGTGAAAAATATCTTAAACAGTATTTTGTCGGTAAAATACGACGTAGTGGCAACGCCTGCTTCGTATAATACGCCTATAGGAGTGGCACTCACCGTTACCGCGCCCGAATTTTCTAAAAAGCAACTGCTTATTGCGGAAATGGGTGCGCGAAAGGCAGGGGATATTAAAGAACTTTGCGCAATGGTAAAACCGCAATACGCCGTATTTACGGGCGTATGCGAACAGCATATCGCTACGTTCGGTTCGCTTGAAAACGTTTGGGCGGAAAAGAGCGAAATATTGCGCTGCGATGCAAAGGTCGTTTGCGGCAAGGGCTTGCAGGCGGCAGTGGAAAAGGACGGCTTGAGCGAGCACGCTTGCTTTGCGGATGAAAAGCTTATAAAAGACGTACGCTTACAGGCAACGCAAACGGAGTTTGTCCTTTGCTTGGACGAAAAAGAAATTCCCGTATGCACTCCGCTGCTTGGCGAAGGGGCGGTGGAGAATATCGCACTTGCCGTAACGTTGGCGGCAAAGCTGGGTTTATCGGCGGAAGAAATTGCGAAAGGAGTGCAAAATCTTGTTCCCGTAGAACATAGACTGCAACTTCTCCGCAGCGGCGACGTATATATTTTAGACGACGGGTATAACTGTAATCCGCTCGGTGCAAAAGCGGCGCTGAAAGCACTCGGTCGGTTTTCGGGTAGGAAATGCGTCGTTACGCCGGGGATTGTAGAGTGCGGCGTGCTGGAAGAAAAGACGAACGCGGAGCTGGGCGCGGAGATTGCCAAGTTAGAGCTCGATTTGGTGATTTTGGTTGGCGACACGTTGGTTGCGGCGGTGAAAAACGGGTATTTGGCTGCCGGCGGCAGTGCGGAAAAAGTGCGCACGGTAAATACGTTACAAAAAGCGCAGGACGAATTGTCTAAATGGCTTTGCGCAGGCGACGCGGTATTGTTTTTGAACGATTTGCCCGACGTATATTAAAACGGTTATAATGAAAAGCACTCGACTGCTAAAAAATAGAAAATAGAAAAAATAAAAAACGAAAGAAGCACCAAAGCAAAGAAATATAACGCGGAGGTGTTTTTTTGATGCGGAAAGTGGCGGTTTTTTTCGGCGGTAAGTCCTGCGAGAACGAAATTTCGGTACTCACGGGGGTGTTTGTACTCCACCTTTTAGACAGGGAAAAGTACGAGCCGTTACCCTTGTATATACATACCGACGGGGAAATATATACTTCAGATAAAATGTTTAATTTAAGCGTGTTTAAAGAAGGGAATTTTTCGGCCTTTCAAAGAGTGTTTATCGAAGGGGGCGTGTTGTACGCAATGAACGGCTCGAAAAAGAAGATAAAGCGCATTACGAAAATAGACGTTGCGCTCAACTGTTGCCACGGCGGTTTAGGCGAAGGGGGCGGCGTATCCGCTTTAGCGGAGTGGAACGGTATTCCGCTTGCCTCGCCCGATTTGGTTTCGTCGGGTATATTTATGGATAAAGGACTTACCAAGCTTGCCGCGCGCGCGTTAAACGTGCCCACCGTCGATTATATCCGCGTAAACGAGCAAGACTATTTGCGGCGCGGTGCGTTTTTGCTTAAAAGTATTCAATCGCGGCTGAAATATCCAGTCGTTATCAAGCCGTCGCACTTGGGCTCGTCTATCGGGATAGCGGTGGCGAAAAACGAAGGGGAAGCCAAGGCGGCGATAGAAGGGGCGTTTGCGTTGGATAACCGCGTTATTATCGAAAAATATTTAGAAGATAAAAAGGACGTCAACTGCGCCGCGTGCTGTATCAAAGGGGAAATTTGCGTTTCCGAAGCGGAAGAAGCGTTTGGGGACGGTATTTATTCGTTTGAAGACAAGTACGTAAAACGCACGTCGGACGGAACAAAAGGCGGGGGCAGGTGTGCGTTGAGTGGAGAACTACGCGAAAAAATCCGCGCGTATACCAAAACGCTTTATAAGCGTATGAACTTCAAGGGCGTGGTACGTATGGATTTTTTGGTGAGTGATAACAAAGCGTATCTTTGCGAAGTGAATACCGTACCCGGCTCGCTTGCCTATTATCTGTTTTGCGAACGGATTACCGACGCGCGTACCTTCTTTTCCGATTTGTTGGAAGAAGCGGTGCAGTCCACGAACGAAAAAAAAGTGCTATCCACGGGTATTTTACGGAAAGTGAAATGGGTAGGAAAATAAAAAAAGCGGCGCAAAGCCGCTTTTTTACGTTCTTTGCGTTGTTTTTTATTGATTTTTCCGTGGGTTTTTGCTATACTATTAGGGAATTAGAGAAAAATAAGGTAAAAGGTTTTTACGATGGCGAACGGTGAATTTACCGATAAAGTGAAAATTTTAATAAAAGCAGGCAACGGCGGCGACGGAATGAACTCGTTTAAAGCCTTTAAAGGGAAACCTGCGTGCGGTCCTGACGGCGGCGACGGCGGTAAGGGCGGCGACGTTTATTTTGTAGGCGATAAGGATATGAACGATTTGTTTCCCTTCCGTTTTACTTCCCGATTCCTTGCTGAAGACGGGGAAATGGGCGGCACGAACCGTTGTTTTGGGAAAAGCGGTAAAGACGTGTTTATCAAAGTGCCCTTGGGTACGCTTGTGCGCGACGAAGAAAGCGGCAGGCTGATTTGCGACGTGTTTGAAGACGGACAACAAGTGCTAGTGGCAAAAGGCGGTAACGGCGGTAAAGGGAACGTTAGGTTTACTACCGCGCGCAGACACGCGCCCAACTTCGCGCAAAAGGGCGAAAAGGTAAAACAACATTACGTTATTTTGGAAATGAAAGTGATTGCCGACGTCGGTTTGGTGGGTTTCCCCAACGTAGGCAAAAGTACCTTACTTTCCAAAATTTCCGCGGCAAGGCCGAAGATTGCCAACTATCATTTCACGACGCTTTCGCCTAATCTTGGCGTGGTGCGATACTATGAAAAATCGTTTGTGGCGGCGGATATTCCCGGTCTTATCGAAGGCGCGGCACAAGGCGCGGGCTTGGGACACGATTTCTTGCGGCATATCGAACGGACGAGAATGCTTTGCCACGTAGTGGATATTTCCGGCTGTGAAGGTCGCGACCCCATAGAAGATTTCAAAAAGATTAACGACGAGCTTCGGGAATACAGCGAAGTGCTTGCTGATTTGCCGCAAATTATCGTATGCAATAAATGCGATATTTACGGCGCGGAAGACAATTTAAAGACGTTCAAGAAAAAATACGGCAGGAAATATAAAATATTCCCCATTACCGCCGTTTCGGGCGAAGGCACTCGGGAACTTATCGAAGGCATTTTTGAAGTACTGGATACCTTGCCGCCCGTAGAGCCCGTACCTTGCGACGAAGACTTTACGTATATGGCGAATGAAGACTTGAATTTCGAAATTTTCCGCGACGAAGACGGAGTATACGTCGTGGTGGGTGGACTTATCGATTTGCTTTGTCGAAACGTCGTATTGAACAATCCCGATTCTATGCAATATTTCCAAAAGGTATTACGGCTTCGCGGCGTTATTAAGGAACTTGCGAAAATGGGCTGCAAAGAGGGCGACACGGTATCGATCGGCGACGTCGAATTCGACTTCATACCGTAAAACGCTTGAAATACTTCGTAT
The DNA here is from genome assembly GCA_045542595.1 of Candidatus Scatosoma sp. Classification (GTDB taxonomy): domain Bacteria; phylum Bacillota; class Clostridia; order Christensenellales; family Borkfalkiaceae; genus Scatosoma. Next base: position 29,230 of record JAZQLI010000003.1, on the reverse strand, counting down.
TTCTTCGTTAAATAAGAATTTTTCTTGCTTACGTACGTCTATGTACGCGCGCGTCGAAAAATTTTCCTTTTCCTTGAACTACTCGCATTTGAAGCGTTTTACTTCGCTACTGTGTAGCTTGGGTGGTACAACCGTGTTACTTCGGTTGGTGTAGTTTGAGTGGTACAACGGCAACAAAGCCGCGTGATACTATGTAGCGTTGCTCTATATTAAAAAACATTTGGAGAAAAATATGATTACAAGAGAAAATATAACCAGTAAACAAAGAAGTAAATTAAAATCTATCGCGGCGACGTTATCGCCGATAACGCAAATAGGGAAAGGCGGTATAACCGACAATCTTTTAAAAACGCTTTCCGATGCGCTTGACGCGCGCGAGCTTATCAAAGTAAACATTTTGGAAAGCGCGGATACGGACGCACGCAATTTAGCGGAAAACGTAGCCGATTTACTCGACGCTGTGCCCGTAGCCGTTATCGGGAGAAAAGCGATTTTTTACCGCTATTCCACGCGCGAAAATTTCGTGCATTTAGACGTATAAATAAAATAAGTTGTTTAAAATGGGAAAAAGGGCGGTATAAATAAACGTACGAAAACGTTTGGAGAAGAGAAAATGGAAAACGAAGAATTGAAAGACCAACAAAAAGAAACGCAAACGGAAAAACCCGTTAAAAAGAACGCGAAAAAATTACAAGAAGAACTGGACAAGGCGGTTGCCGAAGCGGAAGAAAATAAACGCAAATGGTACGCCGTTACTGCGGAATACGAAAACTACCGCCGCCGTACGCAAAATCAATCGGCGCAACGCTACGCGGACGGCAGAAACGACGTTATCACTGCCTTATTCCCTATCGGGGATAACTTGGAAAGAGCGCTTGCCGCTTGCACCGACGAAAACACCAAGCAAGGCGTGGATATGGTGCTTAAAGCGTTCCATAAGGTGTTGGAAGGCGAAGGCGTAGAAGAAATCAATCCCGTAGGCCAGCCGTTCGACGCTACCTATTCGGAAGCGATTATGGCAATGCCTGCCGAAGACGGGGAAGAGAGCGGTATCGTAAAGCAAGTGTACGTGAAAGGATACAAAAAGGGCGATAAGGTGCTTCGATACGCGCAAGTTATCGTAACGCAATAAAAAAATAAAACTCCTGTAACAAGTGATGCTACGGGAGTTTTTTATATCATTCGTATTCTTCAAACGAACGGCGGTTTTCTGGCGGTGGCGGCGGGCAATAGTTGGGTTTGCAGCCGCGCGGTTTGGGGTCGCCCACGTTTACCAAAATAACGTCGTCGCCTATTTTGACAATTTGCCGTAAGTCGATAAATAATCCGTTCTTTTTAAAACCGAACGGCTTGCCGTTGGGCGCAACGATACCTATCCACCTATTTTCAGGATAGCAAAGCACCACGTCGCAAACTCTGCCTAATTTTCTGCCGTCTTGCGTATTGACTACTTCCTTTGCGCGAAGTTGCGAAAAACTCAATTCCATAATACACCGCCTTTATACTTTTAGTATATGCGCGGCGCGAAAAAAAGTTGCTGGTAAACGACACTCGTTTGCCGTCTTTTTTATTTTTACGATAGGGTAAAAATTTTTTTTGTTTTTGTGTTTAAGCGTGTTTTTTGGTGGGTACATATAACTGTAAACAAAATCGGCGGCGCAAAAAGCCGCAAACAAAGGAGTGTAAAAATTATGGCAGGAAAAGTTATTGGTATTGACCTTGGTACTACAAACTCGTGTGTGGCGGTTATGGAAGGCGGCGAACCCGTCGTAATCGCAAACGCGGAAGGCGCAAGAACAACTCCTTCCGTGGTATCTTTCCAAAAGGACGGCTCTCGTGTGGTTGGGCAAGCGGCTAAACGTCAAGCAGTTGCTAACCCCGATAAAACGGTTATTTCCATTAAAAGACATATGGGGTCCGATTATAAAGTAAAAATCGACGATAAAGATTATTCGCCCCAAGAAATTTCGGCGATGACGCTTGCGAAATTGAAAGCGGATGCGGAAGCGTATCTCGGACAAAAGGTAACCGAAGCGGTTATCACTTGCCCCGCGTATTTCTCGGATAGCCAACGTCAAGCCACCAAAGACGCAGGTAAAATTGCAGGGCTTAACGTACTTCGTATCATCAACGAACCTACGGCGGCGGCGCTTGCGTACGGTTTGGATAAGGACAAGGGCGGCAAGGTTATGATTTACGACCTTGGCGGCGGTACGTTCGACGTTTCTATTTTGGAAATTTCCGACGGCGTATTTGAAGTGCTTGCGACCAACGGCGATACGAAACTTGGCGGCGACGACTGGGATAACAAAATTATTTCCTATCTCGTAGACGAATTTAAAAAATCGCACGCGATTGATTTGTCCAAAGACAAGATGGCGATGCAAAGATTGAAAGAAGCGGCGGAAAAAGCGAAAATCGAACTCTCGGGTATGAGTTCTACCAACATTAATCTTCCCTTCATTTCCATGAGTGCGGAAGGGCCGCAACACTTGGATATCACGCTCACGAAGCAAAAGTTTGAAACGATGACGGCAGACTTACTCGACAGAACGGTTGCGCCTATGAAAGCGGCTATGAAAGACGCAGGGCTTTCGTATAGCGACATTGACAAGGTTATCCTTGTAGGCGGTTCTACCCGTATGCCTGCGGTTGTAGCAAAAGTAAAAGAAGTAACGGGCAAAGAACCGTTCAAGGGCATCAACCCCGACGAATGCGTAGCCATCGGCGCAGCGGTACAAGGCGGCGTTTTGACGGGCGAAGTAAAAGACGTATTGCTTCTTGACGTTACTCCGCTTTCCTTGGGTATTGAAACACTCGGCGGCGTATTCACCCGTATCATTGATAGAAACACCACCATTCCCGTAAAGAAGAGTCAAATTTTCTCGACGGCGGCGGACAATCAAACGAGCGTGGACATTCACGTATTGCAAGGCGAAAGAGAATTCTGTAAAGACAACAAAACGCTTGGGAACTTTATGCTTACGGGCATTGCTCCCGCGCCCCGCGGTATACCGCAAATAGAAGTTACGTTTGATATCGACGCAAACGGTATCGTACACGTAACGGCGCAAGATAAAGGCACGGGTAAATCGACGGATATTACCATTACTTCGTCGACCAACCTTTCGGAAGAAGAAATTGACAAAGCGGTGAAAGAAGCGGAACAATTTGCCGAAGAAGACAAAAAGCGTAAAGAAAAAGTGGAAAACAAGAACAAGCTTGACGGTATGATTTTCTCGGTAGAACAAACGATGAAAGAAGCAGGCGACAAGCTTGACGATAACGACAAGTCCGTTTTGAATGCGGCTATCGACGCGGCGAAGAAAGAGCTGGAAAGCGACGATGACGAACGCATTAAAGCCGCTTACGATAAGTTGATGCAAGACGTACAACCCGTGTTTGCGAAATTGTATCAAGCAAACGGCGGCGCAAATCCTAACGGCGACGCAGGCGCAAGCGATAACGGCGACACGGAATTCCATCAATAAAAACGATTGACAAGCAAAACGGGTTTGGGTAAAACCAAGCCCGTATAAGCTTATAAAAAGGTAAACACGTATGGCAGATAAAAAAAATTATTACGACGTTCTCGGCGTAGATAAAAAAGCAACGCCCGACCAAATTAAATCGGCGTATAGAAAATTGGCAATGAAATATCACCCCGATAGAAATCAGGGTAACGAAGAAGCGGCGGAACGTTTTAAAGAGATTAACGAAGCGCACGAAACACTCTCCGACGAACAAAAACGCGCGGCGTACGATTACGAGTTGGAGCATCCCGGAATGGGCGGATTCGGCGGCTTTGGCGGCGGTGGATTCGAAGGCGGATTCGGCGATTTTTCGGATATTTTCAGCAATATTTTCGGCGGTGGATTCGGCGGATTTAGCGGCGGCAGGGCTGCGCGCAGTGAAGTGGGCGAAGATATTCAACGGGAAATGAGTCTTTCGTTTATGGACGCGGCAAAGGGTTGCAAAAAGACTTTTTCGTATATGCGTAACGAGCCTTGTGCGGCGTGTAGAAGTACGGGCGCGAAAAACGGCACGGAATATTCCACCTGCAGCAAATGTAAAGGTCAAGGCGTAGTGCAACAGGTGCAAAATACGATGTTCGGCAGAACAATCCGTCAAACGGTATGTCCCGATTGCGGCGGTAGCGGTAAAACGATTAAGGAAAAATGTCCCGATTGTAAGGGTAAGGGCTATCAACGCAAAGAAACGACGCTTACCATTGATATTCCGGCAGGCGTGGATACGGGCAGTTATATGAAAAAGAAGGGCTACGGGCAAGCCGCGCCTATGGGCGGTGTCCCCGGGGATTTGATTATCGTATTCAAAATTGAACCGCATAAGTTATTTGTTCGTGATAAGTTCGATTTGAAGTTAGATTTGCCCATTTCCTTTAAAACGGCGGCACTCGGCGGAACGGTAAAAGTGCCTACTATCGACGACACGTTTGAATTTACCATTCCCGAAGGCACGCAAAGCGGTCAGGTATTTACGGTGCGTGGCAAGGGGATTCGTTCGGCTTCTCGCGGTGTGGGCAATTTGATTTTACGCGTAATTGTGGAAGTGCCTACCAAGCTTTCCAAAGACCAAAAGCGTGAAATTGAAAAGCTGGATAAATCGTTCGAGCTGAAGCAATGCGAACGTATGAAACGCTATTCTGACGGCGTAGAAACGTTATACGGACAAAAACCGTTTAAGTAAAAGGAAAAGTCGACTACTCTTTATAGGGCGGTTGACTTTTTATTTTAAAAAAATGAAAAAAATATTGTATATATATTTGACAAAATTGTTGAGGGTGGGTATAATTGAATTGTATTGTATTTGAATGCAATTCAAAAAAAGACGTAAACAAAGGCGGTGGAATTATGGATAATAGAAAAGGCGTTGTTTTAGGAATTCTTTTTGGAGTAATTACGTTGGCGTTCCCGATTATTTTTTATTATGCGATTGAACCCTATTTGGTGGAAACAATCCAAAGATTTCCGGAAGATTATGAAACGACATGGGAGGCTTTCAAGGGATTGCAAAAATATTTAATCAGTCGCGACATTGATGAGAAAATCCCCGCATACAGCATTTTGCCGTATGCAGCCTATTGTTTTTTGTTGGCGATTATTGCACCGTTTATTTTTCCCGACGAAGACGATATGCGCGCTTACGCACGAATTTTTTTGGTGTTTTCTATCATTATGAACATTGTGTTTGTGGTGTTTGCGGTTCAAATGGGAGAGGGTAATATGCTTATTCCCATTGCCAATTTTGTTTTTACGGGCGTTGCGTTGGCGGTTACTGTGGGAATACAGGAATATCGTGAAACAGGTAGTGTTTCGGCGAATAGAGTGATTGTCATTATTTTTACAAACGATTGAAATGTGGAAGATATTTGAAAAACGCAGGCAACCGCCTGCGTTTTTTCGTTCTAACACTTGACGGCGTTTTCCGTTCGTGGTATAATATCAAAGAAGAGGTAAAAGGATTATGAAATACGTAGAACTTACCATACATACAACCAGCGAAGCGAGTGAAATTATTTCCGATATTATGTGGGCGTATACCGATTACGGCGTTACCATTTGCGATAAAAACGACATTATCGCTTTGCAAACGGCGAAAGAGAGTACGTTTTGGGATTATATGGACGACAATTTAATTGCCGATAAAGGCGGCGAAGCGCTGGTAAAGTGCTATATCGCGGAAGATATCGCTACGCAAGTGATTGCCGATATTTTACAAGATATTACGCAGGCAAAAGAACGCTCGCTCGGCGCGATTGCATTCGGTACGCTGGAAGATACCAAGCGCACCGTGGACGGGGACGATTGGATTGACGTTTGGAAAAAGCATTTTCGTCCCATTCATTTGGGGAATATCGTAGTCGTGCCCGAATGGATAGAATATACTCCTGTAGGCGATGAAAAAGTAGTGTTACTCGATTCGAATATGGCATTCGGGACAGGGGAGCACGAAACGACGTCGATGTGCGTGGAAGAAATGCAGGCGTTTATTACGCCTTCTTGCGTGTGTATTGACGTGGGGTGCGGCAGCGGTATTTTGGGGATTTCCGCGTTGAAGCTGGGCGCGGCGAAAGCGTACCTTACCGATATCGACCCTATTGCCGTGGAAAGCTCGTTGCATAACTGTGCGCTGAACGGAGTAGCTGAAAAGGCGGTGGTGGCGCATTCGAATTTGTTAGACGATACGTCCATTTGCGCGGACGTTATGATGGCAAATATCACGGGCGAAGTATTGAAAATGCTTGCGCCGTCTATTCCTAAAAATTTAAAAAAGGACGGTGTGCTTGTTTTAAGCGGCATTATCGAAAGTCGTTTGGAAATGGTAAAAGCCGCCTATGAAGCGGTAGGAATGACGGTTATTAAAGAGAGAAGAAAGGGCGAATGGTTTGCCCTTGTATTAAAACACGCATAAGCGTAAAAGGAGCGCACTATGTCTACGTTGAAACGCTTTTTTGTCGATACGGTTTTACCGCAAACGGAGCTTTGCGGAGAAGAATTTGAGCACGCGAAAAACGTGCTCCGTTTGGGCGTGGGCACGGAAGTTATTCTTTTAGACAACAGCGGAAAGGAATACACCGCGGTAGTGGCGCAGGTGGAAAAAAAGCGAATGCTTTTAAACGTCATTCGTGAAGAGATAGGGCAAAGAGAGCCTGCGGCGGATATTTGTCTTTTGTTTGGGTATTTGAAAAATGCCGACAAAAACGAATTTATCGTGCAAAAAGCAGTGGAACTCGGCGTGCGAAAGATAGGCGTATTTTCTTCTACGTTTTCTTCGGCGTATATCAATGAAAATAAATTAGAACGTTTAAATAAAGTATCTAAAGAAGCGGCAAAACAATGTCTTCGTGCCGTTGCGCCCCAAGTGGAATATTACAAAAGCTTGGAAGAAGCCTTAAACGCCGCGATATCTTACGAAAATAAACTGTTCGCGTGCGAGTTTGCTGATAAAAGCGACGTGGCACTGCATTCCCTTTCGGGCAGTACGGCGATCGTTATCGGCAGCGAAGGCGGTTTTTCGCGTGAAGAAAGTGTGCTTGCGAAAGAAAAAGAGTATGCGTTTGTTTCACTCGGTAAACGTATTTTGCGCGCGGAAACGGCGGCGGTGAGCTTGACGGCGGTGGTGGCGTACGCGCTGGGAGAATGGCAATGAAAGCGGTGGTTTATACACTCGGTTGTAAAGTGAACGACGTGGAAAGCGGCTCTATTATCCGTGGCTTGGAAGAGTTGGGTTTCGAAGTTTCACGGGAGTTAGAATTCGCCGATGTATATATCGTGAATACCTGCGCGGTAACGGCGGAAGCGGAGCGTAAAAGTCGGCAAACGGTAGGCAAGGCGTTAAAGTGTAATCCGTTGGCGAAAATTGCGGTGTGCGGTTGCGCGTCTGAAAAATCGGCGGCGGCGTTTCAAGAGAAAATTCCCCAAGCGTTTATAGTGGGTGCAAAGGGGAAAAATCGGTTGCTTGCTTGGGTGCAATCGGGGTTTGACAACGGCTTTGCAGGGGGGCAGGTATGCGACGAACGCGTTTACGAAGAGATGCTTGCTCCCAAATGCTTAAAAACGCGTAACTTTGTTAAAATTCAAGACGGGTGCAATCGGTTTTGTTCGTATTGCGTTATTCCGTATTTGCGTGGGCGTAGCCGTTCGCGCTCGGTGGAAAGTGCGGCGGCGGAAATTTTGAATAGCGAAGCGTACGAAACGGTGGTTACGGGGATTGATATTTCTGCATACAAGGACGAAAACGGCAAAGACTTGACCGATTTGATGCTGGCGGTAAAGGACGCAAAAACGCGTATTCGGCTCGGCTCGATGGAAGTGAGTTTGATAACGCCGCGCTTTTTAGAAGCCTTAAAACAGGTAAAAAATTTTGCGCCGCAATTCCATTTATCATTGCAAAGCGGCTCGACGGCGGTACTTAGGAGTATGAACAGGCATTATACGCGCGAAGAGTATTTGCAAAAATGCGAAATGATTTATCGCGCGTTTCCGTCGGCGGCGATTACCACCGATATTATCGTCGGGTTTCCCACCGAAACGGAAGAAGATTTTTTACAGTCCCTTTCCATTATCGAAGAAGCGGGGTTTTCGCAAATTCACGCGTTTCCCTATTCGCCGCGCGAAGGGACGAATGCGTATAAGAAATACAAAGAAATGCCTTTTGCTTTGAAAAAAGAACGGGTGGCGCGTATCTTAGAAGTGGGCGCAAAGCAAAAACAAAAATACTTGCAGGGCTTTATCGGGCGAGAAGTTTGTGTCGTACCCGAGCTGTTTATAAACGGCTATACTGAAGGCTATTCGGAAAATTATATGCGCGTGTACGTATCGGGGGAAATAGGTAAAGAGCCTACCCGTGTCCGCGTTGAAGGGTTATTTCAAGACGGCGTTTTGGCGTCGGTTGTGCAGGCGTGAAAAATATGGAGAATTTTATTTTTTAGGAGATAAAAAAGTATGGAAAATTGTATCTTTTGTAAAATCATTGCAGGGGAAATCCCTTCTCCCCGTTTATATGAAGACGAAAAAATGATTATTATCAGGGATATCGAGCCCAAGGCAAAGCTGCATTATCTTTGTATCCCCAAAACACATTTTGCCTTGCTTAGTGAAATGGATGAAGAAAGGGCGGAAACGTTGAAATACTGCTTTGAAAAAATTGCGGCGTTACAAACGGAGCTTGGGCTGCAAGAAGGGTATCGCGTGATTATCAATCAAGGCGACAACGGCGGACAGACGGTGCATCATTTGCATATACATTTGTTGGGCGGCGAAAAACTTTCCGATTTCTAAATTTTGGCTTGTAATACTTCGCCATACTTTGTCGCGCTTACTTTAAAAATCGGCGTAAATTTTACTCGCGGTGTATAAAATTGAAAAATTAGGCTATAATCCTTTCCGTAAATGATGCGGAGGGGATTTTTTATGCGCTTTTGGCAGTTTAAACGTTTTTTAGCGGCATTTGCGGCGGCGCTTGTGGGCATAGGTGCGTTTGTTGGCGCACGCTGCTTTTCCGTTTGCCGTTTATCCGCCATAGAAGGCGCGCGAACCTTTTATTTACATTCTCCGTCGTCGCAGGCGCTTTGTAAAACTACGCTTTCGATATTCGATATCTTTTCATTGCAAGGAGAATGCGTGCGTTTCGAATGGAAAAAGCAAGGGTTTGGACAAACGGACTCGTTAAAGGCGATAGCCGAAGAAATTGCTACCTTTTACGGCGCGGAAATACTCTTTTTCGAAAACGCAGGCGGTAGTTTATCGGTCTATTGCTATTCTCCGCGGCTTGTCGGCGGTATTGACGTAGACGGCGAGTGGGTGAATTTGCATATTGCCTTGCGCGGTAATACCTGCGCGGTGGGGACGCCGCTTATCTTCGACGGTTTTTAAAAAAGTTGGTATCGCCGCGTATAAAAACGGTGCGTACGGGAAAACATTTACATACAAAGTTTTTCGGAGGATATAAAACATGAAAGAACAAAACGAAAGGGAAAAAGAAAAGAAAAAAGTACGCATGAGCAGTGAAAAGCGGTTCTATTTATGGACGGCAATCGGCTGCGCGCTTGCTATGCTCGCCATTATCGTGGTTGCCGTAGCAGTAAGCGGCGGTACGGGTGTGCAACAACAGGGCGGCGTGAACAGCTCGCCAAATTCTTCGGTCAGTGTGCCTGAAGATTCTTCTTCTACGCCGTCGGGCGGTAACCAAGGGGAAAACGGGGATTCTGGCAATGGCAATCAAACGGTGGTAAAGCCCGAAGGTATGGTGATGCCCGTGGAATCGGCTGCTGTACTCAACGAATACGGATTTTACCATAACCAAACGTTGAACACCTATTACGAACACGAAGGAGTGGATTTCGCGGCGGAAGTAGGTACAAGCGTATTTTGCGTGGAAGACGGCGTAGTGGAAAGCATTTATAAAGACGATTTACTGCTCGGCACGGAAATCGTAGTAGACCACGGCGACGGATTGAAGTCGGTATATCGGTTTGTAACGGAAGCGGAAGGCTTGCAAGTGGGTGCGACGGTGGAAAAAGGACAAGTAATTGCCACCGTAGCCGAAGCGAACGGAAACGAGTATAAAGACGGCGCGCACTTGCATTTTGAAATGCGTAAAGACAATGTTTGCGTAGACCCTGCCGTGTATTTGACTTTGGAAGAAAAATAAACGATAAACGGTATCTCTTTGGATAACTCCTTTAAAACGGCGTGTAGTCGTTTTAGGGGAGTTTTTTTGTCGGGAAACGGGATAAAAAAGTAAATATTTTCGGTTTTTGCAAAAAAGGAAGGAAAAACGGCAAAAAAAAGGGAAAAAAACGGGGGTATTTGGCTCTTGAAAAGGGGTAAATACAAAAAAATGTATTGACAAATTACGCACGCCGTGATATAATGTATAGGAGTTTAAATTTTTTGGGGGTTGATTTGGGGGATATGTACAAGCATTTTTTTAAGAGATTTTTTGATATTGTTTTGGCGCTGTTGATTTTAATCATTTCTGCGCCGATTTTACTACTTATCGCCATTGCCATTAAGATAGAATCGAAAGGACCTGTTATTTTTAAGCAGGAACGAATCGGTAAAAACGGCAAGGTGTTTAAAATGTACAAATTCCGTTCTATGTGCGTAGGTGCGGAGCATACGGGCAGCGGCGTGTATTCGGCAAAGGGCGACCCCCGCGTTACAAAGGTAGGTCGTTTTTTGCGTGCGACGAGCTTGGACGAAATTCCGCAAGCTGTGAATATTCTCAAAGGCGATATGTCGTTAATTGGTCCGCGTCCTGTGCTTACCTATTACCCCAAAAAATGGGAAGAATATACGGAAGAAGAATTAAAACGTTTTAACGTTCGTCCTGGCGTAACTGGTTGGGCTGCCGTACACGGAAGAAAAACCAACACGGTAAAAGCTCGTTTTGAATATGACAATTATTACGTGGACAAATTATCTTTCGGCTTAGATTTTAAAATTTTCTTTATGACTATAAAATCGGTTTTAACAAATGAAGGGAACGTGGACGATGGTTCATCCAACGTACAAACGGAAGAGTCGAGTGATGCGATAACGGATGAGACGACGAAAATACTTGAAGTTGCCGTGGCGGAAGACAACACGAAAGCCGAGTGTGATTTCAGTGTAAACGGGACGATAGAAGGATAAGGGGCGAAGGGAATGCAAAAGGTAAGGATTAAGAAAACGGATTTGTTTGTATCGGCGTTATGCCTTGGGGGGTGTCCTCTCGGTGGATACGGTTGGGGCGATACACAAAAAAATGAATTGGTTGATACGGTTAAAACCGCAGTGGATAATGGAATTAATTTTTTTGATACTGCGGATACATATGGGCTTGGGGAAAGCGAAAGAAATTTAGCGGAAGGTCTTGGGGCGAATAGCACAAACGTTATTGTTGCGACAAAATTCGGTGTACGCGTAGAAAACGGGAAAACGGCGTACGATAATTCTCGCCAGTATATATTCAAGGCGCTAGAAGAGAGTTTACGGCGTTTAAAACGCGAGTATATCGACTTATATCAAGTGCATTACCGCGACGGAGTAACTCCACTTGTTGACGTTGCCGAATCCTTGGAAATTTTACGCCAACAAGGGAAAATCCGTTACTATGGATTATCGAATATTCACGAAAAAGATATTGCGGATTTGCGTGCTTTGGGGGCGGACAATCCGTTTGTTTCTTTTCAAGACGAATATAGTTTGGCTTGCAGAAAAAACGAAAAAGAAATGTTTTATTTTCGTGATGAATTTGCAATGACGCCTTTTACGTGGGGGAGTTTAGGACAAGGGATTTTAACGGGAAAGTACGATAAAGATTGTAATTTTCAACAGAACGACAGACGTTCGCGAGATATTTATGTAAATTTTCACGGCGAAAAACTGTTAAAAAATTTGGAAATTGTAGAAGTATTAAAAGAAATTGCGGCTGAAAAAGGAAAATCTGTTTCGTCTGTGGCTATTCGTTTTATATTGGATTATTTAAAAAATTCCGTAGTTCTTGTGGGAGCGAAAAAGCCAAAACAAATTTTACAAAATATAGAGGCGACAGGTTGGACTTTGACGGAAGAAGAAATTGATAAGTTGGAAAAAATCTCAAAGGGGTAAAAAAGATGAACAGTGAACAGTTGGCGTGGCTGATTAAGCGCCACGGTGTGGAAATGACGCATATTTCGCACGGTAGCCATATAGGCGCAATTTTATCCGTGGCGGATATCGTTGCCGTTTTGTACAATGACGTGGCAAATATTTCTCCGAATAACTTGACAGATGAAAATCGCGACAGAGTTATTTTGAGTAAGGGACACGCCGGTGCGGCGATTTATGCTGCTTTGGCAGAAAAAGGCTTTTTTGATAGAGAAGAGTTAAAAACGCATTATGCGGACGGCAGTCGGTTATCGGGGCACGTTTCCCATAAAGGCGTTCCCGGTGTAGAAATTTCTACGGGCTCGCTTGGACACGGCGCTTGTATGGCGGCAGGCATAGCTTTAAATGCAAAATTGAACAACAAGCCCTATTATACGTATGCAATCGTTGGCGACGGCGAATGCGACGAGGGCTCTATTTGGGAAATGGCTCTGTTTGCTAATCACTTTAAACTCAATCAATTTGTCGTTATTATAGACCACAATAAAATGCAAAGTTTGGATTTTTGTGAAAATACGCTTTCGCTTGCTCCGTTTGCCGAGAAATGGAAAGCGTTTGGTTGGAACGTGTTCGATATAGACGGTCATAACCACGACGAGCTTCGCACCGCGTTGAATACTGCGAAACAAAGCGTGGACAAGCCGACTGTAATTATTGCGAATACAGTCAAAGGCAAAGGGATTTCTTTTATGGAATTTGATATTCTTTGGCATTATCGTTTTCCCCATGACGGTGAAGAATATGACGGGGCGTTAAAAGAATTACGTGCGGCAATGCCCGACGGGGTAAGCGACCCCTACGAGGAGGAAACCAAATGAGAGATACATTTGTAAGAACTTTGCTTGAAATTGCGAAGAAAGATAAAAACGTGTATATCATTACGGGCGACCTTGGTTTTGGAGTATTAAAGCCGTTTTGGACAGAATTGCCTGACCAAATTATCAATGCAGGTATTGCGGAACAAAATATGACGTCTATTGCCGCAGGCCTTGCAATGCAAGGGAAGATTGTTTATACATATTCAATTGGAAATTTCCCTACCTTGCGTTGTATTGAACAAATTAGAAACGATTGCGCGTATCATAACGCAAACGTAAAAGTCGTTTGTGTGGGGGGCGGCTTTGTATACGGTTCGCTTGGTATGAGTCATCACGCGACGGAAGATATCGCGATGATGCGTTCGCTTCCCGACGTAACGGTGCTTGCGCCTGGGGATTTGGTGGAAGCGGAGGCTGCGACAAAAGCTATTTACGAAACGCCGGGGACTTGCTATCTTCGTTTGGGTAGAGGGGGCGAACAGCGTATTCATGACAAAGTAGAAAACTTCGCGATAGGAAAAGCGATAGAAATTCAAAAGGGCGAAAAGGTTGCTATATTTTCCACGGGCGCGATATTCGATGAAGTGCATCAAGCCTGCGAGAACTTAAAAACGCAGGGAATGGAGCCGACGGTATATACGTTCCCGACCGTAAAGCCTATTGATAAAGAAGTCATTTTAGAATGCGCGAAAACGCATAAAACGATTGTTACTGTGGAAGAACACAACTTAAGCGGTGGTTTTGGCTCGGCGGTGGCGGAAGTTTTGGCGGAAGTGGACGGCGTGAAAGCAAAGCTTGTCCGCGTGGGTTTAAACGATAAATATTCTTCTATCGTTGGTAGTCAAAAATATTTAAGAAAACAATATTGTATTGACGCTGAAACAATCATGGAAAAAGTAAAAGAGAATTGGTAAAATGAAAAAGATACTCATTTTAGTAAATGACGTAACAACTGTTTTGCAATTTCGTTGCGAACTCATTTGCGCTTTGGTTGCGGAAGGGCATGAAGTAATTGTAAGCGTTCCTAAAAGCGACCGTATACCTGAAATTGAAGCTTTGGGGGCAAAGGTTGTAGAAACGGAAGTTGCTCGCCACGGAAAAAATCCCTTTAAGGATTTGAAGCTGTTACGTGATTATAAAAAGCTTTTAAAAAGCATCAAGCCTGATATTGTATTTACGTTTACTATTAAGCCGAACGTATACGGGGGTATGGCTTGCGGAAAACGGAAGGTGCCGTACGTGGCAAACGTAACGGGTTTAGGCGTTGTCGGCGATGGCGGTATTATGCAAAAGCTGATGCTTTGGCTTTATAAAAAAGGCTTAAAAAAGGCGAAATGCGTATTTTTTCAAAACCAAGCGAACGAACAGTTTTTTCGAAAAAAGAAAGTTGTTTCGGACTCTACCGAATTATTGCCCGGTTCGGGGGTGAACATTGAAAAATTCCCCTTTATGCAATATCCCGATGGGGAAACAACGAACATCGTTTTTGTGGGTAGAATTATTAGAGACAAAGGCGTGTTTGAATTGGCTGAAGCCGCTACACGCTTGAAAGAGCGAAGAAATCTTTGTTTTGTGATTGTTGGCGACGTGGAATACGGTTCAGAAAATCCGTTTGCAAACTTGCAGAATGTAAAATGTGTGGGTTTCCACAAAGACGTCAAACCATATTTAGAAAAGGCACACGCCATTGTATTGCCGTCTTATCATGAAGGTATGGCAAACGTACTTTTAGAGGCAGCAGCGTGTGGACGTCCTATTTTGGCGTCGAATATACCCGGTTGTCAAGAATCGTTTGACGAGGGAGTGTCGGGGTTTGGGTTTGCACCTAAAAACGTAAATTCTCTTTGTGAGACAATCGAAAAATTTATGGCTTTGAGTGATGAACAAAAAAGCGAAATGGGTATAAGGGCTAGGCAAAAAATGGAAAGTGAATTTAATCGACAAATGGTTGTTGATAAATATTTACGACAAATTAATTCGTTATAATCAAGGGGGAAACCGAAATGTATAAGAACTTATACGAAAACATTGTAAGCAAAAAAGAGAAGATTTCTTTAGTGGGGCTCGGTTACGTAGGTATGCCCATTGCCGTGGCGTTTTCCAAAAAAGTAGACGTTATCGGGTTCGATTTAAACAAGGCGAAAATAGACTTGTATAAATCGGGCATAGACCCTACGAAAGAAGTAGGGGACGAAGCCATTAAAAATTGCAGTGTAGAATTCACGGCGGACGAAACGAAGCTTCGCGAAGCGAAGTTCCATATCGTAGCCGTGCCTACGCCTGTATACGACGACCACACGCCCGATTTAACGCCCGTGGAAGGGGCAAGCCGTATCGTAGGACGCAACCTTGTAAAGGGAAGTATTGTCGTGTTTGAATCGACGGTGTATCCCGGCGTTACCGAAGACGTTTGCGTGCCTATACTCGAACAAGAATCGGGGCTTACGTGCGGCGTTGATTTTAAGGTGGGCTACTCGCCCGAACGTATCAATCCTGGGGATAAGGTGCACCGTTTGGAAACGATAAAGAAAATCGTTTCGGGTATGGACGAAGAAACGCTGGATATCGTGGCGAAGGTGTACGAGCTCGTGGTAGAAGCAGGGGTACATAGAGCGGCGAATATCAAGGTAGCCGAAGCGGCAAAGGTAATTGAAAACAGTCAACGGGATATCAATATCGCGTTTATGAACGAGTTGTCGATTATTTTCAACAAGATAGGCATTGATACGAAGTCCGTTTTGGAAGCGGCGGGGACGAAATGGAACTTTTTACAGTTCTATCCCGGCTTGGTTGGCGGACACTGTATCGGCGTAGACCCTTATTATTTGACGTATAAAGCGGAAATGCTTGGTTATCACAGTCAGGTAATTTTGGCGGGACGTCGAATTAACGACGATATGGGTAAATACGTTGCAGAAAACGTCATTAAAAACCTGATTAAAGCAGGGAAGTCGGTAAAAGACGCGAAAGTGGCTATTTTGGGCTTTACGTTTAAAGAGAACTGTCCTGATACAAGAAACAGTAAGGTATTCGATATCGTAAAAGAACTCCGCGAATACGGCATAGAGCCGACGATTGCCGATCCTGCGGCGGACGCGGATGAAGCCGAACGGCTTTACGGCGTAAAGTTTACGGATATTGCAGTCGTAAAAGATATGGACGCCGTTGTGCTTGCGGTGGCGCATAAGGAGTTTACGAGCTTTACTGTTGCGGATTTAGACGCTATGTTCGGTGCAGGGCAAAAGGTATTGTTGGATATCAAAGGTTTGTTAAACAGAACGGAATTCGAAAAAGCAGGATATAATTACTGGAGATTGTAATATTATGGGATATACGCATTTGAAATTCCCTGAAAATTCGTTGTTTTTGGTAACGGGCGGCGCGGGGTTTATCGGTTCTAATCTTTGTGAAGCCATTTTAAAAATGGGCTATAAAGTGCGTTGCTTGGACGATTTGTCTACGGGCAAACAGAGTAACGTCGATATGTTTTTGAATAATCCGAATTACGAGTTTGTAAAAGGAGATATCAAAGATTTAGACGTTTGTATGCAAGCGTGTAAAGGAGTGGATTACGTACTCAACCAAGCGGCGTGGGGGAGCGTTCCCCGTTCGTTGGAAATGCCACTGTTCTATTGCAAAAACAATATCGAAGGCACGCTGAATATGTTAGAAGCGGCGCGGCAAAACGGCGTAAAGAAATTTGTGTACGCGTCGTCGTCTTCCGTTTACGGCGACGAACCGAATTTACCCAAGCGCGAAGGTCGCGAAGGAAATTTACTCTCTCCCTATGCGCTTACCAAACGTTGCGATGAAGAGTGGGCAAAACTCTATACGAAATTTTACGGCTTGGATACGTACGGTATGCGGTATTTCAACGTATTCGGGCGCAGACAAGACCCCAACGGCGCATACGCGGCGGTTATTCCCAAATTCATTAAACAGCTTTTGGCGGACGAGCAGCCGACGATTAACGGCGACGGAAAACAAAGTCGTGATTTCACGTATATCGAAAACGTTATTGAAGCAAATTTGAAGGCGTGTTTGGCTTCGCACGAGGCGGCAGGAAACGCGTTCAATATCGCCTACGGCGGCAGAGAATATTTGATAGATATCTACAATACGCTTACGAAAGCGTTGGGTAAAGATATTCCGCCGAAATTCGGTCCGGATAGAAAGGGGGATATTAAGCATAGCAACGCGGATATTTCTAAGGCAAGGGAGCTTTTGGGCTACGAGCCTGAATACGATTTTGCGCGCGGTTTAAACGAAGCGATTGCTTGGTATAAGGAGAATTTGTGATGGATTATAAAAGGATTTTTAAAAATCGGGAGTTTCGTTTAAAATTGATAAGTTGTTTAAGATTTATTCCCACGAAACCGTATTTAAAAATGGTTTATAAAATCAAGACGGGGAAAAAGTTAAATCTTAAAAAGCCTATGGGATTTAATGAGAAATTAAACTGGTTGAAAATCCACGAACAAAATCCTGAATATACATATTTGGTTGATAAAATCAAAGTGAGAGAATACATAAAAGAAAAAATAGGAGAAGATATTTGTTTTCCATTGCTTGGGCAATGGGATAAATACGAGGATATCGATTTTGATGCGCTGCCCAATCAATTTGTTTTGAAATGCAATCATGATTCGGGAAGTGTGAAAATAGTTAAGGACAAATCAAAAATAGACCATAAAGAATTTGCGAAGTTTTTTAAATCTAGATTAAAAATGAATCCTTACGCTATCGGGAGAGAATATCCATATAAAAGGGTAAAGCCAATGATTATGGCAGAAACCTATATGGTACCAGATGATGCAAAGGATATTGAAGATTATAAATTTTTTTGTTTTAACGGCAAACCAGAAATTATGTTTATTGCAACGGATAGAAGCGTTGATGTAAAGTTTGATTTCTTCGATATGGATTTTAATCATCTAGATATCGTAAATATTCATCCGCAGTCAGGGATGCAAATCAAAAAACCTGCATTGTTTGAAGAAATGAAAGCAATGGCGGCAAAGTTGTCAGCGGGAATGAAGTTTGTCCGTATTGATTTATATGAGATTAAAGGCAAAATTTATTTTGGGGAATTTACATTTTTCCACGGCGGAGGATTTTGGTTGTTTAAGCCTGATGAGTGGGAAAAAAAATTGGGTGATTGGATTGATTTATCTTGACAGAAGAAAAGGACATTTAAGCGGGTTATGAAAATATTATTCGTTTCAGCATCACCTATTAACAAAAGCGTAAGCATAGGGAACACCTTCTTAAATGTTTTCGAAAATGTTCCTGACGTAGAATTTGCAAGTGTTTTTACGAAAAATGGTTTGCCAGACGTAAGCATTCGCAAAGCTTTCCGTATCACTGAGAAAATGATAATAAAAAGGCTTTTTTTACAAAGCAAAACAGTGGGAACAGAGGAAAAAGAAAGATATCAAGGAGAAAGCGTGGCGGATAATAAAGCCGTGCGGTTTGCCAAGAAAAATAGGTGGTCTGTATTTTTTTGGATACAAAATTTGATTTGGTCGTTTCCCGTTTGGAAATCTAAGCAATTACGGCAATTTTTGCTTGAATATCAACCAGACGTGATTTTCACGGTCTTAAGTGATTCCCGTCCGTTGAATCGTTTGGCAAGATATATTACAAAATATACTCGAAAACCCTTGATGGTATATGCTTGGGATGATAATTATACAGTGAAAAGCGCTGGAAAATCGCTCTTTAAAATTCTTGGTCGCTTAAGCAGTAGGCGCAGTATGCGTAAAACAGTAAAGGTTGCGTCGAACTTGTACGTGATTTCCAATATTCAAAAAGGAGATTATGAAGCTTGGTTTAAAAAAGAATGTAAATTGCTTACCAAATCGGCGGATTTTTCAGTCGCTCCGGTTTTAAAACACGAGTATGGTAAGCCTTTACAACTGGTTTATACGGGCAATATCGGTATGAATCGTTGGAAAAGTTTGCAGTTGATTGTACAAGCACTGCAACGGTTAAACAAGGACGGTGAAAAGGCATTCTTGCGTATTTATACGGGAAATTATTACGATGAAGCGTTGAAAGCTGCTTTAAACGTGGAGAATTGTTCGCGAATTATCGGTAGTGTTTCGGCAGAAGAAGTGAAAACGTTGCAAGAAGAAGCGGATATATTGGTGCATGTGGAGAGCTTAGAGAAAGCTGATTGTGCGAAGCTTAGGCAATCGTTTTCGACAAAACTTGTCGACTATTTTAAATCCGCACGCCCTATTTTGGCGGTGGGACCCGACGGTGTTGCTTCAATGGAACATTTGAAAGAAAATGAATGCGCTATGACGGCACAAGATGTTGAAAGTATTTATCAACATTTGATATCGCTTATAGAAAATCCTGAATTATTAAATGCGTTTTCGTTGAAAGCATATGAGTGTGGGAGAATATACCACAATAGAAATGTAATGTCTACTGTTCTATTGGAAGATTTAAAAGCTGTTATTAAAGAATAAGGATTGAACAACAATGAAAGTTTTGCAAATTAATGCAGTTTATGGTATAAGTAGCACTGGTAGAACTGTTGCTGAACTTGATGAATACTTAAAGAAAACAGGGATAGAATCTATTGTTGCTACAACGCAAACTACTATAAATCGAGATGATATTTATATTATCGGTACTAAATTGGAAAGAAAAATACATGCTTTTTTTTCAAGGCTAACAGGTAAGCAGGCATATTTTTCTTTTTTTGCGACAAAACGATTATTGAGATGGGTAAAAAAGGAACAGCCCGATATTATTCATTTGAGAAATCTTCATGCAAATTATATTCATTTAGGCTTGTTGTTAAAATATATTAAAAAGCATAATATTGCAACAGTAATAACATTGCACGATTGTTGGATTTTTACGGGAAAATGTACTCATTATACAGAGCAAGCTTGTTATAAATGGGAGACAGGGTGTCATAGCTGTCCGCAATTAAAAAAGGATAACAAGAGTTGGTTTTTTGATAGCACGAAAAAACTTTGGGAAGATAAGAAAGAATGGCTGCAGGCGATTCCAAGTTTAGCTGTAATAGGGGTTTCTGATTGGATAACGAATGAAGGAAAAAAATCGTTTTTAAATAATGCAAGCATATTCAAGCGAATTTATAATTGGATTGATTTAAAAGTTTTTTATCCGCGGGAAGAGAGTCTTTTGGAAAAATACAATCTTTCTAAAGATAAATTCTTGATTTTATGCATTGGTGCGGTTTGGACGATAGAATCGTTGAAATATAAAGACTTGTTGGAGTTGTCCAAACGATTAGACAATGATACTAGGATTGTGTTGGCAGGGAAGTTATCTAAAGATATGATTCTTCCCGAAAATGTTATATCTATTGGATATATAAGTGATACGGCAGAATTAGCAAAATTGTATTCTAGCGTAGACGTATATGTTCATTTATCAAGGGAAGATACGTTTGGAAAAGTTATTGCGGAGGCTTTAGCTTGCGGAACTCCAGCTATTGTTTATAATGCAACGGCATGTCCAGAATTGATTGGTGAAAATTGCGGTTACGTTGTGGAAAAAGGGAATGTGCTAGGTATAGTTGATGCCATAAAACATATTAAAGAAAACGGTAAGGGATATTATTCTTCGTTTTGCGTTAATTTTGCAAAGTATAATTTTGAAAAAGATACGCTAATAGAAGAAATGAAAGCAATCTATTGCAAATTGTTGGAAGGGGATAAAAAATGATTTTATTATGCATAAGCGGGATATTTCTTTTTTCATTGGTTTTTCCGCCCACGAAGAAAAATGGGAAAAAGTATTTAATTATAACTGCATGTGCTATATTATTTTTATATGCAGCCTTACGCGCACATAATTTACAACCAGATATACCGGTGTATGTAAATTACTATAATAAATACGCAAAATTATCGTTTTCAAGAATACTAACATTTTTTAATGGCGAGCGCAAAGATCCGTTTTACTTTCTTTTTTCATGGCTTTTCAGTCGTATTTTTCCTGATGTACAATGGTGGCTTGCCTTCGTTGCATTGGCGTATATCATTGTTGCCGGACGGCTGATTTATACAGAATCCGAAAGTCCACTGTTAAGCTTTCTCGCATTTTTGGCTTTAGGTTATTTTGAATTCAGTTTAAGCGGTCTTCGGCAAGCATTAGCGTTATCGTTAACAATGCTTTCCTATTTTGGTATAAAAACGAAAAATTGGAAGTTGTTTGTGCTTCTTGTATTATTAGGAAGTTTATTTCATAGGTCGGCTCTTATTTTTTTAATTGCTTATCCAATTGCTGATAAGAAACTGGGGAAAGTACATTTATTAGTTGCTATCATTGTTGGGGCTGTATTTTTTGTAGGGGGAGAATCCTTTATTCGGGATTTGTTACAAAAATATTTAGTTGACACACAATATGAAGGGTATATTGATAGAACGGTAGGACTTTCCATGGCTGGTTTTATTATTCAAGGGGCTATTTTTGCCTTTTGCTTTTTTTACTATCCAGCGGTGTCTAAAAAATATAAGCAAGCAAACATTTTGTATAATTTGAGTTTTATTGGGTTACTCTTTCAGTTATTTTCCTCAATGATTGCAGAAGTATTTAGAATTAGTATGTATTTTTCTTTTTTTAATATATTATTAATTCCTATGGCGATAACGGTAGAAAGAGATAAAAACATACAAGTTATGGAAACAATAGGGATAGGAATAATGTTTATTGCTTATATCTTTTTAACGGGAATTCCTGAATATGCGTTTTTTTGGAGCTAAAGGCTATGCTAAATAAATTTTTATTAGGGGTTTGGAATATCGGCATAATTCAAAATTCAATAGAGGATATCTTAAATGGACAACCAGGAAATATAAAATGGGTAAAACATAAATATAAAGATCGTTTTTTTGCTGATCCTTTCTTATATGATTTTGACGATAAAAATTATTATATTCTAGTCGAAGAATTTCCCTTTTATACAAATGTAGGTTTTATTTCCTTATTGACCGTTAATCGCAAGACGATGAAATTAATCAGGAAGGAGCGGTGGATAGAAGAATCTTGGCATTTATCTTATCCTTTTGTTTATAATGGAAAGATAATTCCTGAAGCTTACCGTAGCGGTAAAGTATATGCCTACGATATAAATGACGTAGATACAGAAAAGAAAAAAATAATTTTTAACTCAGGTCTAATAGACCAGACTTTTCTTAAATATGGCGAATACGAATGGATTTTTGCTACAGATGCAGAAGACGCTTTGAGTGGATTAAAAATCTTTTATAGAAGATCGGGTGAGTTAGAATGGATTCCGCATAAAAGTAATCCTGTTAAAATCGATATAAAGGCGGCTAGGCCAGGGGGACATTTTTTTGAGATAAACGGAGTGTTATATCGTCCGGTACAAGATTCGGAAGAACGATATGGAAGAAGAATACGTTTGATGAAAATTGATACTTTGAATCCAGAAGAATTTAAAGAGACGGAAGTAATGTCTTTTTCTTCAGATAAATATCCGCCCTACAATAAAGGGCTTCATACTTTCAATGTGGAGAAGAATTTTATTGTAGTAGACGGATATAAAGAATATCACAGTTTTTTTATTAAACCTATGTGTTTAAAATTGCCGAGAGTAATGAGATTTTTCGGGGAAAGAAAATGAAAATAAAAACGTTGGATTTTTTCAAATTTCCAGAAGGGGTAAGAGTTCCTTATTTTAGTGGTTTATTATATCGTGCTATTGCGAGAATGGAAAGAAAAATAATTAAAAAAATACCATTGTCTAATTGTTTTTTAAACAAGAAAACAAGGGAGAAGAAAATTATAGTTTCTTTGACAACTTTTCCTGCTAGAATTGAAAGTGTTGGATATGCCATTAAATCGTTGTTTAATCAAACGGTAAAACCCGATAGGATTGTTTTGTGGTTGGCAAAAGAACAATTTGACGGCATAGAATTACCCAAGTTATTAAAATCATTATGCGAAAAAGGGTTGGAAATTCGATTTTGTAAAGATTTGCGCTCACATAAAAAATATTACTATGCATTGCAAGAACAACAATCGGATGAGCTAGTGATTACTTATGACGATGATTTGATTTATCCGGAAGATTCCATAGAACGATTACTTAAATTACATAAGAAATATCCAAATTGTATTGTTTGTAATCGTGCGCAAAAATGTACGAGAAAAAATAATCTTTTAGGCCCTTATAATACTTGGCGGGTGCACTGTAAGGAGGGA
This sequence comes from Candidatus Scatosoma sp., assembly GCA_045542595.1. Classification (GTDB taxonomy): domain Bacteria; phylum Bacillota; class Clostridia; order Christensenellales; family Borkfalkiaceae; genus Scatosoma. The sequence goes on along the minus strand of JAZQLI010000003.1, from coordinate 6,036 downwards.
GTTAAAAAACCGTCATCTTTATTGTTTCCATCTACTGGTGGCGGAACGTTATATCCATTTGACAGTGTGGATAAAGAAGCGTTTAATGAGACGGCATTAAAGGAAACAGCTTTTACGGCCGACGACTTATGGATGCGGTTTATGAGTGCAAAAAAAGGCACAAAAATTGTAAAAACCAGAAGAAGCCATAGAACCTTTTCCACTTTAGAAGGCTCGCAAGCAGAAAGTTTGCAAAAAGATAATTGTATCGGCGGTGAAAATGATAGAGCATTAGATAGATTAAGTGCTAGGTATCCTGAAGCGCTATTTGAAATTTTAAGGGAAGAGAAAAAGTAATGATGGAATTAAGTATTATTATTCCTGTATATAAAACAGAAAAATATCTTCGGGAATGTGTAGATAGTGTGTTGCGGGAAGCACCGAAGGATAGTGAGATTATCTTAGTGGATGACGGCTCTCCTGATAATTGTCCGCAAATTTGTGATGAATATGCCGCAAGGGATAGTCGTGTACAAGTGATTCATAAAAAAAATGCTGGTGTTTCTGCGGCTAGAAATAGTGCAATTGAAATAGCGCAAGGGGAAAGAATCTTTTTTTTGGATAGCGACGATTATGTGCCGAAAGATTATTTCAAAACCTTAATGGTTTATTCAGAAGATTTAGTTATTAGTAACTATCGAGCTTTTTATGAGAATAAAAATTCTGATATTTATGGAGCAATAAAAACGGTTAAATACGAATGCGTACAAGACTATTTATTGGATTTTCATAAATATTTTGCAACGGCATTTAATTTCCCGTGGGGCAAGCTATATAAAACGGAAATTATAAAAAAATATAATATACGATTTAACCCTAGCATTATTGTTTCAGAAGACGTGATATTTAATGTTGAATATTATGAGCATTGTGATACTATTCAAATGGTTGCAGAGGCTCAATTGCAGTATCGGCAGTTATCGACGTCTGCATCAAGAAAATTTTTTCCGAATTTATTTCAATGGTATTGTAATAGTTATGAAAAAATTAAAGAACTTTTAGAGAAATTTAATGCATTTTCCAAAAAAAATGAAGTACATTTCTATTCGCATTTCATTGGGAATACTATGGAATGTATGCTGGGTCTGTGGTCTACAGAGAAAAATATGCGACAAGAAAAGTATATAAACATTTGCCAAAACGAGCTTTTACAAAAAGCTTTGCCTTACTGCAAATCAAAACGCACGAAAGGAATTATAAAAGCTTTAAAAAAACAAGATATTAATAAGGTTGAAAAAAGTGTAAAGAACTATTTATTTTGGGCCAGTATAAGAAGGAAAATCAGGAGCTTTTTATGAGTATTATTACAAAAATTAAAAATCGTACAAAATGGTTGCTTTCATTTCCCAAAAATTGGATAGGGCGAATTGTTTATCCAAAACCGACGATTAAAAGCATAGAAGAAACAATAACAAAAATTATTGAAGATAAGTCCTCTGTTGCGCGCTACGGAGATGGTGAATTTAATATAATGTTTGGAAACTCTATTGATTTTCAGCAATACGATAAGAAACTTGCGCAAAAAATGAAAGATATATTACAGTTAGAAGATGAAAAGTTTATTGTTTGTTTAGCTGGTGAATTATATAAAAAAGAAAAAAATATTAAACTAGAAGCAAAAAAATATTGGAAAAGATTTATTCGTAACCATCGAATTGAGTTGAGTAGGCTATTAAAAAAGGGTAAAATATATTACCATACATCAATGACTCGGTTCTATATGCATTTTAAAACGAAAGAAAAAAGTTATCATTATGCCGAATTGTTAAAAAAGATTTGGCATGAAAGAAGTATTGTTTTTGTGGAAGGGGATAAAAGTCGTTTGGGGGTCGGTAATGATTTTTTCGATAACGCGAAAAGCATAAAGAGAATTTTATGCCCCGCAAATGAAGCTTTTGCCTATTACGAAGAAATAATTGAAGCGATTGAAAAAAATATAAGCAAAGAAACTTTGGTATTAATTGCTCTTGGACCTACGGCAACGGTAATGGCGTATGATTTATATTTGAAAGGCTATCAAGCAATTGATATTGGACATATTGACATTGAATATGAATGGATGAAAATGGGGGCTACTTCAAAAGTGGCCGTTAAGGGAAAATATACGAATGAAGCGGAAGACGGGAAAATAGTTGAAGACTTAGACGATGTAACGTATAGGAAACAAATTGTTGCTTGTGTAGGACTTAATTAAAAGGAGATGTGCGATGAAGGTTGCTTTATATATGCATGGTGGCAGTGGGAATCATGGATGCGAAGCATTGGTGCGAACAGTTTCGTCATTGATTGATGGCGCTGAAGAAGTTTGTCTGTTTTCTAAACGCCCTGAAGAAGATAAAAAATATCTAGAGAAGGTAAAAACTATTGCTTGTGGAAAACCGCTTTCCAAGAAGACGAGCTCGGGTTTTCTATCGGCTATTAAAATGAAATTTTTTAAGCAAAAACTTGCGTATGTAAAGCCTGCTTATAAAAGTTTGCTTCAATTTGCCGATAAAGACACTTTAGCAATTTCGATTGGCGGCGACAATTATTGTTATGATGGGATACCTGAAGTGTTAGCATTGTTAAATAAAGAACTAAAAAAGAAAGGCGCAAAGACCGTTTTATTGGGATGCTCCATTGAACCAGATTTATTAAAAGATGCTAAAGTTGTAGAAGATTTATCACGATATGATTTGATTACGGCGAGAGAATCTATTACCTACAAGGCGTTAAAGAATGCAGGAGTAAAAACAAAAATTGTTTTAATCCCCGATTCAGCTTTTATTTTGCCCTGTGTAACAAAAGAGTTGCCGCAAGGTTTTATTGAAAATAATACAGTTGGGATAAATATAAGCCCCCTGGTATTATCGTGTGAGGGTGAAAAGAACGTTTTATTTGGCGCGTATTGCCAATTAATTGAATATATTATTGCCAAAACGCAAATGCAAATTGCGTTAATTCCCCATGTTGTGTGGAAAAGTAATAATGATAATACGCCTATTTCTCTATTGTTTGAAAAATATAAAGAGACAGGGCGTGTGCTACGCATTGAAGACTGTAATGCGACGGAATTAAAAGGATATATTTCTAGGTGTAGATTTTTCGTGGGGGCGCGGACACATGCAACCATTGCCGCGTATTCTAGTTGTATACCTACGTTAGTAGTAGGATATTCAGTAAAAAGCCGTGGAATAGCAAAGGATATTTTCGGCACAGAAGAAAAGTATGTTTGTAGCGTACAGGATATTAACAAGGAAGAAGATTTATCAATAGCTTTTCAGTGGTTAGAAAAGCATGAGAATGCAATTAAAGAACATCTGAATAAGAATATGCCTGATTACCAACAACGAGTATATGTAGCGTCGAAAGCATTAAAAGAAGTGATAGGTGGTTGAACATTGTGCAGAAAAAAATAGGGATTATAACGCATTATTATAAAAGCCTTAACTATGGGGGGAATTTACAAGCTTATGCGTTATGTGAATTTTTAAATAAACAGGATGTTGTAGCAGAACAAATTTCCTTTTCTGGGAATTTTATGTCTATGGAAATAGTCCATAAAAAGAGGGGCATTCAATTTTTAAAAGCGGGGATATTAAAAGTTTTTGGATATCCTTTTCGAAAATATCGCACTTGGAGGTTGAATAAGGAAGAGACTAAGCAACAGATAAAAGATCGAAGGCGAGCAGCGTTTTTTGCATTTAACCAAGAAGTTATTCGGCATAGTAAAAGTGTTTACGATATGCAAACTCTTAAAAACTGCACGAATGATTATGAAGTGTTCATCACTGGTAGCGATCAGGTTTGGAATATGCGATGGTATAATTCTGCATATTTTCTCGATTTTGTTCCTTCGCAAAAAATAAAAATTTCTTATGCGGCAAGTATTGGTAGTGATAGAATTGATGATGAAAATCGAAAATTGATTGAAAAAAGTTTGGCGGATTTTCGGGCGATTTCGGTGAGAGAAGAAAATGCAATTGATTTAATACAGCAATTGGTATCCGTTCAGCCATATTGTGTATTAGATCCCACGCTGCTACTTACGGTTGAGGATTGGGAAAAAGTCCGCGAAGAGCTTCCTATAGCGAACAGGTATATTTTCTGTTACTATTTAGGAAATAATATAAAGGCAAGAAAAATTGCAAAACAGTTTGCAAGAAATAAAGGATTGCTTGTAGTAACGATACCACATGCGACAGGAGATATTGAGTTTAGTGATTTAAATTTTGGCGATCAAAAATTATACGACGCATCGCCGCAACAGTTTTTGTCTTTAATTAAAAACGCGGAGTATATTTTTACGGATAGCTTTCATGCCGTGGTCTTTTCTTTTTTATATCGAAAACAGTATTTTGTTTTCAATAGAACGAAAGATAAAGCAATGAGTACTAGAATAAAAAGTATAACGAAATTATTTAACAGTGAAAATCATTTTTGCGGCGATGAAAAGATGGAAAAATTATCGTATATTTTGCGTTTACAAGAAATCGATTACGAAAAAGAAAATGAGGAATTTGAAAAGAAAAAATTATTTTCAATGGAATATTTAAGAAATAATATAAAAAGTTGAAATGAAGCATACAGAATAGAATTTATTGTAGAGGAAGTATAATAAGGATGAAAGTAAATCAATTAAAAATAGGGACAATTTTATCCTATTTACAAATGCTTTTAAGCGTCATTATTGGTTTAATTCAATCACCTTTAGTGATTAGAGCGCTTGGCCAAAGTGAATATGGCTTATACAACACTATTGTTTCTACTTTATCCATGTTATCCATATTAAATTTGGGGTTTAATAGTGGATATATTCGGTATTATGCAAAATATAAAAAAGAAAACCGTCATGAAGATATTTATAGACTTAACGGATTATTTTTACTAATCTTTTCTATTATTGGCTGTATAGCTTTATCGTGCGGATTATTTTTGACGTTTAATTTGCACCTGATTTTTGACAAAGGGTTAACGACGGCAGAATATGAAGTTGCTAAAGTATTAACACTGATTTTAACTATAAATCTTACTTTTACTTTCCCTATGAGCGTATTTCAAAATATTATTTCAGCTCATGAAAAGTTTGTGTTTTTGAAGTCGATAGGTATCATTAGAACGGTTTTTAGTCCATTGTTAATTATTTCTGTTTTACTTTTAGGATATAAATCGGTGGCATTGGCTATTCTTACTGTGTCAATCAATTTTATCGTAGATATAATTTATTTGATTTATGTTTTTGTGGTATTAAAAAACAAATTTTATTTTAGAAACTTTGAAAAAGGTCTGTTCAAAAGTTTATTTGGTTTTACCATTTTTATAGCCATTAACTTAATTGTTGATGAAATTAATTCTAATGTAGATAAATTATTATTGGGAAGATATACAGGCACGATTTCTGTTGCAATATATTCTATCGGATATACATTATATAATTATTATAGACAGTTTTCAACGTCGATTTCTGGTGTTTTTACGCCGAAGATACATAAAATTTATAATGCTAATAAAGACAATTTACAATGCTTAAAGGTGGAGTTGTCTTCCTTATTTATAAAAGTAGGTAGAATACAGTTTATCATTTTAGCATTAATTGCAACTGGATTATTATTTTTTGGAAAGCCCTTTATACATTTTTGGGCTGGAGAAGGATATGAAGAATCGTATTATGTGGCCTTGCTATTGATATTTCCGGCGAGTATTGCTCTTATTCAAAATGTGGGAATGGAAATTCAACGGGCAGAAAATAAACATCAATTTAGAAGTATTGCATATTTAATTATGGCGATAATAAATTTAATATTAACTATTCACTTGTGTCAGTTATATGGCGCAATTGGTGCCGCGATGGGGACAGCGCTTTCTTTTATTCTTGCAAACGGAATCATTATGAATATTTATTATCATAAAGTTTGTTATATAAATATTATTCTTTTTTGGAAGAATATTGTTAGACTTTGCGTAGGACTAATTATTCCTATCGTTATTGGAATAATAGTTACGACATTTATCGATTTA
>JAZQLI010000002.1:0-138929 GCA_045542595.1 Candidatus Scatosoma sp. | reverse complement strand
CTTCGGGCTCGTTTTGGCGCCAAACAAAACAGGGGAGCGTTTTGTTATATTCTTATAAAAAATCGGCATAAAATAACGTATGAGAAAAGGTTTTTTTGCCGCTTTGGCGGCGCTTACCACGGCGTTTGTCGTGGCGGTAATTTTATGTTTGCACGCGCTTTGGTTGCCGCAGGCGGTATTTGCGGCGACGGATAAGAAAATGACGGTAGTTGTAGACGCAGGACACGGCGGTATCGACGGTGGCGTTACGGGTAAAACAACGGGGATTAAGGAGAGCGACATAAACCTTTCTATAGCGTTTGCGCTTAAAGAAGTGCTGACGGATATGGGTTTTGAAGTAATTTTAACGAGAAAAACACAGTCCGGTTTATACGATACGACGGCAAAGGGTTTTAAGCGTCGGGATATGGAACGTAGGAAACAAATCATTCAAAACGCCGCGCCGTCGTTTGTTATTTCCCTGCATCAAAATTATTACCCGTCGGGCACAACGCGCGGCGCGCAAGTGTTCTATTCTTCGCAAAACGAAGAAGGTAAAAACTTGGCGCTCTTTTTGCAAAATCAACTCAACGGACTGTACGCAAAGGAAAGAGTAAAACCGCGCAACGCTATGCCTGCGCAATATTTTATGTTAGAGTGCACCACCGCGCCTTCCGCACTGATTGAGTGTGGCTTTTTATCGTCGACGGCGGACGAAGCATTGCTTAGTTCGGCTGCGTTTCAACAACGTTTAGCGAAAAGTATCGCGGCAGGGATAGCGTTGTTTTTAAATGAAATGAGCGCGTAAAGCAAAGCAAGAAATACGGGGATTATTGCGTGGAATTGCTTGTCATTTCCACGCGATTGTGTTATAATAAAGTGGAATATGCGTAGGAGCGGTAGCGTATGCAAACTTTACCGATATCAAAAGCGGAAGCGAAACAAATCAATCCTGTAACGCTCGCCTTTTTAGGGGACGCGGTATATTCGTTGTGGGTACGGGAACAGTTGGTACTCTCGGGCGAAGGGAAGTCTGCCGATTTTCAACGCGCCGCGGCAAAAGTGGTTTCCGCCAAAGGACAAAGCGAGTTTTTAAATTGCGTATTGCCCCTTTTTACGGAAGAAGAAGCGGAAATTTTCCGTCGGGGCAGAAATGCTAAAAAAGCGACGAAAAGCAAAAATGCAACGGCGGCGGAATACAACCGTTCAACGGGGTTTGAAGCGGTAATAGGATATCTACATCTTATTGGAGATACGCAACGCATTGCATACCTGTTTTCGTTCACGGACGAGCAGGCGTTAAAAGGACAAGCTTTACAAACGGTGTTTAAACCGTAAACGGGGAATAAAGGATATGAAAACGGAAGGAAGAAACGCGGTTATCGAACTGTTAAAAACGGGTAAAAATATAGATAAAATTTTGTTGGAAAAGGGTGGACAAGGCACGCTTTCTCTTATTTTCGCGCAGGCGCGCAAGCAAAATATCCGCGTGCAATTCGTGGACAAGCAAGTGCTCGATAAAGAAAGCGTTACGCGCCGTCATCAGGGCGTAATTGCGTTTACTACCGATTACGAGTATTTCGATTTAGACGATATTATTGCCGAGAAAAAGAGTGAAAAAGGCGGTTTTATCGTCCTTTGCGACGGCATTGAAGACGTGCATAATTTAGGCAGTATTTTACGTGTAGCCGAATGTGCCGGCGCGGACGGAGTGGTCATTCCCAAATCGGGCAGTGCGTCGGTTACCGAAAGCGTTATCCGAATTTCGGCAGGCGCGGCGGAGCATATGAAAGTGGCGAAAGTGGCAAACATCAACCAAGCGGTGGAAACGTTGCAAAAAAACGGCTACTGGGTATATGCATTAGAAGCAGGCGGCGAAGATATCTACAAAGAAAATTTCAGCGGTAACGTAGCGCTTATCGTCGGCGGCGAAGATAGCGGCGTGAAACGTTTGACTAAAGAAAAATGCGATAAAATACTCTCCCTGCCTTTACAGGGGAAAGTGAACTCGCTCAATGCTTCGGTGGCGCTTGGGATAGCGGCGTACGAAGTAGTGAGAAATAGGCTGTAAGGTTGCGCGTATGGAAGAAAAACAACAAACGGACGAACAACTGGTATTAAAAGCACAAGCAGGGGATAAACAGGCGGAAGAAGAATTATTACTCCGCTATCGTAATCTCGTAAGATATTGCGCGCGTAAATTTTTTCTGGTCGGCGGTGAAACGGAAGACTTAATTCAAGAAGGAATGATGGGACTTTTTCAAGCGGTAAGCGCGTATCAGACGAAAGAAGGTAATGCGCGGTTTAAAAATTTTGCCTATCTTTGCATTTGGCGGCGTATCGTCGACGCGGTAAAGGTGGCGGCGAAAAAAGAACCGCTTGGGAAAATAGTACTTTTACCCGATATTGATTTCGTACACAACGTACCCGACCCCGACGCGGAAATGATTTCCGTTGACGAACAAAAGGAACTAACGCAAAAAATCAGTCGCGTGCTCTCCGATATGGAATTCCGTATTTTCACGTTATACGTAGGGGGAATGAGTTGCGCGGAAATTTGCGAAGCGACGGGTAAAACGGCAAAGAGTGTGGACAACGCCCTGCAACGCAGTAAAGGCAAACTGCAAAAAATGTTGACAAAATAATTCACGGAGAAGAAAAAGATGGCGTATTTGGCATTATATCGTGCGTTTCGACCTACGACGCTTAGCGACGTCGTACGGCAAGAACATATCGTTACCGTACTCAAAAATCAAATAGCAACGGGCAGAATTGGACACGCATATCTCTTTTGCGGACCGCGCGGTACGGGGAAAACGAGTATCGCGAAAATTTTCGCGCAAGCAATCAACTGCGAATCGCCCATAGACGGCTCGCCTTGTGGGAAATGCTACACCTGCAAAGCACTTGCCGACGCGTCTAATCTTGACGTTACCGAAATTGACGCGGCGTCGAATAACGGCGTAGACGAAATGCGTGATTTGCGTGAAAAGGTGCAATATCCCCCCGTTGCGGGGAAATATAAAGTATATATTATCGACGAAGTGCATATGCTTTCGCCGGGGGCATTCAACGCACTGTTAAAGACGTTGGAAGAACCGCCTGCGCACGCCGTATTTATCTTGGCTACTACGGAAGCGGCGAAAATTCCCGCTACTATTTTATCCCGTTGTATGCGGTTCGATTTTAAACTAATACCCCAAGCGGATTTGGAAGAGCGTTTGCGCTACGTATTTGATACCATAGGCAAAACGTATGAAAAGGAAGCGATTTCCGCCATTGCGCGTGCAGGCGCAGGGAGCGTGCGCGATATGCTTTCTATTGCCGATACTTGCGTGTCGTATACCGACGGAAAACTCACCTACGACGACGTAACCGCCGTTTTGGGCGGCGTAGATTTTTCCGCGGTGGCGGCGTTTTGCGAAGCAACCCTTTTAGGAAACGCCGAAAGCGCGTTCGAGCGAGCGGAACAGTTTTTATCCGCAGGTAAAAGCGTGGGTATGCTGGTAAAGGACGTGCTTAATTTCTTAAATATTTGCGCCATTGCAAAAATTTGCCGCGACGGGAAAACGTTGTTGGCGTTGCCGGAAGAAACCTATCAAGAAGCGCTTAACGTAGCGCGGAAAGCGGACGGGCACGCATTGCTTCGTGCAACGGAAATCTTTGCGCAAACCGAACAGGCACTCAAGTACGCAACGTCGCCGAGAATTTTATTTGAAACGGCAGTACTTAAAGTGAGTATGCCCAAGCAAGACTACGATATCGAAGCGCTACTCACTCGTATTGCGGCGCTTGAAAAACGGTTGGACGAAGGTGCGTTTGTTGTAAACGACGGGGGCAGGGTTGCGACGAACAAGGAAACGGCTCGCGTGGTTGAAAAGGCTGTAAACGAAACGCAAGCCTGTCAAGACGAAGCCTACGAAACGGTTGAAATGGACGTGCCGCCCGAAATGGACGTGCCGCCTGATGAGACGGAAACGGGTGGAAACGTATATTTCGACAGTGGATTTTTGCCTGAAAAGAAAGTGCAAAAAACGGTAACGGCAAAACCCGTAGAAACGGCTGCGCCTACGCCCGTTGCACCTAAAACAAACGTTACGTATGCAAATAAAGGAAATGCACAGGCTACGTTCGGGGCGTTTTTACGTAGTTTACGGAAAACGGCAAAGAGCGGCGTAGTGTTTGCAATGTGTATGGATTTAGACAGCGGCTACGAAGGGGATACGTTTGTACTCTATACCGAAAGCCCCACCATCTACAATTCTCTTTCCAAGCCTGAACATACTGCACTCTTAACGCAAGCATTTGCAGGCGTGGGGATAGAAAGCGACGGGTTTGCGCTCCGTTTGCGAGGTAAACAAACGGACGACGTGCAAAAAGGGATAGACGAAATTAAAAAAACGTTCGACGGAGTAAAAATCGACGTAAAATAAGTAAATAAATAGGAAATAACAATATCATTCGGAGGGAAATAATATGGCAGGCTTTAAAGGCGGAAACAACAATATGCAAAATTTGATGCGTCAAGCACAAAAAATGCAAGAAGAAATGGAAAAGACGGCAGAGCTTTTAGACGATTGGGAAATTGTCGGTACGGCGGCAGGCGAAGCGGTTGTCGTGTATATGAACGCTAAAAAAATTATCAACGGTATTGAGCTTGACGAAAGTATCGTAGACCCCACCGACGTGGAAATGTTGGAAGACTTGATTATGGCTGCTATCAACGACGGGTACGCAAAAGCGGACAAAGTCTATGAAGAGAAGATGGGCAAGTATGGGGATATGGGGGCGCTCGGCGGTATCCTTTAAAAAACGCTTGAAATACTTCGTATTTCGGCGTCGAGCTTACGTTTTTTCTCGGTTACGTACGTTTAAGTACGCTCCCGTCGAAAAATCCGCGCTCTCCTTGAACTACTCGTATTTGAAGCGTTTTTACGGGCAATGTAACGAAGACGGGGTAACGGCAAAAAGCCGCGTTCTCCTTGTCTTACTCGTATCTAAAGCTTTTTTCTTCGCTTATTTGTAACGTATGCGATACAACAAACAATAAAAAGTCAGGTAGAATATATGGATATTTTTATCGAACCGATAGGAAAACTCGTTAACGAGTTTTCCAAATTACCGGGCGTTGGAAAAAAAACAGCGCAGCGGTATGCCTATAAAATAATAGATATGCCCGAAGCGGAAGCGCGCGCCTTTGCGGATGCTATTTTGGGCGTAAAACGGAAAGTCCGCTATTGCAAAGTATGCGGCAATTTTACTGAAGAAGAAGAATGTGCCGTTTGTCGCACGCGCGATAAAAGCGTGATTTGCGTGGTTAAAGAACCAAAGGACGTGGCGGCTATTGAAAAGCTGCGCGAGTTCAAGGGCGTTTATCACGTTTTACACGGAGTAATAGACCCCCTTTCGGGGGTAGGACCTAACGATATTCGTCTGCGTGAATTGCTTTCCCGTATCAACGAAGGGAACGTGAAAGAAGTAATTATCGCCACCAACCCCGACGTTTCTGGCGACGCTACGGCAATGTATATCGCCAAGCTTATCAAACCGTTGGACATAACCGTTACCCGTTTGGCGCACGGCATTCCCGTTGGCTCGGAGATAGAATACACCGACGACGTTACCCTTGCGAGAGCGTTTATCGAGCGTAATCGCATTTAAATAGAACAATACAAATCCCCCTTGCAACAAGTTGTTGCAAGGGGGATTTTATATGTAAGAAATTATTCTTCTTCGTTATCATACCCGTCGTTATCGTCGTCGATATCGCCATCGTCGTAAACGTCGTTGGTATTAGCTGCCGCTACGTTTGCCGTGGCATAGCCTAATTTTTTCGCTTCTTTCTTTGCCTTTCTTGCGGCTTTCTTCATAGCTTTCGCTTCTTTCTTAAGCTTTCTTCTTAACGGACCGTAATAGAACAAACCGAAGAGAAGCAAGAAAATTGCAACGTAGAAAGAGATGAAACCGCAGTTGAAGAAACTGATGTCCAGCGAAGACATAAGTCCGCTAACAGCGCTCATATCCATACCGCTTGCTGCCATTTCCGCTGCAAATTCAGGGCTCTTAATAGCGCTAATTGCAGCGTTGGGGATAAGCCCAAGGATAAGGTAGGGAAGCCAACCAAGCCAAATGGGAAGCTTCAATTTAATACCGTTGCAGTGGCGACGGCACTTCATCAAAATTTTGAAGATGAGCCAACCCCAAGTGAAGAACGTAAAGTAGATTACGTAGCTGATAACTTGCATAACCATAGCAATTGATTCAGCCAAATCGTCGGGGATAGCGTCGTTAATAATTTTACGAAGTTCTGCTTTTAATTGTTCTTTCGCGTCTTGCTCTTCGCCCGTCAAATCGCCGGAAGAAGATTCGGTTGCGGAAGAAGTATACGTAGCGCTCAAAGTGGAAACTTTAACGGAAACGCCGCCTTCTTCAAAACCGCCTTCGTTGCCGTTACCGCTACCTTCGCCTTCGGAAGCTTGCATAAATTGAAGCATAAGTTCGGTGATAAGGTTATCCATATCAACGTTGCCGTTTTCGTCGGCGAACGTCGAAACAACTTCACTTAATTCTTCTTTCAGCATTTCTTTATCGTCTTCGGTCATCGATTCAAGTTCTTTCAAATCTTGCACTAATTCGTTGGTCGAAGTGGAGTTTTCTGCGTTGGTTTTCAAATCGGTAAGAACGGTGTCGATAGTGTTGACAATTTTATCCGCTGCTTCTTCTACAGGAACGGCTTGACCCGAAAGGTCGTCGATAAGCGTATCGATTTTTTCGCTTATGTATTCGTCGGTGATACCTACTTCTTCAAGAACTTCGTTTACTTCCGCGTTAATTTCTTCGTCGGTAAGCGATGAACCAAGAGATTCCTTAAGAGATTCTTTAAGGGTTTCCTTAATCGTTTCCTTTACTACCACTTTAGAAACTTCTTTTACTGCGCCTTTTACCACTTTGTTCAAAGGCTCGTCTAATTCGTCGATAATGTTATTGACGTTAGAATCGATAATCGTTTGAACGGCTGCCGTTGCGTCGGTGTTGTTGGCAGCCATAATATCCGCCGTTTTCAATTCAAGAGAAATGCGAATAGGGTCAAGGTCGGCACAAAAAGCTTCCGTGTCGATGTTTGCAAGCATATCCTCCATACCGCCTTCGGAAGAAGAACTTTCGGTTGCGGTGGGTGCATTAGGGTCTCCGCCTTCGTCGCCACCCAAGCTACCAAGCAACGAATCCATGGTTTCAGCCGTAATGGTGAACGTTACTTCCAGCTTAAAGAAAGGCCAAATGAAGTAAGAGAGAATAGAGAAAAGACATAAAACGGAAATGATGATGTTACAAATAAAAACTTTAAACCGTTTAGAATCTTTCATAACGTTAAACCTCCTGCGCGTGTGCGCTACAATATAATAATAAATTCATTTTATCACTATCGAAAAAATAAGTCAACGCTTTTTACAAGCAAAAATGAAAAAATTGTGAAAATCGTTCCATTTTGCATAAATTTTCTTGGAATACGGCACATTATGGATAAGACGAAGCGAGGAGTTTTGATGGCAAAAATCAAAATATACGACAATGAAGGTCGCACGCGCGACGAGCGCGAAACGTGCTTTCCAACAATGGTAAAAAGTATGCAAAATCAAATAAAAAACAGGGGGCAGGTACGAAATGACAGGTAAAAATAGACAAAACTATAACAAAAACTATATCGCGTACGTGCATTCGTTCGACCCACCTACCAAGCATTTTAAAAACTGTTTTCGGGCGTTTTTGGTGGGCGGTTTAATTTGTTGTATCGGGCAGTGTTTTCGATATATCTTGGAAAAAGCGTTTGGCTTGACGGGGGACGAACTTGCCGGTACGGTGAGTATTGCCCTTATTTTTCTCGGTACGCTTTTAACGGGCTTGGGCGTATACGACAGGATAGGCCGTAACGCAGGCGCAGGCTCTATCGTACCGATTACGGGCTTTGCCAACAGCGTTGCCTCGCCTGCAATAGAATTTAAAACGGAAGGTATGGTGTACGGTATGGCGGCGAAAATGTTTATCGTCGCAGGGCCGATTATCGTATTCGGAGTGCTGGCAGGGACGCTCGTGGGCATACTCTATTTATTCTTATAGGAGAACGGGAATGCATACCATTTTTTTTGAAAACAAACCGAAAATTATAGCAAACGGCACAGTGGCAGGACCAAAAGAAAGTGCAGGCGTAGTAGGGAAATACGTAGATAAAACGCTGCCTGATGATATGTTTGGGGAAAGTACGTACGAAAAAGCGGAGTGCAAAATGCTCACGTACGCCATATCCAAGACGATAGAAAACGCAAAAAAGCAGGAAAAGGACGTGGATATGTTGATTTCGGGCGACTTGCTCAATCAAATTATTTCCGCGTCGTTTGCCGCACGCGATTTTGACGTGCCTTTTTTGGGAGTGTATAGCGCGTGTTCTACTATGAGTGAAAGCTTAGCACTTGCGGCGGCGTTTGTCAATGCAGGATATGCCAAAAATATCGTGGCGGCGACGGGGAGTCATTTCTCTTCCGCCGAACGGCAATACCGTTACCCTTTGGAGCTTGGCAACACCCGTCCGCCGCAATCGCAATGGACGGTAACGGGCGCAGGCGGTGCGATGGTTTCAAACGAAGGGGGCAGGGTTGCGATTACCGCCGCTACGTTTGGGAAAGTGGTAGATTTTGGAATAACGGACGTGAACAATATGGGTGCGGCAATGGCCCCTGCTGCAACGGATACTATCTTGCAACATTTACGGGATACGGGTAGGGACGAAAAGTATTACGATTTAATTGTAACGGGCGATTTGGGCGCACTCGGTAGCCGTATTTTAAAGGACTTAACGTGGGAAAAGGGCGTGGATATTCAAAACAACCATATCGACTGCGGCGAAGTGATTTATAACGTTATCGAAGACGAGTTCCAAGGCGGCAGCGGCGCAGGCTGTAGCGCGGTGGTTTTTAATGCGTATATTATGGATAAACTGAAAAAAAGAGAAATTAACAAAGTGCTTTTTTGTGCGACGGGCGCACTCCTTTCCACTGTTTCTAGTGGACAAGGAGAAAGTATTCCTTGCATTTGCCACGCGGTAGCCATTGAAAATATATAAAAAGGAGAGAGTTATGTTTGAGCAGTACGTGGAGATATTGTGGGGATTTGTTAAAGCGTTTCTCGTTGGCGGTGCTATTTGTGCGATAGCGCAAATCGTTATTAACTTTACCGACCTAACGGCAGGAAAAATTTTGGTTATGTTTATGCTTATCGGCGTGGGTTTGCAGGGGCTGGGTTTATACCAGTATTTAGTGGATTTTGCAGGCGCAGGCGCAACCGTGCCCATTAGCGGATTTGGGTATTTGTTGGCGAACGGCGCTATCAAAGGCGCGGAAAAAGGAGTGTTCGGTGCGTTCACAGGCGCGCTTTCGGCGGCGAGTGCCGGAATTTCCGCTGCGGTGATATTTTCCTTTTTAATGGCAATCTTCTTCAAATCGCGCAGTAAGAAAAACTAATATGTTCACCCCGTTTGTAGAAGCAAACGGGGTGGAATTTTTACGGCGATAAATCGGGTTTGTTGCCAAATATGTCCGATTGCAAATAGGTGTCGGGGATAGCGCCGACGATAACCGATTCGCCTACCAAAATATCGGTAACGACGGCAAAATTTTCAGTGCGCGACGGCATAACGATACTGATATCCGCAATTACGTTTAAGTAGATAGAATGTTTCGTTTGGTTAATCCCCACGCTTTCAAACGACGACGAAAATCCGCAAGAAACGCTGGAAACGGGGATAATCCGAAAATGAATACTCGGTCCTAACCCTGCAAACGCTTCAATTCCCGTCAACGCGCCGAGCGGCACGGGTATACCGTTCAAACTCAAATTTTTTAAATTCGATTGAGAAATGGAAGCGGTGTCGCGCGCGATTTTATTGATTTTCAAGGAGTTCGCCGAAAGCCCCACGATATCGCCCGTATCGTTTCGGGTTACGGTTACAAGGTCGTCGTAGCGCATATCGTCGCTGAGTGTATAATATACGGCGTCGTTGACGGCGATAGTGGTGCTTGCGCGCATAGTGGCTTCACTGATAGAGATAAGTACGCGCGTTACGTTCCGTTGGAAGTACAAAAATAACAATACCGCAATTACGGCAAGGATAATCAGTAGTTTTATAAGTCGGCGTTTGCCCATTTTACGCTTCTTTTTTTTGGCGCGCGGCGTGGCGCTTGGTTTGTATTCGGGCAAGGCGTATTGATAAAATTTACTCATTATTTGTAAGGAGAGTTTTTAAAATCCGTTCGTTGCCGCTTGTAAACGAACACTCTTTCAGCCGCGCTTTCAAACCGTCGTCTAAAACGGTTTTTTCTATTTCTTCCGCGAGTGTTGTCAATGCGGATTGCCGCAATACGCGGCATAAGCCTTTGTCGCGGAAGTAGGCGGCGTTCTCTATTTGGTCGCCGCGCGTTTGCCCTTCTAAAGGAATTAAAAGCGCGGGTTTTCGCAATGCCAGCAGTTCAAATACCGTGCCTGCGCCTGCGCGGGAAACTACGACGTCCGCGCAAGCATACGCGCTACCCATGTCTGTGATGAATTCCGTTTGAATATAGTTTTTTACATTGCTTTCTATTACGTTTCCCTTGCCGCAAACGTGCAAAATTACGTATTTTTCCGTGAGTCTTTTCAGCTGTTGCCGCAGCGCGTCGTTAATGGCTTTGCTACCGCTACCGCCACCAAATACGAGAACCACTTTTTGATGAAAGCCCACGTTCCAAGCTCTTCGCGCTTCGCCGCGCGTACAAGATAATACCGAACGCCGAATGGGCGCGCCACTGTATTCTCCGCGCCGTATCCGTTTTGCCGTTTCGGGGAAGGACGTAAATACTTTTTTGCATTTGCCCGCCGAAATTTTGTTGGCAAGCCCCATAGAAAAATCGCTTTCGTGGGCGTAACAGGGAATTTTCAATTTCTTTGCGGCAAACACCACGGGTAACGCTACGTAGCCACCCTTGGAAAATATCACGTCGGGACGGAATAATTCTAATCCCTTTTTCGCCTGTTGTACCGCTTGGCAAAAAGCAAAAGGGATTTTTAAATTCCGTTTGAACGCACTCCAGCCGCCGCCGCGGATGAGCTTGGGACAACGAATGGTATAATAAGGAATTTTCCATTCCCCAACGATACTCTTTTCAATGCCGTCCGTACCCATATAGCAAACGTCGGCGTTGCCGTTTGAAATAATTTCTTCTATGAGTGCGATATTCGGTATCACGTGTCCTGCACTGCCGCCGCCCGTAAACAAAATTTTTTGCATACCGTTTTCCTATTCTCCTATATATTATTATAGCCGCGTGGGGTGGCGGATATTCCGTTTTCATTGTTTTTACGGGCATAATAAAACACCATTGCCATAAAGGTAATAGCGTTTTCATTAGTTTTATTCGTACGCTTTGGCGATATCGCGCGCGGCTTTGGCTACGCGCTCTTTTAAATGGGTAGGGGAAAGCACTTTCACGCCTGCGCCTAAGCCTAAAATTTTCCGTACCAACCCTTCGTCGTCGGGCAGGGTTACGGTGGCTATCCATTGTTCGTTTTCGCGGTGGAAATTTTCACTGCCCAGCCAGTCTTGCGCGTCGGCAAACGCACTGTCCGTTATTTCAAATTTCGCCTTTAACGAAGGCGTTTCGCTCGTCCAATAGCTTAAGGGAATATCTTCGCGCGAGAACGGGCGTTTTTGGAAACGTTCGTCCGTTTTAATGCAGGAAAATACTCTGCCGATACGGAATAAACGAAACGCGCGTTGCTTATAACAAAAGGCGTACGTATACCAAACGCTTTGTTTGAACACAAGTACGTGCGGTTCAATTTTTCGCGTACTCTTTTCTCCTTTACGGGAATGGTAAACAATCTCCATTACAGCTCTGTCCTTAATACATTCTTCAAAAAGTTTCAGCTTTTCGGAAAACGCGCGCGTATCCCCCCACGAGCCGCCGTCTACCAAAATCGAACCGACGTCGCCCGAGAGCGCCATATCCCGAATTTCCGCTTTCGTTTGCGCCGAAAGCTTGCGCTTGGCTTGTAAAAACCGTTCTTGGGGGAGTTGAGAATACATAGCCGCTAACGCTTCCATAGCCGCGTCGTATTCGTCTTTCGTCATAAAGCCCATCGGCAGTTTATAGCTGTCCGAAATACAAATGCCGCCGTTTCTACCCTGTTTGACGTATACGGGTACGGTCATAGAAAGTAGGTCGATATAACGGTATACGGTACGGGTAGAAATTTCGTGCTTTTCGGCAAGTTCCGTCGCCGTTACGCGGCGTTTCAGCAATAAATCAAATAGAATATCTAACAGTATGGCAAATTTCATAATGTTTGCTCCTTTTTTGAAAAATTATTAAAAATATTTTATCATATATGACAACTGTTGTCAAGTTTTATGGCGTATACTATGCGTACAAGGAGCGAAAAAATATGTGCAATTACGAAAAATACGCTATGCGTAGAGAAAGGGAAAAGAAAGAAAAACGCAATGAAGAACTCAATGAAATGCTTTTCGACGGATTAAGACAAAACTCGCGCGAGCAAAGTCTTAACAACCTTTTTTGTTCGTTGACGTTTGTTGTGGGTACGGCGAACGTGGTATATGCCAAGCAAAACCAAGCGATGGAAGCGGCTTTTTAAGGAAAATCCGCTTGGAATTAAAGGAAACGCGCTTTAAACGCTTGACAAAGGCAGGAAAAACGGGTAAAATAAGGATATTATGAAAGGTTTTATGCGTGAAAACGGACATTATCAAATTTATGCGTACGCCTATTATCGGGTAGACGTAATTTTATAATGCGCTGATAATGCGCTGAACGCGAACAACCGCAAGATACGAAAAGAAAAAACAAACGGTTTGCAGCGAAAAGCAAGCCGTTTTTTAGCACAAGGAGGCAATTTTTATGGCAGTAAACGCAATGGACGTTTTAAGGGCAAGAGGTTTTGTAAAACAAACGGTGTTCGAAGAAGAACTCTATGAAAAACTCGGCAAGGAAAGCGTTCCTTTTTATATCGGTTTCGACCCCACGGCAGATTCTTTGCACGTAGGGCACTTTTTACAGCTTATCGCAATGCACCATATGCAAGAAGCAGGGCATAAGCCCATCATTCTTATCGGCGGCGGTACGGCAATGGTCGGCGACCCGTCGGGTAGAACGGATATGCGCTCTATGATGACTAAAGAAACCATTCGTCATAACGTAGAATGTTTCAAAAAGCAAATGTCCCGTTTCGTGAGTTTTGAAGGGGAAAACGCGGCGGTTATCGTTGACAACGGCGATTGGCTGCTCGATTTGAATTATATCGATTTCTTACGTGAAGTGGGTGCGCATTTCTCCGTCAACCGTATGTTGAGTGCAGAATGCTTTAAACAACGCTTAGAACGCGGACTTTCCTTCCTTGAATTTAACTATATGTTAATGCAGGCGTACGATTTCTTGGTATTGTACCGTAAGTACGGTTGCTGTTTAGAACTCGGTGGCGACGACCAGTGGAGTAACATTCTCGCAGGGGCAAACCTTATCCGTATTAAAGAACAACAGCCTGCGTTTGCGATGACGTTTACGCTGTTGACGACGTCCGACGGCAAAAAGATGGGTAAAACGGCGAAAGGCGCGGTGTGGTTGGACGAAAACAAAACCACCCCGTACGAATTTTATCAATACTGGCGGAACGTGGACGACAGCGACGTAGAAAAATGTATGAAGCTGTTGACGTTTTTGCCGCTGGAACAAATAGACGAGCTTTGCCGTTACAAAGACGAACGTATCAATTTGGCGAAAGAAACGCTCGCGTTTGAACTCACGAAAGAAGTACACGGTGAAGAGAAGGCGTTGCTTGCACAGTCGCAAGCCAAGGCGGCGTTTGGCGGCGGCAATGCGGAGCTTTTAACCAAAGAAGTGGAAAACGTCGTAACGGTTGTAGACGCGCTAGTTGCGGCAGGTATTGCGAAATCGAAAGGTGAAGCGCGTCGTTTGATTGAACAAGGCGGCGTTTCGGTGGACGATAGCAAGGTAACCGACGTTAACGCGCTTATTCCTGCAAAGGAATTCGTGTTGCATAAGGGCAAGAAAGTACACTTGAAAGTGATTGTGAAATAATAAAAAGGCGGTGTCAAGCCGCCTTTTTGTAAAGGAAAATATGGAAAAGCAAATTCGCACGGTATACGCCGAAAACGAAAGTGAAAAAATCATTGAAAAATCCCGTTTTCTCACCTATTGTACGCACGTGGAAAGCGAAGAACAAGCGCGCGCGTTCGTGGCGCAAATCCGTTCGAAACACACGCTTGCTACGCACGTTTGTTACGCTTTTATTTCGGATAAGGTAGGCAATTTACAACGTTTTTCCGACGACGGCGAACCGCAGGGCACGGCAGGCGTTCCCATTTTAGAAGTACTCAAAAATAAAAAACTCTTTGAAACGGCGGTAGCGGTAGTACGCTATTTTGGCGGAGTAAAGCTTGGCGCGGGCGGTTTGGTGCGCGCGTATTCTTCCTGCGCGGCAGAATGTTTAGACGGAGCGGATATCCGCGTTTTGCAAACGTGTGTCGAATATACGTTTTCTACGGAATATACGGGTGTGGACGGAATGCAAAAATATCTTTCCGATAATGCTTGTTCGTTGCTTTCTTGCGATTACGGCGAGAAAGTGCAATGGCGCGTCGCCGTGAAAAAAGCGGACGAAGAAACGTTTGTAAAAGGGTTGATTGATTATATGCAGGGGCGCATTTCTTTTGCGCGCGGAAACGAGTATTACGCCGCGTTTAAAGAATAAATTTTTTTCAGGAGTATTGACAAAAAAGGAAAAGTTTGGTATACTATATACAAGAAATCTTTTTTTGGGGGGAATACATATATGAAAATGATTACGGCAATCGTAAATAAAAAGGACGCGGGCGAAGTTTGCGATGCGTTGGCGGAAGAGAAATTCTCCTTTACGAAAATGGCGACGACGGGCGGATTTTTAAAGGCTGGCAATACGACGCTTTTAATCGGTACGGAAGATGATAGAGTGGACGCGGCAATTGAAATTATCCGTAAGCATTGCGCGCAACGTATGGAGCCTATGCCTTCGGTAGTCAATGCGGGCGTGCCTGCTTTCGGGTATTATAAAACGGAAGTATTAGTGGGCGGCGCAACGGTATTCGTTTCGCCTGTAGAACGTTTTGAAAAAATGTAAAATGCTTTTAAAACCGCGGCTTGCGTAATTTGCAAGCCGCGGTTTTTGTGCAATGTAAACAAAATTTGTAAAAACTTGTGCAAACTATACAATCGCAAGGGACAAGTTTGGCTATTTTGTCTATTGTAAAAATATTCAAAATATAGTAAAATAGTAGTATCAAAAATAATGATTCCATTTGGAGGAAAAAGATTATGTCAGGACTTTTGCTGAAAGGCATTAACAAAGTGTACCCTTCGGGCGTTCAAGCGGTGTTCGATTTCTGCCTCGATATTCGCGACAAAGAATTCATCGTTCTCGTAGGACCTTCCGGTTGTGGTAAATCCACCACGCTCCGTATGATTGCAGGGCTTGAAGAAATTTCTTCAGGCGAATTGTATATCGACGGCAAGCTTGTAAACGACGTTGTTCCTAAGGATAGAGATATCGCGATGGTATTCCAAAACTATGCGTTGTATCCCCATATGTCCGTTTACGATAATATGGCGTTCGGTTTGAAACTTCGTAAAGTACCTAAGGAAATTATCGACCAAAAGGTAAAAGCGGCAGCTGAAATTCTCGGTATTACCGATTATCTTTCGAGAAAACCCAAGGCACTTTCCGGTGGTCAACGTCAACGTGTTGCACTTGGTAGAACGATTGTTCGTGAACCCAAAGTATTCCTTTTGGACGAACCTTTGTCCAACCTCGACGCGAAACTCCGTGCTTCGATGAGAACGGAAATTTCCAAGCTTCACGCTCGTCTTGCTACGACGTTCATCTACGTTACGCACGACCAAGTAGAAGCTATGACGATGGGTACGAGAATCGTTGTTATGAAAGACGGTTTCATGCAACAAGTGGATACCCCTCAAAACCTTTACGATTATCCCGTAAACCTTTTCGTTGCAGGCTTTATCGGTACGCCTCAAATGAACTTCTTTAAAGACGCTACCCTTACGTCGAGTAAAGGTAAAGTATACGTGGAATTCATTGCAGGCAATAAAATTCTTTTGCCGAAGAACGTTGCTGCAAGAATTAAGAACATCAACGAATATCTTGATACCGGCAAACCCGTAACGCTTGGCGTTCGTCCCGAAGATATTCACCAAGACCAAATGTTCGTGTCCAAATCTCCCGAAACGGTTGTAACCGCTCGTATCGAAGTTATTGAAAAGCTCGGTGCAGAAACGCAAATTTACTGCGAACTTGACCACGAAGGTAAAGAATCGTCGGTTATCGATAACTCCACGCAAATGATTGCGAAGATTTCTAGCCGTGCGGTAGTTGCTTTGAAAGACGTTGTTGACCTTGCGTTCGACGCGAACCACATTCACCTTTTCGACGGCGAAACGGAAGCTACCATTCTTGAAAGAGACGAAAATTACGAAGTAATTGAAGAAAATGCAGAAGGTTCGGCGTTCGTACCTCCTACACCTCAAGAAATGCGCGCTCGTATTGATGCGGCTCGTATCGAAACGAAAGAAATGAAAGCGCAAAAGAGAAAGGACGCGCGTATGGCGAAGCTTGCAGCGAAAGCTGCGGCAGCACAAGCACCTGCGGAAGAACCCGTAGAAGCGCCTGCTGAAGTACCTGTGGAAGAAGTTGTAGAAGCTCCCGTAGAAGAAAAGAAAGACGAAGAATAATATTGTTTCATAGTTTTCTCATAAAACCCCGTTTTCGGTGCTCCGAAAACGGGGTTTCTTTGTTTCAGGCAACGGAACGGAACAAACGCACCGCTACCGCCGTCATATCGTCTTTGGCTACGCCGCCGTAATTTTGCAGCGCGCGCTTTAATAAACAGTCCGTCAATTGTTGCGGGTTGCCCGTCGGCATGGTTTTTAACGAATCGTATAAATCCGCCGCCGACGGAAATGCGCCTGTAATACCGTCGCTCAAAAATAACAGTACGTCGTTTTCCAATAACTCGTAAGAAGCGGAATCGGGACGTAGACTGTCTAATATCCCTAGCGGTAACGAGCCGCTTTCTAAAATTTTAACGGTATTTCCCGAAAGAATAAATCCGCTTGGCGAGCCTATTTTTACGATATCCGCCCGTCCGTCGTCTAAGTCTACAATGGCGATATCCACACAGGCAAACGTTTCTTCACGGCTAAACGTAAGTAATTTATTGACGGTGGAAAGTACGCAATCGGAAGGCATTTTCGCACGGTAAAAGCTTTCTAATAGCGATAGGGTGCTCTCGGATATCCTACGTGCGTATTCGCCGCTGCCCATACCGTCCGATAACGCTACCATAAACTTCCGTTCGTCTAACTTGATAACGGAATGGGTATCTCCGCTAGCAGCTTCTCCCGATTTTTTGAGTGTAGAAACGCCAAACGCCGCATCGAACGTCGGCTTTTTGCGAAGGATACAACAATATTTGTCTTGTGATAGGGAAAGTCGCTGAGAAATCATCATAGGCGCGCCGAACAAATGCGAAGCAATGGCGGCAATCTTTTTTACGTCCGCTAAGCCGAACGTAATTAAGGAGAGCGTTACGTTGTCTTCGTCGCCGTAGATGAGCACTTCGCTGCAAACGATACCGGCACTCATAAGCGCTGCACTCAGCATATGCTCCTTTTCGGTATACATTTTCAAAGGCTCGCTTTGTTCTAATGCTAAATTTTTTAAAATTTCGCTAACGCCCTGTGCTTGACCTGCAAGTAATTGCCGTCCGTTAGCGGCGTTTTCCGCTTCCGTCATATATTTTTTATAATCGCCGATTTGTCTGTTGACGGCATATAACAATCCGCTTTGATTGATACACGCTTCCGATAGCCGCATAGGCAGGTCGATTAAGCTACTTTTTCCTTTTAGACATCCAACGTCTATTAGCTTACCCAATTCCTGAAAGACGTTTTTGCGTTTACACGCGGTAAAGCGCGTGCACTGTTTACATACGTCTTCTATAATAGAACTTTGTATAAACTGCTTCGCACCCGTTTCCGCGCCCGTTTCTCCAAGTGCGGAAAAGGTACTTTGTATCTCGCGAAACATAGCGGAAATTTCGTATAACTGTTGCCCGATAGCGGCGCGGTTACGATTGATGGCAACGCGCGAAAGATGCTTTTCGCGGTAGAACAGTACACGGTTTTCTAACTCACGGACAAGTGGCGTGGGCAAAAGTACGAAAAACAAAGTGGGGAGCAGCGCGGAGAGTATGCCTTGTACTAAAGCGGTAGTTTGCATAGCGTATAAGCCGTCGATAAAGGCAAAAAGGAAGAAAACGACAAGCAAAGCGCACGCGCCTGCCAACCTGCCTGCTTTTAAAAATAAAACGACGGCAATACCGTAAAAGAAAAACCGTTCTACCGACGTGCCGAATACGGCAAACGGCGGCAATGCAAGCACGAATGCACAAACGAGTGCCGACGCGTCTTTCGTGGCGTAAGCAAAGACAAGTAAAATAAAAAACGATATACCCATGTATGCGTTGAAACCTAAAAATCGGCAAACGCCTATGCCTGTAAAAAGGAAGAAAAGTACGCAAAACACCCCTTCTTCGGTGCGTAAACGGCATTTTAGAAATTTATGTAAAATACATTTTAACGCTACTGCAAAAATTGCCGATAGAAGAAAAATGGCGGCGACGATAATCACTTTTTGCGTTAACGCGTCGGCAAGAAAGGGAAAGGCGAAGGGTAGGGTATAGGGCGAGAAATCGGCAAATCCCACGTATAAGCCCAAGGATA
Source organism: Candidatus Scatosoma sp. (assembly GCA_045542595.1). GTDB lineage: Bacteria > Bacillota > Clostridia > Christensenellales > Borkfalkiaceae > Scatosoma. The sequence continues at coordinate 120,054 of JAZQLI010000002.1, read as the reverse complement.
ACGAAAGGGCAAGTAGGGGTAAAAAATTTGCCTTTTGCAATCGCGGTGCTTGCCATTTTCGTTGGGCGAAGAACGCAGTACACAATAATATAGCTTGCACGGCGTAAAGAATGAGTTTTTGCAAAGAAAAATCGACAAAAACGGGTAGAATATATAAAATACTCGAAAGGGCAGGGGATAGCCCTGCTGCGTTCATAGCGTATATAAGGGCGAGCGAGAACGGTTCGCCGTTATCTCCGATATACGTAAGGCATACCGCCGTTATACCGAAAAGTATGTAGGTGAAAATTTGAGAAGCACGTATTTGCTTTCGCGCAATCATAACAACCTCCGTCGTTTAAAATACGGCTATCATTATACAAGAAAAAAAAGCGCGCAATTTGTCCTTTTTACGGACAAACACGCGTTTTTTGACATAGCATTATTTAATTGTTTACCGGAAATCCTAAGCTGATAAGTATGGCACGGTTGACTCGGTTCATAGTGGCAGGCGGCAACTCGCCTATGCGCTCCTTTAACCGCCGTTTATCCAAAGTCCGTATTTGCTCTAATAAAATAACGCTCTCTTTAGCTAATCCGAAAGCGGGCGGAATTTCAATATGCGTAGGGAGCTTGGCTTTGTTTATTTTACTGGTAACGGCGGCGGCAATCACGGTAGGGGAATATTTATTGCCTACGTCGTTTTGCACGACAAGTACAGGTCGAATTCCCCCCTGTTCACTACCCACTACGGGGGATAAATCCGCATAATACAGTTCACCGCGTTTTACGTTCATCATAACTACCTCTTTTGGAAACCGAACAAACTCCTTACCACAGTATATGTAAAGTATTCGGTTTCCGTTACGGATAGAGTATAGCCAGCCGCGAGGAAATTTATACATAAAAAGCGACGGAGTATTTCCGCCGCCTTTCCATTTCTTGTTTTATTTAGATAATGCAATCGGGATTTTTAGCAGGGAGCGAATCAAGCTCCTTTTTCTTTTCCGCATATCCGTTTTTGCCGAGCAGGGCAAACGTAGCCTTTTTGCCTTCTTCTACGCCCGGTTGATTGAACGTGTTGATGTTCAGCATTGCGCCTGCGTACGCCGTTTGCAATTCGAACAAGAACAGTAATTGCCCCAAAGTGAACGCGTTGAGTTCGGGCAGCCAAAGGGTGTAGTTCATTCTGCCTGCTTTGGTCAGTGCGTACGCGGTAGCCGCGTTTTCCGCTTGAATAAGTTCTTCCATCGTATGTCCGCCAAGGAACGCCACGTCGGGAATGCTTTCGCAACCGTGGGGAATAGGCATTTCGCAAGCGTATTTTTTAAGGGAGATAAAGGTAACTACTTTATCGTAAGGACCTTCGGTGTAGAGTTGCACTTGCGAATGTTGGTCGGTAACGCCGAGCGATTTCACAGGGGTTTGACCTACGTTGCAGGGCTTGCCGTCCAAAGTTACGTTTTTACCGAGCGATTCTGCCCAAAGCTGGCAATACCAGTCTGCAATATATTTCAAGTTATCAGAATAGGGCATCATAACGCCGATATTTTTGCCTTGGTCCATAGCGGCAATTTGAAGCACTGCACACATAAGGGCAGGGTTTTTACGCATAGAAGGTTGACGGCAAACGTAATCCATATACGCCGCACCGGCAAGCAAGCCTTTTACGTCGATACCGAGTACCGCCGCGGGCAACAAACCCACGGGGCAAAGTTGTGAAAATCTACCGCCTACGCCGTCGGGGAGAATATAGCTTTTAATGCCGCCCATTTCGTCGGAAATCTTTTTCAAATTCCCTTTCTTTTCGTCGGTGGTGAAGATGACGTTTTCCTTTACGTTGACGCCTGCTTTCTTCAAAAGGTCTAAAATGATAAGATATTGCGTCATCGTTTCGCTCGTCGCGCCCGATTTGGAAACGACGTTAAAACAAGTCTTTTCAGGCTCGATTACGTCTAACAAATCGCGCATTCTAACGGGGTCAACGTTATCTTCCACGTAGAATTTAGGTCCTTTTCTCTTGGCTTTGGGTAAATCGTTATAATGCAAGTGGCAAAGCGCGTTGAACGCCATAATAGGGCCGAGTGCGCTACCGCCGATACCAAGCACTACGAAGTATTGGAACTTTCTTCTCACTTCTTTTGCCGTTGCAAGGATATCGCTAACGATTTCGTTTTGGTTGTAAGGAAGTTCCGTCCAACCCATATACAGTTCGTCTTTGCCACGGTTTTCTTTCACGTAGCGGAACGCTTCTGCCGCCTTGGACGAATATTTGGCAAGGTCTTTATTGCTAAAACCCTGTTCGCCCAAAAACGTATCCATCATATTGTTATAGTCGAGTGTTACGCGCATAGAATTGCGCCATTCTCTAGTCTTGTATCCCATAAAAATCTCCTTGTAAAAATCGTTTACTATATTATTTTACACATTAAAGGCAGTAATGTCAAGAAAAGGACGGGTAAAACTTCCTTAAAAAGCCAAATTTTTTTTACGTTTTTTCAAAAGTGTGCGCAAGGGAATAAGTTGCAGCGCGGTGTACAGCGCGCATAATGCCAAAACCATAACGCTGCAGATACAAATGAAAGCAAACGTTTCTCCTAAGTATGTTTTCAATAGCGGAGAAAGTGCGCTACCTACTATAAAAACACACGCCGCCGCAATCAGGGCGCGGTATTCTTGACGGAAGAAAAATAAGGATTTTAAACGAAATAATCCCTTACAACGCTTAGCGAGAAACAGGAAATTGCAAACGGCGTTCAGCGTATAGCTTGCCGCCATTCCCCAAAGATACGCGTACACGCCGCAAACGGTAGGTAAAAGCAAAATACAAAGTAGTAGTGCCGCCGCCGAAAGAAAATAGAATAGAAACGTTTGCTTTTCAAAACCCATAGAATTGAGTATGCTCGTGGAAATCATAGTCAACGAAAGGGGAAGAAGAAGGGGCGCGCCTGCGCGGATAAATTCTCCTGCTTCCACGCTGGCAAAGGCAATCAGCCCCACTTCGTCGCCGAGTACGGCAAAAAAGGGCATCAACGCACACGCAACCAAAAAGGAAACGCGCAGTCCGCGTCGAATATTTTCGTATAAATGCGCGGTGTCTTTGCGGTAATAATCTTCGGAAAGGCGGGGCACGAGCACTAACGCGAGCGAGCCGATAATGGTAGCAGGAATAAACAGTACAGGCATTGCCATACCCGAAACCACGCCGAACGCCTTAATGGCTTCCGTTTGCGTGAAGCCTGCTTGTATCAGCATAGCAGGGAGTAATACGGCAATAGCGGAATTGATAAGCGAACTGCTCGTTCGTACCGCCGTAATGGGCATAGCCGAGCGTAAAAGGGGTTTTAGCATACGTTTGGGCGTGGAGAGTTTTCCACCGCTAAAGAAGAAACAAAGCGTCGAGGCGGTAAAGGAAAACGCATAGGAAAGGATAACCGCATAAGTGGCTTTGGTTGCCCCGTCCATACTGCTTTCTATATTTTGTAACAGCAATACGCCTGCAATTACCATTACCGTTTCTTCGGCAATTTCTAGCAGCGACGGCAATAAAAATCGGTTATTCCCCCAAAAATAACCGCGGAAAACGGCGTACAGTGCGGAAAACGCCAAACCCGTGAGTAATATTTTAAAAAGAATTACCGAGCGTTCGTCCGAAAATAAAAACGTGAAGTGTTGGGCAAATAGTCCTAAAAATATGCAAACGGGCAGGGTGAGTACCATACAAAGCGCCAAACCCGACGATACGACGTACCGTTCGCCTAAGGAATTGTTTTCCGCTTTGCTTTTGGAAATGAGTCTGGAAACGCAAAGGGGAATACCGCCCGTGCCGATGGTAAGAAAAACCGAAAACAGCGAAAGCGATACCTGATATAATCCCAGTCCTTCCGCACCGAGTAGACGGGATAGTACAATTCGGTATAAAAAACCCAGTCCGCGTTCGGCAATGGAAAGGGCGGTTACTATGGAAGCGGTGGCGGTTACCGAGCTGTGTACGGCTTGGTGTTTTGTATGAGAAGAAGGCTTGTTTTTCATATTTCTATTGTACGGGCTATGGTTTGAAAATAGAACGTTTGCATAGGTGTATTTACGGGCGCGTTCATTTTTTTTGCGTTTCAAGCATATAGTATGTTGTTATGTTGACGATAGAAATCCCTACCTATTACAAAGTAAAAAAAGGGCAAACGGTGCGCGCCATTGCCACGGCGTTTTGCGTGGCGGAACGTTTGCTCGTAAAAGAAAACGGATTGACGCAAGAACCCTTTGAAGGACAACTGTTGCGTATTCCTAAAGCGCGCGGTAACGCGTATACGGCAGTCGACGGGCAAACGAAAGCGTTGCTTTGCGGCAATGATAGTCGGTTTGAAGAACGAAACGGGACGACGTTGCTGTATCCGGGTATGCGCGTAATTTTATAATAGTATACTATGTTTTTTATCGCGAATGGAACGATTTTTCACGGCTTGGCATAGGATATAATAAGTAATTATTATGCGAAAGACCGAAAATCGCGGCGAGGGAAATCGCGCGTAAATGGGGCAAAGCGGCGGACGACGGGTAGCGCTGTTGTGCGTCCGCGCCCCGACGAGCAGTCAACCTTTGCGTTTCGGTGATTTTCGTAAAACAGGAGGTATACCATGTCCTTTTATTCCAATTTCCAATCGGATAAATGTCCCGGCGCGGTGTCGGGCAATCCGTTGAACGGCATCACGGAAAAGGTGTGTATTCAAGCTGAGAAAATTTTCGACGCAGGTATCCGTCAAACGCAAGTGGAAAACTATTCGTTGATACTTACCGATATCACTCCCGAAACCGTTACATATCCTTTAACTTTTGTCAGTGCGCGCTCCACTACGTCGCAGGCGACGGTTACAAATTTGACCGTAGAGCGGCAAGCGGATAAACCTTGTGCGCGCGTGCAAGCTACCGTAAGCGTACCCGTGGAAGTACTCTTTACCGACGCGGCAGGCGTGGAAGGCAGCGCAACGGCAATCGTTTCCTTAAACCAAGACGTATTGTTGTACGTACCTGCGCCGTCCATTATGCCGTTTACCGTGCAAGCGGTGGCAAGCGTAGTTGTGCCCGACGGCGTATATAACCCCGAAACGCAAGGCTTTACGGCGTCTTTGTGCGTAACGGTTATTTTGAAAATATCTATGCCTGTGGAACTGTTAGTGCCGTCTTACGGGTATTGTGCTATTCCGCCCATTCAAGATTATTCGCAAGAAGTATGCGCGGGATTTTTCGAATTGCCTTTGTACCCGCAAGGACAATGCAAGCATTGTAACAAATAAAATAAGCAAAACAAATAAAACGACGGAAACGGCGACTTTTTGTCGCCGTTTTTACTTTTCTTGCACGGTGAAAGCTTGACTTTTCTATCCAAACGCTGGTATAATAGAAATATGAATATTTATGCGATAGGCGATTTGCATCTTTCCTTTTCCACCAATAAACCGATGGATATATTCGGGGGGAATTGGGAAGGTCATTTTGAAAAAATTAAAGCGGACTGGTTAGATAAAGTTACGCAAGACGACGTAGTGCTCATTCCCGGCGATATCAGCTGGGCAATGAAGCTTTGCGACGCGGTAAAGGATTTGGAACAACTCGCCTTGTTGCCCGGTAAAAAGATATTCATTCGCGGTAATCACGATTACTGGTGGAACGGAATAGGCAAACTGCGCGCCGTTGCGCCCAACGATACTTTTTATTTTTTGCAAACGGATAGCGTGAAGATAGATAATTTCGTATTCGTCGGTTCTCGCGGTTGGACGTGCCCTGGCAGTCCCGATTTTACCGAGCAAGACCAGAAACTGTATCTTCGCGAAGCGGAACGCTTTAAGCTGGCGTTTAAAGAAGCGGAAAAATATAGACAAGACGGGGATAGAGTGGTGGCGCTTATTCATTATCCGCCCTTTACACTCAAAAACGAAGAGACGCTTTTTACCAAGTTATTTGAAGAAAACGGAGTAGAAAAGGCGGTGTTCGGGCATTTGCACGGCGCGGCGTATTTTCCTTTGAAAACACAAAAACGCGGCGTGGAATATATTCTCGCTTCTTGCGATAAGGTAGATTTCCGTTTGGTAAAAGTGTATTAAGGATTTATGAAAGATAAATAAAAAGCCGCCGTTACCAAAAAAATACAAAGAAAAATCTTTAGATTTTTAAAAGGGGCGTTTTTATCCTTTACAACTTGTGAAAAAAGTGGTATAATATTAGCCGATAAAACGAAACAATCCGAAAAATCCGAAAATCGGCGTATGCGCTGTTTTATTACAATGCGTCTTGGGCGTTTCGTGCCTACGACGCTTTTTTTATAAATACACGGATACGCTATCAAAGGAGAAAATATGCTCAAAAGAAAAGATTTAATAGGGCTTATCGACCTGACGAAAGAAGAATTGACCGAGCTTTTAGACGTGGCGGCGGAAATGAAACGCCATTTGAAAGCAGGGGAAAAGCAGCTTTCCTATTTAAAGGGGAAAACGGCAACCATTCTCTTTTACGAAAACAGTACGAGAACGCGAACGAGTTTCGAACTCGCAGCCAAATATCTCGGCGCGACGGTTATCAATATTGCCGCAGGCTCGTCGTCGGTTGCCAAAGGCGAAACGTTAGTGGACACGGGTAAGACGTTGGACGCACAGCTCAACGATTTCTTGATTATGCGCCATCCTATGGGCGGCGCGCCTTACCTTTTGTCTAAAGTTGCAAACGCAAGTGTTCTGAACGCAGGCGACGGTATGAACGAGCACCCCACGCAAGCGCTTTTGGATATGCTCACGATGCGTGAAACGTTCGGTTCTTTGGAAGGCTTGAAGGTGGCGATACTCGGCGATATCAAGCACTCGCGCGTGGCGAAATCGAACCTGTTCGGTTTAAAGACGATGGGTGCGGACGTGTATATGTACGCTCCCGAAACGCTTATTCCCAAAGGCATTGATAAGCTTGGTGCAAAGCTTTGCAAAACGAAAGAAGAAGCCATTAAGGACGCCGACGTTATTATGGGCTTGCGTATTCAGCTTGAACGTCAGCAAGCCGGTAATTTCCCCTCGCTCAACGAATATGCAGCGTTCTACGGGGTTACCGCGAAAGATTTATTGCTTGCCAAACCCCACGCTATCGTTATGCACCCCGGTCCTGTAAACCGCGGCGTAGAACTTACGGGCAAGGTTATCGACCACGAACAAAGCCGCATTGAAGAACAAGTATTCTCGGGGATTGCGGTACGTATGGCGGCGTTAAAGCTGTTAAACGATTATAGAAATACGAAATAAGAAACACAGGAGAAAGGATATGATTATCAGAAACGGCAACGTAGTTTTGAAAAATTCGGTAGAAAAGAAAGATATTTTAATCGAAAACGGTAAAATCGTGAAAATTGCGGACAAGCTCCCTGCAGGCGGTGAAGAAATCGACGCGAGCGGCTTGCACGTTTTCCCTGGTCTTATCGATATGCACGTGCATCTTCGCGAACCGGGTTATGAATATAAAGAAGATATCGAAAGCGGCAGCAAGGCGGCGGTAAAAGGCGGATTTACACAAATTTGCTGTATGCCCAACACCAACCCCGTAGCGGATAATAAAGTAGTGGTAAGCTATATCAAAAACCGCGCGAAAGAAGTGGGGCTTTGCAAAGTGCACCCTATCGGCGCAATTACCAAAGGCGAAAAGGGCGAACAGCTTGCCGAAATAGGTGAAATGAAAAAAGCGGGCGCAGTAGCCATTTCCGACGACGGCGTTTCGGTGAAGAACTCCCGTTTGATGTATTTGGCTATGGAATACGCCAGCGGCTTTGATATCACCTGCCTTTGCCATTGCGAAGATAAAGACTTGGTTGACGGCGGCGTGGTAAACGAAGGCTTGAATTCTACCATTGCAGGCTTAAAAGGAATTCCCCGTGCGGCGGAAGATATTTGCATTGCAAGGGATATCGCGCTTGCGGAAAGCTTAAACGTACCCGTGCATATTTGCCACGTATCCACGCATAGCGGCGTACGCTTAATTCGCGACGCCAAACGTGCAGGGGTAAAGGTAACGGCGGAAACCTGTCCGCACTATTTTGCGGCAACCGACGATATCGTCACTACGTTTGATACGTTTACCAAAGTCAATCCGCCTATCCGTGAAGAAATGGATAAACAAGCGGTGCTCGAAGGTTTGAAGGACGGCACACTCGATTGTATCGTTACCGACCACGCACCCCATCATACCAACGATAAAAACGTAGAATACAATTTGGCGGCGTTCGGTATCAGCGGCATTGAAACGTCGTTTGGGTTTGCCATTACGTATTTATATAAAACGGGCGTGTTAGATTTACCTGCTATCGCGGAAAAAATGTCCGCCGCGCCTGCGCGTATTTTGAAACTGGACGGCGGCGAAATTGCCGAAGGTAAAGTAGCCGATTTCACTATCGCAAACTTAGACGAAAAATGGGTTGTAGACCCTGAAAACTTCGTGAGCAAAGGCAAAAACAATCCGTTCAAGGGTTGGGAACTTTCGGGTGTAGTAAAATACACCGTAGTAGACGGCGAAATTAAATATCAAGCGTAAAGTAAGGAGTAGAAGATGATTACGGATAGACTTATTGAGAAAATTATAGATTTGCAAAATCCTACCTGCGTGGGTTTAGATACGCTTTTCGATTATTTGCCCGACGATATGAAAGCAGGCGTAACGACGTTTGAAGGAGTAGCCGAACGCGTATTCGATTTCAATAAAAAACTCATTGATACGTTATACGATATCATTCCGTCGGTAAAGGTACAAATTGCCTACTATGAAATGTACGGGGTGGCTGGTATGAAAGCATACGAAGAAACGTTAAAGTATGCAGCGGAAAAAGACCTTGTAGTTATAGCCGACGCAAAGCGTAACGATATCGGTTCTACGGCGGCGTGCTATGCAAAAACGTTTTTGGGAGAAACGTCGGTAAATACTACCGCGCATAAAGCGTTCCCGTCCGACTACGTAACGGTAAACGGATATTTGGGTACGGACGGTATCGCGCCGTTCGTAGAAGAATGCGAAAAGAACGACAAAGGTATCTTCGTGCTTGTCAAAACGTCTAATCCGTCGGGCGCGGAAGTGCAAAACTTGGTTTTGGAAAACGGCGTACCCATGTACGAAGTAATGGGCGGACTTGTAGAAAAATGGGGAGAGAGTACTATCGGCAAATACGGCTATTCCGCCGTAGGCGCAGTGGTTGGCGCAACCCATCCTACCGAAGCGGCTCGTCTTCGCGAAGTGTTACCACATACCTTCTTCCTTATCCCCGGTTACGGCGCACAGGGCGGCAGTGCGCAAATGCTGAAAAGCTGTTTCGGCGCGAACGGACTGGGTGGCGTTGTGAATAACTCGCGTGGGATTTTATGCGCGTATAAAAAGAACGGCGGTACGTATTACGACGCGGCGCGCGCGGCTACTATCGCTATGCAAAAAGATTTAGCAAGCGTTATCGGCAAAATGGGAAAATAAAGGAATTTTTATGAAAGATTATATCGCAACGATTGTTAAAAACGAAAAAATTGCGGAAAATATACATTCGGTTACGTTCGCGTTGGACGAAGAGCTCAAAGTGCGTTGCGGACAGTTCGGTAATATTTCCGTAGGCGGCACGCATTTATTGCGCCGTCCTATCGCCATTTGTAAAACGGAAGGCAACGAAGTTACCTTTTGTTACCAAATCAAAGGCGAGGGCACGCAAAAATTAAAGGCGTTGGAAACGGGCACAAAAACCGAAGTGTTATTACCGCTCGGCAACGGTTTTTACGTGGAAGAAAACGAAAAGAAAGTGGCGCTTGTGGGCGGCGGCGTGGGCGTGTTCCCACTCATTTCCGTTTTACGGCAATACGGCAAAGAAAAGGAAATTTCGGCGTATATCGGCTACCGTAACAAGGGCGCGGTTTGTGGCGTGGACGAATTTGAAAAAGCAACGAAGTTCGTTGCCGTTACCGACGACGGCAGTTACGGCGAAAAAATGAACGCCGTACAAGCATTCGCGGCGGATTTACAAAAGGGCAACCGCCCCGACGTAGTGTTATCTTGCGGACCTACCCCTATGCTCCGCGCGTTGAAAGCGCTTGTGGAACGGGAAAACCTGCCTTGCTACGTTTCGTTGGAAGAGCGTATGGGTTGCGGTATCGGCGCGTGTTTGGTGTGCGTTTGCGACAAAACGGACGGTAAAAAGGCGCGCGTATGTAAAGACGGACCTGTTTTCAACGCTAACGACGTTATACTTTAAACGTATATATGCTATACAACTCGGCGTTAAGCTGCGTTTTTCTTGCTCGTTTACGTTCAGTAAACGTCCCGTAGAAAAGCCTCGCTTGCCTTGATTTGCTTGCATCTATCCGTTTAAGCGCTTACAAATTATAAATAATACAAATAATACAGTTGCGAAAAGGAAAAAATTATGGCAAATTTATCGGTAACTATTTGCGGAGTCCCTTTTAAGAACCCCGTTATCGCGGCGTCGGGAACGTTCGGTTTCGGACGCGAATTTAACGAATTGTACGATATCGGCGCAATCGGCGGCGTATCGACGAAAGGACTTACGTTAGAACCCAGACTCGGCAATCCCGTACCCAGAATAGCGGAATCGCGTGGGGTAATTTTAAATGCAGTAGGGTTGCAAAACCCTGGCGTGGAACATTTCATTGAAAACGATTTAGAATGGTTAAAAGCTACGGGAACGCGCGTCATTGCCAACGTAGCAGGAAAAACGTTGGACGATTATAAGGGTATTTGCGAAAAGTTAAACGGCAAAGTGGATATGATAGAACTCAATATCTCTTGCCCCAACGTAAAAAGCGGCGGTATGGCGTTCGGTATCAAGCCCGAAACGGTGGAAGAAGTAACGCGCGTTGCAAAAAGCGGCGCAAAGGACACGCCGCTTATCGTGAAATTGTCGCCTAACGTGGAAAGCATAGCCGAAAACGCAAGAGCGGCGGAACGCGGCGGGGCAGACTGTATTTCGCTTATCAATACGCTTACGGGTATGGCTATCGACATTGAAAGAAGAAAACCGATTATCGCCAACAACACGGGCGGCGTATCGGGCGCAGGAGTAAAGCCGATTGCGGTGCGTATGGTGTACGAAGCTTCGCAAGCGGTGAAAATTCCCGTAATCGGTATGGGCGGTATCACTTGCGCGGAAGACGCTATCGAATTTTTAATGGCAGGCGCAACGGCGGTACAGGTGGGCACGGCGAACTTCACCAATCCTTACGCAATGCCGCAAATTATCGACGGATTAAACGCGTGGTGTGATAAACACGGCGTAAAAAACGTAGCCGAACTGACGGGTACGTTGCAATTAAATAATAGATAAGGAGTAAAAAACTATGCAATATACGTACAAAGAAGAATTTATCCGTTTTATGGTATCCAACGGCGTTTTGAAGTTTGGAGAATTTACCTTAAAAAGCGGTAGAAAAGCACCGTATTTCATCAATACGGGTAACTATAAAACGGGCAAGCAGCTTGCAAAATTAGGCGAATATTACGCGGCTTGTATCCACGATAACCATTTGGAAGCGGATACGCTTGTCGGCCCTGCGTATAAGGGTATTCCCTTATCGGTTACCACCGCTATCGCGCTTTATAACGGCTATGAAAAGGAACTCAATTACTGTTTCGATAGAAAAGAAGTAAAAGACCACGGCGAAGGCGGTCTTTTCGTGGGAAAGCAATTAGTGGACGGTGAAAAGGTAATTATCATTGAAGACGTTATGACGTCGGGTAAAGCACTCAAAGAAATTTTGCCTAAGCTGGAAGCGGCGGCAAAGGTACAGGTAGTAGGTATGATTATTTCCGTTGACCGTATGGAAAAGGCTTTGGAAAGCGATTTATCGGCAGTGGCGGCAGCGAAAAAGGAATACGGTATCGACGTGTATTCCGTCGTTACGATGAATGATATTATCGAAGCGATTGAAAAGGGCGTTATCGACGGTAAAGAACATCTTTCCGCCATGTATAAATACCGCAACACCTACGGAGTAAATTGAATTTTTTGACGGGTAAACGTCGGCGCGGCAGCTTTCGGCTGTAAGATATGAAAACGTAAAAATACGATAGCTATCGCGCATAAGAAAAATACGGCTATGGCCGTTAATACGGTTCGTTTCATACAAACAGTATGGACGAAAAACGCGCGGTTATGTACGGCGCGGAAAAAGGGAGTACGAAATATGAAAAACATTATTTTAACGGGTGATAGACCGTCGGGAAAATTGCATATCGGGCATTACGTCGGTTCTCTTAAACGTCGCGTAGAATTGCAAAACAGCGGTAAATTTGACGAAATCTATATTATGATAGCCGACGCGCAAGCGCTCACCGACAATTTTGACAATCCCCAAAAGGTGCGCGATAATATTACGGAAGTAGCGCTCGATTACCTTGCTTGCGGTATCGACCCGACGAAATCGACGGTGTTCGTGCAGTCGCACGTGGAACAGCTTACCGAACTTACCTTCTATTATATGAATTTGGTAACGTTAGCGCGGTTAGAACGCAACCCTACGGTAAAAGCGGAAATTCGTCAAAAGAATTTCGAACTGTCCCTGCCTATGGGCTTTTTGACCTATCCCGTATCGCAAACGGCGGATATTACGGCGTTTAAAGCCACCACCGTGCCCGTCGGTGAAGACCAACTGCCTATGTTAGAGCAAGCGCGTGAAATTGTGCGCAGTTTTAACGGCTTGTACGGGGAAACGCTTGTCGAGCCCAAAGCGGTATTGCCTGAAAATAAATTCTGTTTGCGCTTGCCCGGTACGGACGGTATGGCGAAAATGAGTAAATCACTTGGGAACTGTATTTACCTTTCGGACAGCTCGGACGAAATCAAGCGTAAGGTTATGGGAATGTATACCGATCCCAACCATATCAAAGTAACCGACCCCGGGGATACGAAAAACAATCCCACGTTTATCTATTTAGAAGCGTTTTCCACCGACGAACATTTTCAAAAATACTTACCCGAATATGCGAACTTGGACGAACTCAAGGCGCATTACGAGCGCGGTGGGTTAGGGGATATGAAAGTGAAGAAGTTCTTAAATAGCGTGATGCAAGAAACGTTAGAACCCATTCGCCTGCGCCGTGAAGAGTTGGCAAAGGATATCCCTGCCGTTTGGGAAATGTTGAAACAGGGTAGCGAGAAAGCGCGTGCGGTAGCGGCGCAAACGCTTGCCGAAGTGAAACGTGCTATGAAAATTAACTATTTCGAATAAGATAAACCCGTTCGCCGTATCGGCGAACGGGTTTTCGTATGTTGTTTTGTATAGTATAAAGCCGACGCTTAGCGTCGGCTTTCACTTTTAAAATCATTAGTTAAAAAGGTCTTTGTAAGCTTTACCGAATTTCATAACGGGTTTCTTGCAAGCTGCGATAGCAACCTTTTCTTTCGTTTGAGGGTTGATACCCGTTTTTGCAGGTACGTTTTTAACTTCCAACGTACCAAAACCAACAAGTTGTACCTTTTCACCTGCTTTCAAAGCTTCCGTAACGGTAGCCAAAAATGCGTCGTATGCGATAGCCGCGTCTTTGTTGGTGAAACCTGCTTTTTCTGCCATTGCTTTAATCAATTCGCCTTTGTTCATAAGAGTCCTAATCCCCTTTAAAATTATTTCTTAAAAATTTGGCAACTTTTAAGTAATTTAATTATACCTTATTAAGCCTTATTTGTCAAGGGCTACAAGAAAAAAAATCGAGAAAAACCTTGAAAAATAAAGGTTTTTTTTGATTTTTTGGGTATAAAAACCGTTTTCCCCGAAAAAAAGGGGAAAACGGTAGATAAAACGTGTTTTTAAGGTGCTGCTTGGCGTTTAGTTATGTTCCGACGTGTAGAACCCCAAACCCAACACTTGCGATACCGTAGACATCACGGCAAACGAATCGGGGTCGACCGATTTCATAATACGCCGAAGCGTCATTATTTGTCGTTTGCTCACTACGCAAAGTAGCATAGAATGTTCTTCTTTGGTATACATTCCCGTTGCAGGAAGGGAAGTTACGCCGCGCCCCAACTCGTTCATCAGCGCATAGGACATTTCTTCAGGTTTGTCGGTGATAATTCTAAATTCGATAGCCGACTGAAATCCGTTAGTAACCGCGTCGATGGTTTTGCTTTCCAAATACAGTTCAAACGCCGACATCATTAAAGGGAGTAGGGTAAGCGCAAGCGTTTCGCCTTGGAATACGAACACGGAAAAACCGATAATGACGCAGTTGATACTAAACAGCATCCACGCGATAGAGCTTGCCCCTATCTTGCGCTGAATCATCACTGCGAGAATATCCGTTCCGCCCGTACTACCGCCCGTTTTAAAAGCGAGCGCTACAGCCGTGCCGATACAAATACCTGCCGCGATAGCGGCAAATATTTTTTCCCCGTTGGTGGTAAATTCCACTTGAAAGGTGGGTAAAGCGTTTTCCAAAACCGCAAGCCAAACCGTTTGCAACCCGATATTCGTTGCCGAAAGCACCGCAAATTTCCGTTTAACGATAAAAAATGCAGTGATGACTAAAGGCAGGTTGATGCCGAAAAGCACAATCCATTGCGGTACAAGTCCGTTTGTCGCTACGTTTATCAAAATGGCGATACCGCTTACGCCGCCGATGGTGAACCCGTTGGGCGTAATAAACGAATAAGAGGCCACGGCAACAAGCAGCGAAGAAATTAACAATAAAACGACCGTTTTCGTCCAGTAAATAATTTTGCCTTTCGTGCTGTTTGCTTCGGCGTGAATTTCGTGTTTGGTAATTTTAGGGGGTAAAGAAGGAACGTTTTCCATATTATAAGCTTTCCACCGTTACCGTTATTTTTGCTGAAACGCCTTCCATTAAACGCACTTCGGCGTTGAACGAACCTAACGTTTTTACGGCGTCCATTTTAATTTTCTTTTTATCTACGTCAAAACCGATATCCGCAAGCGCCGCTGCCACGTGGGACGGAGTAACGCTACCAAACGTTTTACCGTTTTCGCCCGTTTTAATTTTTACGGTTACTTTTTTTCCTTCCAGCTGTGCGGCAAGGTTTTTTAAGGCTTTCACTTCTTCCGCTCTATGGAATTCTTGCGAGGCTTTTTGCTGATTAGCTTGATGTACGTTTGCCGCCGTAGCTTGCGTGGCAAGTCCTTTTTTCAAAAGGAAATTTCTACCAAATCCGTCGGCTACTTCTACAACTTCGCCTTTTTTGCCCGTACCTTTTACGTCGGCTGTCAATAAAACTTTCATATAATCTTTCTCCTATACGCTCTATTACGTATATTGTAACGCAAATTTTATAAAATGTCAATAATCTTTCGCAAAATTACGCATACTCTTTGTATCAAAAATAAGGAGGAAACCGTTATGATGAACGAACGCGGTCAAGAAGTGAATACCAGTATCGGTTGCGGCGTTACGGAATGTAAGTATAATCGCGCAGGCGACTATTGTACGCTCCGTAAAATCCACGTAGGCAACACTTGTAGTTGCGACGCGGAAAGCTGCACGTGCTGCGACAGTTTTGAAAGAAAATAACGAAAACTGTTGCAACAAAACCCCGTTCCCTATTTTTTAGGGAACGGGTATTTTTTTCTTGATTTTTTAAAAACGGAGCGTTATAATAAAAATATAATTTCTTACAAAGGAGTGTTTTATGGAACAAAAAACGAAAAATTGTAAAGAAAAATTTCTTGCATACGTAAAAGCGTTGCCCAAACGGTATTTTATCACCGCGTTTTCGGGTATGGCGCAGGGTTTGTTCGTTACCCTTATCGCAGGGACGATTCTCGCGCAAATTGCCGGTTGGATAGGGAATAATTATATCGGCAACACTCTATTATATATTGCGAATATCGCCAAATCGTTAATGGGTGCAGGTATCGGCGTGGGGATAGCGCACGCGCTTGGAAAAAACAAACTGCTTACTTTTTCTGCGGCGGTTGCCGGAATGGTTGGTGCGTTTGCCGATAAATTGATGATAGGCAACGCTCCGTTTACGATGCTTGCGCTGGGCGCGCCCGGGAATCCTATCGGCGCATACGTTGTTACGATGCTCGTCGTGGAAATTGTAGAACTGTACGTAGGAAAGACAAAACTCGATATTATTTTAGTACCGCTTGGGGCTATGGTATTAGCGTTTGGCGGCGTATTTGCGGCGTATCCGTTTATTCTGCTTGTAAACTGGTTGGGCGACGGTATTGCGATAGCGACGAAAGCCGTACCCTTTATTATGGGTATCGTCGTGGCGGTAGTAATGGGAATTTTACTTACTATGCCCACGTCGTCGGCGGCTATTTGGGTGGCAGTGTCCAGTCCCGTTTTGGCGCAAGGTACGGGCGTGGCGTATGAAGCTATGTTGCTTGCAGGCGGCGCGGCAACGGTGGGTTGCGCCTGTCATATGATAGGTTTTGCCGTAGCAAGCTTTAGAGAAAACGGCGTCGGCGGTTTGGTGGCGCAAGGCTTGGGAACGAGTATGTTGCAAATTCCCAACATTATGAAAAAACCGATTACGATGCTACCTATGATTATTTCCAGCGCGATTTGCGGACCGCTTTCCACCTGCGTGTTTATGCTCAAGTGCGGCGCGTCGGGCGGCGGTATGGGCACAAGCGGACTTGTAGGCGTGTTCGATTTATTCAAATATACGACGGGCGCGTGGGGGATTGTAGGAATATTCCTTTTGATGTTTGTATTACCTGCCGTTTTAAATATCGTCATATCCGAATTTATGAGAAAGAAAGGTTGGATAAAAGAAAACGATTTGAAATTAGATTTATAAAAGTTTGTAAAAAGAAAAAGCTTTGGCGGACAAGCCAAAGCTTTTTTTGCGTTTTTCAATGATAATAGCAATTTGAAGTTTGTTGTTGCGGTTCGCAGGTTACGTGCATACCCAACGTTTTAAACGTTTTCTCGTCAACGTGCGATAAGATAACGGTGGAGTGTATTTCGCCGTTTTTCAGCTTGTCCAGCTGCGCTAAGGCAAGTTTTGCCATAGGGTCGGTTACGGCGCAAATGGCAAGCGCCATTAAAATTTCGTCGGTGTGTAAACGGGGGTTCGCCGAGCCCATATGGTTGACTTTCAAACGTTGAATGGGTTCGATAATGGTAGGGGAAATCAGTTCGATAGCGTCGTCTATATTCCCCAACGTCTTTAATGCGTTCAAAAGTGCTGCCGCACTTGCACCGAGTAAGTTTCCCGTTTTACCCGTTACGATACGCCCGTCGGCAAGCTCGATAGCTACTGCAGGCGCGCCTGTGTCTTCCGCTTTTTTCAGCGCAGGGGCTACGGTGGGGCGGTGTGTTTCGTCCACTCCCGATTTTCGCATTAAAAGTTCTATTTTGGAAACCACTTCTTTAGAAATTCTGCCCTTTCTCGCGTCGCAAAGCGCGGCGTAATAGCGGCGGATAATTTCGTTTTTGGAAGCGGTAGAGCACGCTTCGTCGTCTACGATACAAAAGCCTGCCATATTTACGCCCATATCCGTAGGGGATTTATAGGGAGAATACCCTAAAATTTGTTGCAACATTGCCGAAACCACGGGGAATATTTCCACGTCGCGGTTGTAATTGACGGCAAGCGTTTGATAGCAGTCTAAATGATAGGGGTCTATCATATTCACGTCGTTTAAATCGGCAGTGGCGGCTTCATACGCTAAGTTGACGGGATGAGAAAGGGGTAAATTCCATATAGGGAACGTTTCAAATTTTGCATAACCCGCTTTTACGCCCCGTAAATTTTCGTGATACAGCTGGGAAAGGCAGGTTGCCATTTTACCGCTTCCAGGGCCTGGCGCGGTAACCACGACGATGCGGCGCGTAGTGGGCACGTAATCGTTTTTTCCGTACCCTTCGCCGCTTACTATTTTCTCTAAATCGGAAGGGTAGCCTTCAATAGCGTAGTGCTTATATACCGCAACGCCCAAGTTTTGCAAACGCTTGATAAACGCGTCTACGCTGGGTTGGGGTTGATACATAGTCATTACTACGCTGCCTACGTATAAGCCCTTACTCTTAAAAACGTCGATAAGGCGTAATACGTCCGCGTCGTAAGTGATTCCTAAATCGTTTCTGTATTTATTTTTAATGATGTCGTTCGCACTGATGACAACGAGAATTTCCGCTTCGTCTTTGAGTTTTAACAACATCTTAATTTTACTGTCCGGCTCGAAACCGGGCAACACACGCGAAGCGTGATAATCGTCGAAGAGTTTTCCGCCGAATTCGAGATACAGCTTATCCCCAAACGCGTGAACGCGTTCAGCGATTTTTTCCGATTGCATAGAGAGATATTTTTTATTGTCAAACCCTATTTTGTGCATAGCTTCGGCTCCTTGTCGATTTTTTCTTCGTGTAAATACTATCAAATAATATTGTACCAAAAAAGAAAGGGAATGTCAAATGCGTGGCGGTAAAAATAGCGTGTAAATCGTAAATAATTTTTACAAAAAAAAGAGACGGTAAACCGTCTCTTTCCGTTTTTTAAATTTTCTTCTTCAATTCCCGTATGGCGTTATTCAAGAAAAATTCTGCGGTAGTGCCTTTGCGTATCAAAGCAAGCGCTTCTTCGCTGGTGCACCAACGCGCTTCGGCAATTTCGTCTTCTTTTAAGCGGATAGGCTTATCTTCCACTACGACGATAAAGTTCAGCATCAATACTTCCTTGCGCGCGTGGTATCTGGACGACATATATTTGGCTTTTACTACGTCCAAGCCCAACTCTTCCTTGATTTCACGGGGAATAGTCTTTTCGGCGTTTTCGCCCTTTTTAATATACCCTGCAAACAAAATAAAATCGTCGTCTTCCACGTGCTTAGCGAGCAAAATTTTATCCTGTGCACGGTTGGTTACTACCATAGATACCGCTACGGAAAATTGTGGAAACATATACGCTTCGCATTTGTCGCAATAGGGAATTAATCCTTCGTTTTCGCAAAAACGCAACGTGAGTTTTTGACCGCACTCTCTACAATACATACTTACCTCCTTATCGAAAGCCCTTGCTTTCTTCCTTTTTTATACGTTTTTCGTTCACTACTTATTATAATACCCTTTTTTCGTCCGTTTGTCAATAGTGGAATAAAAATTTTTCATAAATTTTTGCATTTTCTTATTCCAAGAAAAAAATCGCTTGACAGCATACGCGCTTTTAGGTACAATACAAATAAAAAACGGGGGAGAACGGTATGCGTAATGGTATCAAAGACCAACGGAAATTATGCGTGCTCATTACGGGCGCGGCAGCAGGGATAGGTAACGCCGTAGCAAAGCGTTTTTTACAAGACGGACATACCGTGTATGCGTTGGATTTACATTTGCCGCAGGTGGGCATACCCTTACAAGGGGATATTACCAACGAAGAAACGATGCCAAAACTCTTCACTTCGTTATTCGAACAAAACGTAAAACTCGACGCCATATTCCACTTCGCCGGCGTACATACGATGGGCTCGTTTATTGAAACGGAATATGAAAAGATAAAACGTTTAAACGAAATCGATTATTTGGGCGCGGTGCTCGTCAATAGAACTTTTTATCCTTTATTGAAAGAGCAGGGCCGTATTTATCTTACCAGCAGCGAAGTGGCGCCGCTTGCACCGTTACCGTTTAACGGTATATACAGCGTGGCGAAAACCGCCGTAGACGCTTACGCACAAGCACTCCGTCAAGAGCTGAATTTGTTAGGACAAAAAGTAATTACCATTCGTCCCGGAGCTGTAAAAACGGAACTTTCGGACGGCTCGGCATTATCCACTAAGCGTCTTTGCGAAGAGACGGTGTTGTATAAAAACCAAAGCCGTAATTTTTCTCGTTTGGTGGCGCAATTTACGGGCAAGCCTATGCCCGTGGAAAAATTTGCGGAGTTCGTATATAGAATCGCCTTAAAAAAACGCCCCAAAGCGGTGTATTGTAAGCATAGGCATTTGGGTTTGACGTTGCTGGGAGTGTTGCCGATACGCTTGCAATGTTTTATCGTAAAGAAATTAGTGAATAGACGATAAAATTTTTATAAAAACGGTTAAGGGGTATTTTTCAACTTGACAAGCAGGGAAAAATAGTCTATAATGTATATGCAAAAAGACGGAAAAAGTAGCGTTATTGACTAAAAAGGTTGAAAACGCTTGCTTTTTTCGCGGTTTTTCGTGTAAAGACGAAAGCTTTATTATGCGGTAGAAAAAGAAAAGGAGATACATATATGTTGACATCTATTTGCGGTATTAACTGGGGTGATGAAGGTAAGGGAAGAATGGTCGATTTGCTTTCGCAAAATTTCGACGTCGTTTGCCGTTACCAAGGCGGTAACAATGCCGGTCATACCGTTATCAACGAACGCGGTAAATTCATTCTCAATTTGTTGCCGTCGGGTATTTTGCGGGAAGAAGTGGTAAACGTAATGGGCCCTGGTATGGTAATCGACATTAAGCACCTTTGCGGAGAAATTGCAAAGCTTCGGGAAGGCGGTATTAAAATTACTCCCGAAAATCTTAAAATTTCGGATAGAGCGGTTATTACAATGCCCTATAACGTTTTGCAAGACTGTTTGGAAGAAGACCGTTTGGCAGGTAAAAAATTTGGTTCTACCCGTCGCGGAATCGCGCCCGTTTATGCGGATAAATATTATAAAAAAGCATTCCGTATGGGCGAACTTTTGAATACGGAAAAACTCTATGCGCGCGTAGCGGATATCGTAGAATGGAAAAACCTTACGGTGGTAGGCGGCTACAAAGCCGAAGCGGTAAAAACGGAAGACATTATCGCGTATTTTGAAGAATTCGGTAAACAGCTTGCGCCTTACGTTTGCGACGTAGGCTTGTATTTGACGGAAGCCAACGCGCAAGGCAAAAATATTATGTTTGAAGCACAACTCGGTGCTATGCGTGATATCGACTTTGGTATTCACCCCTACACGTCGTCTTCTTCGACGATTGCAGCATATGCGCCTATCGGTGCAGGCGTACCGCAGTTGCAGCTGGATAATTCCGTGGGTATTATGAAAGCGTATTCCACCTGCGTAGGGGAAGGCCCGTTCACGGCGGAATATTTCGGCGATAAGGCAAAACGCTTGCGCGATTTGGGCGGCGAATACGGCGCGGCAACGGGCAGACCGCGTAGAGTAGGCCCTTTCGATATCGTAGCGTCCCGTTACGGAATTCGTTGTCAAGGCGCGACGGAAATTGCGCTTACCAAAATGGACGTATTGTCCGATTATGAAGAAATTGAAGTTTGCGTAGCGTACGAACTTGACGGTAAAATCATTCACGAATTCCCGTTTATCGACGTGTTAGACGATTGTAAGCCCGTATTTGAAACGGTTAAGGGCTGGAATTGCGACATTTCCAAGTGCCGTAAAAAGGAAGACTTGCCTAAAGAAGCACTCGATTATATCGCGTACCTTGAAAAGGCTTGCGGCTGCAAGATTAAGTATGTGTCCGTAGGTGCGGAGCGCGACGCTTACGTTGAAATGTATTAAAAAAAAGCTTTATATACTTCGCAATACTGCGTTGAAAAGAAACCCCCTTGGTTACGTACGCCTATGTACGCTACCGTCGGGGTTTTCTTTTTCGCCTTGTCTTGCTCGCATCTAAAACTTTTTTCTTCGCTTGTGTGCAACGTGGCAGAACATCATTTGTAATACTGCGTTGAAAAGAGAAATTAAAAACAAATAAAATCGGCTGAGTTTCAGCCGATTTTTTGTATACTATGCGTATTTTGCATATCTTCTATAAAAAAATGTTTTAAAATTCCCGTATTTTTTTATTTATCAGCGCTTGAAAATCGTAAAGGTATGTGCTATAATAATAACATAGTAACAAGGAGAACAAAACTATGAGTATTCGTATCGGCATTTACGGTTACGGAAATTTAGGACGGGGCGTAGAGCTTGCGATAGCGCAAAATCCCGATATGAAAGCGGTGGGCGTATTCACGCGCCGCGCGGTGGATAGTATACAAACGCAAACGGGTATTCCCGTGTTTTCCGCAAACGACGTGGAACGTATGGCAAACGATATTGACGTACTTATTCTTTGCGGCGGCAGCGCGTCCGATTTACCCGAGCAAACGCCGTATTTGGCGCAGTTTGTAAACGTGGTGGACAGCTTCGATACGCACGCAAACATTCCCGAGCACGTAAAAAGAGTACACGAAACGGCAAGAAAAGCCAAAAAGACGGCTATCGTATCCGTGGGTTGGGACCCTGGAATGTTTTCTTTGGCAAGAGTATACGCAAATGCCGTGTTGCCTTACGGTCAAGATTACACGTTTTGGGGTAAGGGAGTAAGCCAAGGGCATTCCGACGCGATACGCCGTATTGACGGGGTTGCGGATGCCAAGCAATATACCATTCCTAAAACGGAAGCTTTGGACGCGGTACGAAAAGGGGGAACGCCCCATTTAACCGTTCGTGAAAAGCATTTAAGAGAATGTTTCGTAGTAGCGAAAGACGGCGCGGATAAGGCGAAAATAGAAAAAACGATAAAGGAAATGCCTAACTATTTTGCCGATTACGATACGATAGTACATTTTATTTCCAAAGAAGAAATGCAAGAAAAGCATAGCGGATTGCCGCACGGCGGTTTTGTCGTTCGCAACGGCGAAACGGGGAAATGTGGCGAACATAAGCACGTTATCGAATATAGTTTGAAGTTGGATTCGAACGCGGAGTTCACCGCTTCCGTGCTCGTGGCGTATGCAAGAGCGGCATATAGAATGCACGGTAAAAAGATATACGGTTGTAAAACGGTAATCGACGTACCGCCCGTGTATTTACTGCCAAAAACAAGAGAAAGACAGTTGGAAGAATTCCTTTAACTAACGACCTGCCCCGTCCAAACGGACGGGGCAGGTATTTGTTTATAAGGATACAAGTAGGTATATGCCGCTATGCTTGCGGCGTATTTTTTAAGTTTAAAGCCTTTATCATTTGTCCCACGTATTGCACGGGTACAAGCTCTATTTTATCGGCGTATTTTTGACAGGCTTTCATATTTTTCGTGGGCAGTAGTACGCGTTTAAAACCCGTTTTTATACACTCGTTTACCCGTTTTTCGGCATAGGTAACGGGACGGATTTCGCCCGTCAAACCCACTTCGCCGAACAGCGCGGTATATTTGTCAATAGGCACGTCGGTTGCCGCGCTGGCAAGCGCCGCGCAAATGGCAAGGTCTACCGACGGTTCGCCAAGCTTAATGCCGCCCATAGCATTGATATACACGTCGGCGTTGAAAAAGGGAATACCGCAACGCTTTTCTAATACCGCAATTAAAACCACCAGCTTGTTGTAATCGACGCCAAGGCTCATTCGGCGCGGCATACCGTACGCCGTTTTGGAAATGAGTGTTTGAATTTCCACGTTCATACAACGGTTTCCGCTTTCGGACGGAGTTACGGCAGAGCCTGCGGCGAGCCCACGCGATTCCGATAAAAAGAGTGCGGAATAATCGCCTACGCTTTTCACGCCCATATCCGTCATTTCGAACACGCCCACTTCTTGAGCCGAGCCGAAACGGTTTTTGACGGCGCGGAGTAATTTAAAATTGTCTTCGGGCTGACCTTCGAAATAGAGTACGGTATCCATAATGTGCTCCAACACTTTCGGACCTGCCAGCGCGCCTTCTTTGGTAACGTGTCCGATAATGAAAAAGGTGATATTGCGCGATTTTGCAATACGCATCAACGACGAAGCGCATTCGCGTACCTGCGCTACGCTGCCTGCTGCCGAGGATAACGTTTGTGTGTAAATGGCTTGTACCGAGTCGATAATCACAAATTCGTGATTTTCCACTGCGCTTTCAATATCTTCCAAGCACGTTTCATTGAGTAAAAACAAATTGTCAGAATTTAAGCCTAATCTATCGCAGCGCATTTTTACTTGCGAACAGCTTTCTTCGGCGGAAACGTACAATACGCGGTGCGTTTTGGCAAGGTGCGCCGAAACCTGCGTAAGCAGAGTAGATTTGCCGATACCGGGGTCGCCGCCGAGAAGGACAAGCGAACCCTTTACAATGCCGCCGCCAAGCACTGTGTCAAATTCGGAAATGCCGCTTTTTACCCGTTCGAACTTTTCACTGCCGATTTGCGATAACGGCAGTGCGCGCGTTTTCATTACCGATACGCCCACGCGCGCGGCGGTGGATTCAACGGGGCGAACAAGTTCTTCCTGCATAGTGTTAAAATTGCCGCAATCGGGGCATTTGCCAAGCCATTTCGGCGCGGTGTAGCCGCATTGATTGCAAACGAATTGACTTATAGGGGCTTTGGGTTTGGTAGGCATAGAAACTCCTTATACGTTCTTTAATAATACGTAGGCGTTGACGGTAATACCCTTGCCTTCGCCCACGTACCCCAAGCCTTCGTTCGTGCCGGCGGTAATGCCCACGGCGTTGGGGTCTATTGCAAGCGCACTCGCAAGGTGGTTTTTCATCTCGTCTATGTATTTTGCTAAACGGGGTTTTTCTGCCTGAATGGCAATGGATACGTTTTGCAGCGCATAGCCGCGTTCGGCAATATAGCCCATTACCGTTTGCAACATTTGCATAGAATCGGCATTTCTCCATTGTTCATTGTTATCGGGGAAGTAAAATCCGATATCCTTGAGTCCTGCCGCCGACAAGAGTGCGTCCATAAGCGCGTGCACCAACACGTCGCCGTCGCTATGCGCGATAAGTCCGCTGTGCGAAGGAATTTTCACTCCGCCGAGCATAATATAATCCTGCTCTTTGCCAAAGGCGTGCGTATCCACTCCAAAGCCGCAACGCGCCGTTTGCGTTTGAAAATCCTGCGCGTACGTCAGTTTTATATTATTGCGCGCGCCCGCGCAAAGACGGGGCTTGCCGCAATAGTGCGCGAACACGGAAGAATCGTCGGTGAAGGACGTTTCACCGTTCTCCGCCGCGCGTTCGTATGCAAAGAGAATATTTTCACGGAAAAATCCTTGCGGCGTTTGTATTTGCCACATAGTATCGCGGTTGGGTACGCTTTGGATAACGCCGTTTTCACATACGGCTACCGTGTCGGCACAGGGGATAGCGCAAATACCGCTACCAAACGCCTTTACGCTTTGGATACAGTTTTCAATGCTCTCTCGCGTAACGAACGGTCTTGCTCCGTCGTGAATGAGTACGATATCCGATTGCATTTCTTTGAGTGCGTTATGCACCGATTCGCCGCGCGTTGCGCCGCCGAG
The DNA here is from genome assembly GCA_045542595.1 of Candidatus Scatosoma sp. Classification (GTDB taxonomy): domain Bacteria; phylum Bacillota; class Clostridia; order Christensenellales; family Borkfalkiaceae; genus Scatosoma. The sequence continues at coordinate 94,898 of JAZQLI010000002.1, read as the reverse complement.
CACCGTTTTGGTTCTGGTAAACGGTTGGCAAAGCGAGTTTATTTCTTCGATATCATCTGCCGAACAAGCCACGACGATTTCGTCGATAAGCGGAAAATCGAACGCGGAGAGAGTTTTTTTAAGTACCCGTTCGCCTTGCAGGGGAACGAGTAATTTATTCTTTTCAAAGCCTGCGCGAAAGCCTTTGCCTGCCGCGCAAATTAATACGCCGATGGTATAGCTCATAAAATCACCTCGTAAAGGCTTGCCGCCTCTTCTTTTTTTACCGTTTCCTTAATATTTAAAACGCGTATTTTTAAACTTCCTGCGGCGTACAGCACTTCGATTTCGTCGCCTATTTTAACGGCGGTGGACGGCTTTGCGGTTTTGCCGTTGATAAGTACTTTGTCTTCGCCGCAAGCTTCTTGGGCTACCGTACGGCGTTTTAAAATACGCGAAACTTTCAAAAATTTGTCGATTCTCATATACACCTACCTTTTACCGCCGAAAAACAGCGGTTTTTTCCTGCCGTAAAAAAGAAAAAAAATAAAAAAAACGAAAACAGGGCAAAAAAATGCTTGACTTCTTTTTTGCGGAAGGATATAATTAAATAATGTATTATTATGCTTAATATGGCGTAATGTCGCTCGGCGATTGTTTTTCGGCTATAAAAAAAGAAAGAAAAACGCGCGCTATCCCTTGAAAAATAAGGAAAAAAACGAGACGGACAACCTATAAGCGTCGTAATTATTATACCGCAAAAACACGCAAATGTAAAGCATAACGGACAAAAAAAATAAAAAGACGTAAAAATTCGATTTTTATCGATGAAAAGATATACTCGGTAAATCGCTAAAAAAAATATGTAAGGAGCAATTACAACAAATGGATTTACCTATTTCAAAGTACGGCAAAACCGAAAGACGGAAATTTGGGAAAATTAACGAAGTTATCGATATTCCCGATCTCGTTGAAATCCAAAAAGACAGCTACAGAGCCTTCATTGAAGAAGGTATCGACGAAGTCTTTGAAGATTTCTCCCCGATTACCGACTACTCCGACCACTTTGAGCTCTACTTTTTAGAGCACAGATTTGGCGACAAACCCAAGTATGACGAAAAAGAGTGTCGTACGCGTGATGCTACGTACGCGTTGCCGCTTCGCGTTAAGGTGCGCCTTGTAAACAAAGTCAAGAACGAAGTTCTCGACCAAGAAGTGTTTATGGGCGATATCCCTACGATGACGGAAAACGGCGCGTTTATCATCAACGGTGCAGAACGTGTTATCGTTTCTCAGCTCGTTCGTTCGCCCGGCGTTTATAACGCTTCGCGTAAGGATAAAACGGGCAAGGAAATGTTCGATACTACCGTAATGCCCAATCGCGGCGCTTGGTTAGAACTTGAACAAGACGCGCAAGACGCTTTGTACGTGCGCGTAGACAGAAAGAAGAAGCTTTGCGCTACGGTGCTTTTGCGTGCGCTCGGTTTCGGTTCGAACCGTGCCATCGAAGATTTGTTCGAAGGGGATAAAATTATCGCGGCTACGCTTGCAAAAGATACTGCGAAATCAGAATCGGACGGCTTGCGTGAATTGTATATCCGTCTTCGTCCTGGCGACGCGCCTACGGAAGACGCGGTGCGTACGCACCTTTATAATTTGTTCTTCGACCCCCGTCGTTACGACGTAGCCAAAGTGGGCAGATACAAATATAATAAAAAGTTGAACCTTGCTTACCGTTTGCCCGGTTGCCGCGTAGCAAACGCTATCGTCAACCCTGAAACGGGTGAAATTCTCGCACAAGAAGGGGAGAGAATTTCCGAAAAGCAAGCAAAAGACATTCAAAACTGCGGTATTAACGAAGTGTTCGTGTTGGTAGACGACGCGGAAGAAGGCGAAATCAAGCATAAGATTATCGCAAACAACACCGTAGACTTCGCGGAAATTTCGGACGTGCCCATCGCGGCGCGCGCCAAGGATTTCGGTTTGCTTCCCACCGTATATTATCCCAACTATAAATTCTCTAAGCTTCTCGCGGAAGAATGCGCTACGTTGAGCGTAGAAGAAGTTGCGGAAAAATATATCGACGATATCAACGCGCTTTACTACACGCAAGAAAAAGCGGAAGAACCGGATGAAAAACCCGAAGAAACGAAAAACAGAGAAAAGAGAAGGGATAACCGCCGTAAATTTGTTGCGGCTTGTAAGCTCTTCCACGAAATTTTGTTCAGCGAACATCCCGTTCCTACCAAGGCGCAAAAGAAGGAAATGCGTCCGCTTATCGACAAGCTTTGCCATAAGCACGTAACCGTAGACGATATCGTTGCGTCCATTTCCACCAACCTTGATTTGAAGTACGGTATCGGTACGATTGATAATATCGACCACTTGGGCAACCGTCGTGTTCGCTCGGTAGGCGAATTGTTACAAAACCAACTCCGCGTGGGTATCGCGCGTTTGGAAAGATTGATTAAGGAAAGAATGGCCACGCAAGACCCTATGGAAATTACGCCGTCTGCCCTTATCAATATCCGTCCCGTATCGGCGGTCATCCGTGAATTCTTCGGCTCGTCGCAGTTGTCGCAATTTATGGACCAAACCAACCCCATTGCAGAACTTACGCACAAGCGTAAACTCTCCGCGCTCGGTCCTGGCGGTTTGAACCGTGATAGAGCCACCTTCGAAGTGCGTGATATTCACCATACCCATTACGGTCGTATGTGTCCTATCGAAACGCCTGAAGGTCAAAATATCGGTCTTATTACGTCGCTTGCTACGTTTGCACGCGTAAACGAATACGGCTTTATTATGAGTCCGTATAGAAGAGTAGATAAAGACACGGGTGTGGTTACCACGCACGTAGACTATCTTACGGCGGACGAAGAAGACAAATATATCGTAGCGCAAGCCAACGAACCGTTGGACGAAGAAGGTAAGTTTATCAACGAGCGCGTAGGTTGCCGTCATCAAAACGACATTACCGAAATGCCCCGTGAAAAGATGGACTATATGGACGTTTCGCCCAAGCAGCTTGTTTCGGTTGCGGCGGCGCTTATTCCTTTCCTTGAAAACGACGATACCAACCGTGCGTTGATGGGCTCGAACATGCAACGTCAAGCCGTGCCCCTTTTGAAGACGGAATCGGCTATCGTAGCAACGGGTATTGAAAGTTCTATCGCGCAATATTCGGGCGTTATCGTAACGGCGAAAGAAGCCGGCGTTGTGGTAGGTTGTGCGTCTAACTGCATTAAAATCCGTGAAGACGACGGCAATATTACCGAATATCCTTTGAAGAAATTCGAACGTTCCAACGCAGGTACGTGCTTAAATCAACGTCCTATCGTTTCGACGGGCGACAGAGTGGCGAAAGGCGAAATTATCGCCGACGGGCCTTCCACCAACAATGGGGAATTAGCACTCGGTAAAAACATTCTTATCGGCTATATGGAATGGGAAGGCTACAACTATGAAGACGCTATCTTGCTCTCCGAAAAGTTGGTGCAAGACGACGTGTTCACGTCCATTCACATTGAAGAATACGAAACGGAAGCGAGAGATACCAAACTCGGTCCTGAAGAAATTACGCGTGATATCCCTAACGTAGGCGACGACGCTTTGAAAGATTTGGACGAAGACGGTATTATCCGTATCGGTGCGGAAATTTCCAGCGGCGATATTCTCGTTGGTAAAGTTTCGCCTAAGGGCGAAGCGGAACTTACGCCCGAAGAAAGATTGCTCCGCGCAATCTTCGGTGAAAAATCGAGAGAAGTAAGAGATACTTCCTTGAAAGTTCCCCACGGTGAAGGCGGTGTCGTTGTAGACGTTAAAGTATTCACCCGTGAGAACAAAGACGAACTTGAACCGGGCGTAAATAAACTCGTTCGCGTATATATCGCGCAAAAACGTAAAATTCAAGTGGGCGACAAGATGGCAGGCCGCCATGGTAATAAGGGCGTTATTTCCCGCGTGCTTTCGCAAGCGGATATGCCTTTCCTTGCCGACGGTACGCCTTTGCAAATTTTGCTCAACCCCTTGGGCGTTCCTTCGCGTATGAATATCGGTCAGGTACTTGAAGTGCACCTTGGTTACGTATGTAAACAACTCGGTTGGAAGATTGCTACTCCCGTATTCGACGGCGCGACGGAAAAAGATTTGGAAACGATGTTCCGTGAAAACAACTTGTTGAACCCCGACGGCAACGTCGACGGTAAGTTCCAAGTGTTCGACGGTAGAACGGGTGAAGCGTTTGAAAACCGCGTTACTATCGGCGTACAATATATGATTAAGCTTATCCACCTTGTTGACGATAAAATTCACGCGCGTGCTATCGGGCCTTACAGCTTGGTAACGCAACAGCCTTTGGGCGGTAAAGCGCAATTCGGCGGTCAACGTTTTGGTGAAATGGAAGTTTGGGCGCTGGAAGCATACGGCGCGGCGCACATCTTGCAAGAAATCCTTACCGTAAAATCGGACGACGTAGTAGGTCGTGTGAAGACGTACGAATCTATCGTTCGCGGCGAAAACATTTCCGAACCGGGCATTCCCGAAGCATTTAAGGTGCTCTTGAAAGAATTGCAAAGCTTGGCGCTTGATGTGAAAGTGCTTACCGAATCGGGCGACGAACTCATCATTCGCGAATTCGAGGAAGAAGAGGAAGCGGCGGATAACGCGGCAAGCCGTATCGATAGCTTGAAGGAAGAAGAACTGGAAGAAATCGACTTCAACGTAGACGAAGGCGACGACGAAGACGACGAAGAAGAATTCGACGTGAAGTCTATTTTCGAAGACGAAGAAGACGATGAAGAAGACGGTTTCACTTCGGATAACGCGGAAGAAGACGAAGCGTTTGAAGACGAAGACGACGATACGTTCGGCTTTGGCAAACTGTTTGAAGACGAAGACGACGAAGACTTCGGCGATGAAGAATAAGGAGGTAATACTATGTACGAATTAAACGATTTCAATTCCATTCAAATCAGCATTGCATCTCCTGAAAAAATCAGAGAATGGTCGTACGGGGAAGTTACCAAACCCGAAACGATTAACTACCGTACCCAAAAACCCGAAAAAGACGGCTTGTTCTGCGAAAAGATTTTCGGGCCGATGAAGGATTGGGAATGTCATTGCGGTAAATATAAAAGAGTAAAATATAAAGGGCACGTTTGCGAAAAGTGCGGCGTTGAAATTACGCGTTCGAAAGTCCGTCGTGAAAGAATGGGGCATATCGAACTCGCTGCGCCCGTTTCGCATATCTGGTATTTCAAGGGCGTACCGTCCAAAATCGGTTTGCTTTTGAATATGAGCCCGAAGCAATTAGAACAAGTTATCTATTTCGCTTCGTACGTGGTTATCAATCCCGGTAGCGTGGAAGAGCTTGAATACAAGCAAGTCATCACCGATAAACAACTCCGCGATATCGAAGAAAGATACGGCGACGCGTCCGTTACCGGCTTGAAAGTGGGTATGGGTGCAGAGTCCATTCGCGAACTGTTGATGGCAGTTAACCTTGAAAAGGAAAGTGAAGAATGTAAAAAGGCTTTGGACGAAGGCTTGAACGCAGCAAAAGGTCCTAGCCAAAAGGCAATTAAAGCGATTAAACGTTTGGAAGTTATCGAATCGTTCCGCAAGAGCGGTAACCGTCCCGAATGGATGATTTTGACGGTACTTCCCGTTATTCCGCCCGATATCCGTCCTATGGTACAACTCGACGGCGGTAGATTTGCCACGTCAGACTTGAACGATTTGTACCGTCGTGTTATCAACCGTAACAACCGTTTGAAGAAGATGATGGAAATCGGCGCACCCGATATGATCATCAAAAACGAAAAACGTATGTTGCAAGAAGCGGTAGACGCGCTTGTGGATAACGGCAGAAGAGGCAAGGCGTTGTCCGGTCCTTCTAATCGCGATTTGAAATCCCTTTCCGCAATGCTTCGCGGTAAGCAAGGCCGTTTCCGTCAAAACCTTTTGGGTAAACGTGTAGACTATTCTGGTCGTTCGGTTATCGTCGTAGGCCCGGAACTCAAAATCTATCAATGCGGTTTGCCTAAGGAAATGGCAATCGAACTCTTCAAGCCGTTTATTATGAAGCGCCTTGTAGAAAGCGGTCAATGCCACAACATTAAAACGGCAAAACGCGCGGTAGAACGCGGTAAGGATATGGTTTGGAACGTTTTGGAAGACGTTATTAAGGACCATCCCGTACTTTTGAACCGTGCACCCACGTTGCACCGTTTGTCCATTCAAGCGTTTGAACCCGTGCTTATCGAAGGTAGAGCAATTAAAATTTCTCCCCTTGTCTGCGGACCGTTCAACGCCGACTTCGACGGCGACCAAATGGCTGTACACCTTCCCTTGAGTGTAGAAGCGCAAGCGGAAGCAAGATTTTTGATGCTTTCGGCAAACAACATTTTGAAACTTGCCGACGGTAAATCGGTAATGTCGCCCACGCAAGATATGATTATCGGCGCATACTGCTTAACCATTAAGCGTCAAGAAGAAGGTAAGAAATACGATTCGCAAGGTCGTCCCTGTGAAGACGGCGAAGTGTATATTCCGCCCGTATACTCGTCCGAAAACGAAGCAATTTTGGCATACCAAAACAAAATTGCACACGAACAGGACGAAATGTATCTCAAGCGTGTAGTTGAACTCCCCGAAGGGAAATTTGACGATTTGCCTTTGCCTTACCGTTGCCCTGTGGAAAACAAGGACGGAGAAACGCCTATCAAATGGGCGGAAGTGCGTCTTAATCAAAAGACGGGCAAACGCGAAGTTATCGGTGTTATCAAAACGACTATCGGCCGTTTGATTTACAACGAAGGCTTACCTCAAGATTTGGGATTTGTAAAACGTGAAACCCCCGAAGCGTATTTGCGTTTGGAACTCGATACCGAATTTATCGGCAAGGCGCGTGCTATCGGCAAGAAGCACTTGTCGCGTATCGTTGAAGCGTCGTTCAGAACGGGTAAAGCGCCGAAAGCTTCCTACGTTTTGGACGCTATGAAAGAAAGGGGTTATAAATACTCTACGCTTGCCGCTTTGACGACGTCCGTATTCGATATGAAAATTCCCCCTGAAAAGGAAGAAATCGTAGAAAACGCGGAAAAGGAAGTAGGCAAAATCGCGAAGAAATACGCGCGTGGTTTACTCAACGAAGAAGAACGTTACGGCGCGGTTATCGCGCAATGGGATTCGGCAACCGAACAAGTGGCAAACTTGTTGAAAAAGCAAGGCGAAGAAGATAAGTTCAATCCTATTTGGATGATGGCGGACTCTGGTGCGCGTGGCTCTATCGACCAAATTAAGCAGCTTGCAGGTATGCGTGGTCTAATGGTTAACCCGCAAGGTAAAAAGATTGAAGTTCCCGTTAAATCGTGCTTTAGAAACGGCTTGTCCGTTCTCGAATACTTCATTTCTTCGCACGGTGGCCGTAAAGGTTTAACCGATACCGCTTTGAAAACGGCGGACTCCGGTTATCTTACCCGTCGTCTTGTAGACGTATCTCACGAAATTATCGTTCGGGAAGATGATTGCTGCGTAGGTAGAAAGCCGCAAGGTATGAAAGTTAAAGCTATTTACGATACCGTCGGCAAGGAAATCGAAGGCTTGAAATCGAGAATTTTAGGTAGATTTGCAGCGGAAGATATCGTAAACCCTGCAACGGGCGAAGTGCTTGTCGGTATGAATCAATTTATCGACGAGAAAGAAGCGGATGCTATCATGGCGGCAGGGCTTACCGAAGTTTCTATTAGAAGCATCTTTGCTTGTTCGGCCAAGTTCGGCGTATGCGCGAAGTGCTACGGTAAAAATATGGCTACGACGCTCCCTGTACAAGTGGGCGAAGCAGTTGGTACTATCGCAGCGCAATCTATCGGTGAACCCGGTACGCAGCTTACTATGCGTACGTTCCACACGGGCGGTATCGCCGCTACGGGGGACATCACGCAAGGTTTGCCCCGTGTAGAAGAATTGTTCGAAGTGCGTAAACCCAAGGGCGTTGCTACCATTTGTGAAGTGGAAGGTATCGTTTCCATTGACGATTCCGACGGCAGTAAGCGCATCAAGATTATGGACGAAGCAACGGGCGAACTCAAGAAAGAATACTTGCTTGCGTTCAATGCTGAAATTAAGGTAAAAGAAGGCGAAAAGGTTACGCCTGGCGTATTGCTTAACGCAGGTAGCGTATACCCTCAAGACATTCTCCGCGTACAAGGTGTGAAAGGCGTGCAAGATTATATCTTGGAACAAGTACAGTCCGTATACCGTTCGCAAGGCGTTGAAATCAACGATAAACACGTTGAAATTATCGTTCGTCAAATGCTCAAGAAAGTTCGCGTAGAAAGCGCAGGGGATACGAACCTGTTACCTGGCGAGCTTGTGGATATGGTTACCTTCCAAGACGAAAGTGCAAAAGCGATGGCAAACGGCGGCAGACCTGCCCTTGCAAAACGTGTGCTTTTGGGTATTACCAAAGCCGCGCTTGCAACCGACAGCTTCCTTTCGGCGGCGTCCTTCCAAGAAACGTCGCGTGTGCTTACCGAAGCGGCTATCCGCACCAAGCGCGATTATCTCGTAGGTCTTAAGGAAAACGTTATTATCGGTAAACTCATTCCTGCTGGTACGGGTACAAAGTCGTATAAAAACGTTATGCCGCAATACGTAGGTAGCTACGTTGCTGCAAACGAAGCGACCGAACCTGCGGAAGAAGCAGTGGAAGAAAACGCTTAATCAAACAATAAGCAGCCTTTGCGGTAAACGGCAAAGGCTGCTTGCTTTTTATAACCGACAAAACACCCATACCAGGTATGCGTTGAATGCAAAACAAGCGCACCGTGTACGAGATGAAACGTCCAACGCTAAACGCTTTGAAGATAAGGGAATTTTCCTTTTTTTATTGACTTTTCAAGCTTGGCGTAGTATAATGAAAGCAGTATAGAAAAACGGGAGCACGTTATGAATAAAAAGAAAGTTGTCATTATCGGGGCTGGACCTGCCGGTCTTACCGCCGCATACGAATTATTGACAAAGTCAAAGGAAGTACAGCCCATTATTTTAGAAGCGGAAAATTTTGTAGGCGGTATTTCACGTACGGCAACGTATAAAGGGAATCGTATGGATATAGGCGGACATCGTTTTTTCTCCAAAGACGACAGAGTAACCGCGCTTTGGACGAAAATGCTGCCCGTGCAAGGCGCGCCTGCAAAAGACGATTTGCTTTTGGGTAGAGAAAAGCCTTTACAGGAAAACGGGCCTAATCCCGAACAAACGGACGAAGTTATGTTGGTGCGCGACCGCGTTTCGCGAATTATATACAAGCGTAAATTTTTCGATTATCCTATTTCTTTAAAAGTGCAAACGTTTGCTAATATGGGCTTTCTCTCTACTATGAAAGCAGGGTTTGGGTATTTGGGAAGTTGTATACACAAACGGGAAGAAAGCAATTTGGAAAATTTCTATATTAACCGATTTGGCAAACCGCTGTATGCAATGTTTTTCGAAGATTATACGGAAAAACTTTGGGGAGTCCATCCGCGCGATATTTCGGCGGAATGGGGCGCACAAAGAGTAAAGGGGCTTTCCGTATCCAAGGCAATTAAAAACGCGTTTGGGAAAATTTTCCATAAAAATCAAAGGGAAACGGAAACGAGTTTAATTGAACAGTTCATCTACCCCAAAAAAGGCCCGGGACAGTTATATGAAAAAATGGCGGAAGAAATTGTTGCACTCGGTGGCGAACTGCATCTTGGGCAAACGGTAAAACGTATATGCGTTGCGGACGGAAAAATCCGTTCGGTAATAGCAGTGGATACCAACGGCACGGAAACGGAATATATCGGCGAAGAATTTATTTCATCTATGCCCATCAAAGATTTAATAGAAGCAATAGGCGAAGACGTTACGCCTAAAAACGTTTATGAAATTGCGACGTCGTTGCCCTATCGCGATTTTATGACGGTAGGATTGCTTTTGAAAGGATTAAAAGTTAAAAACAAAACCAAATTCAAAACGCTTGGGGGGATTGTGCCCGATTGTTGGATATACGTGCAAGATAGGGACGTTCGCTTGGGGCGTATTCAAATTTTCAACAACTGGTCGCCGTATATGGTAGACAACCCCGAAACGAACGTTTGGGTAGGCTTAGAATATTTTTGTTCGGAAGGGGACGCTATGTGGACAAGCCCCGACGACGCGTTTATCCAAAATGCCGTAGACGAACTTGTAAAAATAGGAGTTATCGAAAGCGCGGCGGACGTGTTAGATTCTACCTTGATTCGCGTAAAGAAGGCGTATCCTGCGTATTTTGGCAGCTATGCGCGCTTTAACGAAGTACGGCAATATTTAGACGACTTCGAAAATTTATATTGCGTGGGTAGAAACGGGCAACACCGTTATAACAATATGGACCATTCGATGGTAACGTCTATGGTCGCAAGCGAAAATATTATACAAGGCAACAGGGATAAAACGGCGCTTTGGAACGTGAACACTGAAAAGTCGTATCACGAAACGAAGAGTGCGGAAGCGAACGCATAAAAAGGAAAGGTATGATTGCGCAAAAAACGGAAACAATGAAAGAAAAGATACGTTCGTATGCTTTGGTAGCGTTGATGTACATTGGGGTGTTTCTTCTCACACTCGTTTTGTTTTTGACGTTAAAACCGTATATCGATTTTCATCGAAACGGCACCGTGGCGCAAACGCTCGTCGCGATGGGGTTATTCTTGTGCGTGCTCGCAGGGATTGTTTTGCGTTGGCAGCGAAAGCTGAACGCAAAAAGTTTGTTGGTTTTGATGCTGGTAGCCGGTTATATTTTACGAGTAGGATATATGCTCTACACGGCGGCGTCGGCTCGTCAATACGATACTTGGACGAAGCATTTCGACGGACACGAAGCGTACGCGTGGACGATATTCTCCACGGGCGCGTTGCCTGGTTCTAACGTCTATCAATTTTATCATCCGCCGCTCAACGCTATGGTGCAGGCAGGGTTTATGCATTTTATGCAAGGGCTTACCGATTTTTTAACAAATGCGTTTTCCTTGGGCGATTATTTCCCTATGGCGTTCGATTTTTCCAAACCTGCGTATGTAGACGAAACGCGTTATTTTTTGTATGCAAGCTGTCAAATATTATCCGTGTTCTATTCCTTTACGGTAGCGTTTGTTTCCGTGAGAATATTGTCGTTGTTTGATTTTTCGGAAAAGACCAAGATAGTAGCGTCGGCATTCGTTATTTTTTATCCCAGAAATATGCAAATTTCGGGACAGCTGAACAACGACGCACTGTCCTTTATGTTGGCAATTTTAGCCGTTTATTTTGCTTTAAAATGGCAAAAATGCGGTAAAAATCCCCTTTGGATTGCACTCTGCGCCCTTGCAGTGGGGTTTGGTATGATGACCAAACTTTCCGCGGCTACGATATGTTTACCGATTGCAGGAATATTTATTTACGAATTCGTTTGTGCACTCTGTAAAAAGCAGGATAAAATTTACTTAGTTTATATCCTTGTGCAATACGTGCTGTTTTTGGTAATTTGCGCGCCTATCGGATTATGGTTTCAGGTGTATGCCTATCAAAGTTTCGGACAGGAATTCGGACACGTATTTTCCAATCTCAATCACAGGCTCTACACGGGGGATTATAGCTTTTTCGAACGATTTATTTTTACGTTCGACACGAAGGAGTTTTTCGGCTCGCTGTATTGCCGACCTTTTGATTTTAATTATTATTTATTCCATTATGCGTTGCGTTCGTCCATTTTTGGAGAGTTTGCATACTGGCAAGGCGAAGGATTTGCCGTTTCGGCAACCGTTTTTGCTTATTTTGCCGCCGCCGCGTTGTTGGTAGGCGTCGTATGGAGTATTGTATTGTATTTTAAAAGTCGTAAAAAAGGGGATAATATATTCAAACGTGCGGGTATTTCTTTTACGGATATACTATTCGTGTTTTTGTTTATGCAATCCCAAGTGCTGTCCGAAGTCTATTTTTACATCAAAATGCCGTATGCTTGCACTATGGATTTCCGTTACATTATGCCTATGATTTTGGCTATGGGGCTCACCATTGCTTTTGTGCGGAAAACGTTGGAAACGGACGGAAGTAAAGCGTCTATCGTGATAGATAGGGTGCTTTTGCTTACCGTCGGTATGTTTTTGCTCGCTTCCGTATTATTCTATTGCGTTTGCATTTAAGGAGAATTATGCAAGAAAGAGAAGAAAATTTGACAACTGAAAAACAAACGAAAAAACAGCTTTCCGAAGAAATATTCCGTTTCTTGTTGGTAGGCGGAACGGCAACGGTTGTCGATTATATCGTCTATTATTTATTCCGTCAGTGGATATTACCGCCGACGTTGATAAACAGTGCGGCTTGGGATACTTGGTCGTTGATTTTAGCTACGGCTTTCGGATTTTGCGTAGGGCTTACCGTCAACTGGATATTGTCTGTTCGATTTGTGTTTCGGCACGTAAAAGATAAAAAGAAATCTTCGTCTAAAAAAGCGTTTGTCGTGTTCGCGCTTATCGGTGTCGTTGGGTTGGTTATTACGGAGCTTGGTATGAATTTGCTCGTCGCAATATTGCCTAGTTTTTCGTTGTTTGATACGGCGGCGTTTTTGGGACTGCCTTGGAAAGAATGGCTTGCCAAAGTGTTGATGACAGGGCTTGTGCTTGTTTGGAACTATGTGGCGAGAAAGAAATTCGTTTTCAAATAATCATCAAAAGACGAATTGTCAATGTTTGTTAAAACCGTTAATTTTTCCTTAAGGGAAAAAGATAGAAAAATTTCTTTCAAAGGCTTGACAAACGCTTGTACGAGTGTTATAATATGATTGTGAGAACCACCAAGGGGCGTTGCGCGGTTGCGTTACGCCCTTTTTTCGGGAATAATGCAGTACGGCAAGGGGGCGCAAAATGACGGGACGGATTCATTCTTTCGAATCGTTTGGTACGGTCGACGGACCGGGAATTCGTTTTGTGGTGTTCCTGCAGGGCTGTCCGCTCCGCTGTAAGTATTGCCATAATCCCGATACGTGGGGATATGGCGGCACGGAATATACCGTGGAAGACGTGGTAAACCGTGCGGTGAAATATAAAAACTACTTCGGCTCGAACGGCGGCGTTACCGTTACAGGCGGCGAACCGCTTATGCAAATAGATTTCGTTATCGAGCTGTTTACGCAGCTAAAGGCAAAGGGCGTGCATACGTGTGTGGATACTTCGGGTATCACGTTTAATGTAGACAGTGAAGAAAGCGTGCAAAAGCACGAAAAACTGCTTTCGGTAACCGATTTGTTTTTACTCGATATCAAACATATCGACGACGAAGCTTGCAAAAGCTTGACGGGGCAATCGAATAAGCACACGTTGGCGTTTGCGAAATTTTTAAGCGAACGCGGTAAAAAGATGTGGATACGGCAAGTGCTCGTGCCGGGGCTGACGGACGATACGCAAAGTTTGCACGATACGCGCGCTTTTATACAGACGTTAAAAACGGTGGAAAAGGTAGAAGTTTTACCCTATCATACGCTTGGTGTAAATAAATACGAAAAGCTGGGTATAGAATATCCGCTGGGGGATTTGGCAGCGCCTACCAAAGAGAGCGTGGCGTATGCAAAACGCATTTTGCGCGGAGAAGATTATGAGTGATATCAACCAAAATAACTATAAAGAAAAATTGACGGGACTTTGCTTGGTGGAAGTGAGCGGCGAATCGTGCGCCAACTGCTTAACCTTGATGCCCATTTTAAAAGAGCTGTGCGACAAACGCGGAGATATCCGCTTGGTGCACGTGGAAGCGGATTATTCCACGATGCCTTTAATGGAAGAATGGGACGTGGAAAAAGTGCCTACCATTTTACTCTTTGACGACGGCGAAATTTTTGCCAGATGCGCAGGCTTTCAGCCGGAAGAAATACTCGAAATGTGGTTAGACGCTAAAATCGAGCAAAGAAAGGCGCAAAAATAGTAAAAAAATAAATTCGTTTTCAACGTAACGCGTTTGAAAGAATACGAATTTGTTTATATATTAAACGATAAAAATATATTTTAGGAGTACTGATATGATGCAATACAAAGGTTGGGAAGGATTTGTTCCCGGTAAATGGTGCAACGACGAAGTAGACGTACGTGATTTCATTCAACGTAACTATACGCCGTACGACGGGGACGCAAGTTTCCTTGCTCCGGCAACGGAAGCCACGAAAAAGCTTTGGGAAATCGTTTGCGATTTGTCCAAGAAAGAACGTGAAGCAGGCGGCGTGTTGAACGCGGATACGAAAATCGTTTCTACGTTGACTTCGCACGGTGTAGGCTATTTGGATAAGGATTTGGAAACGATTGTCGGCTTGCAAACGGACGAACCGTTTAAGCGTTCGTTGCAACCGTTCGGCGGTATCCGTATGAGCGAAGGCGCTTTGGAAATGTACGGTTATAAGTTGGACGAAGGCGTAAAAGAAATTTTCACGAAATACCGCAAGACGCACAACGAAGGTGTGTTCGACGTATATACCCCCGAAATGAGAGCGGCTCGTTCCGCGCACATTTTAACCGGTTTGCCCGACGCATACGGTCGTGGCCGTATCGTAGGCGACTACCGTCGTGTAGCGCTTTACGGTGTAGATTATCTTATCCGTAAAAAGGAAGAAGATAAGCTTGGTATGAAGGGCGATATGACGCCTGAAAAGGTAAGAAACCGCGAAGAAGTGGCTGACCAAATTAAGGCGTTGAAAGCACTCAAGGAAATGGCGGCTATTTACGGTTGCGATATCTCTCAACCTGCTACCACCGCGCAAGAAGCTATTCAAGCGTTGTATTTTGGTTACTTGGCAGCCGTTAAAGACCAAAACGGCGCGGCTATGTCTATCGGTAGAAACACCACGTTCTTGGATATCTATATCCAGCGTGATTTGGATAAAGGACTTATCACCGAAGAACAAGCACAAGAATTTATCGACCATTTCGTTATGAAACTTCGTATCGTGAAGTTTATGAGAACGAAAGAATATAACGAATTGTTCTCGGGCGACCCCACGTGGGTAACCGAATCTATCGGCGGTATGGGCGTTGACGGACGTTCGCTCGTTACCAAAACGGCGTTCCGTATTCTCCACACGTTGGAAAACCTTGGTCCTGCACCCGAACCTAACCTTACGGTGCTTTGGTCGAAGAACTTGCCTATCGCATTCAAGAGATATTGTGCGGAAATTTCCATCAATACTTCTTCCATTCAATACGAAAGCGACGATTTAATGCGTCCGGAAATGGGCGACGATTACTGTATCGCTTGTTGCGTAAGCTGTATGCGTGTCGGTAAAGATATGCAATTCTTCGGCGCAAGAGCAAACCTTGCAAAATGCTTGTTGTACGCAATCAACGGCGGCAAGGACGAATTGATGAAGGATAAGAAGACGGGCAAACCTATGCAAGTTTCCCCCGAATTTATGCCTATTATGGGCGACGGTCCGCTCGATTTTAAAGAAGTATGCGACAAGTTTGAAAATATGATGAAGTGGCTTGCGGATTTGTACGTGAATACGCTTAATCTTATCCACTATATGCACGATAAGTACAGCTATGAAGCGTTAGAACTTGCATTGCACGACACCAACGTAGGTCGTTTCTTCGCGACGGGTATTGCAGGTCTTTCCTGCGCAGCAGACGCACTTTCGGCTATTAAATATGCGAAAGTATATCCCATCCGTAACGAAGACGGTATCGTAATAGACTACCGTATCGAAGGCGACTTCCCTAAATACGGTAACGACGACGATAGAGCGGACGAACTCGCGGTATGGGTTTTGAAGACCTTTATGAAAGAAGTAAAGAGTCATTACACCTATCGTAACAGTATCCCTACCACGTCTATCCTTACCATTACGTCGAACGTCGTATATGGTAAGAAGACGGGTAACACTCCCGACGGAAGAAAGGCAGGAACGCCCCTTGCGCCCGGTGCGAACCCTATGCACGGTAGAGATAGCAACGGTGCACTCGCTTCGTTGAAATCGGTTGCGAAATTGCCGTACGATTATTCGAGAGACGGTATTTCCAACACCTTCTCGATTACGCCCGGTTCGCTTGGTAAAGAAGACTAATCGGCGTAGCATATAATAAACTATAAAGGAGATAATATTATGTCGAACAGAGTTGATAATTTGGTGAATATGTTAGACGGTTACGTTGGCGACAGCGGATACCATCTTAACGTAAACGTTTTTAATCGTGATACGCTTTTGGACGCACAGGCTCACCCTGAAAAGTATCCCCAGCTTACCATTCGCGTTTCCGGTTATGCTGTTAATTTCATTAAGCTTACGAAAGAACAGCAAGATGACGTTATTTCCCGTACCATTCACGAATCTATGTAAGGGAAAAACAGTGTAAAACAAAAATATGCCGTCGTATAAAAGCGACGGCAGTTTTTGTAAAACGGTGATTTATGGCGAGAAAAAGAAGTAAAAAGAGAAAGAATTTTATCAAAAAACACCCCGTTTTTACGTTTATCGTAGTGCTTTTAATCGTTGCCGTTGTCGGTTGCTTCGTGTTACATAAAAAAGGAATTATTCACGTTCCCTTTTTGGATACGTTGCTTTCTTCAACGGAAAGCAGTAGCTCGACAAGCAGTGATAACTCGACAAGTGTAAGCGAACACACAAGCATAGGCGAAAGCAGTTCTTCGCAAGAAGATATCGTTACGCAAGATTTAAGTATTCACTTTTTAGAGCTTGGCAATGAAAATACGGGCGACTGCACGCTTATCAAAGTAGGCGATACCGAAGTACTTATCGACGCAGGTTCGCGTAAAAACAGTGCGTCCGTGATTAACGGATATTTAGAAGAATATTGCACCGACGGCACGTTAGAATACGTAATTGCCACACACGCCCACCAAGACCATATCGCGGCGTTTGTCGGCTCGAAAAAGGGCACTTCGCGCGACGGCGTATTCTATACGTACGATATCGATACGCTTATTCAGTTTTCGTTGACGAATATGAAGCTGAAGACGGACGCAGGGAAGCCTACGTTATATGCCGAATATTTAGATGCCGTAGACTATTTGGAAGAGAAAGGCACTACCGTATACACCGCGTTGCAATGTTGGAATAATCAAGACGGCGCTAGCCGTTCGTACACGCTTGGCGACGGCGTTTCTATGCAAATTTTATACCAACGCTTTTACGAAGAAAAAACGAGCGACGAAAACGATTATTCCGTTTGTATGCTGTTAACGCAAGGGGAAAACAACTATTTGTTCACGGGCGATTTGGAAAAGGACGGCGAAGCGTCGCTTTTGGCAGAAAACGACTTGCCGAAATGTAAGCTGTATAAAGGCGGACATCACGGCAGCCCCACTTCGTCCACGTCGGAGCTACTTGCGGCAATTCAACCGGAAATTGTATGTGTTTGCTGTTGTTGCGGCAGCGACGAATACACGGATAACGTAGAAAATATGTTCCCGTCGCAAGCGTTCGTGGATAGAATTGCGCCGTACACCGATAGAGTGTACGTAACCACTATGGTAGCGGATACCAAGCAAGGGTATACATCTATGAACGGCAATATCGTAGTGTCGTCTATCGGCGGCGAGATAACGGTGCAATGCTCGAACAACAACGTTTTATTTAAAGATACACAGTGGTTCAAGGAAAACCGTAAAATGCCTGCGGCTTGGCTAAATTAAAGGAAAAAAGACAATGGAACAGTTTACAAGGACGGCGGCGCTTATCGGCGCGGAAAACTTGGAAAAATTGAAAAACGCGCGCGTGGCGGTATTCGGTATTGGCGGCGTGGGCGGCTACGTCGTGGAAGCGCTTGCAAGAAGCGGAGTGGGTACGCTACACCTTATCGATAACGACAAGGTAAGCCTTTCTAATATCAATAGACAAATTATAGCGCTACATTCTACGATAGGGCAAGATAAAACGGAAGTGGCAAAAGCGCGCGTCGAAGATATCAACCCTGATATACAAGTGTATACGCATAATTTGTTTTTCTTGCCCGAAACGCAAAATTCGTTCGATTTTTCGTCGGTAGATTACGTAGTAGACGCCATTGACACGGTAAGCGGCAAAATAGCGCTCATTCAATCGTGTAAAAAAAACAACGTACCCGTTATTTCCTGTATGGGTACGGGCAATAAAGTCAACCCTACGGCGTTTGAAGTGGCGGATATCGCGAAAACGAGTGTTTGTCCCTTGGCACGCGTGATGCGTAGAGAACTTAAAAAAAGGGGCATAGAGCACGTAAAAGTGGTGTATTCGAAAGAAGAGCCGCTGCATAGCGAAATGCAAGAAGACGGCGGCAAAATACCGACTGCAAGCATTGCATTCGTGCCGCCTGTGGCTGGGCTTATTATCGCAGGCGAAGTGATAAAGGATTTGATAAAACGGTAAAAAGACAGACAAGAAAACCGCACTCGAAAGAGTGCGGTTTTTACGTTTATACAACGTTTTAAATTTTGGAAATATCGTAAGGGGTGCTTTGGTATACGAAATAATTCAACCAGTTGGAAAATAACAAATTCGCGTGGCCGCGCCAAGAAACAAGGGGCGGTTTGGTATCGTCGTTATCGGGGAAATAGTTGACGGGTTTTTCAATGGGTTTGCCTTGCGACAAATCGCGTAAATATTCGTTTTTCAACGTATCCGCGTCGTATTCCGAATGTCCCGTAATAAATATTTGCCGTCCGTTTTTCGTGGAAACGGCGTAAACGCCCGTCTCTTTCGACGACGCTAAAATTTTCAGCTCGGGAAATTTTTCTATCTCCGCTCTCGGCAAAGTGATATGCCGCGATTGCGGCACCATAAACGTATCGTCAAAGCCGCGAAATAAAATAGACTGCTTATATTCTACTTCGTGGGGGAATACGCCGAACAGCTTTTTATCGGTAGGAATTTTGTTAATGCCGTAATGGTAATATAAGCCTGCAAACGCACCCCAACAAATATACATTGTGCTATGCACGTGCGTTTTGCTCCATTCCATAATTTCACAAAGCTCTTGCCAGTACTCTACCTGCTCGTAATCGAAATACTCCAAGGGCGCGCCCGTGATAATCATACCGTCGAAATTTTCGTTTTTTACGTCTTGGAACGTCTTGTAAAAGGCGAGCAAATGCTCTTCCGCCACGTTTTTCGATTGATAGGTGGAAGTACGGATAAGAGTGGGTTCTACCTGCAAAGGCGTATTGCCGAGAAGCCGTGCAAACTGCGTTTCCGTTTCTATTTTTTTCGGCATTAAATTGAGAAAGAGTATTCTCAAAGGGCGGATATCCTGCGTCATTGCGCGCGTTTCCGTCATTACGAAAATATTTTCGCTTTCTAGCGTTTTTACCGCGGGTAAATTGTTGGGTATTTTAATAGGCATAGATTAAAAATCCTTAAAGGGTATTGAGTGCGTTTTGAATATCGTCAATCAAATCTTGATAGTTTTCCAAACCGCAGGAAAGGCGAATCAAATCTCCAGGAATGCCCGCTGCGATAAGTTCTTGTTCGTTCATTTGTCTATGCGTAGCGTTTGCAGGGTGCAAACAACAGCTACGCGCGTCGGCAACGTGTGTTTCGATAGCAATAATTTTTAACGCTTTCATAAACTTCTCCGCCGCCTTTCTACCGCCTTTTACGCCGAAAGAAACGACGCCGCAAGTGCCGTTGGGTAAATATTTTTGTGCCAAAGCGTAATATTTATCAGACGGCAACGAAGGACAGGTTACCCAGCCGATTTTTTCATTCTTTTCCAAAAATTCGGCTACCTTTTGCGCGTTTAAGCAGTGGCGTTCCATTCTCACGTGCAAGCTCTCTAAGCCTAAATTGAGATAAAACGCGCTTTGGGGCGACTGTGTAGAACCGAAATCACGCATCAGTTGAGCTGTGGCTTTGGTGATATACGCACCCCCTTGTCCAAACTTTTCGGTGTACGTGATACCGTGATAGCTTTCGTCGGGCGTGCAAAGTCCGGGGAATTTTTCCGCGTGCGCCGTCCAGTCGAACTTACCAGAATCGACAATGCAACCGCCTACCGCTACGCCGTGCCCGTCCATATATTTGGTGGTGGAGTGGATTACGATATCCGCACCGAATTCAAAAGGACGGCAATTTACGGGAGTGGCAAAGGTGTTGTCGATAATCAAAGGAACGCCGTGTGCGTGCGCCGCTTTAGCAAATTTTTCTATATCTAAAACGGTCAATGCAGGGTTGGCAATCGTTTCCCCAAATACCGCTTTGGTGTTGGGTTTGAACGCCGCGTTCAATTCTTCTTCCGTGCAATCGGGATTGACGAACGTAAAGTCGATACCCATTTTTTTCATGGTAACGGCAAACAGGTTATACGTGCCGCCGTAAATACTCGAAGAAGAAATTACGTGGTCGCCTGCGTTTGCGATATTGAATACGGAAAAGAAAGAAGCTGCTTGTCCCGAAGAAAGGAGCATTGCCGCGCTACCGCCTTCTAAAGCGCAAATTTTTGCCGCAACCGTATCGCAGGTGGGGTTTTGCAAACGGGAATAAAAATAGCCGCTTGCTTCTAAATCGAATAATTTTCCCATATCTTCGCTGGTTGCGTATTTGAAGGTGGTGCTTTGAATGATAGGCACTTGACGGGGCTCGCCGTTGCCGGGCGTATAGCCGCCTTGTACGCATTTGGTTTCTAAACGAAGTTCTTTTTCCATAACGTTCTCCTTTGTTATACAAAATATTCGTATTAAGTATAGCAAAAATGTGCGTTTTCGTCAAGTATTTTGTGGTATAAAAAGCGGTGGTATACACAAAATAAAAGATATGAGAAAAAGCAATATCGTAAATATAAAACCGCGTTACGTATACGCGGCGTTTATCTTGCTTATCAGCGGCAGTTTCGCCGCTTGCGGTAAAAAAACGGACAACGGTTTTATCAACGACGTGATAACGCGCGAAAATTTTTCTTCCGTGTATAATGCTATCGGCAGTAAAATTACCTTGGATATGGTAACGGAAAAGGAAAACGGACTTGCCTACGTTACTTACGACGGGAAGGAATACGAACTTGGAATGGACTTTTTATCTATGGCAATGGTATACAATACCGCGCCGGTAGGAGACTATCAAACGGAAACGGAAGTGTATAACGAGTGGTGGCGGCTATTTATGCAGCGTTGGAACTACGTGGTACCCGAAGTGCCGTTGTATTCTAATCAGTATTACGATATCTATAACGCAAAAATCGACAAATTACAAACCAACCCATACTGGAACGTTGCCGACGCTATCGTAAGCGCAAAAATCGTATCGGGGGAAAACGCGGTGGTGTTGGGAAGCAATACCGAGCTTTCAGGCTCCTTTCGAAACGCGTCGTTTGGGAAGTCTTCGCCCGGCGCGGCAGACCTTGCCGTGGAAAATTTGACCAGCGGATATTCCACGGTGGTTACAGACATGGGTGGGGCGTATACGTGGGCGGACACGGCTATTTTATCTTGGCACACGCAAACGGACAACGTGGACGGAACAAAAACGTACACCGTGAAAATCGCGGATGATTTGGTTTTTTCCGACGGCTCGCCCATAACCGCCGAAAATTATCTCGTTTCTTTGCTTGTAGGCAGTAGCAAGGTAATGAAGGAAGCAGGTGGCAGCGACGCGGCTGGGCTTACGGTGGTGGGCTATGAAGATTTCCTTGCCTATGACGGCGACGGGGACGTCGTACCCTTTTTAGGCGTGCGTATGTTGGATAAATACACCTTTTCGGTTACGGTAAAAAAGGAATACGCCAACTATTATTACGCTTTGCGTTACGGCGCGTTTACACCCGTTGCTACCCGTTTGTATATCGGAGATATGCATATAAAAGACGACGGCCGCGGTGCGTATTTACCCAAAGAATTTTACCAAAAGACGCAAAAAGACGGTGTTACTTCGTATATGCAGGCGGCAGTCATTGCGAAAAATATGTATGAAACGTCCGCGACGAAATTCCCCTATGCAGGGCCGTATTACGTGGAATCGTATACGCCGAGCGATAAAACGGCGGTTTTAAAGCGCAATCCGTATTATAAAGGAGACGTGCGCGGCAAGGCGAGTATCGAACGCATTTCATACGTGAAAATGGTGGCGGAAACACAGCTCGACCAACTGAAAAAAGGGAGAGTGGACGTGCTCTCTTCGGTAACGGGCGGCGAAGAAACAAAAGCCGCGCTGGCGGTAGTGGATAACGTAAAATTCAAAGAAACGCATTACGATAGGGCAGGGTACGGCAAACTTGCATTCCGTTGCGATTTTGGGCCTACACAGTTTGCGGAAGTCCGCCGTGCCGTGATGCATACGATAGACAGAAACGAGTTTGCGCAAACGTTCACGGGCGGCTACGGTAGCGTTGTGCACGCGCCCTACCACGTGGGGAGTGAAGCGTATGCGGCAGTGAAAGACAGGTTAAAACTAAACGGGTACGAATACAGCGTGGATAAAGCCAAGCAATGCCTTACAGGCGGCGGTTGGGTATACAACGCCAAGGGAGAAGCCTACGAAGAAGGTGATGGGGTGCGCTATAAAAAACTGTCGGGGTACGAATTATCGTATAATAATTTGGCGTTCGCTTCCACCGATAATAAGTATAAAACGGTAAAAGTAAACGGCGAATATTATATGCCGCTGGTTATCAACTGGATGGGTACGCAGCCCAACCCCGTAACCGACCAACTAATTACCGCTTGGCAACACAACCCCGTGGCGGGGGCGAAAATAGGGGCGCATATTACCTACTCTTCGGGGGATATGTCGTCGGCGTTGTACGGAGAATACTATCAAATGCCAGCGTACGGTTTTACCAAAGCGCGTTACGGCGCGGTGAATTTTGCTACGGGCTTTACAGGTGCGGCGTACGACCAGTCTTTTTCGTGGACGATAGACCCTGAAATGTATCATCAGTACAGCACGAACTTTTTAATGGACGAAGCGGATTTTTTGGAAAACGTTACACCGTAGAATGGTAAAACGGCTAAATAAGGGGCGTTATGGTAAAATATATCGGTAAAAGAATTTTATATATGTTATTGGTGCTTGCCGTTTTATCCTTTGTCATTTTTGCGGTATATAATCTTATTCCCGTGGATAAAGCGGCGGATATGGCGTTGCAGGAAATTGCGGCAAATAAAAATCTTATTTATGCCGAACGGTATATATACTGGCAGCGCCGATACGGGTTGGACGGTAATTTATTGCTCCGTTATTTGCGCTGGATAGGGGTTGCGCCCTTTTACGACGGCTCGTTCAAGGGCTTATTACAAGGCAATTTGGGAACGTCCGTAGTCTACGGGAAACCGGTTGTAAGCGTTTTGAAAGAGCCGCTTTTAAACACGCTTGCATTGAATATATTCGCCGCGATAGCGGCACTTTCCATTACCCTGCCTTTGGGCGTTTTTTGCGCGCAAAAACGGGGTAGCAAGCGCGATTTAGCAGTGCAGGTGGGCACGATAATCGGGTACAGTATGCCCACGTTTATCGTGGCAATTTTATTCATTTGGCTGTTTGCTATCAAACTCAACCTGTTTCCCGTTTCGGGTATGTCGTCGGTAGGCAAAGACTACACGGGCTTTCGTGCATTGTTTGATAGAGCGTACCATTTCGCTTTGCCGCTAATCGTGATGACCTTTTGCTCACTTGGCGGTATGACTCGATACGTGCGCGCTTCTATGACGGAAGCGTTAAAGCTGGACTGTATCCGCACGGCGCGCGCAAAAGGATTGCCTACCCGTTTGGTGGTTAAATCGCACGCGTGGCGAAACGCACTCGTGCCCATTATCGCGCTTTTGATAGGTTGGTTTATCGGCGTGTTTTCGGGCTCGATTATGATTGAAAACGTGTTCGGCATCAACGGTATGGGGAAAGCGTATTTCGACGCGTTGACGGCAAACGACAACGAAGTGGCTTTGGCAATGCAAATGTTTTATATCCTACTTGCTTTGTTGGGCAACTTATTGGTGGATATCGCGTACGGGCTGGTAGACCCCCGTATCCGCTTGGGAGAGTGAGTATGCATAAAAAGAAAAACTTTTTTCAAAGGGCGTTGGAAGCTACCGTGTCTGCGTTTAAACGCGTTTTTCGGTGGATAGCCCGTGCGTTTACAGGTAAAAAAATGTCTACGCCGCAAGAAGGAAAAATACAAAGTCCTTCCCGTTTGGTACGGGAAGCGTTCTTTTCGAAAAAGTCGGCACTCGCCGCGTTGTTTACGCTTGTTGCGCTGTTTTTGTTTGTATTTATCGCGCCGACGTTTGTGCCTATGGACGTCAATTACACCGACGCTTTGCAACAAAATCTTGCACCGACGTACTCTTTACGTGCCGTACCGCGCGGTTTAAAGGAAAAGCTGGCGGAAATAGACGGATTTTCGGGCTTTAGCGTGGGGCGTAACGAAAAGGGAGATGTATTCGTTTGGGGCGCAACCAAAGATAAACTGTATAAAACGGATTTAAAAAACGTGCCGCAAACCGTACAAAACGAAGGCGCGGCGTTTGTCGCTGCTGGAAAAGACCATATTTTAGCACTTACCAAAACGGGCAAAATCGTGGGGTGGGGGGATAATAGCTGCGGTCAATACGGCACGCAGGAAACACTCAATGCCCTGCCTATGCCCTTAGAACTTGCGGATGGCATTTTACCCGAACGCGTTTCGGGGCTTTGGTGCGGTTATCAAACGTCTGCACTGGTTACTACGGACGGAAAAGCCTATCTTTGGGGGAATACCAACGCCGTGAAAAATCTTGCCGCAGTATCCGCTCTTTCGGGAGTGAAACAGGTGGCGTTTACCAACTCGGTGGCGGTGGCGTTGCTTTTGGACGGAACGGTTTCCACGGGTGGGGATAATAGTTTTGTTTCGGCGTACAGTATGCGGCAAGGCGCACAAGCTTCGTTTATAGAATTTCTTTCGGGTAAACGCGCGGTGCAAATAGCGGCGACGGGTAAATGCGTCGCCACACTGTTAAGCGACGGCGACGTAGTGGTAACGGGCGCTATCGAAAACGGCGAAAACGAATTTCCCGTTTTGAAACAGGGGGAACATTTCACACAAATCGACGGCGGAGCAAGGCATTTTGTCGGCGTTACCAATTTAGGCGGCGTATACGGTTGGGGGCATAACGCGTACGGACAGTGTACGTTTACCCATACGGATAACGCAAAACGAGTGTTTGCAGGTTCTATGCAAAGTTACGTGGTAAACGGCGAAAATCAACTGCTGGAAAGCGTGGGGTTAAAGGGATATTTAATGGGCACGGACGGGCGTGGTCGCGACGTGTTTGCCCGTATCGTGCACGGCGGTAAAATGACGATGACGGTGGGCGCGGTTGCCGTACTCGTTTCGTCGGTAATTGCCATTATCGTGGGGTGCGTGGCAGGGTATTTCGGCGGTTTTGTCGATACGCTGTTGATGCGCATTACGGAAATTTTCTCGTCTATTCCGTTTTTGCCGTTTGCTATGTTGTTATCCCAAATCATCAAGCACTATAACGTTTCGGAAAGTATGCGAATTTTCATTATTATGCTCATTTTAGGCGCGCTCTCGTGGACGGGTTTGGCACGCATTTTACGGGGGCAGGTACTTGCCGAACGGGAAAAAGAGTTCGTTACCGCCGCCAAAGCGTTGGGGGTAAAACCGCGCACGGTGGCGTTTAAACACATTCTACCCAACGTCGTTTCGGTCATTTTAGTGAGTATGACGTTAGATTTTGCCGGTTGTCTTTTAACCGAATCTTCACTCTCCTATTTAGGGTTCGGCGTACAGCCGCCGCAACCTACTTGGGGGAATATGCTCAACGGTTGTAATAACAGTACGGTTATACAAAACTACTGGTGGCAATGGCTTTTTCCGTCGTTGTTCTTATCGGTTGCCGTCATTTGTATCAATATCGTAGGGGACGCTTTGCGCGACGCGCTAGACCCCAAAAACAGTCGATAATCGGCAAAGGAGCAAAAAATGGCGCTTTTACGGATAAACAATTTACGCGTAACGTTTCAAACGCGCAGCGGCAACGTGCCTGCGGTGGACGGCGTTTCTTTTGACGTGGAACAGGGCAAAACGCTTTGCTTGGTAGGGGAGTCGGGCTCGGGCAAAAGCGTTACGGCAATGTCCGTTTTACGGCTGTTGGACGATAACGCGCAAACGAGTGGGGAAATTTTATTTGACGAGTGCGGCGACGGGACTTTTGTCGATTTGGCAAAGCTGGACGACGAGCAAATGCGGCGGATACGCGGCAATAAAATTTCTATGATTTTTCAAGAGCCGATGACCGCTTTAAACCCCGTATTCACGATAAAAAAACAACTGAGCGAGCCGTTTGTTTTGCATCAAAACGCCAGCAAAAAGGAAGCGCGAAAGGGCGCGCTTGCCGCGCTGCAATCGGTGCGTATCTCGAGCGCCGAACAAATGTTAAAAAGATATCCCCATCAGCTTTCAGGCGGTATGCGGCAACGTGTTATGATTGCTATGGCGCTTGCGTGCCGACCTAAACTTTTAATCGCGGACGAACCGACTACGGCACTGGACGTGTCCGTGCAAGCGGAAATTTTACGGTTGATGCGCGCGCTGCAAGCGGAAGTGGGCGCGGCGATTTTGTTTATCACGCACGATTTAGGAGTGGTTAACGAAATGGCGGATTTCGTTGCCGTAATGTATTGCGGACGGGTGGTAGAATACGCTCCCAAAGAAAAAATTTTCGGTAGCAGTACGTATTTGCACCCGTACACCGAAGGATTGTTGGCGTCCTTGCCTGAAAACCGCGTTAGCAAAGGGAAATTAGAGAGTATTCCCGGTAGCGTACCGCACCCGTTGCGCTTACCCAAGGGCTGTAAATTTGCGCCCCGTTGTAAGTATTGCACGCGGCGTTGCACAGAGCAGTTCCCTACGCTTACGGAAGCGGAAAAAGGGCATTTTATCGCCTGTTTTTATCCTAATAAGGAGAAGAGAAACAATGAAGAACACGCAAAGCTTGTTGTCCATAACCCGTCTTAAAAAATATTATCCGGTGTCGTCTACACTTTTTCGTAAAAATAAAACGGTTCTACGCGCCGTCGATAATCTATCGTTGGAGATAAAACGGGGAGAAACGTTCGCTTTAGTGGGGGAAAGCGGTTGCGGTAAGTCTACCTTTGGTAGGACGGTGTTGGGGCTGACTACGCCCACGGACGGCGTGGTGATATATCGCGGCATTACCTTAGAAGAAGCGTTGCCGTCCTATTTGTTTACAACCTTAAAAAATGCTGAAACGCTCCGCATGGCGTATTTGGAAGACACGAAAAACGCGTTTTTGTCCGCGCGGCTGTATTCCGCCGTGAAAATTTTAGGCGGCTTTTTAGGCGCAAGCGGCGTGGTGTTCACGCAAGGAATTGCCGCACTCAAGGAAAAATATACCGCGCTAAAAAAGGGGGATAAGCAGGCGGCGGCGTTGGCGGAAAACGCTTTGAATGCCTTGAGAACGGAAGCAGGAAAAGACAAGGCGTTCGCCGCGCTGGAAGAAAAACTGGATAGCGGAGTGGATTTGTGTCGGCTCACGGAAAAGGAATGGAGAAAATTCCGTTCCGATTTGCAAATTGTGTTTCAAGACCCGTATTCTTCTTTAAATCCGCGTATGACGGTAGGGCAAATTATTGCGGAAGGCGCGTATACGCATAACTATTTTAAGCGCGGCGAAAAAGAGTTGGATAGCTACGTTTTACAACTTATGCAAAGCTGTGGTTTACAACCGTTTACCGCGCAGCGTTACCCACACGAATTTTCGGGTGGACAACGCCAACGGGTGTGCATAGCGCGTGCGCTTTCCGTACGCCCAAAATTTATCGTTTGCGACGAATGCGTATCTGCGTTAGACGTATCGGTGCAGGCGCAAATTTTAAATTTGCTGTCTACACTCAAAGAAGAAAAAGGTTTAACCTATCTTTTTATCTCCCACGATATTTCGGTGGTACGGCACGTTTCCGATAGAGTGGCTGTAATGTATTTAGGACAAATTATGGAACAAGGCGAAACGGAACAAGTGTTTGATAGTCCTTTACATCCGTATACGATAGCACTCCTTTCCGCTGTACCCACTACGAAAAAGAAAGGAACGCAAAAAATAGAATGGCGGGGGGATTTACCGTCGCCCACGCAAAAGATAACGGGCTGTCCCTTTCATACCCGTTGTTTTATGGCGCAAGAAATATGTAAAAGGGAATACGCACCCTTAAAAGAAGTGGAAAAGGGGCGTTTTGTAGCTTGTCATTTTGCTGAAAAATCGACGAAAGAAAAACGCGCGCTTGCAGCAAAAGACGGGGAAACGAAGTAAAAATTTTCGTGAAAAAATGCAAATATCGCCTTTTCGTGTTGACAAAGTATTTGCGAATGTATTATAATAGGGAAGATGAAGTTTTTTATCATAAAATATTTTTTTAACAGGAGGATATTCAATAATATCTTATGGAACCCCTACCCCTATCTATCATTATCGTAATTTTGGTGTTGCTTTCGGGCTTTTTTTCGGGCACGGAAACGGCGTATTCTTGCGCGAACAAAATCAAACTCAAAAGTATGGTCGCGCTGGGCAAGAAAAACGCAAAAGCGGTTTATAAATTCGCCGACGAAAATTACGATAAGCTGGTTACTACTATTTTAATCGGTAATAACATTGTAAATTTAACGGCTTCGGCACTGGGTACTATTTTATTTGGCCAATTACTTTTTGGCACGGGTATCGATTCGACGACGGTGTCGACGGCAGTACTTACTGTAGTGGTGCTCCTTTTCGGTGAAATTACTCCGAAATATTTAGCAAGTGTATATCCTGAAAAGATGTGCTTCTTCTTTTATCCTTTGATGCAGCTTTTCTACTGGATTTTGATGCCGTTTGGTAAAGTGTTCGATTTGTATAAAAATGGCTTGGCAAAAGTCTTTAAACTTAAAAAAGACGAATCGGTTACCGACGAAGAACTCCGCTCTTTAGTGGACGAAGCGGAAGAAGACGGTACGCTTAAGGAAGACGAATCGGAGTTGGTGCGTTCGGCGCTGGAATTTGACGATTTGAAGGTGGAAGACATTTTAGTACCACGCGTAGACGTTTACGCGGCAAACGAAAACGCTTCTATGGACGAAATTCGTGAAATATTCGAAAAGACGGGGTATTCCCGTTTGCCCGTGTATAAAGACACGATAGATAACGTTATCGGGCTCATTCACGAACGGGATTTTTACAGCGGTTATATCAAAGGCGAAAAGGAAATAGGGCATTTGGTACAGGATATCGTATTCACTACCGAATATACGCGTATTTCCGCGCTGTTAAAGCAACTGCAAAAAAGTAAAATTCATATGGCAGCGGTTTCGGACGAATACGGCGGACTGGTGGGTATCGTTACCCTGGAAGATATTTTGGAAGAACTCGTCGGAGAAATTTGGGACGAACACGACGAAGAAGAAGTGCTCTTTGGTAAAGTGGGCGAAGACGAATACTGGGTAGACGGTAAATGTGAACTTACCGATTTCTTCCCTTTATACGAAACGGAAAAAGAAGACGACGAAGACGAAATTAATTACGAAGACGGCGAATACGAATCGAATACCGTCGGCGGTTTGGTAACGGAATTGTTTGGCGAAATTCCGCCTATCGGCGAAGTAGTTCGTTATAAGGATATCGATTTAAAAGTGGTAAAAGCCACCAAGCAAAAGGTGCTTAAAATCCGTTCGAAGAAAGCGGACGATATTCTTTTTGAAGAAGAAGAAAATAAAAATTAAAACGAGAGGTAAAATATTATGGCAACTATTTTAGTTACGGGGGGGTGCGGCTATATCGGTTCGCATACCGTATTAGAACTCTTGAACAAAAATTACGACGTAGTGGTAGTGGACAATTTTAGCAATTCCAGCCCCGAAAGCTTGCGCCGTGTGCAAAAAATCACGGGGAAACAGGTAACGTTTTACGAAGCGGATATCCGTGATAGCGCGGCAATGGATAAAATTTTCTCGGCGCATACTTTTGATGCGGTTATTCACTTTGCGGCGTTTAAAGCGGTTGGCGAAAGCTGTAAATTGCCTTTGAAATATTACGAAAACAACATCAGCGGTACGGTTGCGTTGTTGCAAGTGATGGAAAAGCACAACGTAAAGAAAATTATCTTCTCTTCGTCGGCTACCGTTTACGGCGACCCCGAACGTTTGCCTTTAGACGAAAATTGCCGTCTTTCTACCACCAACCCTTACGGCAGTACCAAACTTATGATGGAAAATATTATGCAAGACGTACATAAGGCGGATAACGCGTGGAATATTATTCTGCTCCGTTATTTCAACCCCGTAGGCGCGCACGAAAGCGGACTTATCGGCGAAGACCCCAAAGGCATTCCCAACAACCTTATGCCTTTCGTGGCACAAGTTGCTTCGGGTAAATTGCAATGTATCAATGTCTTTGGTAACGATTACGACACTCCCGACGGAACGGGCGTACGCGATTATATTCACGTAGTCGATTTGGCGCTCGGTCATATCGCGGCTATTGAAGAATGTAAAACTTCCGGCGTGCATATTTATAACCTTGGGACGGGGCACGGCTATAGCGTTATGGATATGATTCACGCATTTGAAAAGGCGTGTGGAAAAACGTTGCCGTATAAAATTTGCGAACGCCGTCCCGGCGATATTGCGGCTTGCTACGCTTGCCCTGATAAGGCGAAAGCGGAACTTAAGTGGGAAGCGAAATTCGGTATCGAAGAAATGTGCGCTTCGCAATGGAAATGGCAAAGCGGCAACCCTATGGGTTACGAAGCGTAACCGCCGCGCGGAATGATAAATCCGGATAAAATTATCCGTTCCTATCGAAAAACGCTGTCCGTTAGTATCGACTGTTTCGGCAGGATAACGGTACGCGCGCCTATGCGGTGTTCGACGGAACGGATTTTTTCCTTTTTAACGGAAAAAGAAAACTGGATATTACGTAAAAAAGCGGAAAGGACAGGGGCAGGTACGCTTTTACCGAATGAAAATTTGGAAGGGTACACCTTTTCCTTGCTTGGAAAGCCTTGTCGAATTACACTGACGGATAAAAGCCGTATTGCTTTCGACGGGGAAGAAAACGTAATTTATTTACCGCAAAAAAACGCGAAAGAACGGCTTGTGAAATGGCTAAAAGAAAACGCTAAGCGTATTTTTACGCAACGCACGGCGTACTGGGCGGATATTATGCAAACGCGCTACCGCTCGGTTTCCGTTTCTTCGGCGCGTAGCCGTTGGGGCTCGTGTACGGCGGATAATGCCCTGCGGTATACTTTCCGTTTGCTGTATGCGGATAAATCGCTTATCGACTACGTAGTGGTGCACGAGCTTGCGCATACCAAGCATAAAAACCACTCGCCGCGGTTTTGGGCGGAAGTGGAGAAATACGTCCCCGATTATAAGGAGCGCCGCAAACGGTTGAAAGCGAACGGCATTTTTATGCAAATTTTTTAATCCGTTTGTATTAAATGCGTATAAAGCCGCATAAATTTTACGCGCGCGCGTTTAAAAAGTGTGCGTTTTGCGTTATATTTAAACGAGAGAAAGTTATAAGGAACATATGAAAATGTTACAGCTTGAAAATATAAGCTATCAAGTAAAGGACGAGTTGGGCGAAAAGACGATATTAAAGAATATCAACTTAACGCTTGACGAACGTTTCGTGGCGTTTACCGGCCCGAACGGCGGCGGTAAATCTA
This sequence comes from Candidatus Scatosoma sp., assembly GCA_045542595.1. Taxonomy (GTDB): domain Bacteria; phylum Bacillota; class Clostridia; order Christensenellales; family Borkfalkiaceae; genus Scatosoma. Next base: position 63,241 of record JAZQLI010000002.1, on the reverse strand, counting down.
CGCTTGCCAAAGTGATTGCCGGCATTTTAAAGCCCACGTCGGGAAAAATTTATTTCAACGGCGAAGATATTACGCATTTATCGGTAACCGAGCGCGCGCAAAAGGGTATTTCGTACGCCTTTCAACAACCCGTGCGTTTTAAAGGCATTACCGTACGCGACCTTATCAATATCGCCGCAGGGAAAGCCACAAAGGTTTCCGATGCCTGTGCGTATTTATCCGAAGTGGGGCTTTGCGCAAGGGATTATTTAGACCGCGAAGTAAACGCTTCCCTTTCGGGGGGAGAATTGAAACGTATCGAAATTGCCACTATTTTGGCGCGCGGTACGTCCCTTTCCGTATTCGACGAGCCCGAAGCGGGGATTGATTTGTGGAGTTTTGGCAATCTTATTAAAGTCTTTGAAAAAATGCACGAAAAAACGCAGGGGAACATTCTTATCATTTCCCATCAAGAACGTATTTTAAATATTGCCGATAAAATAGTGGTTATCGCGGACGGTCAAATACAAAGTGTGGGCGAAAAAGACGAAGTGTTGCCTAAGCTTTTGGGAAAGGACGCTTGCCACGTATTGACGGCGAAGCTGTAAGGAGACGGTTATGGACGCAATAGAAAGAGATTTACTTTTGAAAATAGCCGACTTACACGGCATTCCCGAAGGCGCGTATAATATCCGTGCTAACGGTCAAACGGACGGACGGAAGTCGACGGCGAATATTGATATCGTGCCGAAAACGGACGGAAAACAGGGCATTGATATTTATATCAAACCCAACACCAAAAACGAGAGTATGCATATCCCCGTTATCATCAGTAAAGCCGGTTGGCAAGAGATGGTGTATAACGATTTCCATATCGGAGAAAACGCCGACGTGGTTATCGTGGCAGGTTGCGGTATACACAACTGCGGCGGCGTGGATATGACGTCAAGACACGACGGCGTGCATACCTTTTACGTGGGTAAAAACGCCAAAGTGAAATACGTAGAAAAGCATTACGGCGACGGCGACGGTAAGGGCGAAAACGTAATGAATCCCGAAACGGTGGTCTATCTTGAAGAAGGCGCGTATATGGAAATGGAAACGACGCAAATTAAGGGAATTGATTCGACGAACCGTATCACTAAAGCGAAAATACAGGCGAATTCCACTTTTATCGTGAAAGAAAAACTGTACACGCACGGAAAGCAGATTGCGGATACCGATTTCGTAGTGGATATGGAAGGCGAAAACTGTACGGCGGATATTATGTCCCGTTCGGTAGCGGCAGGCAATTCTAAGCAAAATTTCGTTTCCACGATGAACGGCAACGCGCCTTGTAAAGGGCATACCGAATGCGACGCCATTATTATGGACGACGCAAGCGTAAAGGCTGCGCCTTGTCTTTCGGCAAACCACGTTGACGCGGAACTTATCCACGAAGCGGCAATCGGTAAAATTGCGGGGGAACAGCTGATAAAGCTGATGACGTTGGGCTTGACCGAAAAGGAAGCGGAAGAGCAAATTATTAAAGGATTTTTACACTAAAAACAAAAAATCCGCTTGAAAAACAAGCGTAGAAAAAATATAAAGGAAGGACATCAATATGAGCGAACTTGCATACAAAAGAACGAACGTTTACGAAAAGGCAGACGAGAAACTTTTGAAAGAAATTTTCGATTACGCAGAAGGCTATAAACGCTTTCTCGACGAGGGCAAAACCGAACGCGAAGCGTGCGCATACGCGAAAAACGCGGCGATAGCGGCAGGCTATAAGCCCTTTCAATTCGGTCAAAAATTAAAGGCAGGAGATAAGGTATACTACGATAATCGCGGTAAAAACTTGTATCTTATTAAAGTGGGCACGAAAGACGTAGAAAAGGACGGCGTGCGTATTATCGCGTCGCATATCGACAGCCCCCGTATCGACTTTAAGCAAGTCCCCTTATATGAAAGCAACGGTATCGCGTTTGCGAAAACGCACTACTATGGCGGCGTACGTAAATATCAATGGGTAACCACTCCCTTGGCGTTACACGGTGCAGTGGTACTGAAAAACGGCGAAGTTATCAACGTACGTATTGGCGAAGACGAAAACGATCCCGTGTTCTACATTAGCGATTTATTGCCCCACCTTGCGGCAAAGCAAAACGCAAAGACGCTTGGCGAAGGCATCGGGGGAGAAGACTTGAATATTTGGCTGGGCAACATTCCTTACACGGCGGCGGAAGACGAAAAGGATAAGACGGTAAAAGAAAATCTTTTGCAAATTTTGCATACTAAGTACGGAATGGAAGAAGCGGATTTCTTGAGTGCGGAACTTTGCGTAGTGCCTGCGTTTAAGGCGAAAGACGTTGGGTTCGACCGCGGACTGTTGGGTGCGTACGGCCACGACGATAGAGTATGCTCGTATCCTGCGTTTACGGCGCTTTTCGACGAAACGTCGAACGAACATACCACAATGGTCGTGCTTGCGGATAAGGAAGAAATCGGCAGTGAAGGCACGACGGGTATGCAAAGCGCTATTTTCTTAGATTTGTTAAACGAAATCGCTTCGTCTTTGGGCGCTTCCTGCGCGGCAATGCGTGCGAACTCTATGTGCCTTTCGGCGGACGTAAACGCGGCGTACGACCCTAACTTCCCCGAAGTATGTGAAAAATTGAATTCGGCATACGTTTCTTGCGGTGCAGGTATTACAAAATTCACGGGTGCGCGCGGCAAAAGCGGCTCGAACGACGCCGACGCGGAATTCGTTGGCTACGTACGTAAGCTTTTCGACGACAACGGCGTTATTTGGCAAACGGGCGAGCTTGGCAAGGTAGACGTAGGCGGCGGCGGTACGGTTGCGAAATACATTGCCAACTACAATATTAACACCATTGATATCGGCGTGGCGGTAGTATCTATGCACGCGCCCTATGAAGTGGTATCCAAAGCAGACGTATACGAAACGTATCTTGCATTCCGCGCGTTCTTGAAATAAGCAACAAACAAAAACAAGCGGCAAACCGATAAGGTTTGCCGCTTGCATTTTATAAAAGTTAAAAATTAGCGCAACGTACAGCCGTCTTCGTCAAAAATCAAATTGGACGAATAGAACGCCGTCAAGCCGTTTACCAGCTCGGCATAGTCCGATTTGGCAAAGCATTCGCAAGCGGAGTGCATAGCAAGCTGTGCTAAACCGATATCCACGCCTTGCATACCCAAACGCGAAAGCGAGCACACGCCGAGCGTAGAGCCGCTGCGCATATCCGAACGGTTGAAATAATTTTGATGTTTTACGCCTGCCTTGTCAAACACGCCCTTTATCACGGCGGCTGACATTCCGTCAGTGGCATACGCGCCGCTTGCGTGTGCTTTTACGGCAATACCGCCGCCCAAAAGCGTTTGGTTGGTTGGGTCGGCTTTTTCGGGATGGTTGGGGTGTTTGGCGTGCGCGTTATCTACGGAAACCAAGAAAGAAGAAGCCATTGCCTTGTAAAATTCTAAATCGTCAAAACGGAGTGCATAAGCAACGCGCCGCAACGTATGCTCTAAGAAATCGCCGCTAGCGCCTTCGCTGCCCGTACTGCCTATTTCTTCGCGGTTGAAAAGGGCGGCAACGCACACGCCGTCGCTATCCGCGTGAGAGATAAGCGCTTGCAACGAAGCGTATACGCTTGTTAAATTATCCAAGCGCGGCGAAGCTAAAAATTCGTTATGGACACCGAAAGAGTACGCGTCTTGCGCGCTTACTACGTATAAATCGTAAGAAGAAACGTCTTCGCCGCATACGGCGCGGATAAATTCTTCGTGTGTAATATTTTCTCCAATAAGCGGCAATAAATCAATTTGTTTATTGACGGAAAAACCTTCGTTGGCGTCGCGGTTTAAATGAATGGCAAGGGAAGGTATGGTAACCGTAAAGGGCGCAACTACGTTTTGCGAACAGATACGTCCGTTTTCGTTTTTCACCACTCTACCTGCAATTTTAAGCGGTCGGTCAAAGAAGGAATACCAAATGCCGCCGCCGTACGCTTCCACGTTAAGAGTAGAACACCCGAAAGCGGTTTTTACGGGGTTTTCTTTAATTTTAAGACAGGGAGAATCGACGTGCGACGCCACAATTTTATACGAAAAGGTATCGGGCGCGCCGACGGTAAAGGCGATAAGCGAAGCGCCGCGCTTTACGAAATATTTTCCGCCTTGAGAAAGCGACCAGTCTTCCCGTTCGGAAAGGGAAATAAAACCGTTGCTAAGGAGAAAATCCTGTGCGTTTTCTACGGCGTGATGCGCGGAAAGGGAATCGTTCAAAAATTGTGTTAATGCTTGCATAGCAAAACCCCTTGATATATTTTTCTTCTTTATTGTAACATTTTTTTAGGCGTTTGACAAGTTTTTCGACAAAGAAAACCCTTTAAAAGTGCAGGAAAATGAAAAAACAGTGAAATCGTTTAATTTTTCTTGTTATCAACTTGACAAATTCCGTTTGGCGGTTTTATAATGATATCGAAAAAACAAAAGGAGAAAAACAGTATGGCAATCCAAGAAAAGAAGAACGATTTTTTGAAAATAGACGCAGAGAAAGAAACGTATTTGATAAAACTGTTTTCCTTGCTTAGAAATAGGGAAAATATGATTGTAGTGGAAAAGGGTGCACATTTTAATAATACCGAGCTTCGTATGATTAGAGAGGTGTTGCTTGCCAAATGTGAAAACAAACGGCTTATTTCCACGCAAATTGCAAAACTTTTGGGGGTAACCCGTTCGGCGATATCCCAAATCGTCAACCGCTTAGAAGGCCGCGGCGTATTAAAACGCGTGCCCGATAAAACGGATAAAAAAATAGCGTATATCGAATTAACGGACGATATTATCAATATGTATAAAGAAGATTTGCAGTCCGTTTTACAATTCGTAGGGAATGTGATTGCCGAATTCGGAGAAGAAAAATTCAACACGCTTTGTTCGTTGTTCGACGAATTTAATACGCTTACCCAAAATAAATTAAAAAGAGCAAAAAAGAAATAAAGTCAACCGAAAGGGGTTAAAACTATGTTACAGTTAAAAAACGTCAAAAAAGATTACGTTGCGGCAAACAATACGGTACACGCACTTAAGGGCGTGTCGCTCCGTTTTAGAAAAAACGAGTTCGTTTCCATTCTCGGCGCCTCCGGCTGCGGTAAAACTACTCTACTCAATATTATCGGTGGCTTAGACCACTACACTTCGGGCGATCTTGTTATCAACGGTATTTCCACAAAGGATTATAAAGACCGCGACTGGGACGTTTATAGAAATCACCGTATCGGCTTTGTCTTTCAATCGTATAACCTAATTCCTCACCAAACGGTACTTGGCAACGTAGAGCTTGCACTCACCATTGCAGGGATATCCAAGTCGGAACGTCGCCGTCGCGCGGAAGAAGCGCTTTATAAAGTAGGTTTGCAAGCGGAATTGCACAAGCGCCCCAACCAACTTTCGGGCGGACAAATGCAACGCGTTGCCATTGCGCGCGCGCTGGTTAATAATCCTGAAATTTTACTCGCGGACGAACCGACGGGTGCGCTCGATACCACGACGAGTATTCAAATTATGGAACTCATTCGTGAAATCGCGGGCGAACGCTTGGTTATTATGGTTACGCACAATCCCGAAATCGCGGAAGAATATTCTTCGCGTATCGTGCGTTTACAGGACGGACTTGTCATTTCGGACAGTAACCCGTATTACGGCGAAGAAGAAGGCGTGGTTTTGCAGCCGATCGACTTAGCCAACGTACCGCAAAACGCCACGGTGGAAACGCGCATACAAAGGAATATGCCCTGCCCGTATTGCGGGGAAACGGTTACGGTGGAAGAGAACGGAAAAATTGCGGAAGGGAATTTTACCTGTCCGCACTGTAATAACGTATTCAAAATCGGCAAGCGCGTAAAATATTATAAAAAGCCGCAAGAAAGGGAAGAAGTGCTCACTCGAAAACAACTCCGTGCGGCGAAAAAAGCGAATAAAACGGCGGCAAAGCAGTCGCGTAAGCAGGAAAAGAAAGAACGCTCTTCTATGTCCTTTAAAACGTCGCTTGGGCTGAGTGCGCGCAACCTACTCTCCAAAAAAGGGCGTACTACGCTTACGTCCGTTGCCGGGAGTATCGGTATTATCAGCGTATGCTTGGTGTTGGCGCTTTCTAACGGGTTTAATAATTATATTTTAAAAACGCAGGAAGATATGCTTTCGGCGTACCCCATTACGATAAGTAAATCTAGTGTGGATATGAATACCATTATGGATAAAATGGTGTCGGTGGAAGATTTGCCCGATATGGACCGTTTAGATGATAAGGTATACGTCAACTCGGTGTTGACGAACCTTGCGCAAGGTATGACGCTCACCAACGATTTATCGCGCGGCGATGGCAGTTATATCGAATATATCGAGAATATGGACGAATCTATGTACACCGCTATGCAGTACGATTACGGAATGAACGTCTTTTCCAAAATATATACGCCCGTAACGCTCGGCGGCGTGGTGGAAGGGAGTACGCCCACCGAAGAATACCGCTCTTTGGCTTCGATAAAGCAAACGTATAAAACGAAGCTTTCTATGATGAATTCGCAGTATGCACAAATCGATTATTTAGTCGATTATTTGCCCAGCGTTATCGGGAAAATGCCCGGTACGTCGGATATGCAAAAGGAAGGCAGTTTAAATTATATTCAAAGCCAGTACGATAAACTCGCAGGGGAATGGCCTACGCAAGCCAACGAAGCGGTGCTGGTTATCGGCGGCAATAACGAGATGTTCGATTTAACTTTGGCACAACTCGGTTTTATTCCCGAAAAGGAATTTTTAAGCTTGTTCGACGAAGAAAAGAAACAAACGCTTAGCGTTGATTTTGAAGAAGTATTGCAAAAACAATATTTCCTTGCCAACAACGACGCGGTGTATACGGCGGCGGAAGCAACTGCGCCGTTTGCATACGTAGACGACGGTATTTTCACGAAGACGGAATTTGAAAGCAATTTACAAGACGTTTCCAAAGGTACGCAGGTAAAGGTTTCCGCTATTTTGCGGCTGAAGGACGAATTGAGTTACGGCTGTCTTTCCAACGGTTTAAATATCACGGAAGAGTTGGAATTAAACTACATTCAAGCGAATAAAAATTCGGTAATATCCAAAGCGATTACCGACGGGTTCACGCCGGGTACGGAAGAAGTGTTTGGGGTGAAACTCTATTCCCGTCCTGCGTGTGAAGAAGTAGCGATATATTATAGAAAAATCGACGGCAATATGGGGCAGGTAGCGGTATCGGGCGCGTATTATTTGTTAGATGCGACGTCGGCGCTGCAAACGGTGGGTGCAAGCGACGAAATCAGCGGTATTTCCATTTATACGGCTACGTTTGAGGCGAAGGACGCGCTGGCGGCGTATTTAGACGCTTGGAACGCACAATTTGACGAAAATATCGAAGAAGAAAAAGCGAAAATGGTCAATTATAACGATACGGTAAAAACACTCACTTCGCTTATCGGCGGTATTTTGAATGCAATTACCTACGTTTTGGTAGCGTTTACGTCCATATCCCTTGTGGTGTCGTCGGTAATGATAGGTATTATTACCTACGTATCCGTAGTAGAACGTACCAAAGAAATCGGTGTATTGCGTTCGCTTGGGGCACGCAAAAAGGATATTAAAAACCTGTTCAATGCCGAAACGTTTATTATCGGCTTAACGTCGGGCTTGTTCGGTGTAGCGGTATGTTACGGTTTGTGCGTAATTGTCAACGCTATTTTGGCGTCGTTAACAGGCATTGCAACGTTGGCGTCGTTACCCGTTACGTCCGCGGCAATTATGGTGGCAATCAGTGTGGTTCTTACCCTTATCAGCGGTTTAATTCCTGCCAACGCGGCGGCGAAGAAGGACCCGGTTATTGCGCTCCGCACAGAGTAAAACGCTTTATATACGTCGTATTTCTTCGTCGAACTTGCGTTTTTTCTCGGTCGCGTACGCTAAGTACGCTCCTTTCGAAAAAGCCGCGTTCTCCTTGAACTACTCGCATCTAAACCGTTTTACTTCGGTTGATGTAACTTGGGCGGTACAACAAAGTTAAAAATCTATAAGGAGTATCCTATGCAAACGGAAAATTTTATTGTACAATCGCAATTTGACGGACTTCCTTTACACGGCGTTATGATGATTCCGCAAAACCCGAAAGCGATTTTACAAATTTTACACGGTATGTGTGAATTTAAAGAACGCTATGAAGATTTTATGCGCTTTTTTGCGGAGCACGGATATCTCGTCGTTTGTCATGACCATCGCGGACACGGCGATAGTGTAAAAGAAGAAAAGGACAGGGGATATTTCTACGAAAAATCGGGGAAAGCCGTAGTGGAAGACGCGGCGCGTATTACCCGTTATATGCAAGAAAAATATCCTAATTTACCCGTATATTTATTTGGGCATAGTATGGGTTCGATGATAGCGCGGTGCTATTTACAAAAATACGATACGCTTGTGGATAAGGCGATAATTTGCGGTTCTCCAAGCCGTAATCCCTTAGTTGGGGCGGCAATTTTACTTTCTAAAACCGTACAACTGTTTCGCGGCGAAAGATATAAAAGTAAAATGCTTGCCTACCTTTCTACGGGCAAGGGAAACGAGCGTTTTAAAGAAGAAGGACCAAGTAACTGGTTAAGCCGTAACAGGGAGAATATTGAAAAGTTTATCACGCACCCCAAAGGAAAAGTACATTTTTCCGCAAACGGTTATGAAAATCTCTTTAAGCTTATGCGCGATACTTATCGCAAAAAGAATTATCAAGTGGAAAACCCTAACTTGCCTATATTTTTCGTTTCAGGCAGTGATGATGCCGTGCTTGTCAATGAGAAAAAATGGCGCGCGTCGGTAGAAGATATGAAACGGGTGGGCTACAAAAACGTAACGTCGAAATTGTATCCCAAATTGCGGCACGAAATATTCAACGATATCGGCGGTGAAGCGGTAATGCAAGATTTGCTTACATTTTTAAATAGCGAAGTATAAATCCCCAAAAGCCGACCATACTGTTTGCAGGAGGGAAAAAATATGCTGATTGCAAACATTATCGCTTATATTTTGGTAATCGTTGGCGCGCTCAACTGGGGACTTTTCGGCTTTTTCGATTTCAACTTAGTTTCCAGCGTATTCAACGGTGCAAGAACGGTAGGTTCGGTTATTGTCTATACGTTGATTGCACTCGCGGCGTTATGGTTAATTCTTTCGCCCATTATCACCAACGGTGTTTTGTGGCTTAAAAACAGACGCGCGGATTAACCTCGTACCGTTAAAAAAGACGGAAAAGAAACGGTTCTTTCTTGATTTTATCAAAGAAAGGACTGTTTTTTTAGAGTAAGGTATTGACAAACCGAGCTTTGCGTAGTATAATAAAAATGGAAAAAGCAAAAGCTTTTTTCAAAGGAGAGTTATTATGGTATATGCTTTACTTGCCGCTGATAACGGCTGGATAGGCTGGGTAATCGGTATTGTTGCCGTAGTGCTTGTCATTGCGGTAATCGCTTGGTGGATAAGTACGCGAAATGCGTTCGTAACCTTGAAGAATAAGCTGGAAGAAGCTTGGGCTACTATCGACGTGTATTTGAAAAAGAGATACGATTTAATCCCCAACCTTGTAGAAACGGTTAAGGGGTATTCTAAACACGAAAGCGAAACGTTGCAAAAGGTAGTAGCGGCGCGTAATATCTCTGCTGGTGCAAGCACGCCCGACGAAAAAATGGAAGCGGCTAACCAAATGAGCAGCTCGCTTCGTACTTTCTTCTCGGCAGTTGCTGAAAGTTATCCCGATTTAAAGGCGAATACCAACTTCTTAGATTTACAAAATCAACTGAAAGACCTTGAAGAAGACTTGGAAAGCGCACGTCGGTATTATAACGGTACGGTGAAAGCGTTCAATACCAAGCTTGAACATTTCCCTGATAATTTAATTGGCTCGCGTATGGGCGAAGAATACAAAAAACGCCCGTATTTCGAATTAGATAACGCGGAAGAACGTAAAAACGTAAAGGTATCCTTTTAAGGTATTGCTATGAAAAATTACGTAAAAACGAGACGGCTTTGGCTTTGCAAAGCCGTATTTCTCGTATGTATATGTTTGGTGTGTATTTTAGCACCGTTTTTTAACGGTAACCGCGTACAGGCTAAAGCGTACAACAGTGGCTATGGCGACGTTATCAAAGTACACAGCTACGACGTAGTTGCCGATATTTCCAAAGATAGAAAGGTAAAAATGGTAGAAACGTTCGAGATAGAATTTCTTGCGTATAATCTTTCTATGTTCTACCGCTCGTTACCCATTGAAAATACGCGGTATTTCGATATTACCGCTACTTGCGAAGGCAACGACGAATTTGCTTTCTACGTAGAAGATAACCCCGATATCAGCGGTTTTATGGATATCAACTGCGTGGGCGGCGTACAAAAGGGCGCAAGATGGACGTACGTCATTTCCTATACGATGGAAAACGGCGCAAATGCCGCGACAAGCGATAACGGAATGATATTTGATATTATCGGCTTTGGTGCAAGCGTGCCTATGCATAACGTTACGGCTACCGTACATTTTCCGTACGCCACTACGCTGGAGAATTGTAAAACGTACGTAGGGTACGGCTCGGATACGCCGACGGACTTGAACAACAAACTTTCCGACGACGGAAAAACGTTTACCTTTTCCGCGCAAAAGCTGAACGTACAGTACGTGGAAGAATACGGCATTTACGCAGCGGACGGTGTTACGCTCGACTTTACTTTGACAGGCGGTACGTTTGATAATTATCATAAAACGCGTTTTTTCACCGACGGATTGCTGTGGATATTGCTCTTTGCGGCGCTGGCGATAGGCGGCGCGGTGGCAATACGGTTCTTCTTGCGTAGAAACGACGAAATCATTCCCGTAGTCAACGTGAAAGCCCCCGATAATATGGACCCTTTAAAAATGGGGAAATTACTCGACGGCACGGTAAATACCGAAGATATCACGTCTATGATATATTATTTCGCCTATAACGGATATTTGGATATCGATTTTGAAGACCCTGACGACCCCGTGTTAAAGAAGAAGAAAGATTTACCGCCCAACGTGCCCGTATACCAAAAGACGCTGTTTAAAGGCTTGTTTAAAACGGGCGACGAAGTGGCTATATCCGATTTAAAAGAAAAATATTATACGGCGGTGGATAAAGCAACACAGCAAGTACCGCACGTGAAAATGTACGATTATAAATCGGTTGTCGGGTACGTAGTCGGCGGTATACTAACCGTACTGTATACGCTAGTAATAGGGCTAGTATTGTCTACCATTCGCGTTGGCGGCGGTTATGGAGATTTTAGCGGATTTGCCTTTATCATTCCCGTGGCGGCGGTGCTTGGTATCGAGTTCGTTCGCGACAATTATCGTTATAAATGGAAAAAAGGAATTCTTATAGCGGTACGCATCGCCGAAATTATGGTGGCGGTAGTGTTCGGGCTGGTATATTTGTTCTTCCTTGCCAACCACGTGTTAACCGAATATGAAAAAATGCTGATTTGTCTATCTGCATACGCGGCGTTGTTTATCAGTATGAAAACGCTTTCTCGCAGGGAAGATTACGTAAAAACGTTGGGTGATATCGTAGGCTTTAAAGAATTTATCATAGTTACCGAAGAAGATAAAATTAAGTTTATGTTGGAAGACAATCCCCAACTGTTCTATAAAGTATTGCCCTATGCGCAAGTGCTTGGCGTAACGGACGAATGGGAGAATAAGTTTGCAAATATCGTTATCGAACCGCCTACTTGGTCTTGCGGTTATACGCATTTCAACTTCTTCAATTACGTAATTATCAACCGCTATATGCGTACGGCAATGCAAGTGGCGCTTTCCCGTCCTGAAGGGCAAAGCGGCGGCAGGTTTATCGGTAGAAGCGGCGGCGGTGGCCATTTCGGCGGCTTTGGCGGCGGCGGTTTCGGTGGCGGCGGCTTTGGCGCAAGATAAAAGATAAAAACAAAATACAAAACGGAATAAAAAAACGCGAACCTGCACGGTTCGCGTTTTTTATGAATGGTGGATATTTTCTTTTATTTCGTATGCTTTTGGTCGGTGAGCAAGGGGGAGTTCGCCGCGAAGCGTTTTACCGATTCTACAGCGTTTAAACAGCGGCGTTTGGTTTTGTAATGTTCGCCAAGGCACAAAAGCTGACCGTTGCCGTTTAAAAGTTTATAGATATAATCGCCGCGCTTGGTAAGCGAGATACGGAAATTGCCCTTTTCAATATTCGTCTTATGGGTATGTATGCCGTTTACCGCGCCGATATACGTCGTGTATTCTTCACTGGAAAGGAGTTTTTCACCGTTGTTGGCAAACAACTCGAAATAATATACCTGTTCGCCGTCGGGGGCGGTGGTGGCGTTAATAATCCATTTGCCGTTGTAGCCTTCGGCTAAGGGCTCAATTTCTGCGTCGTCTTCTACGGGTACTTTCACTACGTAATCTTGTACGTTTTCGTCGATAACGGCGGTTTTTGCGAAACGCTTGGTCGATTCGATAGCGCTTTCGCAACGCGTTTTTGTGGAGTAATGTTCGCCCATACAAAGGAGCATATTTTTACCGCTTAATAACTTGAATATATAATCGCCTTTTTTGGAAAGAGTAATTTTGAAATTGCCCTTTTCAATATTCGCTTTATGCGTTTCAATGCCGCGGAGTGCACCGTTGTAGGAAGTGTATTCTTCACTCGACAACAATTTTTCGCCGTTGGAAGCGTGCAGTTCGAAGAAATACATTTCTTCTTCGGCGTGGTCTTCCGTCAGTACGCGACAAATTAACCATTTACCGCTGTATCTTGCGGCTTTATCCGTTTCATTTTCGTCGTACCAAATATCATCTTCTTCTTCCGCGTCCTTTAATTCGTCGTACAACACGGCGTCTTTTTTAGGCGTAGCGGCTTTTTTCGCCGTCTTTTTGGGGGCGGGCGTAGGCACAGGTGCAGGAGCAGGTTCTTTCTTTTCGGTAGCGGCGGTTTCTTCCGCTATAGCAGGCTCTTGCTTTTCAGCGGCGGCTTTCTTGGTGGATTTCTTGGGCGTAGCGGCTTTCTTTTCCGCAGCCTTTTTGGCCTTTTCTTCCGCTAAGCGTTTTTCTTCCGCTTCTTTCGCGGCTTTCTCTTTTGCCGCTTTTTCTTCTGCCAAACGTTTTTCTTCCGCTTCTTTCGCAGCTTTCTCTTTTGCCGCTTTTTCTTCGGCTAAGCGTTTTTCTTCCGCTTCCTTTGCGGCTGCAAGTTCAGCGGCTGCTTTTTTCGCTTTACGGTTTTTAGCCGAACGGGAAACGATAATAATCACTACAAGAAGGATAAACACCAACAGTACGGCTAAAATAGCGGTCAGTTCCCAGTGCGCGGTGGCAAAGCTTACGCACTTGTCGAAAAATTCTTTCATAGCAATCTCCTTTTTACACAGTTATCACGTGTGATTTTTGCTTACGTATCATTATACGATATGAAAAAATACACGAATACATTCTCTTGCTTTATATTTTAATATAAAACGTCGAAAAAGTCAATATAGGTGCGAAAAAATTTTCTATGATTTTTCAAAAAAATTGACTTTTTTTTACAAATGGTATACAATAGATTTATGAAACGTATCAAAGTAGCGATTATCGGTGGCGGTGCGTCGGGCTTGGTCCTTGCTTCGTCCCTTCAATGTAATAACGAAAACACGGTTGCACTGTTCGAACGTGGCGAAAGGTTGGGAAAAAAACTTTCCGCTACGGGTAACGGACAGGGCAACGTTACGCACCGCAATATCTCCGTTGCGGACTATTTTTCTTGCACGCAACCGCCCAAAAAACGCTTGGAAAGTATTTTGACGAAATACGACGACGGCTCGTTTTGTGCGTTTTTACAAGAAATGGGTTTATTATGCCTTACCGACGAGCGCGGTAGAGTATATCCTTCGGGACGGCAAGCTTCGTCCATAACCGACGCTCTGCGTTTTACCGTAGCTCAAAACGGCGTACAAATTTATACGCAAACGCAAATTGTCGGTTTAGAAAAAGCGAAGGACGGATTTATATTGCAGACGGAAAACGACGCCTTCCACGCGCAAAACGTAGTGCTTTGCACGGGCGGAAAAGCGGCGAAAAATTTCGGTACGGACGGCACGGCTTACGCACTTGCTTTGGCTTTAGGGCATAGCGTAACGGCGCTTACGCCTTCGCTGGTACAATTAAAAACGCAAACGAGCACGATAAAAACGTTAAAGGGTATTCGCGTGGCGAACGGTAAATTGACCGCGCGCTGGCGCGGTGGCGAGCATTCCCTTTGCGGCGATATTATCTTTACCGATTACGGCGTTTCGGGGGACGCGGTGTTCCGTATTTCCGCTTACGTTGCGGATAAGACGGACGTTACGTTGTGGTTAGACTTTTTACCCGAATACACCGAAGAACAAATTTATCTTGCACTCAGTAAAAAAAGAGCAGTGTTTCCGTCGTTGCCGTTTGAAGAGTTGCTTGGCGGTATTGTTAATAATCAGGTGGGCAGAGCGGTATTGAAAACGGTGAAAAAGGACGATATTCAAGCGGCGGCAAAAGCCGTAAAAGCATTTCCGCTTGCCGTTACGGGCACGCTGGGGTTCGATTACGCACAAGTAACCAAAGGCGGCATACCGCTTGCGGAAACGGATGATAGCTTACAAAGTATATATGCAAAAGGCTTGTATTTTGCAGGGGAAATTTTAGACGTAGACGGCGCTTGCGGCGGCTATAATTTGCAGTGGGCGTATGCGTCCGCGCGTGTTGTTGCCGACGCGCTCAACGCGAAATAAAGGGGCAGGTATGCAACTAATTACTTTATCCGATATAAAACTTCCCTTGGGAAAAAGTGAAGACGCGCTGTTTGCACTCGCGCAAAAAAAGCTGGGGAAAAAGCCTGCGTATTTCCGTATTTGTAAAAAATCGTTAGACGCGCGCAATAAAGACGATATTAAATATATCTATACCATTGCGTTTTCCGCTACGGCGTACCAACCGCCAACGCCTTGTATCGAGCGTTTGGAAAAACATAAACTCCCCACTGCGCCCGTACTCGTTGTGGGTAGCGGACCTGCGGGGCTGTTTTGCGCCTTGCAGCTTTTAAAAAGGGGAATAACGCCTTTGCTTATCGAACGCGGTGCGCCTGTAGACGAACGCACTTGCATAGTGCAGGCATTTTGCGATAACAAAACGTTGGATACGCAAACGAATATTCAATTCGGCGAAGGGGGCGCAGGTACGTTTTCGGACGGAAAACTCAATACCCAAACGCATAGCGCGCTCATTGGCGAAGTATTGAATACGTTTGTACGCTTTGGCGCACCTGAAGAAATTGCGTGGCTGAATAAGCCGCATATCGGCAGTGATTATTTAAAAACCGTCGTGAAAAATATGCGAAAGTATTTGTTGGATAACGGCGCGCAGGTACTCTTTTATACTCGTTTAGACGATATCCTATTGCAGGGCAATAAGGTAGTGGGCGTAACGCTCACCGATACGCAAACGGGGAACAGCTACACGCGCGACGTATCGGCGATAGCGCTTGCCATAGGGCATAGCGCAAGGGATACCTTTGAAAAATTACTCTCTCGCGGCGTGTGTATGCACCAAAAGGATTTTGCAATCGGCGTGCGTATCGAGCATTTGCAATCGGCAATCGGTTTTGCGCAATACGGAAAGTCGTATACAATGCTTCCTGCGGCAGATTACAAACTCGTATCCCACGCAAGCGATAGGTCGGTGTTTACCTTTTGTATGTGCCCCGGTGGGTACGTAATGCCTGCGGCTAGCGAAGAAGGGGGCGTGGTTACCAACGGAATGAGTAATTTTGCGCGCGATAACGTGAATGCCAACAGCGCGTTGATTGCACAGGTAACGCAAGCCGATTTTAAGGACGATTCGCCTTTGGCAGGCGTATATTTTCAACGGGAAATTGAGCGCGCGGCGTTTTTGGCAGGCGGCGGTACGTACGCTGCACCCGTGCAACGCGTAGAAGACTTTTTAAAGGGGAAAACGTCTAGCCGTTTCGGCGACGTATTGCCTACGTATGCGGCAGGTACGGCGTTTGCCGATTTACACTCCGTATTGCCTGTGGGCGTTTCGCAGGCGCTTGAAAACGCGCTTGTCGAGATGGATAGAAAATTGCGAGGCTTTGCAAATCCTGACTCGCTTTTGACGGGCGCGGAAACGCGTACCAGCTCGCCGCTTCGTATCGAGCGGGATAAAACCACGTTACAGTCCGTTTCCACGCAAGGGTTATATCCTTGCGGCGAAGGCGCGGGGTATGCCGGCGGTATCACTTCGTCAGCGGTGGACGGTATTCGTGTGGCGGACGCCATTTATGCAAGTTTTTTGTAATTTTTTGCAGAAAAATTATTATTTTCACAATAATATCACAAATATTTCACTATATTATCACAAAACAAGCATACAATGAAACTATAAAAATTATATACGGAAAATAAGTTTACAGAGAAAGGAAAAAAATAGACTATACTTAACTTTTTTCATATTCTCTCACTATGGTATACGGCAAGCTTGTGCTTGCCGTATATCTTTAAAAAAGGACTTGCTTACAGCTTACAAAGCAAGTCCTTTTTTTTATTATTTCGTATAAGTGGTTTTCACGATACCGATACGCGTGTATTTCGGGCCCGTAAGCTCTTTTACCGCGTCGTAGTATATTTCCGAAAGGAAACGTAATCTGTCCAACGTGATATATTCGTTCGCTTGATGAATGGTAGCTTCTTCACCGTCCATTTCAGGACCGAATGCACAACCGCATTTTAACGCTCTTGCATACGTACCGCCGCCGATAGCAATCGGCTGTTCGTCGCTACCCGTCGCTTTTGCGTACACGCGCGAAAGAGTGGAAATGAGCTCGCCGTCTTTATCGTTGTAAAGGGGTGGTTGATAATTTTCAACGGTGTATTGTATTCCGTTTTCTTCCAAGCGTTCGGTAACGGACGCAAGGGCAAACGTGGCAGGGAAACGCACGTCGGACGTTACTTTCAAAACGCCTGCGGAGAAACTTGCGATATCGGGGGACATTGTTAAAACTCCCGTTTCGTCTTCAAATACATTCAAACCGAGCGCGTCGTTAAACAGGATATCGTACGCGTGCGCGAAATCGGGGTTGAGCGTAGATAAAAACGCCAACAACGCTTGCAGAGCGTTTGCGCCCATTTGCGGCGTAGAACCGTGTGCCGATTTGCCGTGCGCTTGTAAAATATTCGTCGTGTTGTCGTACGAAAGAGTAGTGCCTTTTACAGGATTTTCGTAGCCCACTAGTTTTTCCGCTGCTTTACGGGTGAGAACGGCGCTCGCTTCTTCGCAAACCATATTAACCCGTTGCCCTGCTTTCAACGTGGACACGGGTGCGTCGTTTATCGGGAACTGTGCAGTGAAATGCAAGATACCTTTTTCCGCGTAGATAACGGGGAAGTTGGCGTCGGGGGTGAAACCTTCTTCGGGCATAACCGCCACTTTATTGTAATGTTCGATACATTTCCAACCGCTTTCTTCGTTGCAACCGACGATAAGTTTTATCGTACGGCGCGGCTGAAAACCTTCGTCTTTGAGTGCTTTTAACGCGTATAAACAAGCCATTGCAGGACCTTTATCGTCCATAGTGCCCCTGCCCCAAAGCTTTTTACCCGTTACACCGCCGTCGGAAACGTCGTCGTTGATTACGCCGCCAAACGGGGGATATTTCCAACCGCCGCCGGCAGGTACTACGTCCAAATGTGCCAAAATGGCAAAGTCCTTACCCGTGCCCCAAACTACTTCACCGATATAGTTATCGTAATTATTCGTTTGAAAGCCCATTTCATTGGCAAGTGAAAGGAAGAATTGTAAACAATCAGCCGTTTCCTTGCCGAAAGGGTATTCGCCTTTTTCCCCTTCGGGGGCTTTCATAGAAGAATCGAAGCGGATAATTTCAGCCGTGGAAGATACCAGCTCGTTAAAATATTTATGCATAGTACGTTTCATAATAACACCGTCCTTATTATAGGATATTCTTATTATACACTTTTTTTTGCATTCCGTAAAGAAAATAAGGGGTAAACGTGAAAAAATAATTTTTTTATAACCCTGTCTTTGACATTTTTATAAAAGTATGCTACAATAATATCGAAAACACAAAAGAAGGAGTTTTGGTATGGGGCCACACGACGGGCATAGAGAGCGGTTATTGTCTAAACTGGGCGGTAGACGGCTGTGCGAACACGAATATTTAGAGATTATGTTATACAGTGCGTTGCCCCGTCGCAACACCAACGACGTCGCGCACCGTTTGATTGCGGAATTCGGTTCGCTTAAAGGCGTATTGAACGCACCTATATCGCGGCTTGCGTCGGTGGAAGGTATCGGCAAGCGCGCGGCACAGCATTTATACTGTATCGGCGAAGTGATGCGCTATTATTATGGAGAAGACGTGGCGCTTTTACCCAAAAAGTTTTCCCACGAAAGCTTTTTATCGTACGTAAAACGGGAATACGAAGGCGTGTTTTTGGAAGTGCTGGACGTATACTTTATCGACGGGGACGGAGAAGTGTATAAACGCATTTCCTTCCCGTCTGAAAATCCGTTCAGTGTAGCGTTCGATTCTACCGAGCTTGTGGAAAGTTTTATGAGAGAAGAAACTTCGGGCGTGGTTATCGTGCATACGCATCCGTCGGGCGCGGCAAATCCTTCGATGGTAGACGACGAAACGACGGGAAGATGCCAGCGGCTTTGCTCGCTGCATAACGTACTCCTTTGCGACCACGTAATCTATTCGAAATTAGGGATATACAGTTATTACAAAAGCGGGAGATTAAAAGAAGTTATCGAAAAGACCAATCGCGACATGTATAAGGGATTTTAATGAAAACGCAAAAGCAAACAAAGGACAATAAAAAACGGGAAGAAAAGCGGTTTCAGGCATACTTTTTACGCCTGTTCGGTAAATGGGATTTTCGCAATGAAGAATCGTTTATTCGGTTTGCGAAATGGCTCATTTACGCTTGCTTTATCATAGTAGTAGGGTTTCTCGTGTTAGACTACGTACGCGATTTTTCTTTCGGCGGCAATCAAACGGTGTTTTTTGTCCTGATAGGCGTGGCGGCGCTATTGCTCCTTTCCGAAGGCTTGAAACTGTTTGTTGTGCTTGGTAAAAGCGGACAGTTGTTCTTTTTGATTGTGGACACGTTGGCGGCGTGTTGTTTTACGTTCGTCGGCGGCGGTTCGTACGCCGTAGCAGTGTGCGCGCTTGTTTTAACCGAATATTATATCGTTACCGACCACGCGCGCGTTGCGTTTGGTATGTTACTTGGCGGCGTGGGATTATACGTCGGCGGATATTTATTGCAATCGTTGGTGTTCTACCCCGAATCGGTGGGGTTGTACCAAATACTCACGGGTACGTTTGGCGGTATGCTGGTGCTTTTATTGCATTTTACCGTGATGCAAATCGGTATGGCGTTTTATCGCCAGTTTTTGCGGTTGGATAAAGCGCTTACGGAGCTTGGCGAAAGTAAAAAGGAGTTGGAAAAAGCGTACGCGGTAGTGGCAGAAGTTACCGCTTTGGAAGAACGTCAGCGTATCGCTAAGGAAATCCACGATACCGCAGGACATTCGATAACTACCGTTATTATGCAAACGGAAGCGGCAAAGCTGCTGATAGAACAAAACCCCACCGAAGCGAAAGGGAAAATTGTCGCGGCGAATTTACAGGCAAAGCACGCCTTGGAAGAACTCCGCGATAGCGTACACCTTTTATCGGGCGTTAAGGAAAATCAAACGCTTGCTAGGGCTTTGCAGGATATCATTCACGAATCGACGGACGGCACGGGTATTACTATTCGTTCGGAAATAGACGAGATAACCGTTTCTTCAGCAAAGTTCCGTTTTCTTTGCAATACGCTTAAGGAAGGGATTTCCAACGGACTTCGGCACGGCGGCGCGACGGCGTTTTGGTTCGAATGTAAAAACGAAGCGGGGAAAATTCGGTTTTTGCTTTCGGATAACGGCAAAGGCGTAAAAACGGACGGCCTGCAGCTGGGCTTTGGATTATCGTCTATGCGTGAACGCGCAAAGTCGCTGGGCGGGGAAGTGGCGTTTTCGTCGGAAACGGACGAAGGATTTGAAATTACGATGACGTTACCTGCCGACGCGGAATAGAAAAGGAGAAGGCTATGGAAAAAATCAAAGTGCTTATTACCGACGACCAAGTGGCGTTGGCGGAAGAACTGAAAAGCGTTTTACAAACGGATTCTTGTTTGGAAGTGGTAGGGATTGCCACCGACGGGTTTGCCGCTTTAGAGCAAATGCAACAAAACACGCCCGACGTGGTATTGATGGATATCCGTATGCCCAATATGAACGGCGTAGTGGCTACGCAACGTATCAAAACGGAATATCCACAGGTAAAAGTGGTCATTTTAACGACGTTTGACGATAGCGATTATATTCTCAATGCCATCAACAACGGGGCGAGCGGATATTTATTAAAAGATATCGGCAGTGCGGCGTTGATTGACTCGATAAAGGACGCGTATCAAGGCGATACCATTTTGCCTGCGAAAATCGCGCGGAAAATAACGGATGCGGCGCGGTTTGTGGCGGCGGACAGGGAAATAAAATTGACGCGCGCGTTTGGTTTATCGGATAGGGAAGTGGAAGTTGCTTTGATGTTATACGAAGGGTTTACCAACCGTCAAATTTCTTCGGCGTTGAAACTTTCGGAAGGGACTACCCGAAATTACGTTTCTACCATTTATGAAAAAATGCGTTGTGAAAACCGCGCGGAAGCAGTAGCTGCCGTGAAAAACGTATTGAATAAAAATTAAAGGCGGTGCATATATGTATTCTGCAGTGGTTTTCGATTTAGACGGTACACTCTTGGATACCTTAGACGATTTGGCTGACGCAGTCAATTTTGCGCTTTCCCACTACGGCTTGCCCGTTCGCACACGCGAAGAAGTATGCACGTTTATCGGCAACGGTATGCAAAATTTAATGATGCGCGCTTCGGGGATATGGGACGAAAGGGAAGTGGAAGGCTTGCTTGCTACGTTTAAAAAGCATTATGCCGCGCACTGTAAAGATAAAACCAAGCCGTACGACGGCATTATTCCCCTTTTACGAAACTTAAAAACGCACGGTATAAAAACCGCCGTATTGTCGAATAAGGCTGATTTTGCTACTAAACAGCTCGCGAAAGAATATTTCGACGGGCTGTTAGACGAAGCGGTAGGGGAAGACGAAGCGCACGGTATCCGCAAAAAACCTTGTCCTGATGCGTTATTTGCCATTATGCAGCGCTTTGGCGTGGACGGACAGGAAACGTTGTACGTGGGGGATTCTGACGTGGATATCCGCACGGGGGAGAATGCCAACGTACATTGTGTTTCCGTAACGTGGGGATTTCGCGATAGGGCGTTTTTGCTGGCAAACGGAGCGAAAACATTTGTTTCTTCGCCGCAAGAAATTTTGGATATTTGTTTAAAAGGAGTATACCGTGTCTGCGCTGAATGATGAAAGAGCGTTAAAAATAGGCAACACGCCGTTGGTGTGTTTGGAAAGTGCAAAGCAAGCGTTTTGCCTTCAAGCCAACGTATTTGCTAAGCTGGAACGCTGTAACGAAGGGGGCTCGGTAAAAGACCGCGTCGCCTTGGAAATGATAGCGGAAGCGGAGCGAAGCGGTAGGTTGCAAAAGGGCGGTACGGTTATCGAAGCAACTTCGGGGAATACGGGTATAGGGCTTGCGCTCGTATGTAAGGCGAAGGGGTATAAAGCGGTAATCGTTATGCCAAATACGATGTCGAAAGAACGTCAAGAAGCTATGCGCGCATACGGCGCGGAAGTGGTTTTGACGGACGGTAAAAAAGGTATGCAAGGGGCGGTGGAGCGCGCGGAGCGTATTTGTAAAGAATCGCCCAACGCCATTATTGCAGGGCAGTTTGAAAACGCAGCGAACCCCAACGCGCATTATAAAACTACCGCGCCTGAAATAGATAGTGCTTTGCAGGGCAAAGTGGATATTTTCGTGGCGTGCGTGGGTACGGGCGGCACGTTGACGGGGATAGGAAGATATCTCAAGGAGAAAAATCCGTCGGTAAAAATTGTAGCGGTAGAGCCGAAAAAATCGCCCTTGTTATCGGGCGGTAAAGCGGGCGCGCACGGCATTCAGGGTATCGGCGCAAATTTTATACCTAAGGTTTTGGATACGTCGATATACGACGAAGTGCTTTGCGTAGCGGATGAAGACGCGTTTGAAACGGCGCGGTGGCTATATCAAAACGAAAACGTTTTCGTGGGGATTTCTTCGGGGGCGGCGGCATATGCGGCGTTTGTATTAGCGCGGCGTGCCGAAAACGCGAATAAAAATATAGTAACCGTGTTTCCCGACGGGGGAGAACGGTATCTTTCCACAGGGATATTCGATTGAGTATATAAAAAGCGAAAAACGAAAAACACACCCTTTTTCAAAAGGGTGTGTTTTTCGTTTGCGTTTTATAGAGTACCCAAAAACCAGACGGCGAAAAAGCAGTATACGGTTAAGGAGAGTACGTCGATAATCGTCGTGATAAACGGGGAAGCTACAACTGCAGGGTCGAGCTTGCATTTTTTAGCAATCAGCGGCAGCATTGCGCCGATAAGTTTTGCTAAAATAATGGTTACGAACATTGAAAAGCAAATGACGAGCGCCACGGATAATCCGTTGTGCACAGCGTATAATCCGTCTAAAAGCATAACCTTTGCAAAGCAAGCGATAGAAAGAAGTGCGCCCATTAGTACGGATACGCGGATTTCTTTCCATACCACTTTACAAAAATCGGAAAAGGATACTTCGCCGATAGCGATACCGCGGATAATCATTGCCGACGCTTGCGAGCCTGCATTACCGCCCGTACCCATTAGCATAGGCATACAAGCCGTAAGGATAATGCCGTAAACGGGCATATTTAACGTGCTTTCGTTTTGCGCGATAATCCAACCTGAAAAGGTAGAAGATATCAATAGCAGCAAAAGCCAAGGTAAACGGTTGATGCAAATGCGCCAAATACTCGTTTTTAAATAGGGCTTGTCGGTGGGGGTTACCGCCGCCATTTTCGCAATATCTTCACTGTTTTCTTCTTCGATAACGCTCATTGCGTCGTCTACGGTAACGATTCCGACTAGCCGCGTTTCTCTATCGACGATAGGCAGTGCTAAAAATCCGTAATCGGAAATTTTCCGCGCAACGTCTTCTTTGTCGTCTTCGGTGTGGGCGTAGATGACGTTTTCGTTCATAATATCGGCAATCGTTTGCGCTTGGTCGGCAAGCATTAAATCTTTCGCCGTAACCAAGCCGAGCAATCTTTTAAAATCGTCCGTTACGTAACAGGTGTAAATGGTTTCTTTGTCGATTGCCGTTTGTCGGATACGCGCAAACGCTTCGGCTACCGTCATAGTGGGTTTTAACGCCACAAATTCGATAGTCATAATACTGCCTGCACAGTCTTTTGGATATTGCAAAATATTGTTGATATACGCGCGCGTTTCGCTGTCGCTTTGCGCTAACACGCGGCGAACAACGCTTGCCGGCATTTCTTCTATTAAGTCTACTGTGTCGTCCAAAAACAACTCGTCCATAACGGCGCGAAGTTCTTTATCGCTCAGTTTACTTATCAGTTTTTCTTTGACGTCGCCGCTCATAGCGACGAAGGTGTCGGCTGCTAAATCTTTAGGAAGAATACGGAAGAGTACCAGCAAATCGCTTTCGCTTTCCATTTCTTCAAATACTTCCGCTAAATCGACGGCGTTCATAGACGATAAAAGGGGTTTTAAAACGGCGAAATTGCGCTGGGATAACAGCTGTAAAATTTCTTCCGTTTCCGCAATACGGCGTACGATATCGTGTGGCATATCCTCAATGATTTCCACCGTTTCGTCCACCGACATTTCTTCTAATACTTTCTCTAGCTCGTCGTCGCGCAGGGCGTTGATGACGTCTTCTTGCAGCGTTTTGTCTAGTAAAGGCAAAATTTCGGCAAGCAAGTCGCTATCCATAGCGCGGCAAAGGGCGACAAGGTCGTTCTTTTCCGCGTGCGTGAAAAGCTCCGCTAACGTTTCACCGTCATATTTTTGGCAAAGGGCAGCGGCGGCTTCATAGTCTTTTAATTGTAAAAGTTCGTTGATTTTTTCCATAGCATCTACCTCCTTTTTGTCTGTCTACGTGTCTCGGTAGGTAGCGCGTGTCTTTTTTACGCTGAAATGCGGCGGAACAATCTGTTTCCGCTCAAACGTGGTAGGGGCACGACGCTTTGACTACTGTGATAGTCTGACATAAGATTGTTCCTCCTTTTAAAAATTTGTATTACGTGAAAAAAGTACGTTCTTTTTCTTAGTCGTCTTCGTTATCTTTGGGGCGGCGCAAAATTAGGTAATCGGTCAGGATACAAATTGCCGCAAACCCAAGCGCGATATACGCAAACCGCCAAACGCTGTCTTGGTTGGCTTGCTCCGTCCCGTGAGAATGCGTGTGCGTATCGGGCGTGATAGGGTTGAACAGTGTTACGAACGATTGCGGAATATAGCCCGTATATTCCGTTTCGCCGTCGGTGTAACGGATTCTATAATACGCGTAGTGCGGACCGTTGATTTCGCCTATCAAAGTTACCGTTTCGCTGCGGTTTAACTGCCGCACGGTAAGCAAGTCGGTTAAATAAGGATATTTATACAGTTGTACGGCGTTGGTGAGATACGCCGTTTTTTGTTGACTTTCGGGGTACGTTACGCTGTGCTCCGTTTCGGGAACGGACGTGCACGCGCTTTTGAGCGCTAAATAGGAAACGTACGTTTTTTGCTCGTCGTCAAATATCGCCAAAAGGTTATACCGCTTAGTTTCGCCGATACGTATTGCCGTTACGGGCTCGGTTTCGCGGTGGTAAGAAAGATAGGGAAAAACCTGTGCGCCGTTTAAGGCGGCAAGGTCGAATTCCACAAGCAGGGTGTTGGGTTGCGTTTGCATTACCGTTACGCTTTCTACGCTTTCTTGCGCAAATACCTGCTTGTCCACGTCTTCCACGGCTATCGTTTTTACGGTGGGTAAATGAAAAGAATGGGTAACGGTGATATAGTTACCGTCCTGTAAAACGTACGCCGCGTTCTCTTCGTAACCAAACGTTATAGACGTTGTTTGCGGCGCGTAGTCTTGCGCGCCGTATACGCATACGGGGAGCTGGGCAAACGGAGTCCATTCTTCCGCGTCATAGCGGTATGCTTGGGTGGCGGAATAGGCGTATAAGCCGCCGTTAAAATCGAGAAGGAGTCCCTTTACTTGCGGCGGTAGAGTAGAGCACATTTTTTCGCCGGCGTGCGAAGGACTTAAAAATTGACTTTCGGTAAAGCGGAAAACGTCGTTGCCGCAAACGATATATAACATTCCCGCGGCGTCGGACGATAGCATTTTTGCATCGCGCGTCAATACGTGTTTCGTACCCGTGAGAAGCCATTCGTCCGCGTTATTTTGCGATAAGGCATAGAAGAAATTGTTTTCGGTAGCAAGATAATAATTGCCGTATACGTTTTCCACACCGACGATAGCGCCGTCAAAATCGTCGAACGTAACCAAAGCCTTACCGTACGTTTCCGTTTGCAGACTATACAGCGTTGCTTGCGAAGGCGCGGCTACGAGAAGAGTGTTTCCGTCTGCGGCGATATGCGTAGCGGAAAGCTCGGTGGCGATGGGCGATGAAAACGTTTTTTCGTCGACGTCGTATACCGATATCCGTCCGTTGCCTACGTCCGCGATATACAAAGTGTCGTCTACAAGCCGTTGTGCCGTTGCGCCGTGGAAACGGTTTTGGGCGGCAGACGAAGAACATATTTCAAAGGACGTGAAATCGTTTTGCGTAGCGGAATATTGCCGCACTACGTTATTTTGTACGGCATAGACAATGCCGTTATAGCCGCAAAGGGCGTCGTAACCGTTATCGTCCGTAAGATAAGGAGTGGTTTTCGTAACGTCTTTTTCTTTGAATAAATCGTTCAAGCCGTATACCGAAAATTCGTTATCACTCGTTGTGCAGGCAAACACGTTATCCAAAACCACGATGGCTTTCAGTTGCGTGGGGAAAGCGGCGATAAATTCGTTCTCGCCCGTTTGGGCGTGCGCTTTTCTTAAATTTTTATATTCGAGATAGTACAACTCGTCATTACAAAAGGCGAGCGGCGTTTCCGTCGTTAAATTTTCCACCAGCTTTTTGCCGATTGCGTTGGGGTTTGTTAAGTCGGCAACGGGCATTGTGTAAATAGTGGTAGCACCTTCCGTTACGATGGTGTAATAGAGTGTAGAATTCGCCAACAAAAAGGAACTGCAGGTAGGCGATTGCAACGTTGCTTTACAGGTATTGTCCTTATAGAAAAGGGGGAGAGAAAGCGCGTACAGTTTTGCCGTAGCATCCGAAAAATACAAATGGTCTTCTTCGTCAAACTGTAATTTGGAAACCTTTTCTCCGTGCGTGTATTTTACGTACTCGTTCTTATCGCGGTAATAGATATATACGTCCTTTCCGTCGGCAATCGCCGTGTGCGTTTCGCTTGCGGCAACGCCCGACGGCTTGGTCAGAGGCAAATATTCTTGATACGTTTGCGGAGCGATAAGTTCGTTATGAATTTGCGTAGAAGGCTGCTGTTGTTCGTCGGCGTTTGCGGCGATATGAGAAACCGCCGCGCCCGTGATACACAGGGCGGTACAAGCGAACAAGGTTGCAATTTTTAACGCAAATTTTCTCATATACCTTTATTATACCACGATTGCAAGAAAAAAGCAATCGGTATAAAGAATTTTTTCGCGCGTAAACGCATTTTCATCCGCAAATGCATTCCGTAAAGAAAAAACTACCCGTTTTTGGTAAAAAGTGGAAAAAATATTAAAAAACAGGCATACATTTGTCAAGATTAAAATGATAAAATACATTAAAAGCGAACAAATGTTCGTGTTTTGAAACAAAAAATTGAAAGTGAGAGCTTGTCTAAACCCGATTTCGGGTGCATAATGAGTGCGCTTTCGGGCGAGAACGTAAAAAGTGAGGTGAACGATTTGGAGAAGTACGTTAAAGCGGTGCTGTATGCGTATCCAATTTTATTAACGGTAGAAAAAGAGTACGGGCAACATATTGAAAATATGGCGGTGTTGTCCTATAAGAGTGAGCAAAGCGCCGAATCGTTGATAGAAAAGATAGCCGATGAAATTCTCGTCAAGGACAAGCTTATCCGTTTAAAGGAAATGATAGAAAGCGTATTAAAGGAATTGACGGACGTTGAGAGAACGCTTCTTGGCATTCGTTATTTTGGTATGGAGAGAAAAATTAAACGGTATCAGGATTTGGGGAATACGAACACTTTTCAGCCGTGGAATGAAAGTAGGTATTTCCGAATGCAGACAAGGCTGATAAAAAAGGTTGCTGAAAAGCTTACGCTAAAGGGCTTGTCCAAGGCTGAATTTGAAAAACAGTATGAACGTTTAGAGTTGTTTGAAAAGATATTCCGTTACATATCGCGACGGGGCGAAAGCGAAATCAGTACGCGGGAAAAGCGTTGGTTACATATGCGATAACAGTCGTTATTCCGTTTCATAGGGCGGACGGCGCGGCGGTTTTAAAATGAGTGCGGCTAAAATGGGTACGAGCAGGCACAAGGCAACTAAAATGGCAATTTGTGCAGGATTCGCTTGTTCGGTAGTGGGCTCGGGCGCGGTGCTATCGTCGTCTTTGGGGAGCGTAGCGGCTAGTCTATCTGCGTATTCGGTATTTTTTACGTAGGACAAGTCGTCCGGTTTGGGGACGTAGCCGAACTCGTCGCCCTGCAGTACGTAACAATAGGTTTTCGAGCCGACTGCGTAGTCGCCATAATAGGCGCAGGTAACGGTGATATCGTCTAAAAATCCGTCGCCGCCAAACGTGCCGTCTAAGCTATAGCGCAGGTTGAAAAGATAATATAGATAGGGGCGTTCGGGAACGTAATCGACAAAGGTGAGTTTGGTTGTGCGTGCATAGCCCGTAACTTTCTTTACGTGCGCGTCGTCGTATAAGTATTCGATTTTACAAAACGTTTCGCCTGGTTCTATAATTTTTACGAAATAGCTTTCAGGCAGCAGGAACAGTCCGCTATCTTCGTTTTTTGCGGTATAGAAATACGCGGTGTCGGTGAGTATGCAGGCATAGCCGCCTACCGTGGGGGTGGCGGATGTGGCGGACGAAGCGGATGCAGCGGAGGCAGCCGATTGCGTTGGACTAGCCTGCGCGGAGATCTGCCGCGTTATGCAAAGCGGAGAAAGGGCGGTGCACGTTATACATAAAAAGGCGAGCGCCCACAAGATAAACTTTTTCATAAATTTTATTATAACGGGAATGGGAGCGGCGTTTTTGTCGGATAGACGGTAATTATGAGAGATATTGTAGAAAGGTTGAAACGTATTGAATGGGAGCAGGAAAAAAGACGGAAAAGCGACGCGCTTGCGACGTATAACGTAGGAGAAAAAATACATCAAAAGCAGTTGGCATTTCATAAATGCACAAAGCGTAACCGATGGGTGTTTGGGGGAAACCGTTCGGGAAAAACGGAGTGCGGCGCGGTAGAGTGTGTATATATGGCAAGGGGGATACACCCCTACCGCGAAAACCGTAAGGATACGTGTGGTTGGGTGGTGTCCCTTTCTACGCAAGTGCAACGGGACGTGGCGCAAAAGAAAATTTTGCATTATCTACGCAGAGATTGGATTGAAGAAATTGTGATGCAAAGCGGCAGAAAGGACACTCCTGAAAGCGGCGTAATTGATTTTATCCGCGTTAAAAACGTGTTTGGAGGCAGTTCGTTAATAGGGTTTAAAAGCTGCGACCAAGGCAGGGAGAAGTTTCAAGGGACGTCGCTCGATTACGTATGGTTTGACGAAGAACCGCCTAAAGATATCTATTTGGAATGCCGTATGCGCGTATTGGACAGGCGTGGGGATATCTTTGGGACGATGACGCCGCTTAAGGGGTTGACGTTCGTATACAACGATATCTATTTAAACCGTAATAACGATAGCGAAGTATGGTACGAATTTATGCAATGGAGCGACAATCCCTATCTTGACAAGGAAGAAATAGGGCAGTTGGAAGGGTGCTTAGACGAGCGTGCCTTACAATCGCGGAAGTTCGGTAAATTTGCGGCAGCGGAAGGGCTGGTATATCCTGAATTTGACGAATCGGTGCACGTGATAGAGCCGTTCTCCGTGCCCAAGGAATGGCAGGATTGTATTTCCATTGACCCCGGTTTGAATAATCCGCTTTCGGCGCACTGGTACGCGGTGGATTTTGACGATAACGTGTACGTGATTGCCGAACATTACGAAGCAGGCAGGGATATCGATTATCACTCGGAAAAAATTAAAGAAATATCCAAACGGTTGGATTGGAAACGGGACGGGCAAGGGCGCGTGCGTGCACTCATTGACAGTGCGGCGAAGCAAAGGACGCTTTCGGGGGTGAAGAGCGTTGCGGAGTTGTTTTACGAGCGCGGTATTATCGTGAACCCCGACGTGGATAAGGATTTGTTTTCGGGGATTGCACGCGTAAAGAGTTATCTAAACCAAGAAAACGGTTTGCCGAATATTTACATTTTTAAAAATTGCGTACGTTTGATAAGCGAAATAAAGGGATATTTTTGGGGCAGCGGCGACGCGCCCAGAAAGGCGAACGACCACAGCCTAGACGAAATGCGTTATTATTTAATGAGTAGGCCGCATAAAACGCCGCTTAAAAAAGAGCGTTCGGTAATAGAAAAGGACAAGGCAAAGCTTATGCGGCGGCTGCGCGGCGGTATGGAGCGATAAGGGGGTAAAAGAAGACAAGATGGATAAAAACGGGCAGTTGGAAGGGGTTTTAATGAAAGTGGCGCTTGGCTATCAGGTGGCGGAAGTAACCGAAGAGTACGCTGAAGTGGACGGAGCGTTAAAGCTCACGAAGCGCAAGAAGACGAAAAAGGATATTCCGCCCGATTTAAAGGCGGTGCAATTATTGTTGGACGCGCAAGGCGGAACGGGGTTGGAAGCTATGACCGACGAAGAATTGGAAAAGGAAAAAAGACGACTTTTAGCGGCGTTAGAAGCGGAGAAGACGACGGTGAAAAACTCGTCTAAAAAGAAAGAAAAGGAGGGGCAGGTATGCGTTGAAAAAGACTCGGTAACACAAGAAAGCAAGAAAAAGGCGCGCCCGAAGCCGAGAAAACGGGTGGTAAGGAAATTGAAGACGGAGGAGAAAAATGACGTTTGACGAAAAAGGAATATCCCAAAAGGAACGGGAAGAAGCGGCGTTGCGCAGGGAAAAGAAAATTGTGCGCGACGTGGTAGAGGATTTCGAAAGAAGAAGAGAAGAACGCCGCGCTTTGGAAAGCGGTTGGATACTCAATATGAATTTTTTAAGCGGCAATCAGTATTGCGACGTGTCGCCTTTTGGCGGCGTGGTGGAAGAAGACAAGCGGTTTTACTGGCAATCGCGCAGGGTGTTTAACCATATCGCGCCGCTTATCGATTCTAGAATAGCCAAACTGGAAAAATTACGTCCCGTATTGCGCGTTCGCGCGTTTTCGGACGAAGAAGGGGACGTGAAAGCGGCAAAGCTGGCAACGGGAGTGTTACAGTATTCGCAAAGCCGTATCGGGTTTGCGGACACGGTATCCAAAGCCATTGCTTGGGCGGAAGCTTGCGGCTCGGCGTTTTACAAGGTGGCTTGGGACGAACAAGGCGGCAAAAAGGTGGGCTTGCGCGAAGACGGTACGGCAGTATTCGAAGGGGAAGTGAGTGTAACCGCGCTTTCGCCGTTTGAAATTTATCCTGATAAACTCAATGCGGACGGCGTGGAAGATATGCATAGTATTATTCACGCAAAAGCCGTTTCGGCGGAGTTCATTCGCGAGCAGTTTGGCGTAGCTGTGGAAAGTTCGGGGGTAACCGAGTTGGCGATGGCTGGAGTTTTGACACCTTCTGCCGGTAAGCTGCCTACCGAAAGCGTGGGTATGCAATGCGCCGCGGTAACGGACGGCGTGGTACTTATAGAAAGATATACTCGCCCTACGGCGGAAGCACCGCAAGGCAGGCTGGAAATCGTTGGCGGTGGAAAGCTTTTATACGAAGGGGAACTGCCCTATCGCAACGGCGAGCGCGGTGAGCGGATATTCCCGTTTGTAAAGCAAGATTGTATGACGTTACCCGGCTCGTTTTTTGGGATAAGCGTGATTGACCGTATGATTCCCGTACAGCGTGCGTACAACGCCGTTCGCAACAGAAAACACGAATTTTTAAACCGTGTTTCTATGGGCGTTTTGACGGTGGAAGACGGTTCGGTGGACACCGAAGAATTGTCGGAAGAAGGGTTGTTGCCGGGTAAGGTACTCGTTTACCGTCAAGGGGGAAAAGCGCCTGAAATGCTCGATTGCGGCAACGTGCCGTCGGAGTTTGCTTCCGAAGAAGAATGGTTGGAAAAAGAGTTTTCTTTAATTAGCGGCGTTTCCGATTTATCGACGAATTCTACTCCGGCAAGGGTAACGAGTGCGACGGGGTTGCAGCTATTGCTTTCGCAGGACGATTCGAGATTGTCGGCAACATTAGGAAGTATGGAACGCGCTATCAAGGAAGTGGGTAGACAAATTTTACGTTTGTATCGGCAGTTTGCCGGTTCGGCGCGGCTGATGACACTCACGGGGGAGAACAAGAAAACGCAGGTGTATTATTTCAATGCTGCCGACCTTGCAGTGAGCGACGTGCAATTTGAAACGCAGGAAGCGGTAACGTCCGAAGAGAAACGCGCGACGTTGTTGCGGTTATATGAAGCGGGAGTGTTGACGGACGAAAACGGCAAAATTTCACCGGAGAACAAGAACAGAATTTTGGAAGCGTTCGGCTACGGGACGTATGAAAACGCAAGGGATATTTCCGCGTTACATATCGCGAAAGCAGGAGAAGAAAATTTGGATATGAAGAGCGCGGACGTGGACGTGGACGATTACGACGACCACGATTTGCACTCGATAGAGCATACGAGATATTTACTTTCGGCTGAATTTAAAAAGTCGAAAGACAAAGCGATAAAAGCAAGAATTACGGCGCATATTGCCGCGCATAAAGCGGCGAAAAAACAATCGGCGAGAAACGACTAAAAAGGGGGAAAGGATATATGCAGGAAAAGGACAACGTTTACGAAAAGGAAAGCGCGGAGAACATTGCAACGGCAAAGGCGGTGGATAGTGAAGAACGGACGGAAAACACCGAAAACGTCTCGGCGGCGCTGGGGAAATTTAAGGACGTGAACGCCCTTTATAAGGCGTATGGCTGTTTGCAGGCGGAGTTTACGCGGCGCAGCCAAAAGCTGAAACAGTTACAAAAACAGTTGGAAAATTTCGAAGCGGAAAAATTGGAAAACGCGGCGAATAAAGGGGTGGAAAAACTCCGTAAAAACGCGGCGGTAAGAAAGGCGGAAGAAGAAAAATTTGACGATTTTATTTCCGATTTGGAAAGGGCGAACGTACGCGCGCTTTCCGACGAAACCCAACTAAATGGGCAGGACTTCGACGGGGCGTTACAAGAAGACAACGCCGCCAAGGAAGAACAATCGGTGAAAGGCGAAACGCTTATGGAAAGCGAAAACGCCATAATCCGTTCAACGGCAAACGAAGGGGCGGCGCAGGACGGTTGGGAAGAGAAAAACTCAACGGTTACGCAAGAACAAACGGACGGGGATACCGTTCGTCAAGAGCCGAGCCAAAGAAACGCTGTAATGACTTCGGACGAGCTGTACGAACGGGTGAAAGCTGATGAGAGTGTGCGGCTTAAGCTTATAGGGGAATATCTTTCTTCTATAGGCAAAAGCGGTGCGCCCTTGCTGTGCGGAGGCGCGGGTGCGCTTGCAACGCCGCCGCAAAAAGCAAAATCTATCCACGAAGCAGGCAATATGGCGTTGCTTATGTTTAAAAACGGTGGAATGCAAGCGTGAAAATAAAAAATATAAAATAAAAAATTATAAAACAGGAGAATTAAAATAATATGATTACTGTAGAAACTGCGGATAACGCATTGAAATCTTTTTATCTTGACGCGGTAACGGAAGCTTTGGATTTAAAGGCGAATCCTTTACTTGCACAAATTCAACGCTCTACGGCAGACGTCGTGGGTAAGGACGTGAGAAAGCTTGTGAAATACGGCTTAAACGGCGGTATTTCCGCCGGAAGTGAAACGGGGGATTTGCCCGGCGCTTCTTCGGGAGAACGCGTGCAATTTGTGTCTACCTTGAAAAACTTATACGGTACGATTGAAATTTCCGATAAAGCACTTCGCGCGTCGGCAAACAACGAAGGGGCGTTCGTTAATTTACTCAATGACGAAATGCAAACGCTTATCA
Source organism: Candidatus Scatosoma sp. (assembly GCA_045542595.1). GTDB lineage: Bacteria > Bacillota > Clostridia > Christensenellales > Borkfalkiaceae > Scatosoma. The sequence continues at coordinate 29,815 of JAZQLI010000002.1, read as the reverse complement.
AGAGTGCGTCGTTTAACTTCGGGAGAATGTTATACGGCGACGGTACGGGTGAGCTTGGTTTGGTGGAAGACTGTGATGAAAACTGGATTTACGTTTTGGACGTTTCGCCGTTTACTGAAGGTATGCGTATTGATTTCAGAGACCAAGACGGCAACGTGGTAACAGTGCCCAGCGGTGCAAAAATTGTGGCGATTGACCGCGAAGAAAAGAAATTGTACTTCGACCAAAGTAACGTAGGCACTACGGCGGTTATTGGCGGCGCGATGTATTTATACGGCAGTAAAGATTACGAGATTACCGGTTTGAAAGCGATTTTCGGCAACGGTGCGCTTTACGGCGTGGAAAGAAGCGTTTCGCCTGTGATGAAACCTTACGTAAAGACGAACGTGGGTGCAATCAGTGAAAATGCCATTCAAAAGGCGATGGACTGCATTGAAGAAAACTCCGGTGGAAAGGTAAACTTTATCGTTTGTTCTTGGGGGGTTAGACGTGCTTTGGCGGAGTATTTCCGTGCGCACGGCGCGGCTGTGCCTACCGTGGAATTTGAAGGCGGCTTTAAGGCAATGAGTTTTAACGGCGTGCCCGTTGTGGCGGATAGATTCTGCCCCGAAGGTACGATGTATTTATTGAACACCGACGATTTCAAAATTCATCAACTTTGCGATTGGAAGTGGCTGGAAGGCGAAGACGGCAAAATTTTGAAGCAAGTGCCCGGTAAGCCTATTTATACCGCTACGCTTGTGAAATATGCTGAATTGATGTGTTCTCGTCCGAACGGTCAAGGTATGCTTTCGGGGATTACCGAAGCGTAAAAAGCTGTAAAAAGCGAAAGGGGATTAGGATAAACGGGATAGGGGTGCGCCGCGCTCTATTAGGCGCGGCGCTTGGGTGTAAATGTAAAAACGGGATACCCGTGTATGCGTTGAATGGCGTTATATGCGGGGAAAGGAGGTTTGATATGATTAAGGTGAACGAGACGATTATCGCTGCCGCAGGGGAAATAGGTATTGCGGATAAAGTGAAGGCGTTTTTGGAACAGGGCGACGAAACGGGGCGTGAAGACACTCAAATTTTATTGACTTGTTTCAATATCGTAGAAAACGAATTGGCTTTGGACTATTTACCTTTAAAAGCGGAAACGGTAGTGCAATCGGAAACGGGGATAATTGAATATTCGGCAATGCCTAAAAGCGTTGTGCGCGTTTTGAAAGTGCAGGACGAATGGGGAAACGACGTACCGTTTAAAATATATCCCGAATATCTCCAAGCGCAAAGCGGTACGTTTAAGATAATTTATGCGTATACGCCCGATAAAAAGGAGCTTGGAGAGGAGAGTGATTTTTCGCTGTTTGCGTCCGTACGATTATTTGCTTACGGTATGGCGGCGGAATACTCGTTGATGAAAGGGCTGTTTGCGGAGAGTGCCGTTTGGGAGAAAAAGTATAAAGACGTTTTGAAGCGTACGTACCGTTTGCACGCAGGTAAGGTGATACGTTCAAGAAGGTGGGTATAACGATGGGGAAAACATATAAAGTGGCGGTTAAGCGTACTAAAAACAAATACGACGGGTTTTCGTTTGAACCACAAAAAAAGAATAAAATTCCTTTGATTGCCACTTCGAACGTGCGGCTGTTAAACGGGAATTTACAATGCGGTATCGGTTTGGAAACAATGTATAATGCGTATTGGGACAGCATAAAGCACGATATGACTTCGCCTGCCATAGATAGTGTTTTTTATTTATCGGACCGTTTAAAAGGCGCAACGGGCGTGAAAACGTTGGGGTATTTGACCGAAACGGGACTGTTATATCTCTATGACGAAGAAGAAGGTGCGTTTGTAAAAACGCATACGTTTACAGGGAAAATGAAAATGGTATCCGCTATTCGGCGTGAAACGAACGACGAGCAGTATTTTTCTATGTTCGTAGGAGAAAACGGGTTGTTTGTGCACTCTGCGGCGGCCGGAATCGTTGAACTTTCGGCGGTAAAAATGCTCGCGATGGGTTGTTTTTGCGGCGGTAGGGCGTTTTATGCGCTGGACGGACATACGATAGTGTATTCCGCGCCGTTTAAGCCGGATGATATTCAGTCGGCACTTGATGGGGGCGGTAGGCTGGCAATTCCTGGAGAGTACGGAATATTGACGGGTATGGAAACGTTGTTTGACAGAGTGTATTTATTTTTCGAACGGGGAATTTGTTACGTGGACGTACAAGGCGACGATAGGGATATGCGTGTGCGACGCGTTGCGTACGGCGGCGGAAAAATTTGCGGAAAAACGGTGTGTAACGTATCCGTGGACGGCAAGAAGGCGTTTTTCCTTGCGGACGACGGGATATACGCTATGAACGGGGAAATCGTTTGGCGTGTGGCGAAAAATTTGGATTTGAAGATTTCAAATACTTCTACTTGTACGCGCGCTGCGTTTGATAATACCTATCTTGTAACGTATATCGCTACGGACGGAAATCCTTGCGCGGTGGCAGTGGATATGGAAAGCGAAGAAGGGTATTTCAGCGTACCGTTTTCAAAGCTGTGCTCTATTGCAGGCGAAGCGTTTTGCGTTGCGGACGGCGCTTGGCATAGGGTAAAGCGGAACGGGGATTTGCCCGATTGGACGGAATACGCCGTGCAGTCGGCTTGGACGGATTTTAACGTCGACGGGCGAAAGACTTTGGAAAAAATAGAACTCTTCGGTGAAGGGCGTTGCAAGCTTACGCTTTCTTCCGATGAAGATGAAAAGACGGCGGAATGCGTATTTGTAAACGGGCGGTGTACGTGCGATTTCTCACTTCGCGGTAAAGAGTTTGGTTTGCGGTTTGTTTTGAGAAAAGATTGTAAACTGAAAGGCTTAAACGTAACGACGCAAAGTTTGCAAAGTCAGCTGGCGTAAGGGGGTGAAGAGATGACGATTGACATTATTTCTTACACGGACGAGCAGTTTGCTCTATTGACCGCTGAACAGCTTTTAGAAGTACGGTCTGCACAGCTGAAGAAAAACCGTTTGGACAGGCAGCTGGAAGAAGACAAAAAAGCGGAAAAGTACCGTCTTATTGAGCGGGGAATATTCTTGAGTGATATTTGGGAACAGTATTGCGAGAAATTGCAAGCCGTGCACGACGAAGAAGTTACGATGCTACGGGAAGCGTTAGAATTCTTTTTGCGCTTTTCCAACAAGCCTGCCGAAGAAGAAGCGGAAAGTGCTCCTTATTTGGTGGATTATTCGTTGACGGAAGACGAGCGTGCGGTAATTGTTAAAGAGTATTATACGAACACGTATAGCGATGGGCAGGAGCGTTTCGACGCGTTTGTCGCCGACCCCATTGCCAAGCAGTATACGGGGACGTGGTATAAATCGTTATACGACTATTTTTTGGAAGGGATTTAAGAATAAAAAGAGCGTGGAATGCGGAAACGTGTTTTACGCTTTTTTTACTTGCTTTTTTATGCGCGGTTTGTTATAATATAACAAAACAGGAAAAACACTTAGGTGTTAAAAGGTGTTTAAAAAAAGGAAGGTGTTATTATGCCGAAAGTAAACGTGAAGAAGTTACATCAAAAAGCGGTGTTACCGACGTACGGTAGCGCGTATGCCGCAGGGGCGGATTTATACGCGGTATGCGACGAAGATATCGTTATCGCGCCTGCGCAAACGGTGCTGGTGCATACGGGGCTTGCAATGGAAATCCCCGAAGGGTATGCAGGGCTTATCTATGCGCGCAGTGGGCTTGCTAGTAAGCGCGGTCTTGCGCCGGCGAACAAGGTGGGGGTAGTGGACGCGGATTATCGCGGCGAAGTGATGGTGGCGTTACATAACCATTCGGACAAGCCGCAAAGCGTGGCTTGCGGCGAACGTATCGCGCAGCTTGTCGTTGCTCCGTTTTTAAAGGTGGATTTTGAAGAGAGCGACGAGCTTTCGGATACCGTGCGCGGCGCAGGCGGCTTTGGTAGCACGGGGACGAAATAATAAAAAATTTTCATAGAAGTTGGCAGGTGTACGAGTATGTCCATGAGAATGAGAAAAAAACGGAATTTCGACGCGCGTATGCAAGCGTGTGGGGATTTGTTGTTGGCGCAGGGTGCGAACGGTATTTTGAATATGAAAGAAGCGGCGGAAAATTACCGTGCGCTGATTGATTTTTCTACGGCGTTCGGCAATGAGAATCCTGTGGCGTTAGAAATCGGTTGCGGTAAGGGCGGTTTTGTTTGCGCGTTAGCTTTAAAACAACCGAACGTCAATTTTTTAGCACTCGAAAAAATGAGTAACGTTATTTTGACGCCGATGGAAGAAGTGAAAAAACAGGGGATAGAAAATATTCGGTTTTTGAATATCCGTGCAGAGTGTTTGCCCTGTTATATTCCCGAAAACAGTTTAGACGTTATCTACTTAAATTTTTCCACTCCGCTTCCAAAACTTGGGTATGCCACGCAGCGTTTGACGCACCGTAATTTTTTACAGGTGTATAAGAAATTGTTAAAAGCGGGCGGAAGAATTATTCAAAAGACGGACGATAGGGATTTTTTCGACTTTTCATTGGAAGAGTACGCTTCGTGCGGTTTTGTTTTGGAAAACGTGTCCTATGATTTGCACGAAAAGGGTAATCCTGAATGGAATATCGTTACCGAATACGAACAAAAATGGGTAGAAAAGGACTTTCCCATTCATCGTGTAGAAGCGGTGGTGGTGCGTTGAGTGCGCGTAGTAAAAAAGCGTCCGTTTTATTAGCGCTTTTATGCGTTTTACTTTGTTTGTTCCCTTTTTTTGGGTGTTCCGATTTCCTTTCGTCTAAGGAAGAAGTTACCGTATATATGCCCGACGGCGCGCCGAGTTTGGCTATGGCGAAGATGATGGTGGACGATACCGACGGCGACGGGATTACGTATAAGGTTGTAGCGCCGAGCTTGATTAAAAGCAAGGTTACTTCGCAAAACGCGGAAAGCAATGCCGATATTTGCATTCTACCGGCTTTGGCGGCGAGTGTATTACTCGGTAAAGGGGACGAATATCAAATGCTGGGCGTAGTTACGCACGGAAATTTGTATTTGATAGCGAAAAACGGCGAAACGTATACTCGAGAAAATTTGCACCGTTTACTTGGAAAAACGGTGGGGGTATTACAAATTGCCGACGTGCCGGGGCTGACTTTTAAAAGCGTATTGAAAGAAAACGGCGTTGCCTATCAAGACGTGTCCGGCGTGGAAGAAGCGGCTGCCGACAAGGTGAATTTATTGGGGATTTCGGGCGCGGCAGACGTGGGCGCGTTACAGGGCGTAGACGTATACGTCCTTGCCGAGCCTGCAGTTAGTATGAAGATTGCCGCAGGGATTGGTTTTACGCTGGCAGGGGATATACAAGTACTCTACGGCGGCGAAAACGGATATCCGCAAGCGGTGCTCGTGGCGAAAAAATCGTTGATTGAAAGTCGTGCGGAATTTATACAGTCGTTTGTGCGTTCTATAAAGGCTTCGGCGGAATGGTTGAACGTGGCAAGCGGAGAAGCTATTACGGCAGCGGTGTATGCGCATTTGGAAGATAGCGCGTATCAATCGACGTTGAAAGCGGCGGCGCTTAAAAGGGAAACGTTGGCGCGTTGCGGCGTGCGGTTTGTAGCGGCGAGTGCGTGCAAGGAAGAATTTGCAGCGTATTTGGCGCGGATAGGAAAGATAAACGGCGGTAAAACGGGATTGGTAAACGAAGCGTTTTATTGTCCTTTGCACTTTGGGGGTGGCATTTGAAAAAGGCGGCGGTAAAAACGGTATGGCAACTTCTTATAGCGGCGGCGGTTTTGTTGGCCGTTTGGGCGGTTGCATATTTTGCGGTGGGTAACGGTTTGCTGTTACCTTCCTTTTTCGATTGCCTAAAAGCAAGCGGAACGTTTTTGGTAAACGCTGCGTTTTGGCAAGCGTTTTGCGCTACGCTATTTCGTGTGGCTTTGGCGTTTCTTTGCTCGTTTGTGTTGGCGGTCGTTTTTGCCGTAATCGCGTACCTGCTCCCCACGTTTGGGGGGATATTTGCCCCCATTGTTGCGGTGATGCGGTCTATGCCCGTATTGGCGGTGCTGCTTATCGTACTCGTTTGGACGTCCGCAGGCGTTGCGCCCGTTATCGTGGCGTTTTTGTCGTTATTCCCGATGCTGTACACGGGGATATATTCCGCATTGTCGGGGGTGGACGAAAAACTGATTGAAATGAGCCGCGTGTATAACGTGCCGTTGAAAAGGCGTATCACGCAGCTGTATATCCCTACTATTTTGCCTACCTTGGCAACGGTAAGCGGCGCGGCGTTTGCCTTTTCTTTGAAATTAGTAGTGTCGGCGGAAGTGTTGGCGCGCACGAAAGAGAGTATAGGAACTATGCTACAGGAAACGCAAATTTACAGTCAAACAGCGGAAACGTTTGCGCTTGTTATACTCACTTGCGTTTTAGGGGTTTGCGTGGAAGCGTTGGGCGCACTCTTAGAAAAAGTATTGCGTAGGAGCGTGCGATAGAGATGAAAATTCGTGTTTCTAAAAGTTACGGTGCGCATACCGTTTTTGATAATTTATGTTTGGAGCTTTGCGATGGGGAAATTACCTGTGTGCTTGGCGCTTCAGGCGTAGGAAAAACGACTCTGTTGAATATACTTGCGCGGCAAACGCCGTTTGAAGGGGAGCTTTTGGGCGTGCCGCAGGACGTAGGGTACGCCTATCAAGAAGCGCGGTTATTGCCGAATTTGACGGTGGAAGGGAATTTACGATACGTCGGTGGGACGGACGGGGAAATAGAGTGGTTATTACACGGCAGCCGTTTATATTCGTTAAAGGACAAACGTCCGTCTATGCTATCGGGTGGAGAACGGCAACGGGTTGCGCTTTGTCGCGCGGCGGTGGGACAAAAGCGGTTGTTGCTTTTGGATGAAGCGTTTTCGTCGTTGGATATTCCGTTAAAATTACAGCTTTTTGAAACGTTTATCGGGCTTTGGGAAGGATATAAACCGACGGCGGTTTTGATGACGCACGATATAGAGGAGGCGTGGGCAATAGGTGAGAGAATTATCGTGTTAAAGGACGGGAAAATTGTTTTGGATATTCGCCCAGACGCACAAAAATTACCGCGAGTGTACGGGGAAGGGGAAAAGATAAAAAAGCAAATTTTACGGGCGTTAAGGGGGGAACAGGAGTAGAAAAATGAGTGTGAAACAAACGGAAAAAACGGATAAGACGGAGAAAATAGAAAATAAAACGATATCCAAGGCAACGCTGGGGCGTATGCCGTTGTATTTGCATTTTTTACAGGAAGAAAATTCCAAGGGGACACAGTACATTTCTTGTACGGTAATTGCGCAAAATATTTCCGTATCGTCGGTGCTTGTACGTAAGGACCTTGAAATGGTGTCTTCTCAACCGGGAAGACCGCGTTTGGGTTTTTCCGTCAGTCGTTTGATGGTAGATATCGAGAAGTTTTTAGGCTTTGACCATTTATCCGACGCTATCGTCGTTGGAGCAGGTGGTTTGGGACGGGCGTTTTTGGGCTACGAAGGATTTAAAAACAACGGCTTGAACGTCGTTGCGGCGTTTGACGTAGCGGAAAGGGTAATCGGTACGCGCGTTGCAGGAAAAGAGATTTTGTCTATGGAAGCTTTGGCGGATTTCGTTGCGGAGCATAACATTAAAATAGGCATTATTACCGTTCCTAAGCAAGCCGCGCAAGAAGTGCTTAATAAAATGGTGGAAGCCGGTATTAAGGCAGTATGGAATTTCGCGCCTGCACCGCTCCGCGCACCCAAAGATATCGTACTCAAAACGGAAGACTTGGCTGCTTCTTTGGCTATTTTGGCTGGGCAGTTATACAAGACGGGCGAACGGTAAACGCGTTTCGCCTTACGCGAGCGCGTAAGGGGGAACGTTAATGACAAAAACGCAAAAAGAACAACAAAATACGAATATTACGCAAAGCGCCTTTGACGAAGGGGCGCTTTTTGCACTCTTAAAACGAGTTCGTGCGGCGCAGCAAAAATTTGCCGCATATACGCAACAACAGGTAGATGAAATATTCAAGGCGGCGGCGCAAGCGGCAAACGAAGCGCGTATTCCGCTTGCCAAGTGGGCGGCGGAAGAGACGGGTATGGGGGTGTTTGAAGATAAAGTATTGAAAAACCACTATGCCGCCGAATATATTTACAACCGCTATAAAAACGAAAAAACGTGCGGCGTAGTGGAAACGGACGAAGCCGCCGGTTATATGCGGATAGCCGAACCTATCGGGGTAGCGGCGGCGGTTATTCCTACCACCAACCCCACTTCCACGGCGATATTTAAAGCACTCATTTGTTTAAAGACGAGAAACGGGCTTATTTTATCGCCCCATCCACGCGCAAAAGACTGTACGGTGAAAGCGGCGGAAATCGTTTTAAAAGCCGCCGTTAAAGCAGGCGCGCCCAAGGATATTATCGGTTGGATAGAAAAACCGTCGGTGGAAGCTTCGGCACGATTGATGCAGGAAGCGGATATCATTTTGGCAACGGGCGGTCCGCAAATGGTGCGCGCGGCGTACTCTTCGGGCAAGCCTGCTATCGGCGTGGGCGCGGGCAATACGCCTGCGGTCATTGACGAATCGGCAAATTTACGGTTGGCAGCGGCTTCTATCGTGCATTCTAAAACGTTTGACAACGGCGTTATTTGTGCTTCGGAACAGGCGGTAGTGGTGCATTCTAAGGTGTACGAATCGTTCAAAGTAGAATTAAAAGCGCTCGGCGCGCGGTTTTTAAGCGACAAGGAACGGGAAAAGTTGGGTGCGTTTATGTTTGAAAACGGGCGGTTGAATGCCACAATCGTCGGACAAACGGCGGCGCGGATTGCCGAGCTTTGCGGTATCGAAGTGGAACAAGATTGTAAAATGTTAGTAGGAGAAGTGTCGAAAACGGGGGATGAAGAACCGTTTTCTAAAGAAAAACTTTCGCCTGTGTTGGCTATGTATAAAGCGGAAACGTACGCAAAAGCTTTAGATTTGGCAGACGAGTTAGTGCAGGGCGGCGGCTTGGGACATACCGCGGCAATTTATATCGACGAACGGGCGGCAAAGGATAAATTAGACTCCTTTTGCGAGAGAATGAAGGCTTGTCGAATACTCGTCAATACGCCTGCAGCGCAGGGTGGTATAGGCGATTTATACAATTTCCGTTTAACGCCGTCGTTGACGCTGGGTTGCGGTTCTTGGGGCGGAAACAGCGTTTGTGAAAACGTGGGTATAAAAGAGCTTATGAATATCAAAACGGTGGCTATCCGAAGAGAGAATATGTTATGGTTTCGCGTGCCCGAACGGGTGTATTTTAAACGCGGCGCGCTATCTACGGCGCTTGACGAGCTGGGAAAAGACGGATACAAACGTCGGCGTGCGTTTATCGTAACGGACGAATATTTATATAAAAACAACGTAAGCAAGGCAGTTTCAAACGAGTTGGATAGGTTAGGGATAGCGCATACTACCTTTTTTAACGTTACGCCAGACCCTACGCTTGCGTGCGTAAAAGAAGGCGCGAAGAGAATGGAAGAATTCTCTCCCGACGTAGTAATTGCCGTAGGCGGCGGCTCGCCGATGGACGCGGCGAAAGTGATGTGGGTGTTATACGAGCACCCCGAAGTGGCGTTTGAAGATATGGCAAGACGGTTTATGGATATCCGCAAGCGTATTTATACGTTTCCGAAAATGGGCAAAAAGGCGATATTCGTTGCCGTGCCCACCACTGCCGGTACGGGTAGTGAAGTAACTCCGTTTGCCGTCATTACCGATGAAAAAACGGGGGATAAATATCCGCTTGCCGATTACGAATTATTGCCGACGATGGCAATTTCAGACGTGGAGCTGATGCGCGAAATTCCGCGCGGACTGACCGCGAACGCTGGCTTTGACGCCTTGTCGCACGCCGTAGAAGCGGTGGCGTCACTCCTTGCGTCCGATTATACAAATGCGTTAGCATATGAAGCGATTGTGTTACTCGTCAAATACCTGCCCCGTGCATTTGAACGCGGCGGTGGGGATATGGAAGCGCGCGAACGGGTGGCAAATGCAGCCACAATGGCAGGGATTGCCTTTGCAAACGCCTTTTTGGGAGTGTGCCATTCGATGGCGCATAAGCTTGGTGCGGCGTGGCACTTGCCGCACGGAGTTGCCAACGCGTTATTGCTTGGGGAAGTAATGCGGTTTAACGCTACGGAAAACCCCTTAAAAATGGGTACGTTTCCGCAGTATGCTTATCCCGATTGTCTATTCCGTTATGCGGAAATTGCACGGAGAACGGGTTTAAAAGGGAAGACGGATACCGAGCTTTTCAAGGCGTTGTTACAAGAGATAGAAGTTTTGAAAGAAAAACTCGGTTTGCCAAAAACAATCCGTGAAGCGCTTGGGGAAGACGTTACGGAAGAAGCGTTTTTAAATTCCTTAGATAAGATGAGTGAAGACGCGTACGACGACCAGTGCACAGGCGCGAACCCTAGATATCCGCTTGTGGAAGAGATAAAACAAATGTATAAAAACGCCTATTACGGTCGGGATTGAAAAAACGGTGTAAAAGACGCGAAGAATAGACGCGAAGCATATATTTTATAACTTACACGTATAAATAAATATAAATAAAGCCTAAATAAAGCGCGGGGGATTGACATCTTCCGCGTTTTATGCTATAATACAAACGAAAACACGTAAGACAAGGAGAAAGCGGTTATGAGAGGGTTAGAAACGTCCGTTGTAAAGCTCCGCCACGAAGTATTTAAAGAAGTGGCGAAAGTGGCGTTTGAAGTGGAAACGGATAAGGTAAACGACGCGATAGAAGCTATTCCGTATATTATTACTCCTACGGAAGAACCGAGATACAGGGAGAGCATTTATCGCGAACGGGCGATTGCCGCCGAACAGGTGCGCCTTGCTATGGGTATGTCCTTACGCCCTGCCGATAAACCCGTACATATCACCGCCGGTATCGACCAAAGTGATATTTCGGATAAATATTACGAACCGCCGTTGATGCAGGTTATTCCGTCGGCGTGCGATAAATGCCCCGATAACGTGTACGAAGTGAGCAATCAATGCCGCAGTTGCGTTGCCAAAGCGTGCGTGGCGGCTTGTCCTAGAAACGCCATTTCGGTAGTGAACGGCGAAACGGTTATCAATCAAGAGAAATGTATCCGTTGCGGAAAGTGTAAAAAGGCTTGCCCTTACGACGCCATTGCCTACAAGGAAAGACCGTGCTCGAAAGCGTGCGGTATTAAAGCCGTATCCACGGACGAACTGGGTAGGGCGAAAATAGACAACGATAAGTGCGTGGGTTGCGGACAATGTATGGTAAGCTGTCCGTTCGGCGCTATTGCTGATAAATCGCAAATATTCCAGCTTATCCGTGCGATAAAGAAGGGCGATTACGTAGTGGCGGAAGTAGCGCCGGCTATTATGGGGCAGTTTGGCGAAGGTATTACGCCTGCCATTATCAAGGGCGCGCTGCTTGATATCGGCTTTAAGGAAGTACACGAAGTGGCAAGCGGCGCGGACGTGGCGGCGGCTACTGAAGCGCATCAATACGTAGACGAAGTAGTCAGCGGTAAATTACCCTTCCTTTTAACGTCCTGTTGCCCTGCTTGGGCAATGCTTGCGAAAAAGCAGTTTCCCCAACTCATTGATAAAGTGTCGCAGTCGTTGACTCCGATGGTGGCTTGTGCGCGGCGTATTAAGCAACGTACGCCCCACGCGCGCGTAGTATTCGTAGGGCCTTGTGCGGCGAAAAAGCTGGAAGCTTCGAGAGAGTCGGTGCGAAGCGACGTGGATTTTGTCATTACGTTTGAAGAGTTGGCTGGGATATTCGACGCTAAGAATATTGATTTTTCCAAATACAAAGGGGAACGTTCTATTCACGAAGCGACGGGCGCAGGGCGCGGATATGCGGTTGCAGGCGGCGTGGCTTCGGCTATTGAAAAGTGCGTAAACGCCTATTATCCCGGTGTGGACGTGAAGATAGAACACGCCGAAGGGCTTGCCGATTGTAAGAAGATGCTGCTTTTAGCCAAGGCAGGAAAAAAGGACGGCTGCTTGATTGAAGGAATGGGTTGTCCCGGCGGGTGTATTGCCGGTGCAGGAACGAATATTTCAGTGGAAAAGGCGGCGGCGCAAGTGAAGAAGTTTGTGGAGAATTCTTCCAAACCGATACCGAATAAAGATTTATATGAAATAGATTTGCCGTAAACGGCACGCGGTTTTCCGTTACGGCAGAAAGCCGCTTTTTGCGTTTTATAAGATAAGGAGGGCGAAAATGATAACGATACGTAATCTTGTAAAAGGGTATGAAAAAGGAAAAAACGTGCTTTGTAATGTTTCCCTTGAAATCCCTGAAGGCGAAGTGTTTGCCTTGGTGGGAATTAACGGCGCAGGGAAATCGACTTTGCTGCGTTTGATTGCAGGGGTATTACGCGAAGATGGTGGGCAGGTATGCGTTGACGGCGAAACCGTGTATGAAAACGAGCGGGTAAAAAAGAAAATATTTTTCTTACCTGACGACCCTTATTATGCGTCCGGCGTTACGGCGAAAGAGCTTGCGAAAACCTATCAAGCATTGTACGATTTCGACGAACAACAATTTTACGACTATTTACAAACGTTTGGGCTGGACTTAGAAAAACCTGTCCGTAATTTTTCTAAGGGAATGAAAAGGCAGGTATTCGTGGCGTTGGCGCTTGCCGTGAAGCCTAAATATTTGTTATTAGACGAAGCGTTCGACGGGCTTGATCCACTTGCGAGAATCACTTTAAAAAAGGGTTTGAACAAGCTTGTGGAAGAAAACGGAAGTACCGTCGTTATCTCTAGTCATTCGCTGAGAGAGTTGGAAGATATATGTAAGCGGTATGCACTACTCGATAAAGGGAACGTTATTATATCGGGCGAAGATAACGGCGAAGATGAAGCCAAGAAACTACATAAATTTCAGGCGGCGTTTACAGGTGATATTGCACGAGAAGATTTTCCCTTTACCTGCTTATCCTATCAAAAAGTGGGGCGCGTGGTGCGGCTTGCGGCGCAAGGGGACGGGGAAACGCTGTTAAAGCAAATTCAATCGCTTTCGCCGTTGTTTGTGGAAGAAATCGACGTCGATTTTGAAGAAGTGTTTATCGGCGAAGTAACGCAAAGGGGGTACTTGCAATGAAAAAGTATCTTGTTCGGGAATGGAAAAAGAGTATTGCCGCGCTTATCGTGCTTACGGCGGCGTGGTCGATTTTTTGCGTGATACACTATTCGACGGTGCAGCTTTCGTATGAAATTTACGATTGGCAAACGGGCGTTTTGAAAGAAATTGTTGCAGGCAACCCTCGGCTTTGGGTGTATTTTGTGCCGCTGTATTTGCTGTGTATGTTGACGCCGATATTTACCTATCAATTTCAAATGGATAAACGCAGTGTCGATTATTATTTTTCCTTCCCTTTGAAAAAGGAAAAGCTGTATTTAGTCAAAACTCTGGTGGGGTTGTCCACGGTGATTATTCCCTTTACCGTTGCTTTTTGGTCGGGATTTTTAGCGGCGGCGTTCCGCGAAGGGAATTTATGGCAAATGGGCTATTTTGTGCCGACGTATTTTATATGCTTGTTATTTGCCGTGTGCATTTACGGCATATACGCGTTCGTGTTTACGCGCGCAAACAAGGTGAGCGACGGCGTAGCGTTTATGATTGCCTATACCTTTGTCTTCTTCCTTATTATTTCTTTTTTCGATTTAAGCGCCTTAGAATCAAAGCTGGGTAGAATTCCCCACGACGTAGTGGAAGTATGTTTGTTTTTTGGGTTAATGACCTTTTCTAATTACGCTACCGACTGGATAATGGGAACGGCGGTTACGTGTAATGCGTTTACCTTTATTTTCCCCGTAGTATTAGGCGTTATAGCGTATTTTCTACTCTTCTTTTTATTGCGGTATCAAAAGTCGGAAAATGCCGAACAAATTTCCGAAAGTCCGTTTGGATACAAAGCGTTGATTCCCGTATATACCGCGTTTATGACGGCGCTTAACGCGGCCGCGGGGGTGTTATGGCTGGTGTTTTGTCTTATCGGTGCGGTAATTGCTACCGCTTGTTATCGCCGTAAGTTTAAATTCTCTTGGCAGTATTGGCTTGTCATTGTCGGTTCGATGGTGTTGGGATTGATATTGTCGTTATTTCTCTAAAAAGAATTGCAATTTTTTAAACGGTATGGTATACTAAACGTATGAACTTAAACGTTTTTTCGCAAAAGAAAATATGTGTGGCAATTAGCGGCGGCGTCGATTCCGTCGCCCTTTTGCATTATTTGAAAGGGCAGGAAAAGACTTGCGGTTTTCAACTTTTTGCGGTGCATTGTCAACACGGTATTCGCGGCGAAGAGAGTGTAGAAGATATGCGTTTTACGCAGGCGTATTGTAAAAAACTCGGTGTGGAATTATACGTATTTGAAGCTGATTGTTTAACGCGTGCGAAAGCAGATAAGTGCAGTGTGGAAACGGCGGCACGCGCTTTTCGAATGGAATCGTTTGCGCGGCTTATTCAAGAGAAGAAGGCCGATTATATTGCTACTGCTCATCATCAAAACGACGAAGCGGAAACCGTTTTATTCCGTATCGCACGCGGCGCGTCCCTTTCAGGCGCAAGCGGTATGGGGGAAATGGACGGATGGTTGATTCGTCCGTTTTTGCGTTGGTCGAAAGAAGAAATTTATGCGTACGCGACGGAGAATCAATTAGCGTATCGAGTGGATAAGACGAATTTGCAAACGGAATACACCCGTAATAAGTTGCGTTTGGACGTGTTTCCTGTTTTGGAAGAAGCCGTACCGGGGGCAACGGGGAATTTCGCTCGGTTTGCCGCACTTGCCGCTGAAGACGATTCTTTTTTATATGCGGAAAGCGAAAAGCTTATTTGCGCGGAAAACGACGGGTGGCAAGTGGCGTTTTGTAAAGAAAAGCCGCTGTTTCGCCGCGCGTGTTTGACGGTAATGAAAAAAATGGGCGTGGAAAAAGATTATACGGCGGCGCATTTGGAAAGCGTATATACGTTGCAGGATAAAGAGCGCGGTGCGCGTGTGGATTTACCGCGTGGTATTTCGGCGCAAAAAACACTTACGGGGATAACCTTTTCTATAAAAACGGACGAGATAGAACAGCTGCCTTGCGACAACGTAGAACCGTTTCATATATCGGGGTTTGACGGGGGCAGGTATGAAGTGAAATGCTCGTTTACCGCACTGACAGATGAAAACGCGTGGGCGGTATTAAGGGTGGACGCGGATAAAATTCCTCAAAGCGCGGTATTTCGGTTTCGGCGCGACGGGGACGAGATACGTAAATTTGGCGGCGGTAAAAAATCGTTGAAAAAGTTTTTTAACGAGAAAAAACTCCCTGTAGAAGAACGGGCGTTTATACCACTCATAGCCGAAGAAAACGGGGGAGAAGTTTACGTGGTTTGCGGCGTGGAAATTGCCGATAGCGTAAAGGTGGACGAAAACACGAACAGGGTGTTGTATATCAGCTTGATAAAAAAACGGAACGGTTAAGCCGTTCCGTTTTTGCGTAGACGAATATATTGACTGCCGTTTTTAAGCGTACAATTATGCGCTTTGGCAAGCATAGATACGCTAACCACTTGAAAGCCTGCATCGTATAAATCGACAAGCAACCGCTTTACCGCTTCCACCGTATTTGTCGGTCCGTCGTGCATAAGGACGATACTCCCTTCATAGCTTTTCCACATTACCGTTTGGTAAATTTCTTCTTCCGTTTTCTTTGCCCAGTCTAACGTATCTACGTTCCAAGAAATAACGGGAATTTGTAATATTTCGCGGCTACTTTTTTCAATTTTTCCGTATGGAGCGCGGAAAAGATGTGTTTTCTTGCCGTCAACGCGCTGTAAAATTTCGTCCGTTTGACGGATTTCTTCTATTTGCGCTTCTAACGGTAGAGTGGTTAAGTCGGTATGAGAAAAAGCGTGATTGCCAAGCTCCCAACCGATAGCGGAAGCGGCGGTAAGCGTATGGATATTTTCGTTATGAATATACGCTCCGTTGCAAAAAAGAGTGGCATAAGCAGGGGCATCGGGGTGCGTTTCATTGAACGAAGCGAATACGGCAAGTAGACTTTCCAACGTTTTGCCGACGGCATCGTCGAAGGTGAAAGAAAGTAATTTCTTATCGGGGTTGACAGTGGAAATATCTATATCCGAAACGTCCCATACGTCAGCAGGCGTTTCTTGTACGGTGATAGTTATCGGTTTGGTAGACGGAAAAACGGCGGTGGAATATCGCGGTATAGTCGGCATAGCAGACTGTGCTTGCGGCGTTCGATTGCAAGCGGAAAATACGTAAAGAACGGCAAGAAAAAGGGGTATTTTTTTTAAAAAACGATTCAACATAGTAAAAGTATCTTGCATTTGTTCGGTTTTTATGCCGATTAGGGGGCAAAACCGCTCCTTTTTTGAAAAAATTTGTAAAGTGGGTTGACTTTTCGAAGTAGTTATGTTATACTAATTTGGTAAGAATGTAAAAAACTTTCCTTTCTTAAAAAGGCGCAAGCCGTTTTGTTTTGCATAGTATGCAATATCCGCTTGTTGTTTTGCGGTAAATAAGAAAATCATCGGGGATAAAAATGGAAAGAGAAGAACAAAAAATTTTAGAAGTGTGTCAACGATTCGCTTTAGAAGGAAAATACCTTCGCTACGAAGTACTGAACAGCGGACATATCAATTCTACATATCGCGTATATTTTTTCCGCGACGGAGAAGAAAAAGATTATATCATACAAAAGGTAAATACTTACGTTTTTACAGAGCCTGAAAAGGTAATGGAAAATATTTCCGCCGTAACCGAGTTTATTCGGGCAAAAATAAAGGCGACGGGCGTTACGGCAAAGCGTAGCGTACTTCATTATTCTAAGACGGAACACGACGAATATCACACCACTATGCCCGACGGCGGTTTTTGGCGGTGCTGTCGGTTTATCGACGGGTCGGAGTCTTTTATGCAAACGGACGATTTAAAAATCATTGAAGAATCGGGTAAGGCGTTTGGGGAATTCCAAAACTATTTAACCGATTTTCCCGTGTCAAAATTGCATATCGTTATTCCCCATTTCCATAATACCGTGATGCGCTACGAAGCGTTGGATAAGGCAGTGGAAGAAGACGTGATGGGCAGGGCGGCAAGCGTACAGGACGTAATTGCAGGCTATCAAGCTATTCGCGATTTGGCAACCAAGCCCTACCGTATGCAACGCGCAGGGATATTGCCTTTGCGTGTAACCCATAACGATACGAAAACGAGTAATGTGCTGTTCGATGCGGAAACGCACGAAAAATTAGCGGTTATTGATTTGGATACCGTTATGCCCGGTTTGGTGGCGTTCGATTTTGGCGATGCTATTCGCGTGGCAGGTTCTACCGTGGACGAAGACGAACGGGATTTGAGTAAGGTAGCGCTCGATTTGCAAAAATACGAAGCGTTTACGCGTGGATTTGTGGGGGAAGTGGCTACAATGTTGACCGCTGACGAAAAACGTTCGTTAGCGCTGGGTGCGCTTGCGATGACGGCGGAGTGCGGCGTACGCTTTTTAACCGATTATTTAAACGGCGATAAATATTTCCGTATTCATTATCCCGACCAAAACTTGGCGCGTGCAAAATGCCATTTAACCCTTTCAAACGATATGATAAGTAAGTTGGATATTATGCAGGAAATTGTAGATAAGTATTGCAAATAAAATATGTTCATAAAACGGCACGCTACCTTTCGTTTTAATGGAAGGGTAGCGTGTTTTTCACTCTAGGATACGAAAAAGCCCAAATGCATAGTAGGCATTTGGGCTTTTTTTTACTATTTTTTATGCAATTAAAGCAATCCGATAAAGCCGCTAAGCATAGCAATCAAGACGAACAAAGTGGTTGCTACGGTGGACATCATTTTAATGAAAATATCCAACGCAACGCCAACTACGTCTTTACGGGTATCGCCGATGGTATCGCCGGTAACCGCCGCTTTATGCGCAGCCGAACCTTTTCCGTGCCCTTCCAGCTTGCCTTGTTCGATATATTTTTTAGCGTTATCGAAAGCACCGCCAGAGTTACCCATAAAGATTGCACGGGGAATAGCCACTACAGTAGCACCGAGCAAGACGCCGAGTACGAAGTTCACGCCGAAGATAGCGCCGCCTACAAGCGGAACAGCCAAAGCGATAATCGACGGGAATAACATTCTCTTAAGCGCCGACGACGTTGCAAGACGGACTAATTCGTTATAGTCGGGGTCTTTTTCGCCCTTCAAAATGGCAGGGTCGGAAAGCTGTCTATCGCCAACGTTCGCAAGTTCTTTTGCAGAACGAATGGTGTTGTCGGTAAGGATTGCGCTAAAGAATTCGATAAGCGCACCGCCTAAAATTAAACCTGCAACAACGGGGATTAACGAAGGACCGGTAAAGCTGGGGGCTTGAATACCAGACGTTGCGTAGTTACCGATAAACGCTACGATAAGCGAAACGGTTGCAAACGCAGCAGAACCGATTGCAAACCCTTTACCGATAGCAGCAGTGGTATTACCAACGGAGTCGAGCTTGTCGGTAATAACGCGAACTTCGGGGGGCAAATGGCAGGATTCGGCAAGACCGCCTGCGTTGTCGGCAATAGGCCCAAAAGCGTCGATAGAAACGGTAGTGCCTACGAAAGACAACATACCAAGCGACGCAATAGCGATACCGTAAGTACCGCAAAGGATACCCGAAATAAGCAACGATACTGCAATAATAGCGATGGGATATAAGCAAGAACGCGAACCAACGGCGTCGCCCTTGGTAACAAGGAACGCTTCGCCTTCTACCGAATATTCGGCAATTTGTTTGGTGGGTTTATTGGCGTCGCTAGTGTAATATTCGGTAATAGCACCGATAGCCACGCCGCTTACGATACCGAGTATGGCGCAAATCCAAGGAGATGCCCAAGTTACTTTAAAGCCCATTTCCGTGAGTACGGCCGCGTCTACGTTGCCGAATGCTAAATATGCCGCTACGCCGCAAGTGATGATGGAAATACCTGCGGATATGTACGTTGCGAGGTTGAGTTCTTTAGAAGGGTCGTCGCCCATCTTTTTAAATTGGGCGTATGCCAAACCGATAATACAGCCAAGCAAGCCGCCGCCTGCAATAACAAGCGGGAAGATATACGAAGCGGTAAATAATGCGCTAGTCATACCTGCGGTAGATAAAAGACCGATAGCTACGACGATAGAAGCCGTCATCGTTGCAACGAAACTTTCTAACAGGTCGGAACAGTTACCTGCAATGTCGTTAACGTTATCGCCGATAAAGTCGGCAATGACGTTGGGAACACGGCTATCGTCTTCGGGTAAATCGTTACGGATTTTACCTAAAATGTCGGCGGAAATGTCCGCAGCTTTCGTGAAGTTACCGCCTGCTACACGGTTAAACATAGCAACGGTGGAACAACCCAAAGAGTATGCTGTAACTCTCATAATGGAAGCGTTGGTAAGCAACGCGTCGATAAAGATGATACCGCAACCTTCATAGGCTTGGATACCGCCGCCCGATAAAGTGGTGATACCTACAATTTCATTTTGCGGGCCTACGCCACTGATTAAAACGACTAATAAAAGACCAAGCAAACCAAGTGCTTGCACGGCGATACCGCTAACCGAGCCGCCGCTTAAGGCAACCTTTACCGTTTTGCCGATAGAAAGCGTTTCTTTAGCCGTGTTAGCCGTTCTAACGTTTGCATACGTTGCGCTCTTCATACCTAAAATACATACTACGCTACTCATAAGCGCGCCAAATACGTAGGTAAGACCGCTAAACTTTTCTATAAACAAAGAAAATAAAACGGCGATAGATAAAACAACGATACCTATCGTTGTAAATTCTTTTTTAAGAAATACCCCTGCGCCTTCGCGAATGATGGCGCTCATTTTTACCATACGCTCGTTGCCTTCTTTCAGCTTTTTGATACTTACGTAATTATAAACAACGTAAGCAATAGCCAAAACACAAATCGCAAGTATGATAAACAACCACGTTTTGTCCATAAAATAACTCCTTTTGTTTATTCTTAGTGCTTCAAAAAAACACTATAACAAAATTATATCATAAAACTATTTAAAAGTATAGTTTTTTTTGAAAAAATTATGGTAAAAATGAAAACTTTTTTAACTTTTATATAGTTATTGTACGGCGTACGTTTTATTATAGAGTAAACGTTTTAAAGTAGCGAAAAAGAACTTGAAAGATATATCCAAGTTCCTTTTCCTTTTAAGTGTATGCACTATGGCTATTGGATACGTTTTTATCCATTATTAGAAGCTTTAAAAAGCGCCATTAAGATAATTCCGATATTGCCGCCTAAAAATACTCCGATACCAAAACCCAACCAAAACATACTCGTCCCTCCCTTTTTTTCGCGATATACGCAGTATGCGCGCATCGCGGCTTTTGATACAAGATATGAAAAAGCTGCACTTTTTGTTTCTCATTGCCGTATATTAAAGGGGGAGGGGCTTATGCGGATAGGGTTAATCAGTAGGGGCGGACCTGCAGAGTTTGTCGAAAACTACGACGCGCAAGGAAAACAGCCCGATTTGTTTGTCTTCGGCTTTGACGGGAAACAAGAAGTAAGTTACGAACGGGAATTGAAAGGGGAAACGGGCTTCTTCGAAAAAGCGGCGCGCCTTTCCAAGCGTGTAAAAAATACCGTCGTTTGCGGTTGTATTACCGATACGTTGGGGCATAAACGGAAATCGGTACTCGTCGCGGAAAACGGAAAACTTTTGGGCGTATCTGATATGCTCCACGCAATAGACGGCGAAGTGAGTAGCGGCGCGGCTTTGCGTGTGTACTCTACAAAAATGGGTAGAATGGGCATTATCGTCGCGGAAGATTTACTCTTTCCCGACGTTATCAAAGCGTTGGCTATGTGCGGTAGCGATTTTATCGTTTGCCCGTTTGGCAAGGCGGAGAGTGTACATAGCGTACTTTTGCGTGCGTGGGCGTACGTGTACGGTATTCCTATTTTCTTTTGTGCGGAAGGGTATTGCGCGGTGGCGGCGGCTTCGGGAGAGATTGCGTTTGCGTCTTCGCAAAGCCCTGTAGAATGGGAATGTAAAACGGTACGGGAATATCATTTGGTGGAAATGCGAAAGCGCGGCGTTTGGGGGAATGACGGCAAATAAAAACCACGCTTTTTAGCGTGGTTATCGTTGTGCACGTGTTAAAAACCTGCGTTTTTAATATCGCGGTCTACCGAGCGTTTCACGTCGCGTGCGGCAATCGCCTGTTTTTTATCGTAAGTGTGTTTACCGCGGCAAAGCGCCACTTCCATTTTTACCAAGGCGTCTTTGAAATACAGCTTTAAGGGTACTAGCGTATAGCCTTGGCGGTTGACCTTTCCCGTAATTTTGGCTATCTCGCTTTTATGCAATAATAATTTTCTATCGCGGCGGGTGTTTTTCGTGGCAAACCCGTCCGATTTTTCATAAAAAGCGATATGCATATTTTTCACGAACGCTTCGCCGTTTATCACAAAACAAAAGCTGTCGTTCATATTCACGTTTCCAAGCCGTAACGATTTAATTTCATTGCCTTCCAAAGCAATGCCTGCTTCATATTTTTCTTCGATAAAGTATTCGAACGAAGCGCTTTTATTTACAGCGATAATTTTCATTGTCCGTCCTCACGTTTGGTTATTTTGTGCAATAATCGAAATTCGGTACGCCTACGGTAAAAATCTACGTCGATTACGCGAATGCGAATTTCTTCCCCGATAGCGTAGGAGTGCTCCGTACCGTTTAAACGTAATTTTTGCTCGTCAAACGTATACGTGCCGAATAGGCTCTCTACAGGAATAAAGCCTTCAATGGTGTTGGGGAGTTCGGCAAACAGTCCAAAGGCGGCTACGCCTGAAATTACGGCGTCGTATTCCTTGCCGATACGCTCGCTCATAAACATAGTTTTATATAAGTCGTCCACGTCCCGTTCGCAATCGGCGGCGCGGCGTTCGCACTCGGACGATTGTTTGGCGGCTTGCGCTACAAATTCGCCGTATTTTTGCACGGCAAAATCGTAATTTCCGTGTAATATTTCTTTAATGATGCGGTGAATGCATAAATCGGGGTAACGGCGGATAGGGGACGTGAAGTGGCAATAACAACTGCTCGCCAACCCAAAATGCCCTACGTTTTCGTGGGCATAACGCGCCTTTTGCATAGAACGGAGCATTACTCGGTTTAATACCGCATAATAAGGCAAACCTTTTGCTTTTTCTAAAAGATTGCGATAATCGTACGGCTTTACGTCGTCGGTGCGCAAACGCGTAGTCAATCCCAGCGACGCGGCAAACGCGCGGAGTGCAGCCGCTTTTTCTTCCGTCGGTTTTTCGTGGATACGATAGATAAACGGTGCGGAAATAGACTGCATATATTCGGCAACCGTTTCGTTGGCGAGTACCATAAACGCTTCGATAATTTCGTGAGAAAACGAGTGGGGATTATCGGGAATAACGATATCGCCGTGTTCGTCTAAATAAATTTTCGCTTCTTTCACGTCGAGTGATACGCTGCCGCGTGCGGCGCGACGGGCTTGTAAAATAGCAGTCAATTCGGCAAAGAGCCGTACCATGTCTTTGACGGTGGCGTATTTTTCACTCGTTTGTTTGTCGCCGTCGAGAATTTTCGTTACTTCGTTATACGTCATTTTATACGTAGAACGGATAACGCCTTCTACAATTTCGCTTTGGGTTACCACGCCTTTCTTGTCGATATGCATAATGCAAGAAAGAGTAAGTCTGTCTTCCCCTTCGTTCAAAGAACAAATGCCGTTGGACAAGGCCTTGGGGAGCATAGGCAAAACGCTATCGGGGAAGTATACGCTTGTACCCCGTTCGTAAGCTTCGGTATCAAGTGGAGAACGGGGCGTAACGTAATGGGAAACGTCCGCGATATGCACGCTGAGTATATATCCGTTTTCCGTTTTTTTCAAAGAGACGGCGTCGTCGATATCGCGAGTGTCTTCTCCGTCAATGGTAACGATAAGCTCGTCTCTAAAATCTTTGCGCTGCAAAAAATCGCTTTCGCGAATGCCGCGCCGTTGTTGCTTTTGCGCTTCTTTTTCTACGTGCGGCGGAAATTCTTCCCGTAAGTTGTACGAACGAATAATAGAGAGTTCTTCCGCGAAAAAATCGTCTTCTTCACCCAAGACTTCTATAATTTCCCCACCGGGTGCTTTGCCGCGCGGATATTCGGTGATTTTCGCTACGGCTTTAACTCCGTTTGGTACGTTAAAGCATTGCGAAAGGGGAATATAAACGGGGCTGGAGAAACGTTTTTCGTCGGGATAGAGATATCCGGCGCGTTTATCGCGGCGGAACGTACCTACGATAGTTTGATAGCCGCGTTTTAAAATTTTTACTACGCTTGCTTCGTTGCCTTCTCTACCGTACACGCGGCAAACGAGTACTTCGTCGCCGTGCAAAGCGCCGTATAAACGGTTGCGAGAGATGAAGAAATCTTCCAAGTACGTTTCTTTGTCTTCGGGGACGAGAAAGGCAAAGCCGCGTTCGTTGCCCGAAATGATGCCTTTAATTAAGCCTAACTGTTCGTTTGTGCCGTACATACCCCCTTCGTCGACGTATAAAACTCCGTCGTCGATAAGTTCGTTTAAAAGGGAGAGTAAGCGGTTTCGCTCGCGATAGGGGATATCCAGCAGTTTACAAATTTCGCCCAACGTTTTATTGCCGAGCGTGCCGTTTTCAAATTGTTCGAAGATGCGCTGTTTTGCGCCCATAGTGTATCACCTCCTTGGTATGTAAAAGGAGAAGAAAAAAGGCGGCTTATACGTAAGCCGCCAATACGTTTGGTGTAATTATATTGCCCAAATTGCAGGAATCTGCAAGATATAGAAAGCGATAGACAAGACAACCAAAACGGCGAGACAAATCCACGTCCATTTCTTCATCTTTGCTTCAATCGATTTTCCTTTGTTTTTACCGAAAAACGTTTCGCTAGAACCACCCAACGCGTCGATACCGCTGGAGTTGCTGGGTTGCATCAAAACGAGTACGATAGCCACAATAGCAGCAATAGCCATCAAAACAATTAGCGTAGTGCTAACGATATAGTATGCAATTTCGTGTGCGTTACTGATGAAATCCCAATCAGCTGCCGCTAATAAATTGATTACGTTAAACATTTTACTTCAATCCTTTTTTAAAAATGCGCTTTTTTCAAAATACTTAATGATTATAGCATACTTGTAAAAAGAACGCAAGTATTTTTTGCGCGGTTTTTTAATTTTTTTATTTTATCAACGTTTTACCCGTCATTTCTTGCGGCTTTTCTACGTTCATCATATCGAGCAACGTAGGCGCAAGGTCGGCAAGTACGCCGTCGTTGCGAAGCGTTACGTTTTTAAGCTCGTTCGAAACTAAAATTACGGGTACGGGGAAGGTGGTGTGTTGCGTGAAAGCCGTTTCGCCGTCGGCTGCAATCATTTGGTCTGCGTTGCCGTGGTCGGCAGTTACCAGTGCCGCACCGCCCATAGCAAGAATTTTATCGGTTACCTTTTTCACACATTCGTCAACGGTATGCACCGCTTTTACCGCCGCTTCCATAACGCCTGTATGACCTACCATATCGCAGTTTGCGAAATTCAAAATAACGACGTCGTAGATGCCTTTATCAAGTTCTTCTAAAACTTTTTCGGTTACGGGGTAAGCACTCATTTCCGGTTGTAAATCGTACGTGGCTACCTTCGGGGAAGGAATAACGATACGCGTTTCGCCTTCTACGGGGGCTTCTAATTTGGCGTTGAAGAAGAACGTTACGTGTGCGTATTTCTCCGTTTCCGCGATATGCAGTTGTTTCATACCAAGCGACGCAATATATTGCGGCAAGGTATTCGTGATTTCGTCGGGAGGGAACGCTACGCCTACGTTTTCAAAGGAAGAATCGTACACCGCAAAACCAACGTACGTGGGGGCAAGGAAACCCGTTTTTCTTTCAAAACCGAGCGTTGCACCCGTTTTTGCGTCGGTAAAGGGGAATTTCTCTTGCGAAAACATTCTCGAAATTTGGCGCGCTCTGTCGGGGCGGAAGTTAAAGCAAATAATACTGTCGTTCTTTCCGATAAGCGCTACGGGTTTACCGTGTTCGGTAAGGTTGGTGGGCAAAATAAATTCGTCCGTAACGCCGTTTTCATACGAAGCTTTCGCTGCGTCTTCCGCCGTTCCTTCAAATTGTACGCCCGTGCCAAGCGTCAACATATCGTACGCCTTTTCTTCTCTATCCCAGTTGTTATCTCGATCCATTGCGTAATATCTACCCGAAACGGAAGCGATTTTACCGAACGAGAGTTCGTCAAGCTTGGCTTGTAAATCTTTCAAGAATTCCGCGCCCGAAGTGGGGGCAACGTCGCGCCCGTCGGTAAAGGCGTGAATATACACGTTGTCTAAGCCTTGCGCTTTCGCCATTTCCACTAAGGCGTAAAGATGCTCGGTGTGGCTATGCACGCCGCCCGTAGATACCAAACCGAATAAGTGCAATTTGGTGTTGTTCTTTTTTGCTGCCTGCATTGCGCGGATGAGTTCGGCGTTTTTGAAAAATTCGCCGTTTCTTATATCTTTTGTAATTTTCGTTAAATCTTGATACACGATACGGCCTGCACCGATATTGAGATGTCCTACTTCGCTGTTTCCCATTTGTCCGTCGGGAAGCCCAACCGACATACCGCTTGCGCCAAGCTGCGCGCTGGGATAGTTGTTTTTCAATTCGTTGACGTATTTACTGCCGTCTACGCAAATGGCGTTGCCGTTGCAGTCGGGATTTAACCCGTAACCGTCCATAATGATAATCGCATAAGGCTTTTTTGCCATACTTTCCATTCTCCTTTTTTCAAACGATAGGGGCAGGTACGCGTTGAATGCGTACATACCCCTTGTTTTTTATATACGTGTTCTTATTTGTCAAAGTTTACGATAGCTGCAAAATCGGGGGCTTTCAAAGACGCGCCGCCGATAAGTCCGCCGTCGATTTCTTCCATTGCCATAAGTTCTTTACAGTTGCCTGCGTTCATACTGCCGCCGTATTGAATACGGAGTGCTTGCGCGCATTTCGGGCAGAAGAGTTCGCCTACGGTTTTACGGATAAACGCGATGGTTTCGTTGGCTTGCGCCGCCGTTGCCGTTTTGCCTGTGCCGATAGCCCAAACGGGTTCGTACGCGATAACAATTTTTTTGATGTCTTCGATATCTTTCAATCCGTCTTTAAGTTGGGTATAAAGCACTTCTTCCGTTTTGCCCGTTTCTCTTTCTTCTAACGATTCGCCAACGCAAACGATAGGGGTAAGCCCTGCCTTGAGTGCGGTAAGCGTTCTCTTGTTTACCGTTTCGTCCGTTTCCGCGAAATATTGTCTGCGTTCGCTGTGTCCGATAATAACGTATTCTACGCCGTATTCAAGAAGCATTGCGGCGGAAATTTCGCCTGTATACGCGCCTTTTTCGGCAAAGTGTACGTTTTCCGCGCCGAGCTTGATGTTCGTGCCTTTCAAAGCTTCGCTAACAGCGGGGATATCAATAGCGGGAACGCATACTACGACGTCGCAATTTGCTTCCGTTACAAGGGGGGCAATCGCTTTCACCAAGGCTACGCCTTCGGAGGCGGTGTTGTTCATTTTCCAGTTACCTGCAATGATGGGTTTTCTCATAATTTATTCTCCTTTTAAACGATTTATATACGTCAAATACTGCGTTGCGCTGCGTTTTTCTTGCTCGCGTACGGCCAAGTACGCTCCCAGCGAAAAGTTTCGCGCGCCTTGTCTTGCTCGTATCTAAACCGTTTTTATGATTTTTTTCAAGTTGTTTGTTAACGTATTTTGAGAGCGAAACGCATTTCGCTCTCAACCAAGTCTATTCTTATTTATCGTTCAAGCAAGCGATGCCGGGAAGCACTTTGCCTTCGAAAAGTTCCAACGAAGCGCCGCCGCCCGTTGAGATGTGGCTCATTTTATCCGCGAAGCCAAGTACTTGCACAGCCGCTGCGCTGTCGCCGCCGCCAATAATCGTCGTGGCTTTGCCGTAAACGCTTGCAAGCGCCTGTGCAACCGCTTTCGTGCCTTCCGCTAAAATGGGGTTTTCAAATACGCCCATAGGGCCGTTCCAAATAACCGATTTTGCATTAGCAACTACTTCCGCGAACAATTTCTTGGTTTCAGGACCGATATCCAAGCCCATCATATCGTCGGGGATAGCGTTGGACGCAAATACTTGCGTTTCGATTTCCGCGTCGATAGGGTTGGGGAATTCTTTTGCAGCAACGGTATCTACGGGAAGAATGATTTTCTTACCCAAGCTTTCCGCTTTAGCAAGCATTTCGCTGCAGTACGCAATTTTTTCGTCGTCTACAAGCGACGTACCAATTTTACCGCCTTTCGCTTTAATGAACGTATACGCCATACCGCCGCCGATAACAAGCGTATCACATTTTTCAAGCAAGTTAGAAATAACGTTGAGCTTGTCCGCAACTTTTGCGCCGCCTAAAATGGCAACGAAAGGACGGTTGGGGTTCTCAAGCGTATCCGCCATCACGGAAAGTTCCTTTTCAATAAGGAATCCGCAAGCCGCCGTTTGGACAAGTCCTTCTTCCACGATACCTGCGGTGGACGCGTGCGAACGGTGTGCCGTACCGAACGCGTCGTTTACGTATACGTCCGCATACGAAGCGAGCGCTTGCATAAATTCGGGGAATTTCTTTTCTTCGCCTTTATGGAAACGAAGGTTTTCCAAAAGTACGCATTCGCCTTCTTTACAAGCGGCAACTTTCGCCTTTGCGTCGTCGCCTACTACGTCAAAAGCAAAGGTAACTTTGCCGTCTAACAATTCGTTCAATCTTGCTGCAACGGGTGCAAGCGTAAGTTTTTTAACGTCTTTTTTCGCCTTTTCCAAAGCTTCGGCGGTAGCAGCGGCTTGTTCCGCTTCAGGAAGAGCTGCAATTTTCGCTTTTTCCTTTTTGTTGAGTTCGAGCTTGTCGTCGAATACGTTATGGGGTTTGCCCATATGCGAGCAAAGCACTACTTTCGCGCCTTGTTCCATCAAATATTTGATGGTAGGAAGTGCGCCGACGATACGGTTTTCGTCCGTAATTACGCCGTCTTTCATGGGTACGTTAAAATCGCATCTAACAAGGACTTTTTTGCCCTTCACTTCGATATCTTTTACCGTTTTTTTGTTCATAAGATAGAAATTCTCCTTGACATAAATATTTCGTACGTATATATAATACCCGTTTTTTTTTCTTTTGTCAACTTTTTACAAAAATAAACGAAAAAAAGATTTTACAAAGCGGCTAAATTTTTTAAAAAATTTATCGTAACCGTTGACGAAAAGCGGAAAATATGCTATACTTTATTTTGGAATAATACAAAGGCGGTGGCTTTATGAGTAGAGCAGACGAAATTTTTGCACAAAATATGAAAGACATTATGGAAAACGGATTTTGGGATACCGAACTGAACGTTCGACCTAAATGGGAAGACGGAACGCCTGCCCATACGGTGAAAAAATTCGGAGTCGTAAATAGATATAATTTACAGGAAGAATTTCCCATTCTTACTATTCGTCGTACGGCGTTTAAATCGTGCGTGGACGAACTGCTTTGGATTTGGCAAAAAAAGAGTAATAACATTCACGATTTGCATTCGCATATTTGGGACAGTTGGGCGGACGAAACGGGCTCTATCGGTAAGGCGTACGGCTATCAGCTGGGTGTTAAACATAAATACAAAGAAGGTGAATTCGACCAAGTAGACAGAGTGTTGTTCGATTTAAAAAACAATCCCGCAAGCCGCCGTATAATGACGAATATTTATAATTTCCAAGACTTGCACGAAATGAATTTGTATCCGTGCGCGTATTCAATGACGTTTAACGTTTCGGGGGATACGCTCAACGGCATTTTAAACCAACGCTCCAACGATATGCTTACGGCAAATAACTGGAACGTCGTGCAATACGCCGTGTTGCTTATCATGTTTGCGCAAGTTTCGGGCTTGAAAGCAGGCGAACTCGTACACGTAATTGCCGACGCGCATATTTACGATCGGCATATCCCGCTTGTGAAAGAAGTGCTTGAAAAGCCCAGACACAAAGCGCCCAAGCTTATCGTAGATAAGAGCATTACGAACTTTTACGATTTCACGGTGGACAGCTTTCAACTTGTCGATTACGAATACGAAAAGTTGGACAAGAAAATCCCCGTTGCCATTTAAGGAAACATTATGATTATTGCCATCGTACACGCCGATAGAGAGTGGGGCATCGGCAAGGGAAATGATATGATGTTTTCCCTGCCCCAAGATATGAAATTTTTCCGCCAAACGACGATGGGGCATACCGTCGTGATGGGCGGCAATACCCTGCGCTCTTTTCCGGGCGGAAATCCCTTAAAAAATAGGGTAAATATCGTGCTTTCAAGGGGGCAGGTACGCGATGACTGCATTTTCGTGCGCAGCTACGAAGAGTTAAAAACCGAGCTTAAAAAGCGTGAAAATGAAGAAATTTATATCATCGGTGGCGGGGAAATATACCGCAACTTATTGCCCTATTGCCACGTGGCTTTGGTAACGAAGGTGGACACCGTGGGGGGAGCGGAAGTGTTCTTCCCCAACCTTGATGAAAACGAGAATTTTGTGTGCGTAGACAAGGGCGAGCCGATAGAAGACAACGGGTACACGATACGATTTACAAAGTATGAAAACAAGGCGGTGCAGCCTTTATAAATTAAGGAAAATAGAAACGGCGC
>JAZQLI010000001.1:0-2713 GCA_045542595.1 Candidatus Scatosoma sp. | reverse complement strand
TAACCGTATTATGAAACAAATCAAGACGTATATTCCGGTATACGTAGCGTGCGGCGGAGAAGAATTAGACGCATTAGACGATATATTATCGAAGAAAGTACTTCGAAAATTAGAAACGCAAAACCCCGTATATATTCGAAGCGTAGTAGACGGCTTTTGCGAATATTTAGACGATTTATTCGGACGGGACAAAATGAAGCTTTGTAAGGAATACGTACAACGCTTGAAGAAGAACGCGTAAAGAAAACGTTAAAAAAGGAAAGCGAGTATGAACTATTCGGATACTCTGTATCGCGCACTCATTGATTATCGTAAAAATACACTCGAAAATAACGAGTGTAAAACGCAACGCGCCGCCATTATTCCGGCGGATAGCGAAAACGATAAAATTGTGATAAAGCGCCAAAATTGCATAGTGGAAGAAGATTGGTTGGAAGCCATTGAACGCGGTCTTGAATTCGTGGAAAAAGCGATAAAGGAAGAACGCCAGTTTATCCGTTCTAACGGGGAAGTTATCCCCATTGAAAAGGTAAAGCGCGTTTCTAAAGATTCGGTGGAGCATTTGGCGCGCCACAGTAACTACTTTACGCGTGAACAGGAAGAAGGAAAGGATTTAATTCCCGATCAGCTTTACACCGTAGAACGGTTGAGCGATTACGCCGTATACGAAAATAGATTTTTGTATATGCTCCTTTGCTATTTACGCGATTTTATCGGTATGCGTTATGAAAAAATAGTAGAGCTTACCAACACGTATAACGGCAATATGGAAATGAATAAATCCGTCGTGGAAAGCAACCGTAGAATCCGTTTTGAAATCAAGCTGGAAGAAGAAAAGAAAAATGACGAATATTTACGCGAACACAATAAAGCGCAAAAGGAAATCGACCGTATTTTAACCGTTTACAAAGCAGTCGTTTTGTATTTGAATACGCCGCTGATGGTGGAAGTTGCCAAAACGCCGATGATAAAACCGCCTATTATGCGTACCAACGTACTCAAAATGAACCGTAATTTCCGTGAAGCGCTTTCGTTGTACGAATACGTTACTGCGTACGATAAAGACGGGTATACCATTGAAACGGAAACGCGGCAGGTATCTCCGTTTGTGGGTACAGTCGGCGAAGAGTTTGCCGAAATGGCAGAGCTTGCTTTATTCCTTACCTATGAACACGGTTTGGGCATTCGCGATTATTTAAAGAAAAGATATGACGCGGAAGAAGAACGCCGCGTGGAAAACGAACGGCGTAAGCTTGCTGAACAAATCCGTAATATTGCCCGTCATTTAAAGACGGACGGTATCACGGCGGAGCAGTACATTTTACTTTTGGAAAAACGCATACGCGATTTGGAAAAGGTAGAAGAAGAGCTTGCGGCGGCGAAAGCGAAAATTCTTTCGCAAGAAAAAGAAATAGAAAATTTACAAATGGAAATGGCGGCAACGCAGGAAAAAATGCGTTTGCTCAGCGACGAAATGATGCGCTTGCAAAAGGAATATGCGCTACAAATTGAACGTTTACAAATAGAAAACGAAGAAAAAATAGCGCAATTAACCGCCGAGTTTGAACAAAAAATTGACGAAATCAACGCCGCGTGTACGCAAGCTATTGAAGAAGCAAACGCCGCTTGCGAACAAAAAATAGCGGAAATAGAATACGAACGTCAACTGAAAGAAGAAGCTTTAAACGCACAAATTGCCAAGCTGGAAGAAGAAAAGCTTGCCGCCGAAGAAGCGCACGCCAAGGCGTTGGAAGAAACGCGGACGGAATTTTTGGAGAAAATTCGCGCACTCAACGAAGCGCATTTGGCAAAGACGAACGAATTAAACGGACAAATTGCCAAAGGTGCAGCGGAAATGAAAGCACTGTCTACGCAGTATGAAACGCTCAAGGAAGAAAAATCGTTGCTTGCCGCACGCTATAAGTCGTTGCGCTTGAAATACGGCGAAAGCGTGGCGGATAAAGACTTTACGACAAAAGAAGGTATGGACGAGTTGGAGTCGGAACTCAAAGCGTTCAAAAACTTCTTCAATGAAGAGTGGAAAAAGACGAAGAAGCGTATTCGCCAAGATATGCTGGGTACGATAAAGGAAATCTTCAAAAATATTTTCTCTAAAACGGAAAAAGAGAAAAAAGCTGAAGTGCAGTCGGACGAAAAGGAAGTCCGTTTTCCTAGTTTAGATACGAAAATAGGCGAAGCGTTAGAAGAAGCGGCGGTTGCCGAAGATGTTTCCGAAAGCGCAAGGGAAACTACAAACGCAGGAATAGACGAAAATAAGGATAAAGAAAGCGAATGAACAAAAAGAAAAAGGCGAAAATTAAATATTTCGTCGCGTTGGCGTTGATGTTGGTCGCCGCCGCGTTATTAGCATTCGCTTTAAACGTATACCTTTCGTCGGGCGATAAAATAGTGGTGCGTATGGAAGTTACGTTCGCTATTTTGGCATTATTGCTTATTTTGCCGCTATTGTTATTGCTTTTATGGGTAGCATTACTCATTAAAGGCGGAAAAACACAAACGGTAATCGACGCGCAAAACGTAGTATCCGCTGCGAAAACAACTACGCAAACGATTACGACGGCGTCCGCGCCTGCGCAAAGCGCAAAAAATACAATGCAAAACGAAGCCGACGAAGACGACGGGGAAGAGCGTTCGCGCTTTTATATGCTTTGCGAAATTGACGCAAACAAAGCAAAATACAGCCGTGCGACGT